>NZ_AQUR01000088.1 GCF_000372525.1 Cupriavidus neocaledonicus
CAAGAAATCCGTCGCGCTGTCGGGCGTGACCGCCGGCAACACCGCGCTGTGCACCGTCGGCCGCACCGGCAACGACCTGCACTACCGCGGCTACGACATCCTCGANATCGCCGAGACCTGCGAATTCGAGGAAATCGCCCACCTGCTGGTGCACGGCAAGCTGCCGACCAAATCCGAGCTGGCCGCCTACAAGGCCAAGCTCAAGAGCCTGCGCGGCCTGCCCGCCAACGTCAAGGCGGCGCTCGAATGGGTGCCCGCCAGCGCGCACCCGATGGACGTGATGCGCACCGGCGTGTCGGTGCTGGGCACGGTGCTGCCGGAGAAGGAAGACCACAACACCCCGGGCGCGCGCGATATCGCCGACCGCCTGATGGCCAGCCTGGGCTCGATGCTGCTGTACTGGTACCACTACAGCCACAACGGCCGCCGCATCGAGGTGGAAACCGACGACGACTCGATCGGCGGCCACTTCCTGCACCTGCTGCACGGCGAGAAGCCGTCGGCGCTGTGGGAGCGCGCCATGAACACCTCGCTCAACCTGTACGCCGAGCACGAGTTCAACGCCTCGACCTTCACCGCGCGCGTGATCGCCGGCACCGGTTCCGACATGTACTCGTCGATCGCCGGCGCGATCGGCGCGCTGCGCGGCCCCAAGCACGGCGGCGCCAACGAGGTCGCGTTCGAGATCCAGAAGCGCTACGACAACCCGGACGAGGCCCAGGCCGACATCACCCGCCGCGTCGAGAACAAGGAAGTCGTGATCGGCTTCGGCCACCCGGTGTACACCACCGGCGACCCGCGCAACCAGGTGATCAAGGAAGTGGCGAAGAAGCTGTCGAAGGACGCCGGCTCGATGAAGATGTTCGACATTGCCGAGCGGCTGGAAACCGTGATGTGGGACATCAAGAAGATGTTCCCCAACCTGGACTGGTTCAGTGCGGTCAGCTACCACATGATGGGCGTGCCCACCGCGATGTTCACACCGCTGTTCGTGATTTCGCGCACCTCCGGCTGGGCCGCGCACATCATCGAGCAGCGCATCGACAACAAGATCATCCGCCCCAGCGCCAACTACACCGGGCCGGAGAACCGGAAGTTCGTGCCGATCGGCAAGCGCAAGTGAAGCCAGCCCAAGTGAAGCCGGCCCAACAGCGGCGCCGATTATGTAACCAAAGCCCAGAGCACTACGCCGCCCCGGCCAAATCGTAGAGAATAGCGGCGGCAATGATCCCAGCGCCGCCCGCGTGCCGGGGGCACATGACCATAAATCGATTTCAGTATCCGAAAGGCACTCACAAAATGAAACATCTTGTCCTTGCCGCCTGCATCGGCGCCTTCAGCCTGACCACCGCCACCGCCGTGATGGCGCAGGAGCCGGCCAAGAAGACCACGACCAAGAAGAAGTCGTCGAGCAAGAAGGCCGCCGCCGGCGCCGCCGCCGCGGCCGGCACTGCCGCGGCGGTGACCCCGAGCGGCGAGAAGTGGCAGTGCGAGCTGGGCAACAGCCTGTATATCGCCGGCGACATGCTGCGCGACGAAGTCCTGACCGTGCACTGGCAAGGCCGCGACTACAAGCTGCCGCGCCAGGCCACCGTGACCGGCGCCGACCGCTACTACGACGCCCGCACCGGCCTGGACCTGGTGGTGATCCCGAGCAAGGCCATGCTGTTCAACAAGAACCTGGGCCAGCGCCTCGCCGACGATTGCCAGAGCGCCGCCATGCAGGCCGGCGCCGCGGCCCCCACCCAGGCCGGCGGCCTGCGCGCGCCGGCCACGACCCCGCTGCTGGTGACCCCGCCGGACGGCCAGACGATTCAGCCTGGAAGCACCCAGCAATCCGCCGCGCCCAAGCAGTAAATCCGTACCGGGGCGCTGGCGGCCGCTGCATGGCGGCCGCCAGCGCCCTTTTTGCCTTGCCGTGCCGGGTGGCGGCGAAGCCGCGCCCCGGTTAGAGTATGCAGTTGCAGTGCGCTGCCTGCCTCGGACCGCGGTCAAACGCCGTGGCGGCGCACCGGGGTCTCGATTCAGGTCCGAGCCAATGCCATCGCATCATCCTTCGATCGGAGTACGGCAATGCCCCACAACCTCAAGAACACGCTAAAAGAATTCAGCATCGGCCCTTCCGGCAAGGGCCAGTATTACTCCCTGCCCCAGCTGGGCAAGGCACTGGACCTGGACATCGGCCGCCTGCCGGTGTCGATCCGCGTGGTGCTCGAATCGGTGCTGCGCAACTGCGACGGCAAGAAGGTCACCGAGGAACACGTCCGCCAGCTGGCCAGCTGGAAGCCCAACGCGGAGCGCGTCGACGAGATCCCGTTCGTGGTGGCGCGCGTGGTCTTGCAGGACTTCACCGGGGTGCCGCTGCTGGCCGACCTGGCGGCGATGCGCAACGTGGCCGAGAAGATGGGCAAGAACCCCAAGCAGATCGAGCCGCTGGTGCCGGTCGACCTGGTGGTCGACCACTCGGTGCAGATCGACCACTTCCGCGAAAAGAAGGCGCTGGACCTGAACATGCAGCTGGAATTCCAGCGCAACAACGAGCGCTACCAGTTCATGAAGTGGGGCATGCAGGCCTTCGACACCTTCGGCGTGGTGCAGCCCGGCTTCGGCATCGTGCACCAGGTCAACCTGGAATACCTGGCCCGCGGCGTGCACAGCAAGGATGGGGTCTACTACCCTGACACGCTGGTCGGCACCGACTCGCACACCACCATGATCAACGGCATCGGCGTGGTCGGGTGGGGCGTCGGCGGCATCGAGGCCGAGGCCGGCATGCTGGGCCAGCCGGTGTACTTCCTGACGCCGGACGTGGTCGGCGTGGAACTGAAGGGCCGCCTGCGCGAAGGCGTCACCGCCACCGACCTGGTGCTGACCATCACCGAGATGCTGCGCAAGGAAAAGGTGGTGGGCAAGTTCGTCGAATTCTTCGGCGAAGGCACCGCCAGCCTGGCCCTGCCGGACCGCGCCACCATCGGCAACATGGCGCCTGAATACGGCGCCACCATGGGCTTCTTCCCGGTGGACGAGAAGACCATCGAATACTTCCGCGGCACCGGCCGCACCGACGAGGAAATCGCCGCGTTCGAGGGCTATTTCCGCGCACAGAACATGTTCGGCATTCCCCGCGCCGGCGAGATCGACTACAGCAAGGTGGTGACGCTGGACCTGGGCACGGTGGCGCCGTCGCTGGCGGGGCCGAAGCGTCCGCAGGACCGCATCGAGATCGGCAACGTCAAGAGCACCTTTGCCTCGCTGTTCAGCAAGCCGGTGGCCGAGAACGGCTTCAACAAGGATGCCGCCGAGCTGAACCGCAGCTACAGCACCGCCGACGGCATCGAAGTGCGCAACGGCGACGTGCTGATCGCCGCCATCACCTCCTGCACCAACACCTCCAACCCCAGCGTGCTGCTGGGCGCCGGCCTGCTGGCCAAGAAGGCGGTCGAAGCCGGCCTGAGCGTGGCGCCGCACATCAAGACCTCGCTGGCGCCTGGCAGCCGCGTGGTCACCGAATACCTGAAGGCCGCGGGCCTGCTGCCCTACCTCGAAAAGCTCGGCTTCGGCGTGACCGCCTACGGCTGCACCACCTGCATCGGCAATGCGGGCGACCTGTCGCCCGAGCTGAACGAGGCCATCACCAGCAACGACCTGGTCGCCGCCGCGGTGCTGTCGGGCAACCGCAATTTCGAGGCCCGCATCCACCCCAACATCCGCGCCAACTTCCTGGCCTCGCCGCCGCTGGTGGTGGCCTACGCCATCGCCGGCAACGTCACGCGCGACCTGATGACCGAGCCGGTCGGCAAGGGCAAGGACGGCCGCGACATCTGGCTGGGCGACATCTGGCCAAGCTCGGACGAGATCCACGCCCTGATGAAGTACGCGATGGACGCCAAGACCTTCAAGGGCAACTACGAGCAGGTCAAGAAGCCGAGCAAGCTGTGGGGCGCGATCCAGGGCACCAAGGGTCAGGTCTACGACTGGCCCCGCTCGACCTATATCGCCGAGCCGCCCTTCTTCCAGGACTTCAGCATGGAGCCGTCGGCGGCCTCGGCCAGCGTGCGCGGCGCGCGCGCGCTGGGCATCTTCGGCGATTCGGTGACGACCGACCACATCTCGCCGGCCGGTTCGATCAAGGACACCTCGCCGGCGGGCAAGTACCTGCTGTCGCACGGCGTGCTCAAGGCCGACTTCAACAGCTACGGCTCGCGCCGCGGCAACCATGAGGTGATGATGCGCGGCACCTTCGCCAACGTGCGCATCAAGAACCTGATGATCCCGCCGACGGCGGACGGCGCGCGCGTGGAAGGCGGCATCACCATCCACCAGCCCACCGGCGAGCAGATGTCGATCTATGACGCCGCGATGAAGTATGTCGCCGAGGGCACGCCCACGGTAGTGTTCGGCGGCGAAGAATACGGCACCGGCTCGTCGCGCGACTGGGCCGCCAAGGGCACGCAGCTGCTGGGCGTGAAGGCCGTGATCGCGCGCAGCTTCGAGCGCATCCACCGCTCCAACCTGGTCGGCATGGGCGTACTGCCGCTGCAGTTCAAGGGCGCCGACAGCGCGCAGACGCTCGGCATCACCGGCAACGAGACCTTCGACATCGAAGGCATCGAGGGCGAACTGAAGCCGCAGCAGGACGTGGTGCTGGTGATCAGGCGCGCCAACGGCGACGTGCAGCGCGTGCCGGTGCTGCTGCGCATCGATACGCCGATCGAGGTCGACTATTACAACCACGGCGGCATCCTGCCGTTCGTGCTGCGCCAGCTGCTGGCCGCCTGAGCGCCCTTTCGCGCCATCGACGCCGCCCGTCCCGCCCTTTCCAGGAGCGTGGCAAGGCGGCGTTTTTTATTTGGCGCTTGCGACCCGGGAATCACCTGCGGCGCCGCCCGGCGCGTGTAAGTTTGACGCAAGCCATGGCTGCCAAACTGTGTCGCACAAGAACGCGGTCGAACGACCGCAAGCCGGACACCGGCATCACCCAGAACCAGGAGACACCATGGCTAAGATCCTCATCGCATTCATCGTGGTCGCCGGCGCGGCCCTCTACCTGCTGACCAAGGGCGGCAGCGACGTTTCCATTTCCGGCGAGTCGCACAGCGTCGAGAGCCACGCGCCCGCCGCTGCCCCGGCTTCCGCTGCCGCCGAAAAATAAGTCGCTGCGAGCCGTAGCGTCCACACCGGCCGCCCGCATATAGCGGTCTCCCTGTCAACGCAGCGAGTAGAATACCGTTTTACGCAAAAAACGGACGGTTTCTTTCTATGGCAGGTTTTCGCCCCAAGGCTTCCCCGCGACTCTCTCCCGACGCCGAGCGTCTGGTGGCCGATGCGCTCGCCCTCGACGCATCGGGCAGCCGCATGGAGGACGGATACTGGGAGCGGCGGCTTTCGCAGCGCCTTGGCCGCCTGCTGAAGAACGGTAGCCAGACCGCACTCGACGCGGCGCTGGAGCACCTGTTCAAGCACAATGCCGACGCCTCCGATGTGCTTGCCGAGCAGGCCGAGACGCTGGCCGAATCCGCCTCGATCGAGGTCGACGGCCAGCAGTATGACGCGCTGCTGATCGCCGCGCCCATCCTCGCACACACCCGCTACGCGATCCCGTCCGGCGCGCTCAAGCCGGAACTGGCGCAGACGCTGGCCGTGCACCTGCAGGCACATGTGCTCGCCAACGGCACCAAGGTCGCGCTGTCGCCCTACCTGTACAGCATCGACCAGCTGCCGCGCACCCACAGCGACACCTTCGCGCTGACGCACAAGCTGGCCGCGGCGGCGCTGGCCGGCGCGGTGCCCAAGGTCGACCTGCGCGACCTGCCCGAGACCGCGCCGATCCTGGCCGACCCGCGCTACCTGCTGGCGGTGGTGGTGGCGCCGCGCGAACAGGCGCTGTTCCGCTGGCAGGAAGACGCCAAGGACCACCACGCCGAGCGCTCGACCTGCCTCGAACAATGGCGCAGCCAGGTGCAGCCGTCGGTGGCGCTGCTGCTGCCGGGCTGCGAGTTCGAGCTGCTGCTGCCGGACGCGTTCTTCCTGTCCTGCCGCGAATCCGACAAGAGCATCCGCCCGCTCACCGTGCGCGCCGCCGTCAACTACCTGTGCGGCACGCTGGACATCTCCGCGGGGCAGCTGGCCGCGGTGGTGGCCGCCTTCGGCGAGGAAGTGGTCGAGGAATACCGCGTCGGCTTCACCATGCGCGGCGAGAAGGACGTCATCTACGGCATCGTCTGGCCGGTCTACGGCCGCGAAGCCGGCGAGGTCGATGCCGACGAAAAAGGCAACCCGCTCGAGCAGATCTGCGAAGAGCTGCGCAATGCCGGCGTCGAGGACATTTTCCGCCACGCCGCGCTGTTCGATCCGGAATACTGCGAAGACTGCGGCACGCCGCTGTACGCCGACCGCAACGGCGAGATCGTGCACGCCGAACTGCCCGAGGACGCGCCTACGCAGCAGCCGCTGTTCCACTGACACGCCCGGTCCCCGGACAGCGAAACGGCCCGCGATGCGGGCCGTTTTCATTGTGGTTGCTCAGGCGGGCCGGCGCTCGCTGACGCAGCGCCACAAGCCATGGCCGGAGGCCGCGTACTTGCGCTCGAACGGCGTCATCGGCTGCGCCGGCGCCCAGGCCTCGACCCGGGCCGGGCGTCCCGCCAGTTCCAGCGCCTGCGCGAACTCGTCGATATAGATGCGCCAGTTGCTGCGGCACTCCAGGTAATCGCCGCACGCCGCCAGCGCCGGGAACACCGCGTGCCCCTGCCAGCGCCGCCCCAGGTGGCCGATCTTCGGCCATGGGTTCGGGTACAGCACGTAATGGCGCGCCACCGGCACCGCATCCGCCTGCAGCAGGCGCCAGACATCGACCAGGTCGGCGCGGGCCCAGCAAAAATTGACCGGCATCGGCGCATCGCCCCACCAGTCCTTGCCGGCGGCGAGGCGCTTTTCGGACTGGTCGACGCCGATGACGAAATGGTCGGGGAACTGCGTGGCCAGGCGCAGCGTGCTTTCCCCCACGCCGCAGCCGGCATCGAGGATCAGCGCCGGGCCGCCGGCCTGCTGCCAGCGCTGCAGCGCCGCGGCCAGCTCGCGCCGGCTGGGCTCGCCGATGGGCTTGCGGAACGGCTCGGCGAGATGGCGCGCGACGCGCGCGGCCAGGTGTTCATGGACTTCGGACTGCGCCGAGACGATGGTGCGGGAATTGGCGAACATGGACGCCATTTTACCGGGCAGCCTTGCCGGCGAGGCTGCACCCATGCCACTTTAGCGGCACAATGCGGGACAACCCCGCCTGAGAACCTGTCCGCGTTCGCGTGGACCCGTACGAGGAGCCTGCCCGATGACAACCCTCCATGCCTTGCCGCCGCAACGTCCGCCGCGCCGCGCGGTACTCCGTGCCGCCGCGGCGCTGGTGTTCGGCGGCACCGCCCTCGCCCTGCTGCCGGCCGGCGCCGCGCAGGCCGAAGACCTGCGCATCGGCCTTGCGGCCGACGTCACGTCGATGGATCCGCACTGGAACAATGCCGGTCCCAACAACGCCATTGCCCTGCACGTGTTCGAGTCGCTGGTGTTCATGGACAAGAACGCCCGCTATATCCCCGGGCTGGCGCTGTCGTGGAAGCCGGTCAACGCCATCACCTGGGAAATCAAGCTGCGCCCCAACGTGAAGTGGCACGACGGCTCGCCCTTTACCAGCGAAGACGTCAAGGCCTCGCTGGAGCGGCCGGAGAAACTGGTCAACAGCCCGGGCTCGTTCACCAGCTACACCAAGCCGATCGCCCGCATCGACACGCCCGACCCGCTCACCGTGCGCCTGACCATGAGCGTGCCCAACTACGCCAACCTGGCCAACGACCTGAACAGCGTGCCGATCATGCCGAAAAAGGTCGCGGCCACGCTGACGCAGAACGATTTCGACTCGGGCAAGGCCATGATCGGCACCGGCCCGTTCCGGTTCGTCCGCTTTGCGCGCGGCCAGGAAATCGTGATGGCGCGCAATCCCGACTACTGGGGCCCCAAGCCCGAGTGGGACCGCGCGGTATTCCGCATCATCACCGACAACGGCGCGCGCAGCGCCGCGCTGCTGGCGGGCGATGTCGACGTGATCGAGAGCGTGCCGTCGGCCGACGTCGCCAAGCTCAAGCAGAACCCGAAGTTCAGGATCGAGCAGCAGGTGTCGTGGCGCACCGTGTTCTGGCAGATGGACCAGTCGCGCGACAACCCGCCCTTCGTCACCGACAAGGCCGGCAAGCCGCTGGGCAAGAACCCGTTCAAGGATGCGCGCGTGCGCGCCGCGGTCAGCAAGGCGCTGAACCGCGACGCCATCGTCGGCCGCATCATGGAGGGGCTGGCGGTGCCGGCCTCGTCGATCGTGTCGCCGCAGATCTTCGGGCATCCCGGCACCAAGCCCGAGGCCTATGACCCGGAAGGCGCGAAGAAGCTGCTGGCCGAGGCCGGCTACCCCGATGGTTTCGGCCTGACGCTGCACGCCACCAACAACCGCTACCTGAACGACGCCGCGGTGGCGCAGGCCACCGCCAGCATGCTGACCCGCATCGGCATCCAGACCAAGGTGGAAACCATGCCGGTGGCAGCCTACTTCACGCGCGCGCGCCAGGGCGACTTTGCCTTCCAGATGCTCGGCTGGGGCTCGGCCGCCGCCGACGTGGCGCTGCGCTCGATCACCGGCACGCCCAACCCGAAGACGGGCTACGGCACCTGGAACTGGGGCAAGTACAGCAACCCGCAGCTGGACCAGCTGATCGAGAAGTCGCTGACCACGGTCAGCAGCGACAAGGCACGCGAGGAAAATGCCCGCGCCGCGGCAAAATTCGCGCTGGCCGACCACGCCATCATTCCGTCGCACAGCCAGCTGGCGATGTGGGCGATGAGGAAGGGACTGAAGTACGAGGCGCGGACGGACGAGTGGTCGCTGGCGCAGTTCTTTCACAAGGAGTGAAGGCGTACCGTCTTGCTGGCGGTTCGCGCCCCTCTCCCGCTTGCGGGAGAGGGGCGGGGGTGAGGGCCGGCGTTTCAACGGGCGTCGTGCTGGAAAAAACCGAGGGCTTCGCTCGATGTGGTGCCTTGCTAAACCACCCCTCACCCCGGCCCTTTCCCCATGAGGGGAGAGGGAGAACACCTTGCCTGGGCCAGCTCGGGCGCCTTGGGCGCATCCAACACCACTCTCCCCTTTTTGCGTTGTCGCTTAAATCTTCAGGCGCTCTTCCTGCCGCGCATTCGCTGCGCGCAGCTTCTTGACCCAGTCCCGCGCCGGCAGCCCCGTGGTGTTCTCGACCACGTCGGCGCGCGCTTCCAGCACCTCCCACGCCACATCGATTTCCGGCCCGCTGAAGGCCAGCGCGATGATGTTGCCGTCATGCACCTCCGGAAACACCAGCACGCGGTTGTCGAAGGCATCGCAGATGCGTTCGATGTTCTTCGGAAAGCTGTCGTGGTCGCCGAACAGGTTGATCGTCATCACCCCCGGGGCCTTCAGCGTGCGGCGGCAGGCGCGGTAGAACGCGGTGGTGTCGAGTACCGGGCCGCGCGCGGTGGCGTCGTACAGGTCGACCTGCAGCACGTCGATGGCGCCGGCGTGGGCGCCGTCCATGACGTAGTCCCAGGCGTCCTGCTCGCGCACGGTCAGGCGCGCGTCGTCCTCGCGCAGGCCGAACATGCTGCGCCCGGCGACGATCACGGCGGGATTGAGCTCCACCGCGGTCACGCGCGCGCGGCTGAACTGGCGATGGCAGAACTTGGTCAGCACCGCGGCGCCCAGGCCCAGCTGCACCACGTGGAATTCATCGACCGACGGCGACAGGAACAGCAGCCAGGCCATCATCTGCTGCGCGTATTCCAGCTCGATCGCGTCCGGCTTGCGCAGGCGCATCGCACCCTGCACCCACTCGGTGCCGAAGTGCAGGTAGCGCACCCCTTCCATTTCCGAGAACGTCACCGGCGCGAAGCGCGGCGTCATGCGTTTTTCTTCGCGGGCCGACGCCTCGCCACGGGTACGGGTGCCGCGTGCCGGACGGCGCGAGGCCACGGCTTCAATCGATTTGCGTTTCAGTAGGGTCATGTCGTCGAGAAAGGCGTTCGCCGCCCGCACCGGCCGGCGGCGCGAACGAACGCGGATTTACTTGCCCAGCGCCGCCTGCGCCCGCTGCAGCCAGGCGCGGTTGTGGTCGCGCGCGTGGCGCGGCCAGTGGCGGGCATCGTGGATGATATCGGCATAGAGCTGCTGCGCGCGCTCGCGGTCGGCCGGGTCGGGCTGGGCGGACAGCCAGTCGGCGAACAGGCAGCGCGGCGCGGCGTCGCTGGCGCTGGTGAGCGCCTGCTCGAAGGCGGCGCGCGTGCCGGCCGCGCCGGTGGCGGCCAGCGCCTGCGCGTACAGCAGGGCCGGCTCCGGTTGCTGGCGCGCGTGCGGCTGCGCCGCGAACAGCTTCTCCAGCGTCGCCAGCGCGCCGGGCGCATCGCCGGTGGCGAACTGCGCCTGCGCCAGGCCCTGCAACAGCGCGGGATCGGTCGCGAACGGGCCGTTGGCGGCCGCCTGGTAGTGCTGCAGCGCCTTGGCCGGCGCGCCGGCGGCCAGCAGCGCCGCGCCCAGGCGCATGCGGTGCGCCACCGTCGGGGCCCGGTCGAAATCCGAGTGTGCCTCGCGCACGGCGCGGTTGGGATCGACCAGCTGCGTGATGGCGCGCGTTGCCGCGCGCGCCCCACGCGACTGGCGCAGCTCGGGCAGGTAGATCGCAAAGAAATAGACCACGCTGCCCAGGCCGGGGAACAGGAACAGGATCAGCAGCCAGTACATGTTCTGGTGCGTGCGCACCGCGTGCACGGCAAAGAACAGTGCGACGATGATATGGATGCTGATGCCGAAGATACGCATAGGAAGATCACCTTTGAGGCCATGGCGGGCGCGCCAGCCGCCGGCATTGTGACAGAAAGACGTGGCGGCGGACCCGAGCAGGCCTCGGGCAAGGCAGCGAGCAGGGCCGCGAACCGTCCCTCAGGATGCCAGAAGCGCCTGAGGACGGCAAAAAAGCGGCCCCGGCAGCGCCGGTGTCGCAACCGGTGCCGCCGGGGCCCTGCTCGTTGCCGCGCGTCGCCGTGCTAGCGATAGACCAGCACCGGAATCTTGCTGTGCGTCAGCACCTTCAGCGTCTCGCTGCCGATCAGCATGCCCTGGATGCCGCGCCGCCCGTGCGACGCCATCACGATCAGGTCGCAGCCCTTGTCCTCGGCAGTCTTGATGATGGCCTCATAGGGATGGTCGTTGACGGCGTAGGTGGTGTCGCACGGCACGCCCGCCGCGCTGGCTTCCTCGGCCCGCTCGCGCAGGTACTGCGAGGCGCCCTCCGCCGCTTCCTTGACGTAGCTTTCGCGCGTGTCCTCGAGCATCTCGACCTGGTAAGTCAGCACATGGTAGTTGGGACAGACGCGCACCGCGGTGGTACGCGCGCCCATGTCGCGCGCCAGCGCGAGCGCCTTGCGGAACGCCGATTCAGACAGGTCGGAGCCATCGACCGCCAGCAGGAGATGCTTGAACATGATTGCCTCCTTGCCGGCAGGTTCACCGGCCCAGGCAACACTTCCGGTGCATTCGCGCCAAGCGTCCGAAAGTGCGAGCCCGCAAGGCGCACAAGGAGCGGCCGATACTCCCGGTTGGGAATAGGGACCGGCCCGATTCCAGTATAGGTGCGCGATGGCCCACGGCAATCCGGAAGGCGTCACTTCCGGTCAGGGCCGATCCGATACGCGCAATGCCGGCGGCAGGCGCTTCAGTCCAGCAGACCGCGCCACAACGCCAGCTTCTGCTCGAAGCTGCGCGCCGCATGCGCCGGGCTGGACGACGGCAGCACCACGGTCTCGTAGCCCTGCGCGGCAAACTGCGGCGCAAAGCGGCCGGAGGTGCCACCATTGAAGCCGATGCGCCGCAGCGCCGGCGCCAACGCGCGCAGGCGCGTGAAATCATTGGCCTGGGGATAGCGGATATTGCTGTCCAGGCTGCCTTCGCGCTGGCACGCGCCCAGCACGTCCCACACGCCGATCCGATGCGCCAGCAGCCGCACCAGCCGTTCCCCGTAGGGCAGCTCCGCCAGCGGCTCGCCGGTCAGCGCGCCCAGCAGCGGCCAGAACTGGTTGCGGGGATGCGCGTAATACTGGCGCGCGGCCAGCGACGCGGCACCGGGGAAGCTGCCGAGCACCAGCACGCGGGTGTGGGCGTCGATGACCGGCGGCAGGCCCTGGTGGAAGTCGGGTTGAGGCGGGGAGGTGTCGGGCATGACGAGTACGCAGGCCGAGCAAAAACCGCGATTGTTGTCCCCCCTCCCATTTATGGGAGAGGAGAGCAAACCAGCGCCGTGCAAGCCCGAATCGCGATCTTCAGGCCAGCAGCTTGTTGACGCGCTGGACGTAGGCCGCCGGGTCCTCCAGCATCCCGCCCTCGGCCAGCAGCGCCTGGTCGAACAGCACCTGCAGGCGGTCGCTGAAGGCCTCACCTTCCGGAAGGTCGCGCAGCTTCTTCACCAGCGCATGCTCGGGGTTCAGTTCCAGGATCGGCTGGGCGTCCGGCGCCTTCTGGCCGGCCTGCTTGAGCAGGCGCTGCAGGTAGCCGCTCATGTCGCCCTCGTCCGAGACCAGGCACGATGCCGACTCGGTCAGGCGCAGCGTCACGCGCACGTCCTTGGCCTTGCCGGCCAGCACGGCCTTGGCGCGCTCGATCACGTCCTTCCAGTCGGCCTCGGCCTTCTCCTGCTCGGCCTTCTCGGCTTCGTCGGCCAGCTTGCCCAGGTCGAGGTCGCCGCGCGCCACCGACACCAGCTCCTTGCCGTCGAACTCGCGCAGGAACGACAGCATCCACTCGTCGACGCGGTCGGTCAGCAGCAGCACTTCGATGCCCTTCTTGCGGAACACTTCCAGGTGCGGGCTGTTCTTGGCGGCAGACCAGGTATCGGCCGTGACGTAGTAGATCTTGTCCTGCCCTTCCTTCATGCGGCCGACATAGGCGGCCAGCGCCACGTTCTGCTCGGCGGTGTCGTTTTGCGTCGAGGCGAAGCGCAGCAGCTTTGCCACGCGTTCCTGGTTGGCCTGGTCCTCGCCGACGCCTTCCTTGAGCGCCTGGCCGAATTGCTGCCAGAAGGTAGCGTACTTGGCGCGCTCGGCTTCGTCCTCGCTGTCGGCCAGCGCTTCCAGCATCGACAGCACGCGCTTGGTGCAGCCCTCGCGGATCGCCTTGACGTCACGGCTTTCCTGCAGCAGTTCGCGCGACACGTTCAGCGGCAGGTCGGCGGAATCGACCACGCCCTTGACCCAGCGCAGGTAGCCCGGCAGCAGCTGCTCGGCATCGTCCATGATGAAGACGCGCTTCACGTACAGCTTGAGGCCGGCCTTGTGGTTGCGGTCCCACAGGTCGAACGGCGCGCGCGCCGGGATGTACAGCAGCTGGGTGTATTCGCTGCGGCCTTCGACGCGGTTGTGGGTCCACGCCAGCGGCGCCTCGTTGTCATGCGCGATGTGCTGGTAGAACGCGGTGTACTGCTCGTCGGTGATGTCGGACTTGGCGCGGGTCCACAGCGCGCTGGCCTGGTTCACGCTCTCCCACTCGTCGGTGCGCTTGTAGCTGCTGGCCTCGGCATCCCACACTTCCTTGGGCATCCGGATCGGCAGCGAGATATGGTCCGAGTACTTCTGGATGATGCTCTTCAGGCGCCACGCCGACAGGAAATCGTCCTCGCCCTCGCGCAGGTGCAGCGTGATGGTGGTGCCGCGCTCGGCGCGCGCGATCGCGTCGACGGTGAACTCGCCGTCGCCGGTGCTTTCCCAGCGCACCGCCTCCTCGGCGCCCAGGCCGGCGCGGCGGGTTTCCACCGTGACCTTGTCGGCGACGATGAAGGCCGAGTAAAAGCCCACGCCGAACTGGCCGATCAGGGCGGCGTCCTTCTGCTGGTCGCCGGACAGTTGCTGGAAGAACTCCTTGGTGCCCGAGCGGGCGATGGTGCCGAGGTTGCGGATGGCCTCGTCGCGGCTCATGCCGATGCCGTTGTCGGTGATCTTCAGCGTGCGCGCCTGGGCATCGGCCTCGATGCGGATGGCCAGGTCGGCGTCGTTCTCGAGCAGGGACGGATTCGCGATCGCCTCGAAGCGCAGCTTGTCAGTGGCGTCCGAAGCATTCGAGACCAGCTCGCGCAGGAAAATTTCCTTGTTGCTGTACAGCGAGTGGATCATCAGGTGCAGCAGCTGCTTCACTTCCGCCTGGAAGCTCATCGTCTCGTGCGGTGCGGTCATGGTTCTCCTCTTGAAAACAGGCGAATCGGGATGGGTTGGGTGGCCGCCGGGGCCGTGCCGGCAAAAATAGGGACGCCCGGGCCATTTTCAAGACCCGGCGGCGCGTCGCGAGCCGCGGCTACAGCCGTTCGAGCTGCCGCGCCAGGAAGCGCAGCATGTCGGGATCGCCGCTGCTGGCGACGTTGAAGCGCATCCACCCCGACGGCATCTGCGACGGCGAAAACAGGCTGCCCGGGGCGAACAGGTAGCCCTCCTCGTGGCCGGCGGTGGTGATCGCGTTGGAATCGCGCCCGGTGTCGGCCCACAGGTACATGCCGGCATGCTGGCCGGGGAACAGGCGCAGGCCCAGCCGCTCCAGCTCGCGCCGGGTGTCGTCGCGGGCGCGGTCCAGCCGGCTGCGCACGCGCTCGACGTGCTTGCGGTAATGCCCTTCGGTCAGCACCTTGTACAGCACCCGCTCGTTGATCTCGGGCGTGGCCAGCCCGGCCAGCAGCTTGCTGTCGGTCAGCGCCGCGGCCGTCTCCGGATGCGCCGCGACGAAGCCGACGCGCAGGTTGGCCGCCAGCGTCTTGGAAAAGCTGCCCAGGTAGATCACCCGGCGCAGCTGGTCCAGGCTGGCCAGCCGCGTGGCGGCGTGGCCGGGCGGACACAGGTCGCAGTAGATATCGTCCTCGACGATCAGGAAGTCGTACTGCTCGGCCAGGCGCAGCAGCTGGAACGCCTTGGCGGCCGACAGCGAGGTGCCGGTCGGGTTGTGCAGCACCGAGTTGATCACGAACAGCCTGGGGCGCCGCGCCTGCACGATACGCTCCAGCGCCTCCAGGTCCGGCCCTTCGCCGGTGTAGGGCACGCCGATCACCTGCGCGCCCTGCGCGGCAAAGCGGCCGAACATCACGAACCACGCCGGGTCGCCCACCAGCACCGCGTCGCCGTGCTGCAGGTAGAGCCGGGCGATCAGGTCGAGCGCCTGGGTGATGCCCGAGGTCAGCACGATCTGCTCGGCGCCGGCGCGGATCTCCAGTTCTTCCAGCCGGGTGCGCAGCTGCTGGCGCAGCGGCAGGAAGCCCTGCGGCGTGCCGCTGGCGAGGAAGTGGTTGCCGGGCTGGCGGCCGAGCCCGCGCAGCGCGCTGGCGATCAGCTCGCCGTCGAGCCAGTCATTGGGCAGGAAGCCCAGCCCGGGCGCCTTGTGCGCTTCGGCGGTATGGAACATGCTGCGCAGCAGCCAGGTTACGTCGATCTTGCGCGCCGCCGGCGCGTCGCGCGAGACCGGCGCCGCCGGCGCGGCCGGGGCCCGCTCGCGCACGTAGAAGCCCGAGCCCCGGCGCGATTCCAGGTAGCCCAGCGCCACCAGCCGCTCGTAGGCCTCGACCACGGTGAAGCGCGAGATGCCCTTTTCCTGCGCCAGCTGCCGGATCGACGGCATGCGCATGCCGGCGCGGAACACGCGCTCGTCGATGCGCATGCGGGCCCATTCGGTCAGCTGCTCGACCAGCGTCATCTGCGCCGACGGCACCGGATCCGGCAAGCGCGCGGTGGACGGCAGCACCAGCTGCAGCGCGCGCGCGGGTGTCAGGTTGGGTGTGGCTTGCGCGCCGCCTCGGCTATCCTTCTGGGGGGCCACGGCGGCGCTATCGCCGCCGGCGTCGCCCTTGCTGGGTTGGGCATCCATGTGCTGCTCCTGCAACTGTACTGAAGACGATCCGTGCAACTGTACCGGTACTGTACCGAGTACCTTGTCTACCATCAAGCCAAGATGAAGCTAGCCCTCGATCACCTCGTCGTTGCCGCCCCCGACCTCGACGCCGGCACCGACTACGTTGCCGGCGTGCTGGGCATTGCGCCCCAGGGCGGCGGCGCGCATGCGGCCATGGGCACGCACAACCGCGTGCTGGGCCTGTTCGGCGGCCTCTACCTGGAAGTCATCGCGATCGATCCGGCCGCCCCGGCGCCGGCGCGGCCACGCTGGTTCGGCCTGGACACCGATGCGGTCAGGCAGCGCCTGCGCGATGGCCCGTTCCTGCTGCACTGGGCCGCGCGCGTGGAGCGGCCCGCCGACCTGAGCCGCTGGCAGGCGCAGTATCCCGAGCGCATCGCCCCGGTCATCCCGATGCGCCGCGGCAACCTGCACTGGCGCATCACCGTGCCGGCCGACGGCAGCCTGCCGGCCTGGCCCGGCGAAGCCGGCAGCGCCGGCGACGGCGCGCTGCCCAGCCTGATCCAGTGGGACGTGACCCCCGCCCCCGGCGCCAGCCTGCCGCGGCAGGACCTGGCGCTGCGCCGGCTGTGCGCGCGCCATCCGCGCGCCGAGCTGCTGCGCCAGGGGCTGGCCTGGCTGGGCGCCGACCACCTGCTCGCGGTGGAGCAGGACGACGGCCCGCCCGGACTGATGGCCGAGATCGAGACCGCGCAGGGCATCCGCACCCTGCGCTAGCCGTCCCCGCAACAAGCCCCAAGCAAGGAGCCCACGATGTCCGCCACCCGCAAGCGTTTCGACGAAGATCCGTACCTCGATCACTGCGCCGCCACCGTGGTGGCCGCCGGCGCCGAGGGCATCGAGCTCGACGAGACCGTGTGCTACGCGCGCAGCGGCGGCCAGGCGGGCGACACCGCCACGCTGGCGCGGGCCGACGGCGACACCGTGGCCATCGTCGACACCGTCTACGCCGACGACCGCCGCCGCATCCTGCACGTGCCGGCCGCCGGGGCGCCGCTGCCGCGCGTCGGCGAGCGCGTCACCGTGGCGATCGACTGGGACCGCCGCCACCGGCTGATGCGCCTGCACACCTGCCTGCACCTGCTGGGCTCGCTGATCCCGGTGCCGGTAACCGGCTGCGGCATCTCGCCGGATGCCGCGCGCATCGACTTCGACCTGCCCGAATCCACGCTCGACAAGGCCGACCTGACCGAGCGCCTGAACGCGCTGATCCGCGCCAACACGGCGGTGCGCACCACCCTGATCACGCCGCAGGAGCTGGCCGCGCAGCCCGACCTGGTGCGCACCATCGGCGCCGCGCCGCCGGCGGGCACGGCCAGCATCCGCATCATCGAGATCCCCGGCGTCGACCGCCAGCCGTGCGGCGGCACGCACGTGGCCAACACCGGCGAGATCGGCGCGGTGGTGGTGACCAGGATCGAAAAGAAGAGCCGCACCAACCGGCGCGTGGCGGTGGCGTTCGCATGAGCGCCTCGGCACTGTTCGGCGGCCTGCTCACCGGCCTTCTCACCGGCCTGAGCGCGGCGCAGTTCGCGGCGCTGCTGGCGCTGCTGACAGTCGGCCTGTTCACGCCGGGACCCAACACCACCATCGCCGCAGTGAGCGGCGCCAACTTCGGCCTGCGCGCCACGCTGCCGCATTGCGTCGGCGTCGCCTTCGGCTTTGCCAGCATCCTGGCGCTGTGCGCGCTGGGCGTGGGCGCGCTGGTGCTGGGCCAGCCCGCGCTGGCCGCCGCGGTGCACGCGGCCGGCGTCGCCTACCTGCTGTGGCTGGCGTGGAAGATCGCGCGCAGCACCGCGCTGGCCGAAAAGCAGGTGCTGCGCCCGCTCAGCGTGTGGCAGTCGGCGGCGCTGCAGTACGCCAATATCAAGGCGTGGATGCTGGCGCTGGCGGTGGCGGCGTCGTACATGGCCGGCGCGGCGTCGCCGGTGCAGCGCGTGCTGCTGGTGTGCGGCGTCTTCGGCGTGCTCGGCTTCGTCAGCAACGGCGTCTATGGCGCGGTGGGCGCGTCGCTGCGGCAGTGGCTGCAGCATGGCCAGCGCGTGCGCTGGTTCAACCGTGCCATGGGCGCGGCGCTGGCGCTGACGGCGCTGTGGATAGCGCTCGGGGCCCGTCCCGGCGTGCCCGTGGCCGCCTGACCACGCGATCGACACCCCCTGACCACAAAGAGGCCAACCATGCCCGCCAGCCGCCCCGCTCCGCCAACGCCCTGGTCATCGACCACACCTCCGGCTCCGGCCGCGCCGGCCTCCGGCGGCATGCTGCTGGGCCTGGTCGGCGTGGCGATCTTCAGCCAGACCCTGCCGTTCACGCGCATGGCGGTGGCCGAACTGGACCCGGTCTTCGTCGCGCTGGCGCGGGCCGTGCTGGCCGCGCTGCTGGCGCTGGCGCTGATGGCCTGGCGCGGCGCGCTGCGCGCCGGCCGGCGCCCGCGCGGCGGGCAATGGGCGCGGCTGGCCGTGACCGCGCTGGGCGTGGTGGCGGGCTTTCCGCTGTTTTCATCGCTGGCCATGCGCGAGGTGCCGGCCAGCCACGGCGCCATCGTGATCGGGCTGCTGCCGCTGGCGACCGCGGTGTTCGCCGCGTGGTTCGGGCGCGAGCGGCCGTCGCCGGCGTTCTGGCTGTCGGCGGTGGCCGGCAGCGCGCTGGTGGTCGGCTTTGCCGTGTGGCAGGGGGCCGGCGGCCTGCAGCATGCCGACTGGTTCCTGTTCGGCGCAGTGCTGCTGGGCGCGCTGGGCTATGCCGAGGGCGGCAAGCTGTCGCGCGAGCTGGGCGGGCTGGAAACCATCAGCTGGGCGCTGGTGGTATCGCTGCCGGTGCTGGTGCCGGTGGTGGCATGGCTGACGCTGCGCGACCTGCCGGCGATCGTGGCGGCGTCGCCGCGCGCCTGGGGCGGCATGGCCTATGTTTCGGTGTTCTCGATGTTCGTGGGCTTCCTTTTCTGGTACGCCGGCCTGGCAAAAGGCGGCGTGGCCCGCGTCGGCCAGATACAATTGCTGCAGCCGTTCCTGACGCTGGCGGGCGGCGCGCTGATCCTGTCCGAGCCGCTCGACGCTGCCACCATCGCCTTCGCGGTGGCGGTGATTGCCATCGTGGCCCTGGGCCGCCGCGCCGCCGTGCAGCAATCCGCACCCGCCCCGGAACCCTCACCGATCCTTCCCGGACGCATTCACTGACTGGAGCCTACATGTCCCAAACCTCGGTCTACGATACCCTTGCCCGCCTCGGCATCGAACTGCCGGCCGTCAGCGCCCCCGCCGCCGCCTACGTGATGGCCGCGCAGACCGGCAACACCGTGTTCCTGTCCGGCCATATCGCGCGCAAGGACGGCAAGGTGTGGACCGGCAAGCTGGGCCAGGACATCGACACCGAAACCGGCAAGGCCGCCGCGCGCGCCGTCGCCATCGACCTGATGGCGACGCTGCATGCGCATGTCGGCGACCTGAACCGCGTCACCCGCATCGTCAAGGTGATGAGCCTGGTCAATTCGACCACCGACTTCACCGAGCAGCACCTGGTCACCAACGGCGCCTCCGAGCTGCTGGCCGAGGTCTTCGGCGACAAGGGCAAGCACGCGCGCAGCGCGTTCGGCGTGGCGCAGGTGCCGCTGGGCGCGTGCGTCGAAATCGAGCTGATCGCCGAAGTGCAGGGCTGAATCCTTACCGTCGACCGAGCGGCCGGCCGTTGCCGTGCCGCTCTCCCAAGAATCACCGCAGACTAGAGACACATCATGAAATGGGCCATTTCCCGCCGGGCGCAGCAACTCACCAGCTCGGCCATCCGCGAAATCCTTAAGGTCACC
The DNA here is from genome assembly GCF_000372525.1 of Cupriavidus neocaledonicus. Lineage (GTDB taxonomy): Bacteria > Pseudomonadota > Gammaproteobacteria > Burkholderiales > Burkholderiaceae > Cupriavidus > Cupriavidus neocaledonicus. The sequence continues at coordinate 19,791 of NZ_AQUR01000088.1, forward strand.
GAGCGTCCGGAAGTCATTTCGTTCGCCGGCGGCCTGCCGTCGCCGGCGTCGTTCCCGGTAGCGGCGATGGAAGCCGCGACGGCCCGCGTCTTTGCCGACAACCCGCAGGCGGCGCTGCAATACGCCGCCACCGAAGGCTACCTGCCGCTGCGCGAGTTCGTCGCCCGGCGCCATGACGTGGCGGTCGAGCGCGTGCTGATTACCACCGGCTCGCAGCAGGCGCTGGACCTGATCGCCAAGGTGATGATCGACCCGGGCAGCAAGGTGATGGTGGAAACCCCCAGCTACCTCGGCGCGTTGCAGGCGTTCTCGCTGTTCGAGCCGGATTTCGTCTCGATTCCCAGCGACGACAAGGGCCTGCTGCCCGAGGCGCTGACGCCCGAGCTGACCGCCGGCGCGCGCTTCCTGTACGCCCTGCCCAACTTCCAGAACCCGACCGGGCGCCGCCTGCCGCTGGAGCGCCGCCAGGCGCTGGTGGCGCGCGCGCAGGAACTGGGCGTGCTGCTGGTCGAGGACGATCCCTACGGCGCGCTCAGCTACACCGGCGACCAGCTGCCGAGCCTGCTGTCGATGAACCCGGACGGCGTGATCTACATGGGCTCGTTCTCGAAGGTGCTGGCCCCCGGCATGCGCCTGGGCTACGTGATCGCCCCGCCCGAGCTGCATTTCAAGCTGTGCCAGGCCAAGCAGGCCTCGGACCTGCACACGCCCACGTTCACGCAGCGCGTGGCCTACGAGACCGTGCGCGACGGCCTGCTCGACACCCATATCCCCACCATCCGCGAGCTCTACGGCAAGCAGTGCCAGACCATGCTGGACGCGCTCGCGCGCCACATGCCCGAGGGCGTCAGCTGGAATACGCCCGAAGGCGGCATGTTCATCTGGATGGAGCTGCCCGAGGGGCTCGACAGCATGGTGATCCTGGAAGAAGCGGTCAGGCGCAACGTCGCCTACGTGCCGGGCGCGCCGTTCTACGCCAACAACCCGAAGCGCAACGCGCTGCGCCTGGCCTTTGTCACGGTGCCGGCGGAGCGCATCGAGCAGGGCGTGGCGATCCTCGGCGAGCTGTTCCGCGAAGCCATCGCCGCGGCACGGCAGCCGCGCGCCGCCTGAAGCCACGGATAAACGGGTAAACGCGGGCGCACCTGACTTGGGAGACGACATGTTGCGTATCTGGGGCCGGCTTTCCTCCATCAACGTGCAGAAGGTGGTCTGGTGCGCGCGCGAGCTGCACCTGGACCACGAGCGCATCGATATCGGCGTGACCAAGGGCGACCTCGACACCGAGGCCTATGTGCGCCTGAACCCCAACCGCCAGATCCCCGTGATCGAGGATTTCCGCGGCACGGATGTGGGCGGCGAGCCCTTCGTGCTGTGGGAGTCCAATGCGATCGTGCGCTACCTGTGCGCGCGCTACGGCGAAGGCACGCTGTGGCCCGAGGACGTGAAGGCGCGCGCCTCGGCCGACCGCTGGATGGACTGGCAGACCACCGCCTTCAGCCCGGCCATGGTGACCGCGTTCCTGAACCTGGTGCGCAAGCCCGAAGCCGAGCGCGACCCGGCCGCGATCGAGGCCTCGTGCGAGCGCACCGAGCCGCTGGCCGCGCTGCTGGACCAGGCGCTGGCCGGGCGCGAGTTCATCGGCGGCGACCGCTTCACCATGGCCGACATCTCGCTGGCCTGCGCCGCGCACCGCTGGATGGGACTGCCGCGCCAGCACCAGCCGCGCCCCGAGCTGGAGCGCTGGCTCAACGCCATGCGCGCCCGCCCCGCCGCCGGCGGCATCCTGGAACTGCCGCTGCGCTGAGCCGCGGCAGTTTTTTCACCCGCCCTCCTACTTCGGCGCGCGCGAGCCCGACGCCGCCGTGAACACCCCCAGCCCGATAAAGGCCGCGCCGGTCAGGTAGCGGCCCAGCGCGCGTGCCCGGCCGGCGCGGCGCAGTGCCGGCATCACCGCGGCGGCGGCCATCACGTAGCAGGCATCCGTGGTCGCGGCGATCAGCACGAAGGCCACGCCCAGCGCCAGGCTCTGCGCCAGCGCCGAGCCCGCCGGGTTCATGAACTGCGGCAGGAAGGCGGCGAAGAAAATCGCGGTCTTGGGGTTGAGCAACGCCACCACGAAGCCATCGCGCACCACCTGGCGCAGGCTGCGCGGCGACACCTCGGGGGCGCCGCCATCGGCCCCGCTGCCGCCGCCGCGCAAGGCTCGCACACCCAGCCAGATCAGGTAGGCCGCCCCGGCGTACTTGACCACCGTGAAGGCCAGCGCCGAGACCGAGAACAGCACCGCCAGCCCCAGCGAGGCACCGATGGCATTGCCCAGGTTGCCCAGCGCCACCGCGCCGATCGAGGCCAGCCCGGCCTGCCGTCCCTGCGCCAGCGTGCGCGTGACGATATAGACCACGGCCGGGCCCGGCGTGATTGCCAGCGCCAGGCTGGCCACCACGAAGGCCGTCAGCAGAGGCCACGGCGGAAGGAATTCAGTCATGGGAAACCTCGCCTCGAAGTGGGATGGCGTCGGCGGTATGCCGGCGCGCTGCCCGCCAGTATGGCGCCATGGCGGCGCCCGCGCCAGCGGCGCAGCAATCGTCGCCAGCCCCGGTCATGCTGGCGCGCCGCTGGCTTGCAGACTTTTGCAACGGGCGCCGTTTAGAGTACTCTGGCCGGGTGTGCCGCAAGGGCCCCATTGGCGCCGCCGTGCTCTCCGGGCAAACCCTGATCCTTGAATGTGGCTCATCGCGATCATGACGCGATGTACGGCGGTCGCAGGCGGGCGCTTTTTTAAAATCCTTGTTCTTTGCCGGCGCGGCGGATACCGCACGCCCGGGCAAAGCGCATGCGGGAGTTCCAGGGCACGCAGATCGCCCGGGCGCCCGAGCCAACCAGAGGAGGATTTCGATCGTGTGGAGTCAAGTCTATGACCCGCTAGGCAATATGGCGCTGTCGACCATTGCCGCGGGCATCCCCGTCGCCGTGCTGCTGGCAGCGCTGGCGTTCTTTCATATGCAGGCGCACCTGGCGGCGGGCCTGGCGCTGCTGATCGGCATCGTGGTCGCGTCCACCGTGTTCGGCATGCCGGCGGCCATGGCGGGCAAGGCGGCGGGGCTGGGCATCGTGTCCGGATTGTTCCCGATCGGCTGGATCGTGCTGAACATCATCTTCCTGCACCGGCTCACCACGCTGAACGGATCCTTCAAGGTCTTGCAGAACTCGATCTCGGGCATCACCGAAGACCGCCGCCTGCAACTGCTGCTGGTGGCGTTCAGCTTCGGCGCCTTCTTCGAGGGCGCGGCCGGCTTCGGCACGCCGGTGGCCGTGACCGGGGCGATCCTGATCGGGCTCGGCTTCTCGCCGCTGGCGGCCTCGGGCCTGGCGCTGATCGCCAACACCGCGCCGGTGGCATACGGCGCGCTGGGCGCGCCGATCATCGGCCTGGCGTCGGTGACCGGGCTGGACCTGCTCGACCTGTCGGCGATGATCGGCCGGCAGCTGCCGTTCTTCTCGGTGATCGTGCCGTTCTGGCTGATCTGGGCCTTCGCCGGCTTCCGCGGCATGCTGGCGATCTGGCCGGCGATCCTGGTTGCGGGCGTGAGCTTCGCCATCCCGCAATACCTGGTCTCGAACTTCCACGGCCCGTGGCTGGTGGACGTGATTGCCGCGCTGGTGTCGATGGGCACGCTGACGCTGTTCCTGAAGGTCTGGCATCCGAAGGAAATCTGGACCTCGACCAAGATCCTGGGCCGCCACGACGACTCCAGGGTCGACCACCCCGAGGCCCTGGCCGCCGACGCCCGCGCCAGCGCCGCCTCGGCCGGCATCTCGGTGGCCAAGGCCTGGATGCCGTGGGTGATCCTGACGGTGTTCGTGTTCGTCTGGGGCATCCCCGAGTTCAAGAAGCTGATGGATAGCCTGTGGGCCTGGAAATTCCCGGTGCCGGGCCTCGACAAGGCCATCGTCAAGGTGCCGCCGGTGGTGCCCAAGGAAGTCATCGAAGGCGCGGTGTTCAACTTCAACGTGCTGTCGATGGCCGGCACCGGCATCTTCGTCTCAGCCATCGCCGGCGGCCTGCTGATGGGCTACTCGGTGCCGCGGCTGTTCAAGGAATACTGGGAAACCATCAAGCTGGTGCGCTACTCGCTGCTGACCATCTGCGCCATGTTCGGCGTCGGCTACCTGACCCGCTACTCGGGCCTGGATGCGACGCTGGGCCTGGCCTTTGCCCACACCGGCGTGTTCTACCCGCTGTTCGGCACCATGCTGGGCTGGCTGGGGGTGGCGCTGACCGGCTCGGACACGGCCTCGAACGTGCTGTTCGGCGGCCTGCAGAAGACCACCGCCGAGCAGCTCGGCCTGTCGCCGGTGCTGATGGCGTCGGCCAACAGCTCGGGCGGCGTGATGGGCAAGATGATCGACGCGCAGTCGATCGTGGTGGCCTCGACCGCGACCAAGTGGTACGGCCATGAAGGCGACATCCTGCGCTACGTGTTCTTCCATTCGATCGTGCTGGCAATCCTGGTCGGCCTGTTCGTGACGCTGCAGGCTTACGTGCCGCCGTTCACGCATATGGTGATCCACCACCCCTGACGCGGCCGACGCCGCTGCCGCCGCAGCGGTTTTCCCATGGCGTTCCGGAAAAGGCCCCGCCCCAGGCGGGGCTTTTCCATTGGTCAAGGCGCGTATCATGTTGCGTCTGCTCCGCCGCAAGCGCCCGGCATCCCACCAGGACGAGCGGGCGCGCCGTGGCACACAACGGGAAACCCGCCATGTTGCGTCGCCTGGAAAGACTGATCGACCCCTTCCGCCATATGCCCGACCGCGAGCCGCCGGGCCAGGTGCTGCGCTTCTACACCTGGTACCTGCGCGAGGTCTGGGGCGTGTTCGTGCTGCTGTTGCTGGTGGGCCTGGTCGGCGCGCTGATCGAGGTGGCGCTGTTCAGCTTCCTCGGCCGGCTGGTCGACATGGCGCAGACCACGCCCGGCGCCGAGTTCTTCAGCCGGCACCGCAACGAGCTGGTGTGGATGGCGGTGGTGGCGGTGCTGCTGCGCCCCATCTTCTTCGGCCTGCACGACGTGCTGGTGCACCAGGTGATCAGCCCCAGCCTGTCCAACCTGATCCGCTGGCAGAACCACCGCTACGTGCTCAAGCAGAGCCTGTCGTTCTTCCAGAACGACTTTGCCGGGCGCATCGCCCAGCGCATCATGCAGACCGGCTTCTCGCTGCGCGACTCCGCGGTGCAGGCGGTCGATGCGCTGTGGCACGTGGTGATCTACGCGGTCAGTTCGCTGGTGCTGTTCGCGCAGGCCGACTGGCGCCTGATGATCCCGCTGCTGCTGTGGATCGTCTGCTACGTGGCCGCGCTGCTGTACTTCGTGCCGCGCGTGAAGCAGCGCTCGGTGGTCGCCACCGAGTCGCGCTCGCGGCTGATGGGCCGCATCGTCGACGGCTACACCAACATCACCACGCTCAAGCTGTTCGCCCATACCCGGCAGGAAGAAGACTACGCCCGCGACGCCATGGCCGAGCAGACCGAGAAGACGCGGCAGGCCGGGCGCATGGTCAGCGGCATGGACGTCACCATCACCGCGATGAATGGCGCGCTGATCGCCGCCACCACCGGGCTGGCGGTGTGGCTGTGGAGCACCGGCCATGTCACTACCGGCGCGATCGCGCTGACCACCGGGCTCGTGATCCGCATCAACAATATGTCGGGCTGGATCATGTGGGTGGTCAACGGCATTTTCGAGAATGTCGGGCAGGTGCAGGACGGCATGAAGACCATCGCGGTGCCGCGCCAGGTCACCGACCGCGCCAATGCGCAACCGCTGCGCGTCACGCACGGCGAAGTCCGCTTCGAGCAGGTGGGATTCCACTACGGCAAGGGCTCGGGCGTGATCGAGGGTGTCAACCTGACGGTGCGGCCGGGCGAGAAGATCGGCCTGGTCGGCCCTTCGGGCGCCGGCAAGTCGACCCTGGTCAACCTGCTGCTGCGGCTTTACGACGTCGAGCGCGGCCGCATCCTGATCGACGGCCAGGACATCGCCTCGGTCACGCAGGAGAGCCTGCGCGCGCAGATCGGCATGGTCACGCAGGACACCTCGCTGCTGCACCGCTCGATCCGCGAGAACCTGCTCTACGGCAAGCCCTCCAGCACCGAAGCCGAGCTCGCCGCCGCGCTGCACCGTGCCCGCGCCGACGAGTTCATTCCGCACCTGGTCGATGCCCACGGCAACACCGGGCTGGAGGCGCAGGTCGGCGAGCGCGGCGTGAAGCTGTCAGGCGGCCAGCGCCAGCGCATCGCGATCGCGCGGGTGCTGCTCAAGAACGCGCCGATCCTGATCCTGGACGAAGCCACGTCCGCGCTCGACTCCGAAGTGGAAGCCGCGATCCAGGAAAGCCTGGAAACGCTGATGCAGGGCAAGACCGTGATCGCGATCGCGCACCGGCTCTCGACCATCGCCCGGATGGACCGGCTGGTGGTGCTGGACCGCGGGCATATCGTGGAAAGCGGCACGCATGCGGAACTGCTGGCGCATGGGGGGCTGTATGCGCGGCTGTGGGCGCATCAGACGGGAGGGTTCGTGGGGGTGGATTGAGACGTTGCCCGCCAGCTTGGGGGCTCCCTCTCCCGCTTGCGGGAGAGGGTTGGGGTGAGGGCGGGAGTCTCTTCGAAGTCAGGCCTGCGGTATGCCACCGCCTGCCCTCACCCCCTGTCCCTCTCCCGCAAGCGGGAGAGGCAAGCAAACCAGCGCGCCACTCAATTGCCCGCAGGCGCCTCCACCCGCACCGGCTCGATCCTCGGCTCCTTCAGCTTCGCCTCGAGTGGCTTGCCCTTGCGCGCGCGCTTGCCCACGTACGGCAGCAGCGACTGCCCGGCCAGCTTCTGCGACGACGGCTTGCCGCCGCGGCCCGCGCCGGACAGCACCAGCCCCGGAGCACCCACGGCGACCGCCTGCAGCAGCTTCTCTTTGGGTTCGAGCTCCATCAGGATCACGCCGCGGCCACCGGCGGACAGCACCTTCACCTCATCCAGCGCCACCAGCAGCAGGCGGCCGTTGCCGGACAGGCAGGCCGCGTGCGTGGCCTCGTCGCCGATCGGCGCCGGCGGCAGCGGGGCATCGCCGTCGTCCAGCGTCAGGAACGACTTGCCGCCCTTCTGCCGCCCGGTCATGTCGCCCACCGTGGTCTGGAAGCCGTTGCCGTTGGCGGTGGCGATCAGCACGCGCTGGCTGGCGCTGCCGGCAAAGGTGTGCGCCACCTGGCTGCCCGATTGCAGCTCGATCAGCGTGGTGATGGGCACCCCGTCGCCGCGCCCGCCCGGCAGGCTGGAGACCGGCACGGAATAGACCCGGCCGTTGGTGCCGAACACCAGCAGCACGTCGACGGTGCGGCAGTCGAAGGTGTTGTAGAGCGCATCGCCCGCCTTGAAGGTGAACTGCTGCGGATCGTGGCCGTGGCCCTGGCGCGTGCGCACCCAGCCCTTCTGCGACATCACCACCGTCACCGGCTCGTCGATCACGCGCACCTCGGCCGCAGCGCGGCGTTCTTCCTGGATCAGCGTGCGGCGCGGGTCCTTGTCTTCCGGGCTGTATTGCTTGGCATCGGTCTCGATCTCCTTGATGATGCGACGGCGCATCATGGTCTCGGACTTGAGCAGCACGTCGAGGTCGGCCTGCTCCTCGCGCAGCTCCTTGAGTTCCTTCTCGATGCGGATCGCTTCCAGGCGCGCCAGCTGGCGCAGCCGGATTTCCAGGATGTCCTCGGCCTGGCGGTCGCTCAGCCCGAAGGCCTCGATCAGCGCCGGCTTGGGCTCGTCGCTCTCGCGGATGATGCGGATCACCTCGTCGATATTGAGCAGCACCAGCATCCGGCCTTCGAGGATGTGGATGCGGTCCTCGACCTTGCCCAGGCGATGGCGCGTGCGGCGCGTGACGGTGTTGAAGCGGAACGCGATCCACTCGCCCAGGATCTCGCGCAGGCCCTTCTGGCGCGGACGGCCGTCGGTGCCGATCATCACCAGGTTGATCGGCGCGCCGGATTCCAGGCTGGTATGCGCCAGCAGCGTCTGGATGAACTCCTGCTGGTCGATGTTCTTGCTCTTGGGCTCGAACACCAGCCGCACCGGCGCGTCCTTGCCGGACTCGTCGCGCACCGCGTCGAGCACCGCCAGCACGGTGGCCTTGAGCTGCTGCTGGTCCGGCGTCAGCGCCTTCTTGCCGGTCTTGATCTTGGGATTGGTGATTTCCTCGATCTCTTCCAGCACCTTCTGTGCCGAGGTATTCGGCGGCAGCTCGGTCACCACCAGCTGCCACTGGCCGCGCGCCATTTCCTCGATGGTCCAGCGCGCGCGCACCTTCAGGCTGCCGCGGCCGTTCTCGTAGATCTGCGCGATATCGGATGCGGGCGAGATGATCTGCCCGCCGCCGGGATAGTCCGGCCCCGGCATCAGCGCCAGCAGCTCGGCCAGCGCGATGTTGGGGTTGCGGATCATCGCCACGGTGGCGGCGGCGACCTCGCGCAGGTTGTGCGGCGGGATCTCGGTGGCCATGCCCACCGCGATGCCCGAGGCGCCATTGAGCAGCACGAACGGCAGCCGCGCCGGCAGCAGCCTGGGCTCCTGCATCGAGCCGTCGTAGTTGGGGATGAAGTCGACCGTGCCTTCGTCGATCTCGTCGAGCAGCAGCCGCGAGATCGGCGTCAGTCGCGCTTCGGTGTAGCGCATCGCCGCGGCGCCGTCGCCGTCGCGCGAGCCGAAGTTGCCCTGGCCGTCGATCAGCGGGTAGCGCAGCGAGAAGTCCTGCGCCAGCCGCACCAGCGCGTCATAGGCGGACTGGTCGCCGTGCGGGTGGAACTTGCCCAGCACGTCGCCGACCACGCGCGCCGACTTGACCGGCTTGGCGTCGGCGCGCAGCCCCATCTCGTGCATCGCGAACAGGATGCGCCGCTGCACCGGCTTCTGGCCGTCGGCCACCTCGGGCAGCGCGCGGCCCTTGACCACGCTGACGGCGTAGTCCAGGTAGGCGCGCTCGGCGTAGCGGGCCAGCGTCAGCGAATCGGCCGGCTCTTCAGGTTGAAACGTGATGTCTTGTTGTTCCATGGATAGGCAAGGATTCGGCGCGCCACGCGTCGGACCTCGACGGCCGGCGCACCGGTTGCTTGTGATTCGTGGGTGCCGCTCAGGGCATGGGCCGGCGCGCGCCGAGCACCATCTTCACGCGCGGGCCGTCGCCATCGCCCGGGCCGGCGCCGGCGCTGGCGCGCCTGAGCACCACGCCCTGCTGCGGCTGGTACAGCCGGTAGAACTGCAGCACGGTGCTGACATACTGCCGCGTCTCCGGATAGGGCGGGATGCGGTTGTTGTAGCGCTGCACCGCGCCCTCGCCGGCGTTGTACGCCGCCAGCACCAGCTCGAGGTTGTCGGGGAACTGCTGCATCAGCCAGCTCAGGTAGCGCACGCCGGCGGTGATGTTGGTGCGCGGATCGGCCAGCTTCTGCTCGATGGTGCGGCGCGCATCGGCGCTGACGCCAAAGCGCGCGCCGGTGTCGGGAATCACCTGCATCAGGCCGATCGCGCCCTTGGGCGACACCGCCGCCGGGTTGAAGCCGGATTCCACCGCCATCACCGCCTTGACCAGCGCCGGATCGACATCCTGCTTGCCGGCGATCTGGTGGATCAGCGGCTCGACGGTCTTGATATTGGGATGGTTGAGGACGTAGCGGTACAGCTTGTGCTGCTCGAGGTCGATGGCGCCGCCCGCCGCCTGCGCCTGCCGCGCGGCCAGGCGCCCGGTGTCGAGCTTGCCGCCGTCCTTCATGAACAGCTTGTAGCGCGCGTCGAGCTTCTGGTCGGCGAAGTGCGCCACGCCGTCGGCATCGATAAAGCCCCACAGCTCGGCATGCGCCGCCGGCACGCAGGCGAGCCCGGCCAGCGCCAGCAGGACTGCCGTTGCCTTGCGCCAGGGGTTGCCGCGGGTTCTCGTCTTCATCGTGCGTTCCAGAGTAGGCGGACCGGAGCGGGCATTATGCGCCAATCGGGCCGGGCTGGCACCGGAGCTGCCGCGCCCGCGGCGCGGCGCCCGGGCTCAGATGTCGGCCTCGACCTCGTTGCCCTTCTCTTCCAGCCAGCTGCGGCGCTGGGCGGCCTCGCCCTTGCCCATCAGCATGTTCATCATCTCGACGGTCTGCGGCAGGTCGTATTCGCCCAGCATCACGGGCAGCAGGCGCCGCGTGTCGGGGTTCATGGTGGTTTCCCACAGCTGCTCGGCGCTCATTTCGCCCAGGCCCTTGAAGCGCGAGATCTGCCATGAGTTTTCCTTGACGCCGTCCTTGAGCAGCTTGTCCTGGATGGCCTCGAGCTCGCCTTCGTCGAGCGCGTACAGCTTCTGCGCCGGCTTCTTGCCACGCGCCGGGGCATCGACGCGGAACAGCGGCGGACGCGCCACATAGACGTTGCCGGTCTCGATCAGCTTGGGGAAATGCCGGAAGAACAGCGTCAGCAGCAGCACCTGGATATGCGCGCCGTCGACGTCGGCATCGGAGAGGATGCAGATCTTGCCGTAGCGCAGGTTGGACAGGTCGGGCTCGTCGTTGGGGCCATGCGGGTCCACGCCGATCGCCACGGCGATGTCGTGCACCTCGTTGTTGGCGAAGAGGCGGTCGCGCTCGGTCTCCCAGGTGTTGAGCACCTTGCCGCGCAGCGGCAGGATGGCCTGGAACTCCTTGTCGCGGCCCATCTTGGCCGAGCCGCCGGCGGAGTCGCCCTCGACCAGGAACAGCTCGTTGCGGGTCACGTCGGTGGACTCGCAGTCGGTCAGCTTGCCGGGCAGCACGGCGACGCCGGAGCCCTTTTTCTTCTCCACCTTCTGCGCCGCGCGCGTGCGCGCCTGGGCCTGGCGGATCACCAGCTCGGCCAGCTTCTTGCCGTACTCGACATGGTGGTTCAGCCACAGCTCCAGCGCCGGGCGGCTGAAGGTGGACACCAGCCGCACCGCGTCGCGGCTGTTCAGGCGCTCCTTGATCTGGCCCTGGAACTGCGGGTCCAGCACCTTGGCCGACAGCACGAACGAGGCGCGCGCGAACACGTCCTCGCTCATCAGCTTGACGCCCTTGGGCTGCAGCGCGTGCATCTCGATAAAGCTCTTGACCGCCTGGAACAGCCCTTCGCGCAGGCCGGACTCGTGCGTGCCGCCGGCCGGCGTGGGAATCAGGTTGACGTAGGACTCGCGCACCGGCGCGCCGTCCTCGGTCCAGGCCACCACCCACGAGGCGCCCTCGCCGTCGGCAAAGCCTTCCTCGCCGGGATTGGCGTCGGGGTCGGCAAAGTGCTCGCCCTCGAACATCGGGATCACCAGCTCGGCGCCGCTGCCCTGCGCCAGCGCCTCGACCAGGTACCCCTTCAGGCCCTGGTCGTACTGCCAGGTCTGGCGCTCGCCGGTCTTTTCGGTCACCAGCGTGACCTTGACGCCCGGCAGCAGCACGGCCTTGCTGCGCAGCAGGCGCTGCAGCTCGGCCAGCGGGATCGCGGCCGAATCGAAATACTTGGCGTCCGGCCACACCTGCACGCGCGTGCCGTTCTTCTTCTCGCCGCGCTCAAGCTTGCGCGAGGCCAGCGGCACGGTCACGTCGCCGCCGGAGAAGGTCAGCGTCGAGCACATGCCGTCGCGCCACACGGTCACGTCGAGCTGCGTCGACAGGGCATTGGTCACCGACACGCCGACGCCGTGCAGACCGCCGGAAAAGGCATAGGCGCCGCCCTTGCCCTTGTCGAACTTGCCGCCGGCATGCAGCCGGGTAAAGACGATCTCGACCACCGGCACGCCCTCTTCCGGGTGGATGCCCACCGGGATGCCGCGGCCGTCGTCTTCCACGCTGAGGCTGCCGTCGCGATGCAGGGTCACCAGGATCTCGGAGCCATGGCCGCCGAGGGCCTCGTCCGAGGCATTGTCGATCACCTCCTGCACGATATGCAGGGGGTTGTCGGTCCGGGTGTACATGCCGGGGCGCTGCTTGACCGGCTCCAGGCCCTTCAGGACCCGGATGGAAGATTCGCTGTACTGACTGGTTTTGCTCGCCATGGAGTCGCTACGAAAGTGATGGTCCGGCTGCCGCGAGGCGCACAACTGTGCACGCGCCGGGGCACCGGGCACTGCATTGTAATGGAAGCGCGCGACGCCAATCCCGCGGAAAAACGCCCGCACGCCGCGGCCTGCGCCGACCCGGCTTGCCGTGCCGCCGGCACTTATTGCCCGGGCGCCGCGGCCGGGTGCGGCGCCGTACGCGTTTTCCCGAGGCGGAGTAAACTCCCCAACACCCGGCCCCGGCAAGCCTGATTGCCGTTCCGGCGCGGCAAAACAACAAGCACAGACAATCCTGTCGGCGTCGCCCCACCCGGCGCGGCCGCCGCACACCGAGCCAAGACATGCAGAACCGACAACTCTCCCTGACCACCGTGCTTGTGTGCGGTGGCCTGCTGGTCACGCTTTCGATGGGCATCCGGCACGGCTTCGGCCTGTTCAACCTGCCGATCACCCAGGCCCATGGCTGGAACCGCGAGACCTTCGCCTTTGCGCTGGCGCTGCAGAACCTGATGTGGGGCGCCAGCCAGCCCTTCGCCGGGGCGCTGGCCGACAAGTTCGGCGCGCTGCGCATCATGCTGGTGGGCGTGGCGCTGTATGTTGCCGGGCTGGTGGTGATGGCGCTGGCGACCAGCGGCACCGCCTTCGCCACCGGCGCCGGGGTGATGATCGGCATCGCCCAGTCCGGCACCACCTACAGCATCGTCTATGGCGTGATCGGCCGCGTGGCCAGCCCGGAAAAGCGGGTCTGGGCCATGGGCATCGCCGCCGCGGCGGGCTCGTTCGGCCAGTTCCTGATGATCCCGGTGGAACAGGGGCTGATCTCCGGCCTGGGCTGGCAGAACGCGCTGTACGTGATGGCGTTGATGGCCTGCGTGATGCTGCCGCTGGCGCTGACCCTGCGCGAGCCGCGCGAGGCCGCCCACACCGGCGGCCACCACCAGACCATCGGCCAGGCCATCCACGAAGCCTTCGGCAACCGCAATTTCCAGCTGCTGACGCTGGGCTACTTCGTGTGCGGCTTCCAGGTGGTCTTTATCGGCGTGCACCTGGCGCCGTATCTGAAGGACCAGGGCCTGACCGATCCCAAGGTGGCCGTGGTGGCGCTGGCGCTGATCGGCCTGTTCAATGTCTTCGGCACCTATACCGCCGGCGCGATGGGCCAGCGCCTGCCCAAGCGCTACCTGCTGGCGGCAATCTACCTGGCGCGCTCGGTGGTGATCGCCGCCTACCTGCTGCTGCCGCTGACGGTCGCCAGCACCTGGGTGTTCGCGGCGGTGATGGGTTTCCTGTGGCTGTCGACCGTGCCGCTGACCAACGGCATCATCGCGCAGGTGTTCGGGGTGAAATACCTCTCGATGCTGTCGGGGGTGGTGTTCTTCTCGCACCAGATCGGCAGTTTCCTGGGCGCGTGGCTGGGGGGCTATCTGTATGACCGCACCGGCGGCTACCACACGGTGTGGCTGATCGCGATCGCGCTCGGGGTGCTGGCGGCGCTGGTCAACCTGCCGATCCGCGAGCAGGCGGTGGTGCGGGCGCAGCCGGCGGCGGCCTGATGAGCACGGCCCAGGCGCGCATGGGGAAGGCAGCCGGGCTGGCGGTGCTGGCCGGGGTGCTGGCGCTTGGGTTCGTGGGCTACCTGCGGCCGGGCTTCATCGTGGATCTGACGAATATGGTGTTGGCTTGGTGTGGGTGAGGGTCGCTAGCTGACACGTCTGCCCATGCCCACTGTGCGCTCCCTCTCCCGCAGGCGGAAGAAGGGAGCAAACCGGCAGTATGCGAGAGCCCTCAGGCGCTTTCGCCCTTCGACTTCGCCTCCAGCACTTCCCAGCGCTCCAGCGCTTCCAGCAGTTCCATCTCGATCTCGTCGTGCCGCGTGCCCAGCTGCGCGGCCTTGGCCGCATCGCTGACATAAAGCGAGCCGTCCGCCAGCTGCGCCGAAATCGTTTTCTGCTCGGTCTCCAGCGCTGCGATGCGCTCGGGCAGCCCATCCAGCTCCCGCTGTTCCTTGTACGACAGCTTGACCGTCCGATTGGCCCCGCGCGCCTCGCGCGACTCCTTGCCCCGGGCCGGCTCCGCCACCTTCTGCTCCACCGGCTTGCGCGCAGCCTGCAGCGCCGCGCTGCGCGCCGACTGCTCGACCCAGTCGGAATACCCGCCCACCGATTCGCGCCAGACCCCATCGCCTTCGGCGGCCAGCGTCGAGGTCACCACGTTGTCGAGGAAGGCACGGTCGTGCGACACCAGGAACACGGTGCCGCCGTAGTCCTGCAGCAGTTCCTCCAGCAGTTCCAAGGTATCGATATCGAGATCGTTGGTGGGCTCGTCCAGCACCAGCACATTGGCCGGCCGCGCGAACAGCCGCGCCAGCAGCAGCCGGTTGCGCTCCCCGCCCGACAGCGACTTGACCGGCGAGCGCGCGCGCTCGGGCGCGAACAGGAAGTCGCCCAGGTAGCTCATCACGTGCTTGCGCTGGCCGTTGACCTCGACCCAGTCGCTGCCCGGGCTGATGGTGTCGGCCAGCGACTTCTCCAGGTCCAGCGCGGTGCGCATCTGGTCGAAGTACGCCACCTGCAGGTTGCTGCCGTTGCGCACGGTGCCGCTGTCCGGCGCCAGTTCGCCCAGGATCAGGCGCAGCAGCGTGGTCTTGCCGGCGCCGTTGGGCCCGATCAGGCCGACCTTGTCGCCGCGCATGATGGTGGCGGTGAAGTCGCGCACCACCACCTTGTCGCCGTAAGCCTTGCTCACGTCGGTCAGCTCGGCCACGATCTTGCCGGAGCGGTCGGCCTGCGACACCTCAAGCCTGACGTTGCCCTGCACCTCGCGGCGCGCGGCGCGCTCGTTGCGCATCGCCACCAGCCGCTGGATGCGCGACACGCTGCGGGTGCGGCGCGCTTCCACGCCCTTGCGGATCCACACTTCTTCCTGCGCCAGCAGCTTGTCGAACTTGGCCTGCTCGACCTGCTCGGCGGCCAGCATCTCGGCCTTGCGCGCCTGGTAGGCGGCGAAGTTGCCGGGGAAGGACACCAGCCGCCCGCGATCCAGTTCGACGATGCGCGTGGCGACGCGATCGAGGAAGGCGCGGTCGTGGGTGATCAGCAGCACGCTGCCGCGGAACTGCAGCAGCAGGTCTTCCAGCCAGCGGATCGCTTCCACGTCGAGGTGGTTGGTGGGCTCGTCCAGCAGCAGGATGTCGGGCTCCGCCACCAGCGCCTGCGCCAGCGCCACGCGCTTCTGCAGGCCGCCCGAGAGCGCATCGACGCGCGTATGCGAATCCAGCCCCAGCCGGGCCAGCGTGGTTTCCACGCGGGTGCGCAGCTGCCAGGCGCCGGCGGCATCGAGCTCGGACTGCAGCCGGTGCAGCTCGGCCAGCGCCGCTTCGTCGTCGTGGTGCTCGGCAACGCGGTCGGCGGCGGCCTCGTAGCGCACCAGCAGGTCGTGCGCGTCGCCCATGCCCTGCGACACCGCGTCGAACACGGTGATGCCGGGCGCGAACTGCGGCTCCTGCGGCACGTAGGCGCTGGTCACGCCGCTCTGGCGGGCGATCAGCCCGTCATCCGGCGCCGCCAGCCCCGCCACGATCTTCAGCAGCGAGGACTTGCCCGAGCCGTTGCGCCCGATCAGCCCCACGCGCTCGCCGGCCTCCAGCGAAAAGTCGGTGTGGTCGAGCAGGGCCACGTGCCCGAAGGCAAGCTGGGCATCGGTAATGGAAAACAGGGCCATGGGAAGGAAGGCGAGACAGCGAGGAAAGAAGGGACGGGCCGGCAGCTCGGGTGCCTGGCGGCAGCCCGCATTGTAGACGACCGGCAGCGGCAGCTGGCCGTGCAAGTGGCCGGGCAAAAAGAAGGGCCCGCGCACTGCGGGCCCAAGAGTCTCTCCTCGGTGCCCTGCTCGCAAGGCACGGATTCAGCATAACAACGGGCCGCGGCCCGCTCCAGTCGGACAAGTCCGTAAGGGAAAGCCCCGTCAACGTCGGTTTCCGCGACAAGGCCACGCCGCGCGTGGCCAAATTGGTACGGCCAAGGCACTCATGCGAAGATGGCGGCCGTACCCAAGTGCCTGCTGCCCGTCCCCATGACCACCGCCTCCCTCAAATTCTCCGATCTGTCCGTGTCGGCGCTTGTCGCCGGGCTGGTCGCCACGCTCACCGGCTACACCAGTTCGCTGGTGCTGATGATCCAGGCGGGGCACGCGGCCCACCTGACCGATGCGCAGATCTCGTCGTGGATCTGGGCGCTGTCGATCGGCATGGGGATCACTACCATCGGCCTGTCGCTGGCGTTGCGCGTGCCCATCGTGGTGGCATGGTCCACTCCCGGCGCGGCGCTGCTGATCGCCAGCCTGCCCGGCGTGCCCTATGCCGAGGCCATCGGCGCCTTCCTGCTGGCGGCATTGCTGATGACCGCGGCCGGCATGACCGGCTGGTTCGACAAGCTGATGCGCGCCCTCCCGGCCAGCATTGCCTCGGCGCTGCTGGCCGGCATCCTGTTCCGCATCAGCGTGGACGTGTTCGTGCAGGCGCAGCACCAGACCGTGCTGCTGCTGGCGATGTTCGCCGCCTTCCTGCTGGGGCGGCGGCTGTGGCCGGCCTATGCGGTGCCGGGGGTGCTGCTGGCCGGCGTGGTGGTGGCGGGCGCGCTGGGGCAACTCGATTTCTCGGGCGTGCGGCTGGAACTGGCGGTGCCGGTGTGGACCACGCCGGTGTTCTCGATGCCGGCCTTCATCAGCCTGGCCATTCCGCTGTTCATCGTCGCGCTGGCGTCGCAGAACATTCCCGGGCTGGCGGTGCTGCAGGCCGATGGCTACCACGTGCCGGCCTCGCGCCTGATCACCGTCACCGGGCTGGCCTCGGCCGCGCTGGCGCCGCTCGGCTCGCACGGCATCAACCTGGCCGCCATTACCGCGGCGATCTGCACCGGCCCACAGGCCGATCCCGACCGCCATCGCCGCTATACCGCGGCGGTGGTCTGCGGCATCGGCTACCTGGTCGCGGGCACGCTCGCCGCCAGTATCGCCGCGCTGTTCGCCGCCTTCCCGCAGGCGCTGGTAGTGGGCGTGACCGCGTTCGCGCTGCTGGGCTCGATCGCCAACGGCCTGACCGTCGCCATGCAGGTCCCGGCCGAGCGCGAAGCCGCCCTGCTGACCTTCATGATCACGGCCTCGGGCATGACCCTGGCGGGCATCGGCTCGGCGTTCTGGGGCGTGGTGGGCGGCATGCTCGCCTACCACGTGCTGCGCCGCCGGTCAGCCTGACGGCGGGCCTGGCGCGAAGGCTACAGCAGCAGGAAGGCCAGGTCCGACAGGCCGATGTCCTCGGGCGGCACGCCCTTGCGGCGCTGGAACAGGATGTGCTGCAGCACGCGGTCGCGGTCCGCGGCAAAGGTTTGCGGATCCAGCCGCAGCGCCACGCGCGCGTAGTGCTCGGCCAGCAGCCGGTAGACCCGGTGCCGCACCCGCAGCATCTCGCTGTCGGCATGCAGCCGGCTCATCGCGCTGGTGTGCGCTTCCTCGAGCTGGCGCATGCTCACCACCACACGGGCATGCATGCCGCGGTAGCGGTCGATCTCCGCATGGGCCTTGCGCAGTTCTTCACGCAGCGCGCGCACGTCCTGCATCAGCTTCAGGTTGTGCTGGACGCCGCGCTGCAGGCGCGCGGCCTCTTCCAGCGCCTGGTCCGCCGCGGCAATGGTGTCCTGCCATGGATTCGCGTCCGGCGCGCTGGCCGGGGCCGGTGCCGGTGACCCCGAGGTTGCCGACGATGCCGGCACGGCCGCGCCGTCGATGCCAGTGTGCTGCATACCGCTCCCCTATCCCCGTGCCCGCCGCCGGCATCGCCAATCTCGCGCCGGCCTGGTCAGGCAAAACTACCGCGACTGCCTCGACGACCCTGTTGCCGCGGGCCAGCGTGCACCCGCTTGTTGTGGTTCTGATCGCCACATTCAACCCGCGCTTGCCGCCGCGCACAACCACCGCGAGGGAGGGACGCGGCTTTGGCGCAACATGCGCGGGACGCTAAGATGCCGGCTCAGGCCCATTGCCGGCCAGCCTCCTGTGCATGCCATGAACGGATATCTGCTTCTCGCCCTCGCCATCGTCGCCGAGGTCATCGCCACCAGCAGCCTGAAAGCCTCGCAGGGCTTTACCCGGCTGCTGCCCAGCGTGCTGGTGGTCACCGGCTACGTCGCCGCCTTCTATCTGCTGATGCTGGTGATGCGCACGGTCCCGGTCGGCATCGCCTATGCGATCTGGAGCGGCGCCGGCATCGTGCTGGTCTCGCTGATCGCGGTGGTGTTGTACCGGCAGGTGCCGGACCTGGCGGCGTGCGTCGGCATCGGGCTGATCATTGCCGGGGTGGCGGTGATCCAGCTGTTTTCGCGGACGAGCGCGCATTGACGAGCCTCACGCGCGGATCCTTCCCATCCTTGCCAAAGGAAATGCGCCGGCCGACGCGGCCATCGCGCGTGTGGACGACCAGGTCGACGCGCGCCTGCTCGGCCTTCGCCGTGCCGGCCGCGATAGCCGCTTCCCGGCTGGGAAAAAGCAGACGGCCCTCGCTGCCGCACGCGCGTTCCACCACCCACTGAAGTCCCTCGATCCGCAAAACGTGAACGTCCGACATGGCTGCTCCAAAACTGACGCAGTGAGTATCGGCAGTCGGCCCGCTGGTCGGTATCGGATTTTGTCCGACAAGGCGGATTTGCAACGGCGGAGGACGAGATGGGGCAGACGGTAATGCTGCTGAAGAAGCCTGGAATGATGCGGGGAAGGACTTTGGCATAAGGTTGCCAAATGTCTGTGGTCCCGCCGACAGGAATCGAACCTGTATCTAGCGCTTAGGAGGCGCTCGTTCTATCCATTGAACTACGGCGAGGGACAGGACTGCCAGGACCGGTAAGCCGCGGGCGCGGTGATCCTGGAGACGGGCGGGAGTATATCAAAATCCGCACGCCCGCGGCCCGGCGCCGCCCCGGTGGTGGGTGCTGACCGACACCGGCATGCGTGGAGTGTCGGCACGCATCCAACGCTGCGGCGGCGGCTGCAAGTGGCGGCTGGTCCTCGCCCGGCCTGAAACCGGCGTCAGGCATGGGGCGCCGGCCCGCGCCGGTCCGGTACACCGCGGTGGCACGCCGCTTGCTCAACCAGCCGTACCGCCCCCGGCGCATCGCCGCCTTCCACCGGAGTCCGCATATGGCCACCCTCTCGATCCATGACCTCGCCAGCTGCCACGAACTGGCTCCCGCCGCCATGGCATGCGTACGCGGCGCGGGCGGACAGTGGGTGTTCGGCTGGATCCGCCCGTTCGTGCCGTCGTCGCCGGCGCCGCTCGGCACGGTGATCAACTTTTACGAGATCAACTACAGCTTCTATGCTGATCAGATAAACAACCAGTTCCAGAACATCGATATCCGCAACAACGCGCCGAACGCCAACATCAATGTCCGGGGCGACCAGGGTGCCAGGAACGACGGCCGGCTGGTCTGATCCGGGCGTACCTGGACGCCCGCCGGCGCTGGCGTGGATGGTTGCGGATCGCAGCGGAGACCAGCTTGGGTTTCGACTCGCATTTCCGGTGGACCTCGGCGGCGTGCACCGACGTCGGGCGCGTGCGCGAGCGCAATGAGGACGCCTGCCTCGACCTGCCCGGGCAGCAACTGTGGGCCGTGGCCGACGGCATGGGCGGCCATGCCGTGGGGGATTTCGCCAGCCAGGCGGTGGTGCGGGCGCTGGCGGCGCTGCCGCCGCAGGCACGGCTGGAAGACCGGATCGACGCCACGCGCGCGGCCTTGCAGGGCGTGAACCTGGCGCTGGTCGACGAGGCCGCGCGCCTGGGGGTGCGCTGCATCGGCAGCACGGTGGTGGTGCTGCTGGCGGGCGACAGCCGCTGTGCCTGCCTGTGGGCCGGGGACAGCCGCCTGTACCGGCTGCGCGGCGGCGAGCTGGCGCGCCTCACGCGCGACCACAACCAGGTCGAGCGCCTGCTCGCGCGCGGCCTGATCACGCCGGAGCAGGCGCGCCACCATCCCGCGCAGAACACCATCACGCGCGCGGTCGGCGCGGCGCCGACGCTGGCGCCGGAGCAGCTGCTGACCGACGTCGCCGACGGCGACGTCTACCTGTTGTGCAGCGACGGCCTGAGCAATGAAGTCGACGACGACGCGATCGCCGCGGTGCTGGCGCAGCAGGACGTGGCACAGGCCGCGCTGACGCTGGTGCAGAAGGCACTCGATGCCGGCGGGCGCGACAATATTTCGGTGGTGGTGCTGCGCGCGGCCGACCCTTGCGGCACGGATCGCACCCTGGTCAACCCCGAGCTCGACACCTGAGGCCTGACGCCTGAAACCCGCCCCGCCCTAGCCCTTGCCGGCTTCGGCCTGCCGGCTGGCGCGAAAATCCTTGGAGTGGATGCCGTGCTTCTTCAGCAGCATCTGCAAGTGCGAGCGGTTCATGTCGAAGCGCCGCGCCAGTTCGGCGACCGTGCCGCCCACCTCCTGCAGTCCGCGCTCGAGGAAGGCGCGCTCGGCTTCGTCGCTGGCGGCGCGCTTGGCTTCGCTGAGCGAGGTTGCCATGGCGATGTCGGCGCCGGACGCGCCGGCGCCGACCACCGCCAGCGCGGCGGGTTTCGGCCGGATGTCCTGCGGCAGGTGCGGCAGGTCGGCGGTGTCGCCCGCCAGGCAGCTCAGCCGGTACAGCAGGTTGCGCAACTCGCGGATATTGCCGGGGTAGTCGTAGTGCAGCAGGAAGTCGCGTAGCCGCGGCGTCAGCCGCACCGGCGCGCGCCGCAGCATGCCGGCGGCCTCGTCGCTGAAGTACGACACCAGCAACGGGATCTCGTCGCGCCGCTCGCGCAGCGCCGGCAGGCTGACATGGATCACGCTCAGGCGGTAGAACAGGTCCTCGCGGAAGGTGCCGGCCTGGCTCATGCGGCGCAGGTCCTTGTTGGTCGCCGCGACGATGCGCGCATCGACCGAGATGATCTCGTCGGAGCCGACGCGCTGGATCTCGTGCGCCTCGAGCACGCGCAGCAGCTTGACCTGCCCGGTCAGCGGCAACTCGCCGATCTCGTCCAGGAAGATGGTGCCGGTATGCGCGCTCTCGAACTTGCCGCGCCGGTCGTTGCTGGCGCCGGTGAAGGCGCCCTTCTTGTGGCCGAACAGCTCGGATTCGAGCAGGCTGTCGGGAATGGCACCGCAGTTGACCGAGATGAAGGGCTTGTCGGTGCGCGCGCCGTTGGCGTGGATCACCTTGGCCATCAGTTCCTTGCCGGTGCCGCTTTCGCCGTCGATCAGCACCGGCAGGTCGGTCGGCGCGGCCTTCTCGGCAATCTCCAGCGCTTCGAGCAGCCTGGGGTTGTCGCCGAAGGTACCCTCGAAGATAAAGCTGCGCTCCATCAGCGCCTGGCGGCGCTCGCGCGGCAGCCGTTCGACTTCCTGCTGCGGCGGCGCGGCGTCGGCCGCGACCTGCGCGGATGCCGCGGCCTGCACGAAGCGCTCCTTGTGCGACAGCCCCATGACCTCGTCGCGCAGCGTGGTGGCCTGCTTGAGCAGCTTCTCGATCTCGGGCCGGTCCAGCTTCGACGCCCAGCGCAGCGTCGAGCGCAGGATCTCGATCTTTTCGATCAGCCCGGCGAACGACACCGGCGAAGTCGCCGAGGCGGGGGTGGCACCCTGGTTGTATAGCTTCATGCGGCACTCAGTTGCTTCTGCACCAGTTGGAAATACATGCCCTTGCGCTCCAGCAGCTCCTCGTGCCGGCCCTGCTCGACGATGGCGCCCTCGTACAGCACCAGAATCTTGTCGGCCTGCATGATGGTGCTGAGCCGGTGCGCGATGATGACCGCGGTGCGCCCGCGCAGGATCTCCTGCATATTGGCCAGGATGTTGCTCTCGGACTGCGTGTCCAGCGCCGAGGTGGCCTCGTCGAACACCAGCAGGCGCGGGTCGTGGTACAGCGCGCGCGCAATGCACAGCCGCTGGATCTGCCCGCCAGACAGGCCCATGCCGCGCTCGCCGACGACCTGCTCGTAGCCCAGCGGCAGCTTGCTGATAAAGGCATGCGCGTCGGCCATGCGCGCCACCTCCTCGATGCGGCGCCGGTCCGGGCTGTCGTCGCCGCAGGCGATGTTCTCGGCGATGGTGCCGGAGAAGAGCAGGTTGGACTGCATCACGTAGCCGACCTGGGCGCGGTAGAACGCCGCGTCGATCACGTTGACGTCGTAGCCGTCGACCGTCATCGAGCCCTCGGTGGGCTTGTAGAAGCCCACCAGCAGCTTGGCCAGCGTGGTCTTGCCCGAGCCGCTGCGGCCGACGATGGCGACCATCTCGCCGGGCCGGATGGCAAAGCTGATGTTCTCCAGCACATAGGGCGTGTCGTCGCCGCCGTAGCGGAAGTACAGGTCCTTCATCACGATCTCGCCCTGCAGATCGGGCAGCATCACGCGCGACAGCACGTCCTGCGGTTTCTGCTCCGGTTCGAGATCGAGCACGTCGCCGAGCCGCTCCATCGCCACGCCGGCGTCGTTGAGCTGGCCCCACAGCGCCACCAGCCCCATCAGCGGCGCCAGCACGCTGCCCATGAAGGCGTTGAAGGCGATCAGCTGGCCGATGGTCAGCTCGCGCTCCAGCACCAGCGTCGCGCCCACCCACAGCACCGCGATGGTGGTGGCGGCATTGAGCAGCTGGCTCGCCAGCCCCACCAGGATATGGAATTGCTGCGCCTTGTACTGCGACTCCAGCGCCTTGGTGTACTTGCGCTCCCAGCGCAGCCGCACCGGGCGCTCGATGCCCATGCCCTTGACGGTTTCGGCGCCGCCCAGCGTTTCCATCAGGTAGGCCTTGGCATCGGTCGAGCTCGCGAACACGTCGCGCGCATAGGCCTTGACCCGCGGCGTCACCACCACCGTCAGCGCGGCGATCGGGATCACGAAGGCGATCAGCAGCAGCGTCAGCTTGACGTTGTAGAGAAACATGATGGTGAAGTAGATAAACACCATCAGCAGGTTCAGCGCCGTGGTCACCGTCGATTCGGTCAGGAAGGCGCGGATGGTCTGGTTCTCCTGGAAGCGCGCGAAGATGTCGCCGGTCTTGCGCTTGGCGAAGAACGACAGCGGCAGCGACAGCGTGTGCCGGAAGAAGTGCGACATCATGGCGAAATCCATGTTGCGCACCATGAAATTGGCCAGGTAGGCGCGGATCGTCGACATCAGCTGCGAGAACACGCTCGAGATGATCAGCCCCGCGATCAGCAGGTGCAGCAGCCCGACGTTCTGGTGCACCACCACGCCGTCAAGGATGTTCTGGATGATCAGCGGCGGCACGACCCCCAGCATCTGGATCACGAAGGTCGCCAGGAACAGGTGCGCCAGGATCTTCTTGTACGGCGCCAGGTAGCCGATGAAGCGCAGCCACGGCGAGCGCTGCACCGACAGCTGGGTCATGCTCTCGCCCGGCGTGAACAGCAGGCAGGTGCCGCTCCAGCCGCGCTCGAATTCCTCGGCGCTCATCTTGCGGAATCCGATCGCGGGATCGGCGACCCAGACCCAGCGCGACGAGATGCCGTACACCACCACGTAGTGGTAGCCCTCCCAATGGACGATGAACGGCAGCTCGAAACCCATCAGCGAATCGCGCGTGCATTGCACCCCGCGCGTGGTGAAGCCCAGCGTTTCCCCCGCCCGCGCCAGGCTGTCGAGCGTGGCGCCCTGCGTGGTCACGTTGGCCAGCTCGCGCAGCTTGCCCAGCGTCATCGGGATGCCGTAGTGCCGGCAGATCATCGCCAGGCACGCCGCGCCGCAATCCATTTCCTCGGCCTGCTCGACCAGCGCGAAGCGGCGGATCAGCTTCTCGCCCAGTTCGGGCCGCGAGGCCAGGTCGAGCAGCACCGGACGCTTGCGCCGCTCGGCCAGTTTCTTTTGCCGGTGCAGCTCGCGGTCCAGCACCCGGATGCGCTCCTCCAGCACCTCGCGCAGGCGCGGATTGCGCTCCAGGATCAGCTGCACGGTCTTCTCGGGAATCACCAGCAGGCGCACGTCGGTCTCGGCAATGGCCGAGGCCAGCTGCTCCTGCCGCAGCACGCAGGCGCGCTCGCCGAAGATATCGCCCTGGCCCAGCGTCGCCAGCGGAAACTCGCTGCCCTCTTCGCTGCGCACGATGCGCACCGTGCCCTGGCGCACCACGTACAGGCGCCGGTCCTCGCGACCGTCCTGCTTGAGGATCTCCCGGCCGGCCGCGACGCGCTTGACGCCAACGCTGCGCACCGCGTCCTCGAGCTCTTGCTTGTCGAGCTTGCCGCGCAGGTCGAACAGCCGCGCGACAAAGCCGCCGGCCGAGCTGATCGCGACGTAGCTGGTGATAAAGGCCAGCGCCGCAGGATTGCCCGCCACCACGGCCTCGCTGACGCTGCGCGGGATCATCAGCAACTCGGTCTTGCCCGAGGCGCGCACCGACGACTCGTGCCGGTATTCGCGCAGCAGCGCAAGATCGGCAAAGACCTCGCCGGTCTTGCGCACCCCCATGCTGATTTCCTTGCCGTGCTCCTCGTTGAACACGCGCACCGAGCCGGACTTGACGATAAACAGGCCCGGCGCGGTGTCGCCGGCATTGCAGACGGTATCGCCAAAGCCGAAGCTCAGCACCTGCGCGGCGTCGGCCAGGCGCGCCAGTTCTTCCGGCGTCAGTACCGACAGGATCTCGACCGACGCAAGGAAAGCCGCCAGCGCCGGGCCCGCCTCCTGCGGCTGCGGCGCGGCGGTGGCGGCGTCGGCCGGACCGGCCTCGCTAGCGGGCTTCGATGACATGTTCCTGCGCCCTGGCCATCAGCCAGTCCTCACGCAGCAGGCGGCGCACTTCGACCGCGACCTCGCTGTCGAGCGTGGCCGGGTGCTTGGCGCGCACCAGGAAGACCTCGAAGAACGATCGGTCGGCGGCCGGGAACGGACCCAGCAGGTCGCCCGGCTCGGCGTTGAAGACCTTGGCCTCGATCTCGGTCTTGAGCGAGCCGCGCAGCACCTTGCCGATCTCGCCGCCGCGCTCGCGCGTGTCGGCAATCGAGTGCTCGCGCGCCATCTCGGCAAAGGCGTCGGGGTCGTCCTGCAGGTAGGAGATCAGCTCCCTGGCCTTGCCCTCGCTGTCGACCACGATATGGCTGACCTCGATGCTGTCGAAGCGCGGCGAGTTCAGCGCAAAGTATTCCTGCACCGCCGCATCGCTGCACACCTGCGCCATCATCCGCTCCTGGTACAGGCTGTCGGTGATGAAGGCCTCGAACTCGTCCAGGCTGACGTTGAGCGCATCCAGGTAGTGGTTCATGTCGGCGGCGCGGTGCAGGCCCTGCACGCGGCGGAACTGGTCGGCGCGTTCCTGGATCTCTTCCGGCGTGACCACCAGCCCCTGCCGCCTGGCGGCGTGCACGGTCAGCTTGTCGCGCACGATCTGCTCGACCAGCCCTTCGAACTGCCCGGTCAGCTTGAGCAGGCGCACGAATTCCTCGACCCCGAGCACCTCGTCGTCGATACGCACGATGCCAGTCATATTCCCGACTCCTTTGGCGGCCCGGCGCGGCGGCGCGCCCGTCTGCCCAGATACTGTTGGTGTGTGCCGCCGCGGCGCTAGCCGGCCACCTCGCGGAACGGGTCGAGCCCGAGATCGATCAGGCGCCGTTCGCGCACCACGATCTCCGCGGTGGCGGTCATGCCATAGCGCAGCGGATACTTGCTGTCGGCCACGGTGTAATAGTCGCGCGCCAGGCGCACGCGGCCCTCGTAGACCGGCTGCTTGTCAGGCCCGCCCGGCTTGGTCGCGGGCGAGATGAATTCCAGCGTGCCGTCGATGATTCCGTAACGCTGGTACGGAAACGCATTGAACTTGAGCTTGACCGGCAGCCCCTCGCGCAGGAAGGCGCGGTCGCGCTCGGCGATCACGATCTTCACCACCGGTCGCGCATCCTTGGGCGCGATGCCGCCCAGCGGCGTATTGGCCTGCACCTTGTCGCCGCGCTGGGTCGAGGTGACGTCGGTGATCACGCCCGACACCGGCGCAAGGATCAGCAGGAAATTGTCCTTGTCGATGTTCTCGAAGCGGATGCGCGCGGCGGCGTCCGCCACCAGGCGGGCGGTCTGCACCTGCAGGCGCAGCTTGTCCTCGGTATTGGCGATCTCGCGCAGGGCCGCGTCATACTGCACGCGGAGGCCGGCGAGGTCCTGGCCGCTGCTTTCCAGCTCGGAGCTGGCCTGGGTCAGCTCGCGACCCAGGCGCGCCTCCAGTTCGGTCAGTCGAGACTGCGCCACGCGCAGGTTGTTGTCCGCGTCCTGCGCCGCGGCGCGCTTGGCGTCGACCTGCGATTGCGACACCCCACCGCCACCGGGCAGCGCCAGCAGGCGCGCATAGCGGTCCTGCTCCTGGCGCGCGAACTCGCGCGCGCGCCGCGCATTCTCCAGGTTGCTGCGCGCTTCCTGCAGCTGGGCGCGCTGCTGCTCGGCCAGCCGCGTGGTGCCTTCGGCGATGCGGGTCTCGTGCTGGCGCGTAGCCACGTCGATCTGCTGCTTGAGCGCTGCCGCGCGGCGCTCCATCAGCGCCTTCTTGTCGGGGAACTGCTTCCACTCGCGCTCGGAGTCTTCCAGCTTGAGCTGGGCCTCCAGCGCGTTGGCGGCGGCCTCGATCGCGCCACGCGCATTCAGGCGCGCCAGCACATCGTCCTTGGACACGGGCTGCCCTTCGGCCACGTACAGGTCGGCCAGCTCGCCGTCCACCGGCGCATAGAAGCGCCGCACCTCGGACTCCGGCGCCAGCGTACCCTGCGCGGTGACGATGACATCGGCGTGGCCGACGAACGACCAGACCAGCCCGCACAACACCAGGGCGAAGGTGGTGACGATGGTCAGCAGGCCCAGGCGCGACGGCTCGGCGCTGAGCAGGCCGATGCCTTCGGCGCCGTGGTCTTCCAGCGCCTCGGCCAGGGGTTTCAGGCCGGCGTGGCGGGCATCGTCCTTCATGGCTTCCCCACTGGCGCCGGTGGCGCGGCCGGGGCCGGGGCCGGGGCCGCAGCCGCGACGGACGCCGGCGCCTTGCCGGTGTCTTCACCGCCGATCAGCTCGAGCTTGGCCTTGAGCACGGCGGGGTCGAGCACCGTGCCCAGTTCGCGCAGCGCGTGCCGCTGCTGCTCGGCCTCGGCGCGGATCTCCTGCTCGACCTTGGCGAGCTGCGCCAGGTCGGCGCTTTCGCCGGCACGCAGTTGCGTGAAGATGCGCATGCCCTGGCGCGCGTCGTCCTGCGCCTGCGACAGCAGCCGTGCCTGCGCCCGGAACTTCGGCGAGATGCCGGGCTCGAGCCGCTGCTCGCCGCCGATCACGCCGTTGGCGCGATACTGCTTCCAGGCCGCGAGCGCGCTCGCCATCAGCTCGCGCGCGCGACGCAGGGCACTGTCGCGCACGCCGTTGACATCGGCCTCGACCGCCCTGGCGAAATAGCCGTCTTCCTCGGCCTCGAGCATGGCGTAGAAATCCAGCAGGCGATCCTCGTAGCCACGGCTGCCGCGCGCGGACTGCAGCGCGGCGTACTGCGCCGCGACCTTCTGCTTGTGCGCCAGGTCGCGCGCCAGGTCGTCGGCCCACGGCCCGCCGCGGATCTGACCGAGCGCGGCTAGCGCGGCGGTGCTGTCGCCCTGCCGCCACGCCCTGGCCGCACTGGCATACGCGCGCGCCACCTCCGGCGGCGGCAGGCGCGCGCCCAGGCTGGCCAGCTGCGCCTGGAACGGCGGCGTGGCAAAGCGGCTGTCGGCCAGCCGCGCCACCAGCTGCCCCGGCCGGCGCGCGCGCAATGCCTGCAGCAGGCCGGTGTAGCGGTCCAGGTCCGCCTGCAACCGCTCCAGGCCGGCCAGGCGCGGATACTTGTCGCGGTACTCGGCAAGCACCGGCTGCAACGCCTCGGGGCGGTCGCGGCCCAGTTCGGCCGCGATGGTGGCATTGAGCCGGTCGATCGCGGCCAGATAGACCGAGGCGTCGTTCTGCAGCCGGCGCACATCGCTGAGCGCATCGGCATACAGGTCGCGGAACGCCGGCACGTCGGCCGCGATGCGCCCGAGCGCGCGCTGGTGCGCGGCGGTGTCCTGGTTCCAGTACGCCAGCAGCTGGCGCATCGGCGTTTCGTCGGTGTAGAGCCGGATCGGCGCATCGGCGCCGCGCGGCGCGGTGAAGCGCTCGAGCCTGCCGATCCAGTCGAGTTCGGCCACCAGCGGCCGGGCCTCCGCGTTATGCGTGCCGAGCTGACGCAGGCGCGCCAGCACGGCATCGGCGCCGGCCATGTCGCCGCCCCTGAGCCTGGCGGCAAAATCGGGCACATAGGCACGCAACAGGGCCTCGGTGCCGATGGCCTGGACTTCGATATCGTCGGGATGTCGTGCCAGGTAGCTGTCGGCCGCCTGCGCCGCGCCCGCGTGGTCGCCCGCGGCAAAGCGCGACTGCACCGCGCGCTCCGGCGCGCCACGCCAGTAGAGCGCGGCGCCCGCCGCCAGCACTAGCAGCAGCAAGGCGCCGCCCCAGCGCGCCGTGCGCCGCGCACGCCCCGGCTGGTCCAGTCCGAACAGCCGGACCGCTTCCGCCAGCAGCAGCGCGGCACGGCCGCGCGCACGGTGGCCCCCCCGCGCGCCGTCGCCGGCAGCGGTGGCCGCCGCGGCCTGGGCCTCGGCCTCGGTGTTGACCTCGTCCTCCTGATGGGCGGCGTAGTCGACGCAGAAGATGTCGAGGAAGGAATCGGGCGCGCCGACAAAGGTGGTGCGGTCGCCGTCGTCGCGGGCGGGCGGCGTGGCGGCGGTGGCAGCCACGGCGGCAGGCGATGCGGGCGTGCCGGGCTGGTCAGGCGTGCCGGGCGTGTCTGTTGCGTCAGGTGTGTCTGGTGGCTGCAGCAGCGAACGCGTTGCCGTGGCATCGCCGGCCCCCTCGTACCGCACCTGCGCCTGGTAGACAAAGTGGTTGCCGCCGAACGCGATCAGGTCGCCATCGTCGAGCGGCACGCCGTGGTCGGCCAGGCGCTTGCCGTTGACGAAGGTGCCATTGGTGCTGCCGAGATCCTCGACGAAGGGGATGCCGCCCTTGAGGTACACATGCGCATGGCGCCGCGACAGGTAGTTGACCTGGTGCGGATAGCTGTCGCGAAAGCGCGCGAAGGCATCGTCGCCCTTGCTGATCAGGTACGGGAACTGCTCGATGTGCAGCGGCTGCAGCCCGACGTCATGGCGTTCCGGCACCAGCGTCAGCGCCACGCGCGGCGGCTCCGGCTGCGGCGCGCGCGGCGACAGCCGCACCCGGAACGACAGCGCCGGCCCGAACGCGACTTCATCGCCATCGCCGAGCCGCGCCGGCTGGCGCGCCACGGCCGTGCCGTTGACACGCGTGCCGTTCTTGCTGCCGAGGTCCGCCACGTAGACCGCGCCATGCTCGGCAAAGATGCGCGCATGGCGCCGCGACAGCGGCGCAGCCAGCGCTTCGGGGTAGGCAGCGAACGGCAGCTCGCTGCGGCCGACCGCGAACAGCGCTTCGTCGATGCGGATCTCGCCGAGCTCGGGGCGCGCCACCGGCGTCAGGAAGACATCGAATTCCTGCGCCACATGCGACGCCACGTCTTGCGGCACGTCCTTTGCCGCATGCTGCGCGAGTTCCCGTGCGGATCCCTGGGCCATTTTCACCGGCATTTCCATGATCAGTGCTTCGTCAGGAGCCATGTTTCCAGCGAGCCAACAGCGCGGCTGCCGCGGCGGCAGGCCAGGGGGGATGAAGCGACTAAGAACATAGTAGGCGACCGCCTAGGCTAGTCAATCGGCCACGGCAGGCGTGGTTGGGGTGGCAGCGGCATCGGGTCGAAGCCAGCGGCCGGCGCGCGCACGGGCGTTGCGCAACGCGTTGCTTGCGCCGGCATCACCCTGGCGCGGGGGCGGCATCGCCGGCACCACTTACTGCGGCGGATTCAGCGCGGTGTTGCGCACATCCGCCTCGGGCCAGCCCCCGCCGAGCGCCTTGTAGAGCGTGATGGTGTCGCCCAGGATTTGTTGGTGGACCGCCAACAACTGCAGTTGCGCGGCCAGCAGCGAGCGCTCGGTTTCGAACACTTCGAGCTGCGAGACCACGCCTTCCTTGAGCTGCGCCTCGATCTGCGTGGACACCACGCGCAGCTGTTCTACCTGCTGCTGCAGTTCGATGCGCTGCTTCTTGTGGGCGTCGACGTTGACCAGCGCGGTCTCGACTTCCTCGAACGCGGTCATCACGGTGCGGCCATATTCGTTTTCCGCCACGCCCACCTGCGCCTCGGTGGTCTTGACCCGCGCACGCACGTTCGGGTCCAGCATCGGCAGGTTGATGCTCGGCATGAAGCCGAAGGTGAAGGACTTGAGCAGGTCGCTCAAGGCGAAGCTGGCGGTGCCGCCGCGCGCGGTCAGGCTGATGCTGGGCAGCTGCGCCAGGCGCGCCTGGCCGACGATGTTGTAGGCGGCCAGCACGCGGTACTCCGCCGCCACCACGTCCGGGCGCCGCGCCAGCAGCTGCGACGGCAGCCCCGCCGGCACCGCGGGCGGCTGCACGCGGTCCTGCAGGCGCCCGGCCGGCACCTTGAGATTGCCGGCAGGCACGCCTACCAGCGTCGCCAGCGCGTTCTCCGCCACATCGCGCGAACGGCGCAGCTCGAGCAGGTCCTTGTTCAGGCGATTGATTTCGGCCTGCTGCTGCATCACGCGGATCTTCGGCACCAGCCCGTTCTGGTACATGGCCTGGTAGGTGGACAGGATCTGCTGGTTCTTGGCCACGGTGCGCGCCTGCTGCTCGATCTGCTCGTCGAACTGCAGGATCTGGAAGTACGTGGTCGAGACGTTGGCCACCAGCGTCAGGTAGCCGGCGCGCCAGTCGGCCTCGGTGGCACGGAACTCGGCGGTCTGCGCCTGCACGCCCTTCTCGACCTTGCCCCAGATATCGATGTCCCAGTTCAGCTGGGCGCCGGCGCTATAGGTCCAGGTGGATTTCTGCCCGGTGCTTTTTTCGAAGCTCGCGCCCGCGCCGACGTCGATCACCGGCAGCCCGCCGGCGCGGGCCTCGCCGATCTGCGCCCTGGCCACGCGGATGCGCGCCGCCAGCACCTTGATGTCGTAGTTGCCGGCCAGCGCGCGTTCGATCAGCTGGTTCAGGTACGGATCCTTGAAGCCGAGCCACCAGTTGGGCTGCACCGCTTCGGCCGGCGCTACCGTGATCGATTCCTGGCGCGACCATTCCGCCTTGGCGGGCGTTTCGGGGCGCTGGTACACCGGCGGGCGGAAATCGGCGCATCCCGCCAGCAGCGCCAGGCCGGCCGCCAGCGCGGCAAGCCAGGCAGCACGGCGCGGCGCGCGGATCACCGCAAGCGCGGACGGGGCAAGGGGCAATGCGGGCACGATGTCTTCCTGCGTGCGACGGCGGTGGTCGGCAAGGCGGTACCGGTTCGCCGGTCCAGCGGGGCCACCGCGTCTGTCTGTATTGTGGTGCGCGCGGGCGCGCGCTCCAACCCCGATCAGCACGGGGCCGGCAAAAGCGCCGCGGGGACGCCCCCGCGGCGCGGCGCCATCTCAACCATCCTCTCAACGATAGATATTGTTGCTGGCGTTCTGGTTGGTATCCACGTGCGAGCGGACATGGTCGAGGAAGGCCGAGCCATTGCCGTTCAGGTTGGTCACGGACTGCATCTGCGCGATCTCCTGCCGCGCGTTGATGCTGCCGTCAAAGGCGAGCTTGATCGGCGCATACACCGCGGCGAAGGGCAGGTACGAGGTGCCGCCGCGCACGGCGTGCATGCGCTTGCGGTCGAGGGTTGCGGCGGCGGACAGGTCCTGGATGGTCAGCGTGGTCATGATGGTCTCCGGTATCGGTNGTCAGTGTGCGGGTTCGGNNNGNNCGGNNGNNNNGCTCAGCCGNAGATGTTGTTGGTGGCGNTCTGGTTGGTGNGCACGTNNGACTTGACGTGGTCCAGGAAGGCCGAGCCGTTGCCGTTCAGGTTGGTCACGGACTGCATCTGCGCGATCTCCTGCACGGCGGTGATGCTCTTGTCGAACGACAGGTTCAGCGGCTGGAACACGGCCACGTACGGCATCAGCGCGCGGCCGCCGCGCACGGCGTGCATGCGCTTGCTGTCGAGGGTTGCGGCGGTGGTCAGGTCGGTGAGGGTCAGCTTGGTCATGATGGTCTCCGGGTAGAGGAAGGTATTGCCTTGGGCTTGGGTTCGAGCATCGGTAGGTGTCGCGCTCGGGAGGGACAAACGCAGGGACTGTGCCAGCGCCCCGGTGATGCCTGGCCGGAGGGCGGAAGTGCCTGTAAACACGGGGTTTTTCGCTGCCGGCGCGCGGCCGGGGAGGCGCGCGGGCGGGATCAAGGCGGAGTGTGGTGGCGGGACGCCGCCAACAGAACCGGGGATGCGTGTTGGGAGCGGGCCAACTAGCGTACCCGGCTGGTGGGCTCAGCCAGTGGACCCGGCTGGCGGGGCAAGTGGCGGGTTGCTCCCCTGCCCGCGTGCAGCGGAGCTACTTCACGTAGATCGTGATCCGCTTCGAATACACCGGCGGGTTGGTCGGTATGTGCTTGTCGTCGCCCATCAGCAGTTGCAGGGTGTGCTTGCCCGGCGCCAGCTCGACCATGGTCTCGGTCTCGCCCGCGCCGAAATGCAGATGGTTGCGGTCGTTGGGAATCTCCTTGTCCATCGGCGGCAGCTCGACGTCGATCAGCAGGTGATGGTGCCCGGTATTGGGAAACTTCACGTCCTTGGGCGCCACCCCCATGTTGCGCAGCCCGAACCACACCTTGAACGGCTTGCCGGCGGGCAAGGTCTGCCCGTCATTGGGCCAGCCGATGTACAGATAGGCATTGGGCGGCGCAGCCGTGGGGCCGCCCTGCACCCACGCGGACAGCAACAGGCTGACGGCGAAGACAGCCGCGGCAAGTAGTCGGGACATGGCGCTCTCCCTGTTTGTTGATCGGCCTCCGCCGGCATGCGCGGCGTACGCCGCGTCGCTATTTCACCGTGATCGTGATCTTCTTCGAATAGATCGGCGGCTCGAACGGGACATGCTTGGCGTCGCCCATCAGCAATTGCAGCGTGTGCTTGCCTGGCGGCAGTTCGATGCGCGCATCGGTCTCGCCCGCGCCGAAGTGCAGGTGGTTCTTGTCCGAGGGGATTTCCTTGTCGAGCGGCGGCAGCTCGGTATCGATCAGCAGGTGATGATGCCCGCAGCGCGGCGATTCGACGCCCTTGGGGCATACGCCCATATTCCGCAGGCCCATGCGCACCCAGAACTTGCCGCCGCCGATGACGGCGCCGTCGTACGGCCAGATGATATAAGCCTCGGCATTGGGCGGAGCTGCCGTCGGCAACGACAGCGTGGGCGCGGCAGCCAGCGCGGTGGCCGCCAGCAGGCGCAGCAGGAATCGTCTGGACATACGCGTCGCCTCCCCGAGATCTATCCCGAAACCCGATCACGTTGTCCCGAAAGCCCCTTGTTGTTGCTTGTTGGTCAGCGCTCGGCGATTCGTCATTCAGGTTAGAACGCAAGCGCGGAAAAGGCGACCCCGGCGTGCGGCGGCGGCCTCGCAATGCTCCGCCGCATCCACACGCGCTGTGCTATCTTGAAGCAAGCCGGTCGACGTCCTGGCCATACCCCAATGTGCCCAGCGCATGCCGGCGGCTACGGCATGCAATGGAATCGCGGCGGCTCCAGCGAGGTGTGAAGATGTGGCGCAACCTACCAGTCGTACGCGTGGCTGCGATGATTCCGATGGCCGCCACGGCAGCGCTGCTCGCCACGGCAATGCCCGCCGCGGCCGGCGAATCGGCGCAGGCCCCGCCACTGCTGGCCGGCATCATGCCGAAGAACACCGACGAGCAGTATGAGCTGAGCTTCTGGGAATCGATCAAGAACAGCAACTACGCCGCCGACTACGAGGCCTATCTGAAGCAGTACCCCAACGGCCGATTCGCGGGACTGGCCAAAGCGCGGCTCGAGCGCCTGGCAGGCAGCGCCCCCGCGCCCAAGGCGCAGGCGCCCGCGCCGCCGCCGCGTGCCGGCGCCACCGCCAGCGGACAAGCCGCGCGCGCCCCGGCGCCTGCCACGGCTTCGGCGCCCCCCGCCAAGGCTGCACCGGCCGCGCCCGCGGCCGCGCGTCCTTCAGCGCCCGCACCTGCGCCCACACCTGCGCCAGCGCCAGCGGCGCCGCGCGCCGGCAGCGCCGGCGACGGCGTGGTCAGTACCACGCTGCGCACCGCCGAGATTCGCGATTGTCCGGCCTGCCCGGCGCTGGTCACGGTGCCGGCCGGCAGCTTCACCATGGGCAGCAGCGCCAGCGACCCCGCCGAAAAACCGCCGCATCAGGTCTCGATCGCTCAGCCCTTTGCCATCGGCCGCTATGAAGTCACGGTCGAGCAATGGAACGCCTGTGCCGACGCCGGCGGCTGCCAGCGCATTCCCACCGTCGCCGACAGCGCCAAGAACGCGCCGGTCCGCGACGTCAGCTGGGACGACGCGCAGCAGTACGTGGCCTGGCTCAGCAAGACCACCGGCAAGAGCTACCGGCTGCCCACCGAGGCGGAATGGGAATACGCGGCGCGCGGCGGCAGTGCCACCGCCTACTGGTGGGGCGACCAGATGCGCAAGGGCAATGCCAACTGCAAGGACTGCGGCGATCCGTGGAACCAGGATGCGCCGGTGCCGGTGGGCTCGTTCGCGGCCAACCCCTACGGCCTGCATGACGTCAACGGCAGCGTCTGGGAATGGGTGGCCGATTGCTGGCACAGCTCCTACAAGGGCGCGCCCACCGACGGCCGCGCATGGAACGAGAACGCCTGCGGGGCGCGCGTCATCCGCGGCGGCTCGTGGCGCGAAGGCGCCAGCTACATGGTGTCGTCGACGCGCTTCAAGTACAGCCCGAGCGTGCGGCAGTCGCAGAACGGCTTCCGCGTGGCGCGCGACATGAAGTAGCACGCCGCGGCGGCGCGAAGCGCAAGCTGGGGCGGGTGGCCGACGCCGTCAGCGTGCGCGCGTGGAAATCTGCACCAGGTCCGCGCTGATGCGGTCGCGGCCATACGTGCGCGCCATTTGCGCCAGCGGTTTTTCCAGCGCCCGCAAATAATCCTGGCGCGACTCCACCTCGGCACGGCGCGCCGCGAACAGCGGCGCCGGCGTGGTCAGCAGCACCACCAGTTCGTTGCCGAAGGGCGCCGAGACGATCCAGTCGCCGCTGTCCCCGATCGTGGCGTGATATGCCGGCGGCGCCTGGTGGGCCGGTATGCGCTGGCTCGGCACCATGTGCGCCACCTTGCCGTCGGCGGCGAAGTAATCGACATAAACGTAGGAATCCTGCGCCGGCGTGCGCAGGTCGAGCACCATCGGCGCGCCCTCGGTCAGTTGCGTGCCCTTGCCGCGCAGCTGTAGCGACGACGCCGTCGCGCCCTGCCGGTGGCCCGACCAGTACGGCGCGATCATCGTGGCCACCTCGCATTTGTCGGCGGCCAGCGGCTGGGCGTCGACCACCACCTCGCGCAGCGCCTTGGCTCCCGGCAAGCCGCTGAGCTGTTCGCGCAGGCGCGCGGCACCCACGCTTTCCGCCAGGTAGCCGCGCACGTGCAGGGTCTGGTCCTGCCGCGCGCCGGCAAGCAGCGAGCACGGCACCGCGGCCAGCAGCTTGCCGACCTCGGCCATCGACAACTCCGCCGCAGCGGCCGGCGCAGGCGCTGGCGGCTTCGGCACGGGTGCGGCGGGCGGTTCCGCAGCCGGCGCCGCAGCGCTGACCGGCGCGCGCGCGCCGGCGTCCGCGGTCGGGGCCTCGGCCTGGCGCTGCGACTGCCAGGCGAAGTAGCCGAGCGCCGCAACGCCGGCCAGCGCGGTCAGCACGCCGCCCGCCACCAGCGGCGCGGAGCGGCGCGCCGGGCCGCCGAGGGCGGCGGGCGCCGCGCTCATGCCTTGCAGGAAGCGCGCGACCGTCGGCGTGCGCGTCTCGCGGTCCAGCGAAAGTGCTTCGCGCAGGGTCTTCCATTGCGTGCGGCCCAGCTGCGGCAGCGGCGCCGGCTTGAGCCCGGCTTCGCGCGCCTGGTTGGCCGAGAGCCGCTGGTAGGGATGCTTGCCGCTCAGCAGTTCGTACGTCACGCAGGCCAGCGCGTAAATATCGTCGCGGGGGTCGGGCTCGCGATGCTCGAACATCTCGGGGCTGGCATAGGCCGGCGTCATGCCGCCCAGCGAACCGGGATCGAATACGGTGCGGTCGGATTCGTCGGCCGGCGGCAGGAAGCCGCGCGCGATGCCGAAGTCGATCACCTTGACCTCGCCGTTGGCGGTCAGGAAGACATTGGCGGGCTTGAAGTCGCAGTGCACGAAGCCGCGCTCGTGCGCATACGCCAGCGCATTGCCCATGCCCTGGATGATGGGCATGGCGCGCGCCATCGGCATGCCGGCAAAGCCCGGGGCCTTGAGCACATGATTGAGCGACGAGCCCGACAGGTACTCCATGGTGAGGAAGACCACCGGCCCGTCGCGGTCGAAGTCGTAGACCGTGACGATGTTCCGGTGCGCCAGCGTCTGCGCCTTGCGCGCCTCGCGCTGCAGCGCCATCAGCGACTTGGGATGGCCGCTGAATTGCAGGTTCAGCACCTTGATGGCGATGTACGGCCGGCGGTCAGAGGCCTCCAGCTTGCGCAGGTCGAGCGCCTTGTAGACCGTGCCCATGCCGCCCACGCCCAGGCATTCCTCCAGCACGAAGCGGCCGTTGAGCGTATCGCCCACACCCTTGGTGGCCGGCGTCTGCGGCAGCGTGCCGGGTTCGGGCGAGGCCGCATACATCGAGCCGGTTTCGGTGCCGGCCAGGCGCGTGGCGTCGGTGGCGCCATCGTACTGGGTGGCGCCGCGGCGCTCGATGCGCCGCATGACTTCGGCATAGACCGCGGGCGGAAACGGAAAGCGCGTGTTTTCCTCGATCACCACCCGTGCCGCCTGGCTAGGCGTGGTGGGGTCTTGCGCCAGGGCCGTTTCGAATGACGCGACGAACTCGTCGTCGGAGAGACCACCGTTCTGGAACTTGCGGATCAGGTCTTTGAGACTGGCCACGGGATGCCCTGACATGGTTGCTGGCAGGGCCTGTCCCACCCTGCGGATACGCCCTCTCCTCGCTGGATACTAGTGCGCACCCAAGGCATGCGCAAACCATGCGAGGACGGCGTGAGGGCGCGCGTCGGCGCGCTTTGCATGCGCGCTTGCCGCGCGCCCGCGGCACTGTCGCGGCGGCACCAACACCAGCGCCGCCGGTGTTGGCCGCGGCCCGTCACACCGGGCTGCCGGGGGCGCCGCGCAGGCCCTGGCAGCGAGCCCGCATCGGCGGCGAAATTCCCTTGTTTTCAGGCACTTGCGCCTGCGCAGCGCGAATGCCCGGGGCCCTGGCACAGTCCCTGCGTTTGTCCCTCCCGAGCGCGACACCAACCCGATGCTCGAATCCCAAACCCAAGGCAATACCTTCCTCTACTGGAGACCATCATGACCACGCTGACCATCAAGGACCTGTCCTCCGCCGCAACCCTCGACAGCAAGCGCATGCACGCCGTGCGCGGCGGCATCGCCTACATGCCGTTCGCCGCTGTCTACAGCCCGGTAAAGCTGTCGCTCGACAAGAGCATCACCGCCGTGCAGGAGATCGCGCAGATGCAGTCCGTGACCAACCTGAACGGCAACGGCTCGGCCTTCCTGGACCACGTCAAGTCNNACGTGCNCACCAACCAGANCGCCACCAACAACATCTNCGGCTGAGCNNNNCNNCCGNNCNNNCCGAACCCGCACACTGACNACCGATACCGGAGACCATCATGACCACGCTGACCATCCAGGACCTGTCCGCCGCCGCAACCCTCGACCGCAAGCGCATGCACGCCGTGCGCGGCGGCACCTCGTACCTGCCCTTCGCCGCCGTCTACATGCCGATCAAGGCCTCGGTCGACAAGAGCATCAGCGCCGTGCAGAGCATCGCGCAGATGCAGTCCGTGACCAACCTGAACGGCAACGGCTCGGCCTTCCTGGACCACGTCAAGTCCGACGTGCACACCAACCAGAACGCCACCAATAACATCTTCGGCTGAAAGCCGATGCGCAACGCGCGCGGAGAGCCTGCCCGACCGCAGCAATCTCCGCGCCAACCGCCACCCACACCGATTCAAAGGAGCACCATCATGTCAACCATCCTCGTGCGCGACCTCGCCCTGAGCAAGGAACTCGACCGTGCCTCGCTGGGCGCCGTACGCGGCGGCAGCTCGTGGCTCAGCCGCGGCGTCGGCGATGTCGGCCCGCTCGCCAATGTCACCGTCAACGTCAACCAGAACATCGCGCAGCTGCAAAGCATCAACGTCAACACGCTCAACAACAGCTTCGTCGGCCCCGGCGCCGGCCCGGTGCGCGTCAACGTCAACCCGTCGCAATGGGCCGGCAACTTCGCCGCCGTCTGAGCGCAGCGCGCGGCGGCCCGCGGGCAGGCTCGCGGGGCCGCCTCGCCTATACTGAAGCGGTCCCGCGGCCGCAAGGCCGTGGTCCCGCTTGACCGGAGACAGCCATGGCAGTGATCGTCATCAAGGATTTGCCCGACAGCATGGATCTCGACCGGCAGGCCATGACCACCATCCTCGGTGGCGGGCGCACCGCCGGCGGCCAGGCATGGCATGGCTTGCGGCGCCCGGGCGCCGTGCGCATCGTCGACTACCCCGGTGGCTTGCCCGGCAAGCGCCAGGTGATGCCGCGCGAGGCACCGCTTGGCCGGCTTCCGCGCAAGTCGGCAGGCAAGGACGCCGGGGGCTGAAGCGACCCGCCGGCCCAAATGAAAAGCCCGCCATCTCTGGCGGGCTTTGGATGCGGACGGGCCCGGACCGCCTGGGTCACGCGGTCAGCAGTTCGGTCATTCTGTATCCATGCAGGCTTCCCATGATTCCGCCCATGACGCGGACGCCCATCCGGACCACCCGGAGAGTCGCAGGAAGACCTGGCGCCTGGAGTCAATGACCGCAGTGCTTGCCGCGAACAGCGGCGCAATGCCGCTGGAGGAGGTCAAGTCGGGAGCGTTTTCGTCCGCCCCGTGCGGGCATCCTGTGTGCTCGCGCCTACAGTATAGGCGGGGCATTTCCGCTTTCAACCAAACGGCCGGCGGCTGCGGCGCAGGTGGCGCAGCGCTGACATATCCGGTTACGTTTTCGCAGTGCAACAAAATTCTGGCACTCTGCTATAATCCGCGCCGTGAGTTTCGCAACTGTGAGATCCGCCAAGCGCCCGGCATGCTGCCGCGGCGAATCCGCTGCCCTCCCAAGCTCTGTTTCCTCGCTGCCGGACGCCTAGTCATCACAAATGGCCCCAGCCGCCCAGCAGAACGCACCGCTCACCTGACGTCGCCTCGTCTCCGATCCTGTTGAACAGCCTGAATTGAGCTGTTTGCCTGCCAGGGACATGGCCGGACCGCCCCGCGGTAACCAGCCACCACCCTGCCTGCCGCCGTACTGCCAGCTGTGTCTGTCGTAACGGCCTCACCGATTGGCGCCGAAGCCTTTTTAAGACTTTGCACTGCGCCCACCCCATTCTGCGTTTCGGGGTGCCATGCACTTATTTGACCTTTCGACATGACCCAGCACGACCTTCGTGCGGAGCAAGCTATTGCCTCCGCGACCGACGCTTCGATCACTTCCGACGCTGCCCAGAGCCCGCTCGACAAGCTCGACGCCCTGCTCAACCCCAGCCCGGCAGTGGCAGCCCCGGCCGTGGAAAGCGGTTTCGCCGCACTTGGCCTCGACGCGGCCATCCTGCGCGCGCTCTCCGACCTGAACTACAACACGCCCACGCCGGTGCAGGCCCAGGCCATCCCGGCCTTCCTGGCCGGCCGCGACCTGCTGGTCTCGAGCCAGACCGGCTCGGGCAAGACCGCGGCCTTCATGCTGCCGGCGATCCAGCGCATCAGCGAAATGCCGGCGCCGCAGCGCTCGACCGAGCCCGCCAAGCGCATGAAGGGCAAGCGCCCCCGTCCGGCCCCGGCCCAGCCGGCGCTGCTGGTGCTGACGCCGACGCGCGAACTGGCGCTGCAGGTGACCGAGGCCGCCGCCAAGTACGGCCGCAACCTGCGCCGCATCGTCTGCGCCAGCATCCTGGGCGGCATGCCCTACCCCAAGCAGCTGGCCATGCTGGCCAAGATGCCTGACATCCTGGTGGCGACGCCGGGCCGCCTGCTCGACCATATCGACGCCGGCCGCATCGACCTGTCGGCGCTGCAGATGCTGGTGTTCGACGAAGCCGACCGCATGCTCGACATGGGCTTTGCCGACGACATCGACGCCATCGTCAACGCCACCCCGGCTTCGCGCCAGACGCTGATGTTCTCGGCCACGCTGGATGCGCGCATCGCCCAGCTGGCCTCGCGCCAGCTGAAGGACCCGCAGCGCATCGAGATCGCCGCGGCCCGCGCCGACCAGAGCCATATCGAGCAGCGCCTGCACTTCACCGACGACATGTCGCACAAGGAGCGCCTGCTGGACCACCTGCTGCGCGACGCCTCGCTCAAGCAGGCGATCGTCTTCACCGCGACCAAGCGCGATGCCGATTCGCTGGCCGAGCGCCTGTCCGACACCGGCTTCTCCGCCGGCGCGCTGCACGGCGACATGACCCAGGGCGCGCGCAACCGCACCCTGACCGCGCTGCGCCGCGGCAACCTGCGCGTGCTGGTGGCCACCGACGTGGCCGCGCGCGGCATCGACGTGCCCGATATCACCCACGTGGTGAACTTCGACCTGCCCAAGCAGGCCGAGGACTACGTGCACCGCATCGGCCGTACCGGCCGCGCCGGCCGCTCGGGCATCGCCATCAACCTGGTCAACCACAACGACATGTTCCAGTGGCGCCGGATCGAGCGCTTTACCAACCAGCGCGTCGACGCGTCGGTGATCGAGGGCCTGGAGCCGCGCCGCGCGCCCAAGCCGCGCGCCGGCTTCGGCGGCAAGCCGGGCGGCGGCCGCGGTGACTTCCGTGGCAACGGCGGCGGCTACCGCGGCGGCGAGCGCAGCTTCGGCGAGCGCAAGTTCGGTGGCGACACCCGTACCGGCTTCGGCGAGCGCAAGTTCGGTGGCGAGAGCCGTGGCTTCGGCAACCGCGCGGAAGGCGCGCGCCCGTTCGGCGACGACAACCGTGGCGGCTTCGGCAACCGTGAAGGCGGCTACCGTGGCCAGGGCGGTGGCTACCGCGGCGCCAGCGACGGTGCCCGCGGCTTTGGCAACCGTGACGGCGGCCGTCCGTTCGGCGACGATCCGCGCGGCGGCTTCGGCAACCGTGACGGCAACCGCGGCTTCGGCGAAGGCCGTGGCAACGGCGGCGGCTACCGTGGCAATGGCGCCAACGGCGAAGGCCGCAGCTTCGGCAACCGCGACGGCAACCGCGGCTTTGGCGGCGCTTATGGCGGTAACGGCGGCGCCAACGGCGGCAACCGCAACAGCCGCTCGCGCTACGAGCGCTGAGCGCGCGGTGCGCTGAACGCACCTGCCGCATGACAGAACAGGGCACCCTCGGGTGCCCTGTTTTTTTTGTTGCTGGTGCCGCGCTACAGCGCGCAGGTGCGGAAGCCGATGAAGGCCAGGTCGTCCTCGGGCAACCGCGCCCAGCGCGCGCGCACATGGCGCAGCCGCGCCGGACTGGCGAACGACACCCCGCGCACCGCCTGGTGCGTGCCGAAGCGCCCCACCATGTCGCCGTCGGACGGCGCGGCGACAAAGCCGGCATACGGCTCGTACGGCGTGGCGGTCCACTCGCGCAGCGCGCCCCACTGCAGGCCGCGGTTCTGGGTCGCGGCGAGCTCCCATTCCGATTCCGCCGGCAGGCGCCGCCCGGCCCAGACGCACCACGCCTGCGCCTCGTACAGCGTGACATGGCGCACCGCCTCGTCGGGATTGAGCGTACGCAGCGTGCCGAAGCGCTCCAGCATCCACGCGCGCGATTCCGGATGGCGCGACCAGTAGCGCGGCGCGGAGCGTTCCTGCGTCATCAGCCATTGCCGTCCCGCCGACGACCACCAGGCCGGATGCTCGTAGCCGCCGTCCTCGACGAATTCCAGGAACTGGGCGTTGCTGACCAGCGCCATGTCGATCTCGAACGCGGGCACGTAGGTCGGCTGGGGCGGCAGTTCGTCGGGCCAGGCAAAGCCGTCGGCATCGCTCCAGCCGAGCGTGAAGCGCCCGCCGGGGAAATGCAGCGTGCCGCCATGTCCAGCCGCCGGCGCCGGTGCCGCCCCGGCGGCCTCGGCGGGAGCCATGCCAAGCGCCTGCAGCAGCGCGGCCACGCCCTCGCCCTGCGCGTCTTCGTGCAGCAGCGCGCGGCGGAACGGGTACAGGGTCAGGTCGGCGTCGTCGGGCAGCAATGCGATCCGGCGCAGCACGCCGTCGAGCACCTCGGCGGCATAGCGCTTGACCGCCGCAACGTCGGGCAGCGCGACCTCCCAACGCTCGTCGGGCCCGATGCGGTCGGGATCGAACCATTCGTCGGCGCCGTCGAGCAGCGACGGCTCCGACGCCACCGGCACCGGCACGCCGCCGCGATCGACCTGGCGCACGCCGCGCAGGCACCACCACTCCGCATGCCAGGCGACGTGGCCGAGCGTCCACAGCGGCGGGTCGGCATCGTACTGGCGCGGCACGTCCCAGGCGCGGCGGGTCTGCCCGAACGGCGCCAGCCACGCCAGCGTGCGGCTGCGCGTGTCGACCAGGGCCTGCGCCAGCCCTTCGCGCGGCAGCCGGCGCGGGTCCGACCACGTCGCCTTGCCGCCGGTGAAGTAGAGATCGGGAAGCATGGGAAAGCCGCTCATCGGGAAATCCGCGCAGGGAATGGAGGGTGGACAGGCAGCAATCGGGACAGCCGCGGGCACGCCGCGGCCCGCGCGTGGCACGCCACGCCGGGCTGCGGCCATTATGACACTACCCGCCCGGCAGGCTGCTCAGCCGCGCGCGTGGAAGACCGCGAACCAGCCGCGCGGGTCAGACCAGTACACCGGGTCGTCGAAACCGGCGGCTTCGAGCAGCAGCGCGAAGTCCTCCGGGCGGTACTTGTACGAGTCCTCGGTATGGATGCGCTCGCCGGCGCCGAACTCGCGCGCGCCGCCGTCCCATTGCACGCGCACGTCGCGGCATGCCTGCAGGTGCATCTGGACGCGCGAGGCCGCGCGGTCGAAGCTGGCCTGGTGGCGCCAGTCGTCCAGCGCGAAATCGGTGCCGACGATGCGGTTCACGTTGCGCAGCACGTTGCGGTT
Source organism: Cupriavidus neocaledonicus (assembly GCF_000372525.1). Classification (GTDB taxonomy): domain Bacteria; phylum Pseudomonadota; class Gammaproteobacteria; order Burkholderiales; family Burkholderiaceae; genus Cupriavidus; species Cupriavidus neocaledonicus. The sequence goes on from NZ_AQUR01000088.1 coordinate 63,144, forward strand.
GAAGGCGGCGGTGACGCCCAGCGCATCGTCATAGGCCGATACCAGCGTGGCCTCGTCCTTGTGCAGGTCCACGCCGATCAGCACGCCGTCGCCGCGCCCGGCCGCGCCGCGCAGGCGCTGCAGCAGGGCCAGGGCTTCGACCGGCGCGAAATTGCCGATGCTCGAGCCCGGATAGAAGAACAGGCGCCTGCCGCGCCTGACCTGGGCCGGCAGGTCGAACGGCGCGCACAGGTCGGCGCCCAGCCCCAGCATCGGGATCTCGGCATGCTGCTGCTGCAGCGACGACAGCGTCGCGCGCAGGAACTCGACCGAGATATCCACCGCCACGTACTGCGCCGGCCGCAGGCTGCCGAACAGCCGCGCCGCCTTCTCGCAGTTGCCCGCGCCCAGGTCCACCAGCACGCAGCCGCTGCCCGCGCGCGCCGCGATGGCGGGCGCCGCGCTGGCAAAGATCGCGGCCTCGGTGCGGGTCGGGTAGTACTCGGGCAGGTCGGTGATGGCTTCGAACAGACGCGAGCCCAGCACGTCGTAGAAGAACTTGGGGCTGATCGCGGCCTGCGGGGCGCGCAGGCCGGACAGCACCTGCTCGCGCAGCGCGCCGCTGTCTTCGCGGTACTGCTGCACGAACTCGGGCTGCGGCGGACGCGGCGCGCGGCCATTGGCCAGCGCCACCAGCGCCGGCGGCGCCACGGCATGGCCGTTATGGTGGTTCAGGGGCGGGAGGGGGGTCTGCGGGGCTTTTTGGTGTGTGGGCGGGTTGGGCGGGTTCGGGACAACCGGCATGTCGTTTCCTTGTGTGGTCGCAAATGGGCACTGCTTCACTGCGTATTCCCCAAGGCCGCGCTGTGCATGTCGTGCGCGCCGGTCTCCGCAATGCGTGCCTGTGCTGTCCGGGACGCACCGGTCGGAGCCGAACTTCAAGGATAGGCCGATCCGGCCGATCGCGCAGCCCCATGGCGCGCCGATACAAGTTGCCGTCACGCCGCCGTCGCGGCCGGGTGGCCGCAGGCCGCCCCTGGGCGAGACGATTACGGCACCTCGAAGTTGAGTCAGTATCTTTCCTAATGCCGCATGTCGCTTGCAGTTCGTTTATAATCCCGCCCAGCGCGACCTCTGAAGGGTCGTGTCCCTCAAAGGGGAGTAGCTCCGGGGCTTTGCCCTTAGCACAATCGTCATTCCGGGACCGCAGTCCCCGGTTGTGCTGACCACCGGCGCGCATACCGCGCCAGTGGTCGAGCAAGACCTTTGCAACCTGGACTTCATGGTTTGCAAAGGCGCCCCCACGCTCCCGTGCACGTGAATCCAGGCGAACCCAATGCGCGCGCTTGCGCTGATTCGTACCTGAGGAGAGTTCATGGAGTGGTTTACCGATCTGTTCACGATGCAATTCCTGACGGCGCTGCTGTCCATCGTCGTCATTGACCTGGTGCTGGCCGGGGACAATGCCATCGTGATCGCGCTGGCGGCACGCAACCTGCCGTCCCACCTGCAGAAGAAGGCCATTATCTGGGGTACCGTGGGTGCCGTGGTGGTGCGCTCGGCCATGACGATCGGCGTGGTCTGGCTGCTGAAGATCCCGGGCCTGATGCTGGTGGGCGGCCTGGCGCTGGTATGGATTGCCTACAAGCTGCTGTCCGACGAAGGCGACGGCGACGAGCATGGCACCGGGGCCTCGACCCTGTGGGGCGCGATGAAGACCATCATCATCGCCGACGCGGTGATGGGCGTGGACAACGTGCTGGCGGTGGCCGGCGCCGCGCACGGCAGCTTCCTGCTGGTGGTGCTGGGCCTGCTGATCAGCATCCCCATCGTGGTGTGGGGCTCGAGCCTGGTGCTCAAGCTGATGGCCCGCTTCCCGGTCATCATCTACCTGGGTGCCGGCGTGCTGGCGTTCACGGCGGTCAAGATGATCGTGCACGAGCCGATGGTCAAGGCGTTCTTCGAAGCCAATCCGGTGGTCAACTGGGCCCTGTACGTGCTGATCGTCGGCGGCGTGCTGGGCGCCGGCTACCTGGTGCAGAAGCGCCGCGAGCAGCAGCAGGAGCCGGCCGGCAGCCACTGAGCCTGCCTCCCGGCGCCAGGGTCTGGTGCCCTGGCCCTGCCGCAAAGGACGGGCCGCCCCTGAGGGGCGGCCCGTCTTGCTTTAAAATGCCAGCTTCGCGGGCCCAGGCGCCCGCGCCAACTTCCATCCCGCCCCGCGCCGATGAAACAGTACCTCGACTTCATGCGCCATGTTTACGAGCATGGCACCGACAAGGCCGACCGCACCGGCACCGGCACGCGCTCGGTGTTCGGCTACCAGATGCGCTTCGACCTGCGCGAAGGCTTCCCGGTGGTGACCACCAAGAAGCTGCACCTGAAGTCGATCATCTATGAACTGCTGTGGTTCCTGCAGGGCTCGACCAACGTGCGCTGGCTGCAGCAGCACGGCGTCACCATCTGGGACGAGTGGGCCGACGAGCAGGGCGAACTGGGCCCGGTCTACGGCTCGCAATGGCGTTCGTGGCCCGCCCCGGACGGCCGCCATATCGACCAGATCTCCGAGCTGGTGGCGCAGATCCGCGCCAACCCGGATTCGCGCCGGCTGATCGTGTCGGCCTGGAACGTGGCCGACATCCCGCGCATGAAGCTGCCGCCCTGCCATGCGTTCTTCCAGTTCTACGTGGCCGACGGCCGGCTCTCGTGCCAGCTGTACCAGCGCAGCGCCGACATCTTCCTGGGCGTGCCGTTCAATATCGCCAGCTATGCGCTGCTGACCCACATGATGGCGCAGCAGACCGGGCTGGAAGTGGGCGACTTCATCTGGACCGGGGGCGACTGCCACCTGTACAACAACCATTTCGAGCAGGTGCAGACGCAACTGGCGCGCGAGCCGCTGGCGCTGCCGCAACTGAAGATCCTGCGCCAGCCCGACAGCATCTTCGACTACCGCTACGAAGACTTCGAACTGGCCGGCTACCAGTCGCACCCCGCGATCAAGGCACCGGTGGCCGTATGACGCTGCTGACACTGGTTGTAGCGCGCGCCCGCAACGGCACCATCGGCCGCGACAACACGCTGCCGTGGCGCCTGCCGGAAGACCTGGCGCACTTCAAGCGCACCACCATGGGCGCGCCCGTGATCATGGGGCGCAAGACCTGGGATTCGATCGGCCGCCCGCTGCCAGGCCGGCGCAATATCGTGGTCAGCCGCAACCCCGACCTGCGCCTCGAAGGGGCCGAGGTGGCGCCCTCGCTGCAAGACGCCCAGCGCCTGTGCATAGGCGCCGAGCAGATCTTTTTGATCGGCGGCGCGCAGCTGTATGCCGAGGCCATGCCGTGCGCGGACCGGCTGGTGGTGACCGAGATCGATGCCGACGTGGAGGGCGACGCCTTCTTCCCCGAGATCGATCGCACCCAATGGATCGAAACCGCGCGCGAGACCCACCATTCGGCAGCGAACGGCTTCGACTACGCCTTCGTCACCTACGAGCGGCCGCCTTCGGAAGAATCGTGACCGGCGCTTGAATTGAAAAAAGCGGGCCCTGGCCCGCTTTTTTTTTGGAGGTCGATGCCGCTCAGTTGCCCGCGATGGTCATCTGCTCGAGCAGGATCGAGCCGGTTTCCTTGGTGCCGCGTACCAGCGCATCCGCGCCGATCGCGACGATCTGCCGGAACATCTCGGCCATATTGCCGGCGATGGTGATTTCCTCGACCGGATACTGGATCACGCCGTTCTCGACCCAGTAGCCCGACGCGCCGCGCGAATAGTCGCCGGTCACGTAGTTGACGCCCTGCCCCATCAGCTCGGTCACCAGCAGGCCGGTGCCAAGCTTGCGCAGCATGGCGGGGAAGTCGTCGCCGGGCTGGGTCAGGCTGCTCGACAGCGTCAGGTTGTGCGAGCCGCCGGCGTTGCCGGTGGTCTGCATGCCCAGCTTGCGCGCCGAATAAGTGGAGAGGAAGTAGCCCTGCACCACGCCATCCTTGACCACGTCGCGCTCGCGCGTGCGCACGCCCTCTTCGTCGAACGGGGCGCTGCCCATCGCGCCGGGGACATGCGGCTGCTCGTGGATCTGCACATGCGGGGCGAACACGGCCTGGCCCAGCGAATCGCACAGGAAAGTGGACTTGCGGTACAGCGCGCCACCCGACACCGCCTGCACGAAGGCGCCCAGCAGGCCCGCGGCCAGCGGCGCCTCGAACAGCACCGGGCAGCGGCGCGTCGACAGCTTGCGCGCCTGCAGCCGCGCCAGCGCGCGTTCGGCGGCGTAGCGGCCGATGTCCTCGGGCGCGGCCAGCGCCAGCGGCGAGCGCTTGGATGAATACCAGTCGTCGCGCTGCATGCCGCTGCCGCTGCCGGCGATCGGCGCGCACGAGATGAAATGGCGCGAATACGGATAGCCGCCGGTGAAGCCGCGCGTGGTCGCGAGCACGAACTGCGAATGCTGGGCGGAGACGCTGGCGCCGTCGCTGTTGCGGATGCGCGGCGATACCGCGAAGGCCGCGGCCTCGGCGCGGGTGGCGATGTCGATCGCGGCTTCGGCGTCGAGCGCCCACGGGTGGAACAGGTCCAGGTCCTGCGGCGCGCGCTCGAGCAGTTCCTCTTCGGCGAGGCCGGCGCAGTCGTCCTCGGCGGTGAAGCGGGCGATGTTGTAGGCCGCCTCGGCAGTGGCGCGCAACGCGGCCGGCGAGAAGTCCGAGGTGCTGGCGTTGCCGCGGCGCTTGCCGATCATCACCGTGACGCCGACCACCTTGTCGCGGTTCTGCTCGATGGTTTCCACCTGGCCCTTGCGCACCGACACCGACAGGCCGCTGCCTTCGGAGATCTCGGTGGCGGCGTCGGTTGCGCCCAGTTCGCGTGCCACCCGCAGCACATCGGCGGCCATCTCGCTGAGCTGGGCCTGGGTGTAGGTGAAATGCGCGGTCTGTTCGGCGATCTGGTCCATGCTGGGCGGGTGTCATCAAAAGTCCAAGCGGCAATCATAGCAAGATAAAATGCCGGGCATGACGCGAAATTCCCGTAACTCCCAAGGTGCGCGCTTTCCCGGAGGCTTTGCCCCCGAGCCGGAAGACGACGAACCGAAAAGCAAGTCGCAGCGCAAGCGCGACATGACCGCCCTGCAGGACCTCGGCGCCGAGCTCGAGGCGCTGGCCAAGGACCGCCTGGCGCGCGTGCCGATGCCCGAGGCGCTCGCCGACGCCATCCACCAGGCGCGCCGCATCACCAGCCATGAAGGCAAGCGCCGCCAGATGCAGTACGTCGGCAAGGTCATGCGCGGCCTCGAGGACGAAGAAGTCGAGGTGATCCGGCAAGCGCTGGAGGGCTTCAAGGGCACCAGCAAGGCCGAAACCGCCCGCATGCATCTGATCGAGCGCTGGCGCGAGCTGCTGCTGGCCGACGACGCGGCGCTGACACGCTTCCTCGGCGAGCATCCCGGCATCGACGTGCAGGCGCTGCGCAACACCATCCGCAACGCGCGCAAGGAAAAAGAACTGGGCAAGCCGCCGCGCTATTTCCGCGAGCTGTTCCAGGCAATCAAGACGGCGCTGGACCTGAAGGACGGCAAGGGCCGCGCCACCGAGGCACCCACCCCCGACCATCCGGAGCCCGAGGCATGACCCAGACCACCCAGCCGGTTGTCCGCCACCATCCCGACGAACTCGTCGTCGGCTTTGTTTCGATCTCGGACCGCGCCTCGGCCGGCACCTACCAGGACGAGGGCATCCCGGCGCTGCGCGACTGGTTCGGGCGCACGCTGACCTCGCCCTGGCAGGCGGTGGAGCGCCTGATCCCGGACGAGCAGGCGCAGATCTCGCGCACGCTGATCGAGCTGGTCGACGTGGCCGGCTGCGACCTGGTGCTGACCACCGGCGGCACCGGCCCGGCGCGCCGCGACGTGACGCCCGAGGCCACGCTGGCGGTGGCCACCAAGGAAATGCCGGGCTTCGGCGAACAGATGCGCCAGATCAGCCTGCATTTCGTGCCGACCGCGATCCTGTCGCGCCAGGTGGCGGTGGTGCGCGAGACCGCCAGCCGCGCGGCGCTGATCATCAACCTGCCCGGCCAGCCGCGCGCCATCCGCGAAACCCTGGAAGGCCTGCGCGACGCCGACGGCAAGCCGGTGGTGCCAGGCATCTTTGCCGCGGTGCCGTATTGCATCGACCTGATCGGCGGCCCGTACATGGAAACCGACGAGGCCGTCGTCAAGGCCTGGCGTCCCAAGAACGCCGTGCGCGCCAGGCCCGCGGCCTGATCCGCACGGCCCGCCCGCCGGCGCGCGCCGCGCGGGCATGCCGCCTCAGCGCAGCCCGAGGTACAGCCCGACCGGCACGAACACCACCGCGGCGATATTGCCGAGCAGCACGATCGACGCGACCTGGTCCGGCTCCTGCCGGAAGTGGTCCGCCACCAGGAAATTCAGCACCGCCGGCGGCAACGCCGCGAACACGAACAGCAGGCCGCGCTGCAGCCCGGTCAGCGGCACCCACTGCGCCAGCGCCAGCGCCACCGCGATGCCCGCCAGCGGGCACACCGCCGCGCCGACCAGTCCCATGCCCCAGTTGCGCAGGCTTACATCCTTCATGCGCACGCCCAGCGCAAACAGCATCAGCGGCACGGTGGCATCGCCCAGCAGCTTGACCGACTGGTAGACCGGGTCCGGCAGCGTGAACCACGGCCGCGCCAGCGCCAGCGCCACGCCCGCCACGGTGGCCAGCACCATCGGGTTACGGGCGATCTGCGCCAGCGACGCATGCCGGTTGACGATCTTCATGCCGAGGGTGAAGTGCATCAGGTTCGACGCCGCGAACAGCGCCACCGCCGGCGCCAGCCCGGCCGGGCCGAAGGCGAACACGGACAGCGGCAAACCCATGTTGCCGCAGTTGTTGAACATCATCGGCGGCACGAAGGTGCGCGGATCGACCTTCATCCACCGCGCCAGCCCCCACGCCAGCACGCCCGAGCCCAGCACCACCGCCACCGCGCAACCCAGCAGCACCAGCTGGTCGGCCAGCACGAAGTCCTTGCTGACGAAGGCCGACACCACCAGCAGCGGCGCGATCACGTCCAGCGTGGCGCGGTTGATGCCCGCCATGTCCGGATGGGCCTTGCGCCCGTACAGCCACCCGACCAGGATGATCAGGATGACCGGCGTGATGATGGAGACGATGCGCTCGAGCATGGGCGGGCGGACGGGCAACGCGCCGCCTGCACGGGACGGCGCGCCGGGAATGGTGATGGGCTGGCGGGAGCCGCGCTCCGCTTACTGCGCCGGCGTGCCGGCGGCCGGGGCCTCGCCGGCGGGCGCTGCGCCGGGCGCGGCGTGGCGGATAAAGTGGGTGCGGTAGTAGCGCAGTTCTTCCACCGACTCCAGGATGTCGGCCAGCGCCGTGTGCAGCTGGCGCTTGACGAAGCCCTTGTGGATGGCCGGCTCCCAGCGCTTGCACAGCTCCTTGAGCGTGGACACGTCAAGGTTGCGGTAGTGGAAGAAGGCCTCCAGCTTGGGCATGTAGCGCGCCATGAAGCGGCGGTCCTGGCAGATCGAGTTGCCGCACATCGGCGACTTGCCCGCCGGCACCCAGCGCTTGAGGAAGGCCAGCAGCTCGGCCTCGGCCTGTTCTTCGGTCAGGGTCGAGGCCTTGACCTTGTCGATCAGGCCCGAGCGGCCGTGGGTGCCCTTGTTCCAGTTGTCCATGCCGTCGAGCACGGCATCGCTCTGGTGGATCACCAGCACCGGACCTTCGGCCAGGATATTGAGTTCGGAGTCGGTAATCACCACCGCCACTTCGATGATGCGGTCGGTATCCGGCTGCAGGCCGGTCATTTCCATGTCCAGCCAGATCAGGTTGTTTTCGCTTTTAACGGATTTGGCGGCGGCTTGGCTTGTCATCGGGACTGCGGGAGATAGGGATTTGGGGAAAGCGGCCGCGGCGGCGCCGGGCGCGAACAATTTATAATTCTCGCATATCCGTCCGGGATGGCTGACCGCGCACCAGCGCGGCGCCGTTTCCGGAATTCCCGGACCGCCGCCTGCCCCACCCCGCGGCGCGGTCCCCACGGGCACCCGTCCAGCAACGCCGGGCGCCCGCACCCACAAGGCGCTTGCCGATGTTCACGATTGTCTTTCTCGCCGCCCTGGTGCTGATGGTGCTGACCAAGCTGTGGCTGGCCGCGCGCCAGGTGCGCCATGTCGCGCAGCACCGCCATGCCGTGCCGGCGCGCTTTGCCGACACCATCAGCCTGGCCTCGCACCAGAAGGCCGCCGACTACACCATCGCCCGCACACGGCTGTCGATGCTCGAAGTGCTGGCCGGCGCCGCGGTGCTGATTGCCTTCACCATGCTGGGCGGGCTGCAGTGGCTCAACCAGTTCTGGCTGGGCGTATTCGGCCCGGGCTATGCCTACGGCGTGGCGCTGGTGGCCAGCGTGGCGCTGATCGGCGGCCTGGTCGACCTGCCGTTCTCGCTGTACGGCCAGTTCGGCATCGAGCAGCGCTTCGGCTTCAACAAGATGACCTTCGGCCTGTGGCTGGCCGACCTGCTCAAGATGCTGCTGGTGGCGAGCGCGCTGGGCCTGCCGCTGCTGCTGGCGGTGCTGTGGCTGATGGATCGCGCCGGTTCGCTGTGGTGGGTGTGGACCTGGCTGGTGTGGATGGCCTTCAACCTGTTCCTGCTGGTGGTGTTCCCGACCTTTATCGCGCCGCTGTTCAACAAGTTCGAGCCGCTCGACGACGCCTCGCTGCGCCAGCGCATCGAGAGCCTGATGCAGCGTTGCGGCTTTGCCAGCAAGGGGCTGTTCGTGATGGACGGCAGCAAGCGCAGCGCGCACGGCAATGCGTACTTCACCGGCTTCGGCGCCGCCAAGCGCATCGTCTTCTTCGACACGCTGCTGTCGCGCCTGTCGGGCGACGAGATCGAGGCGGTGCTGGCGCACGAGCTGGGCCATTTCAAGCGCCGCCACGTGGCCAAGCGCATCGCCGTAACCTTCGCGCTGAGCCTGGTGTTCCTAGCGCTGCTGGGCTGGCTGGCCACGCGCAGCTGGTTCTACACCGGGCTCGGGGTGGCACCCAACCTGGGCGTGTCCAACAGCGCGCTGGCGCTGGTGCTGTTCTTCCTGACGCTGCCGGTCTTCACCTTCCTGCTGGGGCCGCTGTCGAGCCAGTCGTCGCGCCGCCATGAATTCGAGGCCGATGCCTTCGCCGCCGACCAGACCAACGCCAGCCACCTGGTGTCGGCGCTGGTGAAGCTGTACAAGGACAACGCCTCGACGCTGACGCCCGACCCGCTCTACAGCGCCTTCTACTACTCGCATCCGCCCGCGGCGCAGCGGATCGACCGCCTGCTGGCGCACGCATGAGCCGCGCCACGCGTCACCGCAACGCCGGCGGCGGCACCCACGCCGGCACCCCCACGGAATCCGCGCTAATCGTCGCCGCCCATGGCCGCCACTACGTGGTCGAGCTGGCCGACGGCGCGCGCATGCACGCCTTCCCGCGCGGCAAGAAGAGCGACTGCGCGGTGGGCGACCACGTCAGCGTCGAGCGCGCCGCCGCCGACCAGTGCGTGATCACCGGGGTTTCGCCGCGCAAGAACCTGCTGCACCGCTCGGACCAGTTCAAGTCCAAGCTGCTCGCCGCCAATATCGACCAGGTCATCATCGTGCTGGCCACCGAGCCGGGCTTTTCCGAAGACCTGCTCGGCCGCGCACTGGTATCGGCCGAGGCGCTCGGGATCCGGCCGCTGGTGGTGCTCAACAAGACCGACCTGCCCGAGCGCCTGGAAGAGGCGCGCGGCCGCCTGGCGCTGTACCGCGGGCTGGGCTACGACACGCTGGAACTGTCGGTGCGCGCCGATCCGGCGCAGGCGCTGGCCGCGCTGCGGCCGCGCGTGGCGGGACTGGCCAGCATCCTGATCGGCCAGTCGGGCATGGGCAAGTCGTCGCTGCTGAACCTGCTGATCCCGGGCGTCGATGCGCAGACCCGCGAGATCTCGGCCAAGCTCGATTCCGGCAAGCACACCACCACCTTCACCCGGCTCTACCACCTGCCCGCGGACTGGGGTACCGTCGAGGGCCGCCAGGGGGCGCTGATCGATTCGCCGGGCTTCCAGGAATTCGGCCTCTACCATCTCAGCGAGGGCATGCTGGAACGCGCCTTCCCCGAGTTCCGCCCGCTGCTGACCGCGTGCCGCTTCTACAATTGCCACCACGTCAACGAGCCCGGCTGCGGCGTGCTGGCCGCGGTGGCCTCCGGCGACATCTCGGAACGCCGGCACCAGCTCTACACGCAGCTGTTGCACGAATCCAGCCAGCAGAAGCCGTGGTAAGGTAAGCGCACCTGGGTTCCCGGTGCGCTGCCATGAAACTGCTGCTGTCCGCCACGTCCCTCGTCCACGCCGCCCATTGCCGCAACGTGCTGCGCGCGGCCGGCATCCGGGCGGAACTGCGCAATACCTGGCTGGCCGGCGCGACCGGCGAGATCCCGTTTCGCGAGAGCGCGCCGCAGGTGTGGCTGGTCGATGACGAGATGGAGGCGCAGGCGTGGGCGGTGCTCAATGCCGCGGCCAACCCGGTACCGGGGCCCAGCTGGCAATGCGGGCATTGCGGCGAATGGCACGAGGCGCAGTTCGGCGCGTGCTGGCGCTGCGGGGCGGCCCGCGACTGACCTGGCCGGATCAACTGGCCGCGCTTGCCGGCCAGGCGCCGCTCACCCCACCCACAGCGCCAGCGACACCATCGCCAGCAGCAGCATCCACAACACCACCGCGCGCCACACCAGGCCCACGGCGGACTGCAGCGTGCGCACGCCGGGCTCGGTGCCGAACTCGGGCGGCGCCGGTTCCGGGCCGCCGTTGGCGCCGTCGGCGTCCTCCATGCCGGGCGCGTAGTCCACCGCCGGGCCGGCCACGCTGGTGCGCAGCACCACCGTGGAATCGTCCTCGGCCAGCGGCGTGCCCAGGCGCACGCCCAGCGCGCCGCCGCCGCTCGCCAGCAGGATGCCGTTGACGGCATCGTTCCACTTGCGCGCATGGTTGCGCCAGGCGTAGACCGCGTCCTCGAAATTGCCGACGATGGCAAAGCCGATCGAGGTCAGCCGCGACGGGATCCAGTCCAGCAGGTAGAAGGCGCGCGCGGCGAAGCGGCCCAGCGCCGGGCTGCGCTCGGTCGACGGCAGGTTCCAGTGGCGGCCCAGGTATTCGGCGGTGCGGTACAGCACCACGCCGCCGGGGCCGACCGGCACCAGGAACCAGAAGAACACGCCGAACACATGCCGGTGCACGGCGATGATCGCCGCTTCCAGCGTGTGGCGCACGATTTCGGACACCGGCATCTCGACCGTGTCGAGCCCGGTCCACTCGTGCAGCAGCGTGCGCGCGGTATGGAGGTCGTCGCGGTTGAGCGCCTCGTGGATGTCGGTGAAGTAGTGGCTGAACTGGCGGAAGCCCAGCGTCATGTACAGCACCAGCACGTTCCACGCGAGCGTCAGCGCCACGCTGATCGACGCCAGCAGGTAGTGCACCACGATCACTGCCAGCGTCAGCGGCAGCACCACGGTCAGCCATGCCAGCGCGGCATCGCGTGGGCGGCCGGTGTCGAAGGCGTGCTCGGCGCGGTCGCCGAGCGCGCGCACGATCTCGTAGATCGGGTTGTTGCGGCCCAGGGCGCGGAACTGCTCGGCAATCAGCGCCAGGAGAATGGAAACAAAGGTCATCTTGGTACGGGGTGCTCCAAGGGCACGCCGGCCCGTTCGGGCCGGCCGGCGCGACTGGCCAGCGATGTGCCGGCGCAGGCGCAATGCATAGCGAGAAGATAGCACAGCGCTACGCGCGGGCACCCCGGCGCGCCGCGCAAAAGCGAAAGCCCGCCATGCGGCGGGCTTTCGGCATGGGACTGCCAGCGCTGTCAGGGCAGGTCGAATACCAGCACCTCGGCGCCGTCGCCACCGGACAGCGAGATCTCGGCCACCTCTTCCAGCCTGGCCGCGTCACCGGCCTCGAGCGCCTTGCCGTTGACCGTGACCCGGCCGCGCGCCACGTGCACGTAGGCGCGGCGGCCCGGCGCCAGCGCCAGCGTGGCGGCCTCGTCGCCGTCGAACAGGCCGGCGTAGAGCCGGATGTCCTGGTGCACCAGCACCGAGCCGTCGGCGCCGTCGGCGCTGGCCACCAGGCGCAGCTTGCCGCGCTTGTCGGCCGCGTCGAAGTGCTTTTCCTCGTAGCCGGGGTCGATGCCGTTCTCGGCCGGCACGATCCAGATCTGCAGGAAATGGGTGGTGTCGTGCGCGGCGTGGTTGTATTCCGAATGGCGCACGCCGGTGCCGGCGCTCATGCGCTGCACGTCGCCCGGGCGGATCACGCTGCCGTTGCCCATGCTGTCCTTGTGCGCCAGCTCGCCTTCCAGCACGTAGCTGATGATTTCCATGTCGCGGTGGCCATGGGTGCCAAAGCCCATGCCCGGCGCGACGCGGTCTTCATTGATCACGCGCAGCGGCCCGAACTGCACATGCTGCGGGTCGTAGTAGTCGGCGAACGAGAACGAATGATAGGACTTCAGCCAGCCGTGATCGGCGTACCCACGCTCTGCGGACTTTCTGATTTCAATCATTTTGATGGCCCTCCTTGAGCCTTGTCGCCGACAGCACCGTCTGGATAACCGTGTCGCGGCATACGTTTTCGCTTTGGATGCTAGGCAGTTTAGGCCTTCAGGCGTATATTTACGGGGATCGCCTTAGAAGCAGTCATTCAGAATTTCTGAACATGGCCCTCTCGCTAGAATCCCTCGAAGTCCTGGACGCCATCGAACGCAAGGGCAGCTTTGCTGCAGCCGCGCACGAGATGGGCAAGGTTCCCTCCGCGCTGACCTACGTGGTGCGCAAGCTGGAAGAAGACCTCGATGTGCTGCTGTTCGACCGGCGCCGCCATCGCGCCGAGCTGACGCCCGCCGGCCGCGCCCTGCTCGACGAGGGCCGCCACCTGCTGCACGCCGCCGACGACCTGGCGCGGCGCGTCAAGCGCCTGGCCACCGGCTGGGAGGCCACCCTCACCATCGTGGTCGACGACCTGATCAACTTCCGCGCGCTGCTGCCGGTCATCCACGATTTCTATGCCGAGAACACAGCGACCCGGCTGCGCTTTTCCAAGGAAGTGCTGGGCGGCGCGTGGGACGCGCTGGTGAGCAACCGCGCCGACCTGGTGATCGGCGGCGCCTACGACGCGCCCAGCACGCAGGGCTTCCAGATCCGGCCGCTGGGCTCGATGCCGTTCGTGTTCGCCGTGGCCGCGCATCATCCGCTCGCCACCGAGGAAGGCCCGCTCACCACCATCCAGATCGCCAAACACCGCATCGTCGCGGTGGGCGACACCTCGCGCAACCTGCCGGCCCGCACCCATGGCGTGCTGGCCGGCCAGGACGTGCTGGTGGTGCCGACCATGCGCGACAAGCTCGAAGCGCAGATCCGCGGCCTCGGCTGCGGCTGGCTGCCGGCGCCGATGGCGCAGCCGCATATCGAGAGCGGCGTGCTGCAGGCGCGCGAAACCGTCGAGGTGCGCGCCCCGGGCAACTTCAAGGTGGCCTGGCGCACCAGCAACCGCGGCAAGGCGCTGCAGTGGTGGGCCGGCAAGCTGGAAGACCCGCGCCTGGCGCAGGTGCTGCTGCAACAGCCCGACTTCGCCGGCTGAGGGTGGGCTGATGGCAGAGATCGCCGCGGCCGGCTATCGCGGCCGCTTCGCGCCCTCGCCCACCGGGCCGCTGCACATGGGCTCGCTGGTGACCGCGCTGGCCAGCTGGCTGGACGCGCGCGCGCATGGCGGGCAATGGCTGGTGCGCATCGAGGACATCGACACGCCGCGCTGCGTGCGCGACGCGGACCACGACATCCTGCGCACGCTCGCGCGCGTCGGCATGACGCCCGACGAGCCACCGGTGTGGCAGAGCCGGCGCGAGCCGCACTATGCCGAGGCGCTGCGCCGGCTCGATGCCGCGGGGCAGCTCTACCCGTGCGGCTGCTCGCGCAAGGAGATCGCCGATTCGCTGGTGCACGTACGCGAGCGCCACCAGACCCTGGGCTATCCCGGCACCTGCCGCCACGGCCTGAACGGCAAGCTGCCGCGCGCATGGCGCGTGCGCGTGCCGGACGGGCCCGCCGCCATCGTGTGTTTCGACGACCGCTGGCAGGGGCGCCAGTGCCAGAACCTGGAAACCGAGCTGGGCGACTTCGTACTGCGCCGCGCCGACGGGCTGTGGGCCTACCAGCTGGCGGTGGTGGTCGACGACGGCCTGCAGGGCATCACGCATATCGTGCGCGGCGCCGACCTGCTCGACTCCACGCCGCGCCAGATCCACCTGCAGCACTTGCTGGGCCTGCCCACGCCGGCCTACCTGCACGTGCCGGTGGTGGTCAACCAGCTGGGGGAGAAGCTCAGCAAGCAGAGCGGCGCGCAGCCGATCGACACCAGCGCGCCGCTGGATGCGTTGCGCGAGGCCGGTGCCCACCTGGGACTGTCGAATCCCGCCGGCACGGTCCAGGACTGGCTGGCGCGGGCCACCGACGGCTGGCGCGAGCGGCTGGCCACACTGCCGTTGCCGGCACAGATCTAGAGCCGCAAAAAAACAAATGGCCCGCGCAAGCGGGCCATGCTCTGCAAGACGCCGATCCGTTCAGGACTTGCGCGGCACACCGCCGAGCAGGGCCGCCACCGGCCGCTTGGGCGCCTGGCGCCCGCGCGTGAGCGCGGCGGCGACTTCGTCGGCGGCCTTGGCCTGCGCCGCGCTGGCGGGGCTGGGCTCGTACGGGCGCGAGAAGAACGGGTCGTCCGAAGCGCGGAAGGCCTGGCGGCTGCCGCCGTGGTCGTGGCGGCGCGGACGCTCTTCGCTGTCGGCGCTGCCGCGCGCGCGGCGCACTTCGCCGCGCTCGCGGCGGCGCTCGCTGTCGGCCTGGCGGGCGCGCGCGCCGGTGGGGTCGAAGCCTTCGAGCTTTCCGCGCGGGATGCTGCGCTTGATCAGCTTCTCGATATCGGACAGCAGGCGCTCGTCATTGCCCGGCACGTAGATCGACAGCGCATCGCCGCTGGCGCCGGCGCGGCCGGTACGGCCGATGCGGTGCACGTAGTCTTCGGCGCTGAACGGCAGGTCGAAGTTGATCACGCACGGCATGTCGGGGATGTCGAGCCCGCGCGCGGCGACGTCGGTGGCGACCAGCGCATCGATGGTGCCGCTCTTGAAGCCGTCGAGCGTCTGCATGCGTTCGGTCTGGGTCTTGTCGCCGTGGATCGCGGCGGCATTGATGCCCTCGCGCTCCAGGTGCCGCGCCAGCCGCGAGCAGCCTATCTTGCTGTTGACGAAGACGATGCACTGGCGCGACTGCGACTGCTCGGCGCGCTGCCTGAGCAGGTGCACCACCGCGGCCTGCTTGTGGCCGTCCTCGACCTGGTACACCGCCTGGCGCACGTTCTCGTTGGTCGAGTTGCTGCGCGCCACTTCGATGGTGACCGGCTGCTTCAGGTAGCTGGAGGCCAGCCGCTTGATTTCCGGCGAGAACGTCGCCGAGAACAGCAGCGTCTGGCGCTGTGCCGGCAGCAGGTTGATGATGCGCTGCAGGTCCGGCAGGAAGCCCATGTCGAGCATGCGGTCGGCTTCGTCCAGCACCAGCATCTGCACCTGCGACAGGTTCACCGACTTCTGCTGCACGTGGTCGAGCAGGCGGCCGGGCGTGGCCACCAGGATCTCGACGCCGCGGCGCAGCGCATCGGTCTGCGGGTTCATGTCGACGCCGCCGAACACCACCGTGCTGCGCAGGTCGGTGTGCTTGGCGTAGCGGGCGACGTTGTCGTAGACCTGGTCGGCCAGCTCGCGCGTCGGCGTCAGCATCAGCGCGCGCACCGGGTGGCGCGCCGGCGAGGCGCTGGCATTGGCCAGCGGCAGCAGGCGCTGGATGATCGGCAGCGCGAAGCCCGCGGTCTTGCCGGTGCCGGTCTGGGCGGCGCCCATCACGTCCTTGCCCAGCAGCACGACCGGAATGGCCTGCGCCTGGATCGGCGTGGGAGAGCTGTAGCCCTGCTCGGACAAGGCGCGCAGGATGCGCGGGTCCAGGCCGAAGCTGTCGAAGTTCTGCACGGCGGTCGCAACCGCGGTGGTAGGTTCTGGTGCGTTCGTAGTGGTCATGGGTATCGGTATTGGCGGGAGGCGAACCCGGCACAAACGGATACGCGTCTGGAACTCTTCTCGCCCTGAATCTCGCCCGGCGCCGGTGGATCCGGCGCGGCCATGCTGGCTACAGCATTTGGCCAAGAGAATCAAAGACTTAGATTTTAGCATCTCTGTCCGCGCAGTGGGCGCTCCGGCGCGGCCGTGCGGCGGGCGCGACAGGCCCGTGCCAGCGGCGGACCGAGGTGCGCATTGTCAAGACATTGTCATATCGGCCCTGCAAGATGCCGGCGGCGCGGCGGCCCTGCCGGCCCGCGCAGCTTCTTCACATCGAGACTGACATGGATTTCGAGCTGTTTCGCCAGACCTGCCAGCAATTCCTGCGCACCTCCAGCCAGTTCCTGGGACTGGCCGCGGCCGGCCGCGCGCTGCCGATGCCGACGCTGCCGACGCTGCCGGCCAGCCAGCCCCAGGGGCGGCAGCCCGCCTGAACCGCAGCGGGACCGCCGGCCTGTCGTCCGCACGCTCAGTCGCCGCGGATGCCGTTGTCCTGGATCACCTTGCCCCACTTGCTGTAGTCGGCCTTCATGCGCGCGGCCAGCTGCTCCGGCGGCATGTAGGCGGCCACGGTGCCGGCGCCCAGCATCTTCTGCTGCACGGTCGGATCGGCGAGCGCCTTCTTCAGCTCGGCCGACAACGTCGCCACCACCTCTCTGGGCGTACCGGCCGGCGCCAGCAGCCCGCCCCATGCGGTGGCATCGAAGCCTGGGAAACCCTGCTCGGCCACCGTCTTGACGTCCGGCGTAAAGCTCACCCTCTTGCCCGAGCCGACCGCGATCGGGCGCAGCTTGCCGGCCTTGATATGCGGCAGCGCCGCGATCATGTCCGAGAACATCATCGGCACCTGGCCGGCCAGCAAGTCCGCGATAGCCGGCGCGCTGCCCTTGTAGGGCACGTGCTGCACGTCGAAGTGGCCCAGGCTCTTCAGCAGCTCGGTCGACAGGTGACCGAAGCTGCCGTTGCCGGCGCTGGTGTAGTTGAGCGAACCCGGTTTGGCCTGGGCCCTGGCGATGTACTGCGGCAGGCTGGTTACGTCCGGCATCGCCTGGGGATTGACCACCATCACGATCGGCAGGTCATAGGCCGCGCCGATCGGCGTGAAGTCCTTGAACAGGTCATAGCCCTTGCGGTTGATCAGGTGCGGCGCCAGCAGCGTGGGCGTGGCCAGCACCAGCAGCGTGTAGCCGTCGGCCGGGCTCTTGGCGACGTTTTCGGCGCCGATGGTTCCGGAGGCGCCGGGGCGGTTGTCAACCACCACCGGCTGCTTCAGTGCTTCACTCATCTTCTGGCCGATGATGCGCGCTGCGGTGTCGGTCGGCCCGCCCGGCGGGAACGGCACCACCAGCCGGATGGGCTTGCTGGGGTAGGTCTCGGCCAAAGCCGGTGCGGCGGCGAGCGGCAGCGTGGCGCTCAGGAGCACGGCGCCCAGGCGGCGCTGGAAGGTACGGCGGCTGGTGTTCTGCATGGTGTGACTGTGTCCTGCGGTGAATCGCGGTTGAATCAGAATCGATGCGCGGCCCAGGCCGCGCCGGGATAAGGCGACTGCGCTTGCGTAACGTCATGACAGATCTGGCGTGCCTCCTTGCGAACCGGTCATGGCCGGCCCGTCCGATGGAATGGTTTCCTGGTGCAGCGGCCGTTACAGCCGCATGGTGCCGGCCTGGAACAGCCGCGCATCCATCTCGCGCAGGTCGGGCGCCACCGCCACCGGCGTGGCGCACTGGTCGAGCACATCGCGCTGCAGATCGACGCCGGGGGCGATCTCCACCAGCGTGAGGCGCGCTTCGCCGCCCTCGCCGGGGCGCATCTCGAACACCGCGCGTTCGGTGATGTACACCACCGGGATCCCAAGCGATGCCACGTAGGGGCCGTTGAAGCTCAGGTGCGATACCTCCGGCACGATCTTCTTCACGCGGCCTTCGCGCACGATGCGCAGGCTGCCGTCACCGGCGCGCACTTCCAGGCCGCCCGCTGTCAGCGTGCCCATGAACACCACCGCGCGCGCGCTCTGGGTGATGTTGATGAAGCCGCCGACGCCGGCAATCAGCGCGCCCTCGCCTTCGCCAAACTTGCTGACGTTGACGTTGCCCTTGCCATCAAGTTCGGCCAGGCCGAGGATCGCCAGGTCGATGCCGCCGCCTTCGTAGAAGTCGAACTGCGCGGGCTGGTCCACCACCGCTTCCGGGTAGGCCGAGGCACCGAAGCTGAGGCCATCGGCGGGCGTGCCGCCGATGGGACCGGCTTCGACGGTCAGCGTGAAACCGTGCAGCCCGGCCTGGTGCGCCAGCATCCCCACCGCGGCCGGCATGCCCACCCCCAGGTTGACCACGCGCGGCGCGCGCCGCGCCAGTTCCATCACCGCGCGGCGCTGCACGATGGTGCGCGCATCGAGCGGCCCGGCCTCGGGCGAGGGGCCCGCGGCATCTTCGGCAGTGCCCTCGCCCTGCCACGGCGTGACGTAGGCGGGGTTGAAGGCCTCGGCAAAGGTCATCTGGTGGTTGGCGGGGTTGTCGCAGACCACCACGTAATCGACCAGGATGCCGGGCACGTGGATGGCCTGCAGGATCTCGTGGTGATCGACCAGGCTTTCGACCTGCGCGATCACGATGCCGCCCGAGTTGTGCGCGGCCTGCGCCAGTGCCAGCAGTTCGTGGTGGAAGGCTTCGCGATGGGTGCTGAGGTTGCCGCGTGCGTCGGCGGCGGTGCAGCGGATCAGCGCGCAGTCGATCGGAAAGCTGGGGTAGAACAGGTATTCGTCGCCGCGGAAATCGACCGCATCGACCCAGCATGCCTTGCCCTCGGCAATGGCGCGGCGCGCGCGCTGGTTGACGGCGCCGCCGTGGTAGCGCGCGTCCTGCGCGGTGCGCGGATCGACAAAGGTGTGCAGGCCGATCCTGGTCATCACGCCGGGCTTGCCCCCGGCGATGGCGCGGTACAGGTGCGTCAGCACGCCCTGCGGCAGGTTGTAGCCCTCGCACTGCTCGGCCAGCGCCAGCGTGGCCAGCCGCGTGGCCGAGCGCCAGTGGCCGCCGACCACGGTCGCCGTCATGCCGGCGTTGCCGAAATGGTTGACGCCGCGCGCGCCGCGGTCGCCCTGCCCGGCCGAGTACACCAGGGTCAGGTCGCGCGGCAGCCCCTCCTGCAGGAAGCGCTGTTCCAGCGCCTCGGTCACGGCCTCGGCGTGGCCGGCGC
This sequence comes from Cupriavidus neocaledonicus, assembly GCF_000372525.1. Classification (GTDB taxonomy): domain Bacteria; phylum Pseudomonadota; class Gammaproteobacteria; order Burkholderiales; family Burkholderiaceae; genus Cupriavidus; species Cupriavidus neocaledonicus. The sequence goes on from NZ_AQUR01000088.1 coordinate 82,509, forward strand.
CGACAAAGCCCGCGCTGGCCACGGTCCAGCCGTCCTGCACGAGCGCCGCCGCTTCGCGCGCGGTGATCACCTTCATCGCTGTCTCCGGTTCTGGTCGTACCGTCCCGCATCGCTGGCGGCACGCTTTCCGTGATTCGTTTTGCGAACATTTGTTCGGAAAACGCTATCATACGGAGATGCCGCCGGTCGGCGCAAGCCCTCTGCGACGGCCTGGGCCAGCACGTGCCTGATCGTCCATGTAACGACCCTTCCCTGCCAGACCCCTATGCCGCAAGCCGACACCGCCAAGAAGGAAGAACTGCTGGAATCGCTGAGCAAGGGCCTGGCGCTGCTGCGCCTGCTGGGCGCGGGCGCGGAGCGCCTGACCATGCAGGAGGTGGCCGACCAGCTCGAGGTGACCCGCGCCGCCGCGCGCCGGCTGCTGCTGACGCTGGAACACAACGGCTACGTGGCGCAGGACGGCCGCCACTTCGCGCTGACGCCGCGGGTGATGGAGCTGGGCTACGCCTACTTTGCCTCGATGAGCCTGCCGCAGATGGCGCGGCCCTACCTGCAGCAGCTGTGCGAGACCCTGGGCGAAAGCTGCTCGCTGGGCGTGCTCGACGCCGATTCGGTGGTGCTGGTGGCGCGCGAGGAGCCGCGCCAGCTGCTGCGCGTCGACATGGCGCTGGGGCGGCGGATGCCGGCCTATGCGCATTCGCTCGGGCGCGTGCTGCTGGCCGGCCTGGAAGACAGCGCCCTGGAGGCCTACCTGGCCGGCGCGACGCTGCGCAAGCTGACGCCGTTCACGGTCAGCTCGCGCACCACGCTGGCGCGCACGCTGCGCCAGGTGCGCGCCGACGGCTACTGCGTGCTGGTCAGCGAACTGGTGGACGGCTACGCCGGGATCTCGGTGCCGCTGCGCGACCACGCCGGCAAGGTGGTGGCCGGGCTGGGCTTCAGCATGGTGCTGGGCAGCCGCGACCCCGCCCTGCTGCAAGCGCGCTTCCTGGCACCGCTGCGCGAGGCGGCCGCCCGCATCGAAGCCATCCTGCAGGCGCGCTGAGCCGCGGCCCGGCCCAGGTAGAAAAGCCCCGCATGCCGGGGAAGGCAGCGGGGCTCAAGCGGTAGCGGGGCAATCGGTTCGACCACCCACGCCGTCGATCTTGGCGCATCGCGCCGGCGCGGGCATCCCCCAAATGCGGGCCATTGCATGCGCCGTGGCGGGCAGGCCGCAGGCGCGCCCTGCAAAGCCAGTCAATCATGGCCCGGTCACACGCTTGCAGGAATCCGGGTTTTCTCCGAGCGGGTTTTCGCCAGCTTCCGGTCGGCGGCCGGATGCGGTCTACTGGTCTCACATCGACGCCCCTGGCACCGCCCCCACGCCGGATTGCCACCGCCGATGGTGCTGTAACACTAGTCCAATGACCGGGAGACAGACCATGGTGACGAAAAAAGAAGAGGCTTTCGTACTGAAGAACCTCCTCGCGCTTGCCGCAGTGGAAACCCTGGGCGGCGCGATCGCCCTGGGCATGGTCTTCCACCTGATCTGAGCCGCCGCTGCGGGCGCGCGGCCATGCCGGCGCCCGGTCCGATCACGCCTCGACAATCACCTCGAAGCCGCCGAAGATCATCCGCTGCCCGTCGAACGGCATCGGATCCATGCCCTCCTTCAGCCGCGGGTCCGCCATCGCCGCCTTCATGCCGGTGTCGCGCTTCTCGCGCGACGGCCACAGGATCCACGCGAACACCACGGCTTCATCGTCCTTGCGCTGGACCGCCATCGTAAAGGACGTGACCTTGCCTTCCGGCACATCGTCGCCCCAGCATTCCACCACCTGCAGCGCGCCATGTTCCTTGAACACTGCGGCGGCCTTTTGCGCCACCTCGCGATATCGGTCGCGGTTGGCCTGGGCAACGGCGAGCACAAAGCCATCGATATAGGACATGGGCATCCCTCCTGGTCAGGGTGATCGGTCGCGTCCGCCCGGACGCGAATACGTCTGACTACCATAGTCGATCGCCGCGGCCTCGGCGCGCGATGTGCTGCACGCGCGGTCTGCCTCGCCTATCATGGAGTCGCGCAAGCGCCGCCGCAGCCACTGCCCGGGGCGGCCGTGCACAGTAACTGGAGCCCCCCGCATGACCCGAATCACCGATCCGTCCGGCGCCGAACTGTCGCAGCTCGACCTGGAACTGCTGCGCCGGTCGATTGCGCTGTCCGACGAATCCAGGGCCCGCGGCCGCCATCCGTTCGCCGCGCTGGTGGCCGACGCGGCCGGCAATGTCATCGCCAGCGCCGGCAATAATTCGATGCCGCCCGAAGGCGACCCGACCCAGCACGCCGAACTGGTTGCCGCCGCGCAGGCCGCGCGCGTGCTGCCGCCCGAACAGCTTGCCGGTTGCACGCTCTACACCAGCGCGGAGCCGTGCTGCATGTGCGCGGGCGCGGTCTACTGGACCGGCATCGGGCGCGTGGTCTATGCGCTGTCGGAACACAAGCTGCTGGGGCTGACCGGCGACCATCCGGAGAACCCGACCTTCTCGCTGCCGTGCCGCGAAGTGTTTGCGCGCGGGCAGCGCAAGGTCGAGGTGGTGGGGCCGGTGCTGGAAGACGAAGCCGCGGCATCGCACGCGGGCTTCTGGCAGTAGCGCGGTATCCGCCGTCCGCCTCCCGGGCGGACGGCATCGGGAAGGCATCCGACCCTGTCATCGGCACGTCACCACGCCTTCCTACACTCGCCTGGCTCCGGCTCGCAGCAGCCGCCACCCCAACCAGCCAGGTGACTCCATGCTTCCCCGCAGACTGCCCACCACCCTGGCCGCGATGCTGATCGCGGCGGCATTGCTCGCCGGCTGCGGCGGCGACGGCGGCCCCACCCTGTCGCCCACTGCAACGTTGGCGCCGAGCGCCGAGCCGGTCAAGCCGGGACAGCCCGGCAAGCCGGACCAGCGCCCCGATCCGGTGATCCGCTGCGCGCCCTGAACCCCTCCGCCAGTCCCCACGCTCATTCCGACAAGACCATGGTCTCTCGCCGCAATTTCCTGCAGGCTGCAGCCGGCACGGGTTTCGCCGCCGCCGCGCTGGCCGCGTTTCCGCCCAGCATCCGCAAGGCCCTGGCCATTCCGGCCAACAATGCCACCGGCACCATCCAGGATGTCGAGCACGTGGTGATCCTGACGCAGGAGAACCGCTCCTTCGACCACTACTTCGGCACGCTGCGCGGCGTGCGCGGCTTCGGCGACCGCTTTACCATCCCGCTGCCCGGCGCGCGCCAGGTATGGCAGCAACAGCGCGCCAGCGGCGCGGTGCTGACGCCCTACCACCTCGACGGTACCAGCAACAACGCGCAGCGCGCCGCCGGCACCCCGCACGCGTGGCTCGACAGCCAGCAGGCCTGGGACCACGGCCGCATGGCCAACTGGCCGACGTACAAGACCAGCACGTCGATGGGCTACGTCAGGGAACAGGAAATCCCGTTCCAGTTCGCGCTGGCCAACGCCTTCACGCTGTGCGACGCGTACCACTGCTCGATGCATACCGGCACTGATGCCAACCGCGCCTTCCACCTGACCGGCACCAACGGCCCGACCGCGGCCAACGTCGCCTTCGTCAACAACGAGTGGGACGCGATCGACGGGCTGCCGGCCTCGGCCAACACCGGCTACACCTGGAAGACCTATGCCGAGCGCCTGGAAGACGCCGGCATCAGCTGGATCTGCTACCAGAACATGCCGGACGAATGGGGCGACAACATGCTGGGCGCGTTCCAGCAGTTCCGCAAGGCCAACCTGGCGTCGGGCTATCCGGTCTCCAGCGGCGGCGCGCCGGGCGCGCCCTATGCCGACACCGGCCAGCCGCTGCCGTACCACGCCTACGATGCCGCCACCGACAATCCCGGCAACCCGCTCTACAAGGGCGTGGCCAACACCCTGCCCGGCACCCGCCCCGACGAGTATCTCGATGCCTTCCGCCGCGACATCCGCGAAGGCCGGCTGCCGCAGGTGTCGTGGATCAACGCGCCGTCGATCTACTGCGAGCATCCCGGGCCCTCCAGCCCGGTGCAGGGCGCCTGGTTCCTGCAGGAGGTGCTGGACGCGCTGACCGCGGTGCCCGAGGTCTGGAGCAAGACCGTGCTGCTGGTCAACTTCGACGAGAACGACGGCTATTTCGACCACGTGCCATCGCCCTCGGCGCCGTCGCTGAATCCCGACCAGACCTTCGCCGGCAAGTCGACGCTGAGCGATGCCGAGATGCAGGCCGAGTACTTCAACCAGCCGGCGCCGCCGGGCAGCCGGACCCAGCCCGCGGCGGACGGCCGCGTCTACGGCCCGGGGCCGCGCGTGCCGCTGTACGTGATCTCGCCGTGGAGCCGCGGCGGCTGGGTCAACTCGCAGGTGTTCGACCACACCTCCGTGCTGCGCTTCCTGGAGGCGCGCTTCGGCGTGGCCGAGCCCCATATCAGCCCGTTCCGCCGCGCCGTGTGCGGCGACCTGACCAGCGCCTTCAACTTCAGCACGCCCAACAACGAGGCGCTGCCCACGCTCGGCGGCCGCACCACGCGCAGCGACGCCGACCAGTTGCGCCGCGCGCAGCAGGCCCTGCCCGCGGTGCCGCTGCCCGCCGACATGCAACTGCCGCAGCAGGCTGCCGGCACGCGCCCGTCGCGCGCGCTGCCGTATGAGCTGCATACCAGCGCGCGCTGCAGCGCCGTGGGCCAGGTCGAACTGGTGTTCGCCAACACCGGCACGCAGGCCGCGGTATTCCACGTCTACGACCGCCTCCAGCTGGGACGCATCCCGCGCCGCTATATGGTGGAGGCCGGCAAGTCGCTCAGCGATACCTGGCATGCCTTCCAGGACAATGCCGGGCAATACGACCTGTGGGTGCTCGGTCCCAACGGCTTCCATCGCCATTTCCGCGGCGACACCCGCCGCATCGGCGAGACCGGCATCGCCCCCGAGATCCGCGTCTGCTACGACATTGCCAACGGCGACGTCTATGTCGACCTGATCAATCCCGGCGACAAGGCCTGCCACTTCCACATCGAGCCGCTGGCCTACCGCGGCGATGGCCCGTGGAAAGCCAGCGTCGGTGCCCACGGCAGCAAGTCGCAGCACTGGCAGCTGGAGCAAAGCGGCCAATGGTATGACTTCGCGGTGACCTGCGACGCCGATCCGGCCTTCTACCGCCGCTTTGCCGGCCGGGTCGAGACTGGCCGGCATACGGTGAGCGATCCGGCCATGGGGACCGCGGCGCAGGGCTGAGGCAGCGGGCCCGCGCCGCCGCGCGTGGTTCAACCGTCCTGCGCCGCGCGCTGTCCCGCCGCGCCCGCGACGGCACGCGACGCGCCCGGCTCGGCCAGCGCCGACTGCAGCCACTGCGTCCAGGCCGGCATCAGTGCGGCGCTCATTGCCGCGAGCTGCGCCGCGCAGGTCTTGCCGGCCTCCTGCCAGTCTGTCAGCGCGCGCAGCAGCGCCAGGCCGATGTCGTTGCCATCGCGTGCCTCGCCCACGTCTTCGAGACAGCGCGCCAGCGCCTCGCGCACGGCGTCGTGGTAGCCGGCCCTGGCCTGCGCCGCGCGCGCGGCCAGGTCGGCCTCGATGGCATCCAGGCCGCGCCACGCGTGCGCGACGCCGGCCAGGTCGAGGCGGTCGCGCTGCGCGCGCCACCATTGCGCTTGCTGCGCGGCGCGTTCCTCGGCATAGCGGTTCAGCACGGCCAGCGCCTGGCGCGCCGGCGCCCGGGCCGCGGCGGGATCGGCGGCGCTAAAGGGTGACTGCGCCAGCACGGTGGCGGCTTGCAGCTGGCACAGGGTCAGGTCCAGCGCCGTGCGGCTGGCGCTTGCCCATTGGGCTTGCAGGATCGAAAGCATGGCGGATCTCCTTGCGGATCGGAGCAGTGGATCGGGCGGGACGGAAGCGGCAGCGCTCACTGCGGCGCGGCGCCGAGACGGCGGACCATGCGCATGACCGCGGCCATCTGCGGCGCCTCGCGCGAGAAGAAGTCCGGCTGGGCCGGGTCGTCGCTGGTATAGCCCCAGAAATCCCAGCACCCGAGCGGGTTATGCCGCGACGCCAGGACCTGGGGGAACAGCACCACGATGCGGTTGGCCTCGGCACTCTCCAGGTAGCCGGCGCCGCGCACGAAGCGTTCGCCGATGGCACCCGCGCCCTGCAGGCAGCCATGGAAGGCCACGTGCACGCGGCAAGCCGCGGCACCCTCAGCCGCGCCGCCCGCGCCGCACCCGTCCGGCACGTAGACATAGCCGCTGTCGGCGAGCAGCGCCTTGCCGCCCGGATCGAATGCGCGCTGGTCAAAGCGCAGCAGTTCGCCCGTCGGCCGCGCCGCCGGCTTGAGCGCGCCATAGATCCACTGCAGGATCTGCCGCGCCTGCTCGAGCCCGCAGTTATTGATGTAGGGCGATGCACTGACCGCGCACGCGGCGTCGCCCGCCTGGCTGGTGATGAAGGCATGTCCGGCCGCGACATCGGCCACGTATTGCAGCTGCGATGCCGGCACGCCGGCCAGCGTATAAAACCGCCCCACCTGCGCGGCGACGCGCGGCATCACGGTCTGGTCGCGCGTGCCGGAAAACACGTAGACGCGCTGCCGCGCGAGGTTCTGCACCGGGTCGATGCGGCCGTCGCGGGCAAAGGTGCGCGCCGCATCCAGCGCCACCTGTGCATCCGGGCCGGTCGCGCCGATCGGCTGCATGCACTGGGTCGCGGCGGCGGTCGCGGGCGGCGTGGGCGCGAACAGGCCGGCGCAGTAGAACGGCCCGCCCGCGACCATGCCGGCGCCGACCATGGTGCCGGAATACGCAACATGGAACTGCGTGGCCATGAACGCGCCGGACGACAGCCCCGACACCGAGGTCTGCGCCAGGTCCGCGCCCAGCGCGGGCAGCGCCTGCGCGGCAACGCCCCCGCTGGCGCCGAGCGCGCACGCCGCGGCAAGTGCCCGGTAGCGGGCGGTTGGCTTGCATCGAATCATGATGGCTCCAGCACGGCGACAGGAATCGGAGCGCCGCACCGATCGCGGCAGGCAGCACGCTGGTCGCCATGCGGCGGCTGCGTGGACCATTGTCGGGAGCCACCGCCTCGCCGGGCCATTGGGCAAATGCGGTAGCGCGCCACACTGATCCGCACCCGCTATGCATCGCAGGCCTGCTGCTGCGGCAGCTCCAGCCACCCCTGCTGCACGCTCAGGAACAGCAGGGCGCAGACATTGCTGGCGCCCGCCTTCTGCAGCAGCCGGGCCCGATGCGTGCGCGCGGTCTGGTCGCTGATGCCGAGCGCGCGCGCGATTTCCTTGTCGCTCAGGCCGCGCCCGAGCCATTCCAGATATTCGCGCTCGCGTTCCGAGAATGGATTATGCGCGGCCAACGGCCCGCTTTTTTAAACAGCTCATGCTGGCGCGCAAGATAGTACATGGTCAATTGCGAGGATTTTCGCAATTGCATTTTCGCGAGCAGATGCTCACGGTGCTTGCGCGCCGTGGATACGGAAAATGCGAGACGTGCGGCGATCTCGCGATCGCTCATGCCGCGGGCAATAAAGGCGAGCACCGTCTCTTCCCGAGTGGTGAGGTTCATGCGGAGGACTCCATGCGATGGAACGAGTGGTTCCGTCGCAGGAGCGGCAGCCGCGCGTCTATCTGTGCATCAGTGCATCACAGGACCCTTCGTGCAAGGCTAGTGCGGACCTACGAGCGGAACCGGGGACAGCCCGGCCGGGCTCCAGATCACTGCTTTTGTTTTCGAACTCTTGCGGTGTTGCGCCGGCATGGGATTGCGCACTTCCCGACGGTGAGCTCCGGAATTTCCGGATGCCGGCAGCAGAGGCGAATTCTAGGTGCTGGTTTTTATATTTAAAAGCCAATTCATGCTGCGCGATATTTAATTCTGATTGTTGTCCGGCATTATCCACTGCCAATACCGCATTTGCCCAATGGCGGCGGCGCGCACCGAAAACCAAGAATGATTCCACCTGCCCGCTGCCGCGCCATGACGCAGCAACGCGGCAGGCGCGGCATCCGGGCCAGCCACGCGTGGCCCGCCGCCCTTGCTTCCCTCAATCCACGCAGTCATTCAAAGGAGTCGTCATGACCTACCCCATCCACGCCGCCGTCCTGGCGCCGCAAGGTGTGCTCGGCAATCTCGTCAGCGGTATCGGCAGCCTGCTGCCGTTCGCCGCGCAGCCGATGCTGGTGCCCCAGAGCGCGATGACCGACGCGGTTGCTCCGGCGGTGCGAGACGGCGTGCAGGCCGTGGTCACGCACTATGTGAACCCGGTGATCGGCCATGCGGCCGGCGCCGCCGCCGGCGCGCTGGCCCAGCATATTCCGTTCCCCGAGCCCGTTCATACCGGCCCGATCGGCAACGCGATCTCGGTGCATGCGCCGGGATTCATCCAGGCGGCCGGCACTGCTGTGGGCTATCCGACCGCTGCCATCCATGGCGCCAACATCGTTCGCGAAGGCGCGCGCTACCTGCCGTTTTCCGCCATGCCCGCAGTCACGCTGGCACCGCAGGGCGTGTTCGGTTCGCTGATCGGCGCCGTGGCACCGACCCTGGGCCATGCCGTCGGCGGCCTGCTGGGCAATGCCAACGTGGGCCAGCAGATCGGTACCGTGGCCGGCCATCTCGGCGGCCTGCTGCCGTTCTCGGCGCAGCCGCAGGCGGCGCTGGCACCGCAGGGCGTGTTCGGCTCGCTGATCGGCGCGGTGGCGCCGACCCTCGGCCATGCCGTCGGCGGCCTGCTGGGCAATGCCAACGTGGGCCAGCAGATCGGCACCGTGGCCGGCCATCTCGGCGGCCTGCTGCCGTTCTCGGCGCAGCCGCAAGTGGTCTATGCCTGAAGGCACGGCGCATGAAGTCATGCGCATGAAGTTTTGCGCATGACCCGTGGCGCCCTGCGGCGCCGCCGCGGGCCGGCGTATCTGCGCCGGCCCGCCCGAATCGATGCGCGCGCCGCCCGGCGCCGCGGTGGAGATAGCAAATGGAACGAGACAAGAAAGGCGAGGCCACGCGCGCCGGCGCGGACCGTGGCGCCGCCCCCGGCGCGGGCCCCCGCGATGCGGTGGCGCTGGACGCCGGCCGCAAGCAATACCTGATCGCGCCGCGGCGCCACGCCCTGGCCCGGCAGGCGGGCGTGGCGCCGATGTCGGCCAGCGAACTGCACAGCACGGTGACGCAGCTGCCCGGCGTTGAAGTGGTGCATGTGGTCGAAGGCCACAAGAACACGCACCTGCATTCGGTGCGGCCCGACGAGGCCGCCCACACCTATGTGGTCAAGCTCGACGCCGCGCACGCGCAGATGCTGCAGGCCACGGCGCCCCCGCACATGATCGTCGAGGAAGACCATCCGCTCGGCTATGGCCGCAAGGCCGAACTCGAGACCTCCGACCGGCTGCATCCGCAATCGGCCTTCGACGGCCCGGTATCGCGCGAGGTGCTGGTGCGCGTGCTGGGCACCGGCGACGCGCCGCTGCCCGGCGTGGCCATTACCCTGGCAGGCGATGGCTTCCCCGCGACCGCCACCACCGATGCCAGCGGCGAAGCAACGCTGACGCTGGTGCAGCAGCAGCCCGGGCCGGCGCGCTCGCTGTTCGTGCGGCCGCTGAGCGGCTACTGGAACAAGTATTTGCTGTCGCCCAACGTGGTGTCGGGCCAGCCCAACGTGATACGCGTGACGCCGTTGTCGCAGCCGAATCCGGATGTGCCGCCGCACGGCCGCTTCGGCTGGGGCCAGCGGCTGATGGGGCTTGACCGCCTCACGCGCAGCTTCGGCGGTCGTGGGGTGCGCGTCGCGGTGGTCGATTCGGGCGCCGATGCCGCGCACCCGCTGCTGGCGCATATCCGCCACGGCATCGACCTGACCGGCACCGGCGCCGGCACCAACGCCAACGACACCTGGCGGCTCGACACCATCGGCCACGGCTCGCACTGTGCCGGCGTGATCGGCGCGCGCCCGCAGCCGGGGGCGCCGGCGTCCGCCAATGCCGAGGCCCAGGCCACCATGCTCGGTTTCGCGCCTGAGGCGGAAATGCATGCGCTCAAGATCTTTCCCGGGGGGCAGTTCAGCACGCTGCTGCGCGCGCTCGACTACTGCATCGACCACGATGTCGACGTGGTCAACCTGAGCCTCGGCGCACCCCAGCCGTCGCAGGCGGTCGAGCAGAAGCTGATCGAAGCCGTGCACAGCGGCGTGGCCTGCATCGTCGCGGCCGGCAACTCGGGCGGGCCGGTGCAGTATCCGGCGGGGTCCGCGTCGGTGCTGGCCGTCTCGGCGCTGGGCCTGCAGAGCGAACTGCCGCATGACGTATGGGAACGTACCCAGGTGGTGCAGCATGCGGCCACGCGCGCCGGGCTGTTCGCGCCGACGTTCTCGTGCTTCGGCCCGCAGATCGCGGTGTGCGGCCCCGGCGTGGGCATCATCTCGACCGTGCCGGGCGCCGCGTTCATGCCCGACTCCGGCACCTCGATGGCGGCGCCGCATATCGCGGGGCTGGCCGCGCTGCTGCTGTCCGATCCACAACTGGCGGCGTGGATGGGGCCGCGCGGACCGGGCCGCGTCGCGGTGCTGTTCCAGCTGATCCGTGCCATCAGTTCGCCGATCGTCGCGCACGACCCCGAGAACCGCTTCGGCGGCGGCCTGCCGCAGTTGCAGAACCTGCAGCGCCTGCTGGGCCGGCCTCAGTAAAACCCGCCTCCCGCCGCGCGGGCAAACACGCGGCCCGGGTCACCGGGCCGCCCTCCTCCTTTCATAGATCATGCGCACGCTTGACTTCACCGCCGCGCCGTTGCGGCGCGCCGCTGCCGCCGCTGCCGCCGATACCGTCGCGGCACCGCCCCGGCTTGCCGCGGCGACGGCTTTGCCGTTGCCGCTCGATGACCAGCTGCGCCGCGAATGCGAGGCCATGGCCAGCCATGCCTTGCGGCTGGGCATACCGATGCCGGACGGCTGGACCATGCTGCTCGGCAGCGATCGCGAAGCGGCCGCGGCTGACGCCGCGGCGACCCCGCCCGCGTCGCCGCCGCATGCCGGTGCGGGTCTTGCCGCGCGGCAGCTCGCGCAACTGCACCAGGACCTGGCCCGCGCGATCGCGCCGGCGACGCCGCAATGCATCGCGCTGCTCGACGACGAACGCCGCCGCGCGCATCCGCTCGCCTGCCTGGGTCCCGTGCCGCTGGTGCGCGCATTGACCGGCACCGCGGTGTGCTGCCTGCTGGCGGTAGTACTGACCGGCTTGCCGGCGGAGGTGTCGATGGACAACATGCGCGCCGGCATCCTCGCCTCGTCGGGCCGCACGCTGCTGTTCAACATGCTGTTCCTGCTGTTCTGCGCCGGGCTGGGGGCCTCGTTTGCCTCGCTGTTCCAGGTGCACGGCTACATCGCCAAAGGCACCTACGACCCTAAGTACGACGCCGCCTACGCCGCGCAACTGATCCTCGGCGTGATGTCCGGACTGATCCTGGTGGAGATGCTGCCGCCGCAGTTGTTCGACTCGGCCGGCATGCGCAGCTTCGGCAAGCCGGCCTTGTCGATGCTGGGCGGCTTCTCCGCGACCGCGGTGCATCGCCTGCTGCAGCGCATCGTCGAGATCGTCGAGACCGCGGTGCGCGGCAGCACGCCCCGCGAGCCGCACAAGGCGTAGCGCCATGATGTTCCTCTACAGCCTGCCCAGCACCGGCATGGCCGCCATCGTGGTCGGCGCCATCGTCGCCGTGGTGCTGGCCGGCTATGCGGCGGCGCGCCGCTTCGCCCTGATCGAGCTCGACGCCGAGCAGCGCGCGATGGCGGTGTCGATGGTCTCGATCATCACCACCATCAATTCGCTGCTGGTCGCGTTCGCCGCCATCAACGTCTGGGACACCTACAACGCCGCCGACCGCACCGTCGCCGCGGAGGCCACCGCGGCGGGCGAACTCGCGCGCGACCTGGCCGCGTTCGACAGCAGCGCCGCCGATGCCGCCGCGGCGGCCTTGCACACCTACCTGGTGATGGTGGTGCACGAGGAATGGCCGCGCATGCAGCGCCTGGGCAAGCCCGATGCGCACACCGAACAGCGCTTTGACGCGATGTTCAACCTGGCCAACCGGATCCGTCCGCTCGACAGCCGCCAGACGGTGCTGCTGGGCGAGGTGCTGATGCGCGTCAACGAGATGGTCAAGTACCGCCAGCAACGGATCCTGACGCTGCACGCGGCGATGCCGAACACCTTGTGGGGCGTGATCCTGATCGTCAGCGCCCTGTCGTTCGCGTTGCTGTACGTGCTGCCGGCCACGCCCTTCAACCTGGCGCTGATCACCGCTTGGGCCATCACCATCGGCCTGGCGTTCTTCTTCCTGCTCGCGGTCGACCGGCCCTTCGCCGGCGAATTCAGCGTCAGCGCCGACCCGCTGCAGCACACCATCGACACCCTGGTGGCCAACGGCACGTGGCCGCAGCCGCAAGCGGCGCCGCAGCCCGTGCCATACCAGGCGCCATAGCGGGCCCCGCCGCAACGGCCGCCATCACGACAAGGAGACGCAAGATGCAAATGACCCCGGAACAATTCCGCGCCGCCACCGGACTGAGCGAGCCGCAATGCGCGCGCTGGTTCCCGCGCCTGCGCGAAGCGATGCAGGCATACGACATCACCGGCGCGGCGCGCATCGCCGCGTTCCTGGCGCAGACCGGGCACGAGTCGCTGGGCTACCAGTTCACGCACGAGCTGTGGGGACCGACGCCGGCGCAGGCGCTGTACGAGCCGCCGTCGCGCAAGGCCATGGCGCTCGGCAACGTGCGGGCCGGCGACGGCAAGCGCTTCCGCGGCCGGGGCCTGATCCAGATCACCGGCCGCGCCAACTACGCGGCCTGCGGCGCCGCGCTCGGCGCCGACCTGACCGCCACGCCCGAACTGCTGGAACAGGACGCCTGGGCCGCGCGCTCGGCGGCATGGTGGTGGCGCGCGCACGGCTGCAATGCACTGGCCGACAGCGGCGACTTCATCGCGCTGACGCGGCGCATCAACGGCGGCACCAACGGACTGGAGGACCGCCTGCGCCGCTGGAAGGTCGCCACCGCGGCGCTGGCCTGACGCGGCACGGCACCATGAAAAAAAGGGGCTACGGCATTCGCCGTAACCCCTTTTTTCACTGCATTGGTGGGCCTCCCGTGAGTCGAACACGGCACCAACGGATTATGAGTGCGTGTCAAAGATCAAACTCATCAACACCACATCCCCACATCATCTAACTACATCTATTAAATCAGTTACTTACGAACGCAGCTAAATGCCGTCCGTCACATTGCCTGCCTATGCACAACTACGCCGTTGACACTTTGTCGACACCGATTCAGGACGGCGGATAAAACTCAATAGCCTTCCCGGCATCGCTTGTCCAACGGCTACTGATGCGTTTAGCTTTGCATGTCTCAAAGGCCCGCCGACCAAGCAGTTCCCGCGTCTTCTCCAAGTTACGCTCCGTCACATCGGTCTCGCGGCCAGCATGACTTAGCCAACCAATAAAGTGAATTTTGTCCGCCTCGTCTACATCCGGCCTATAAGCCACGAGGTCCGGATATCTGACGCGGCCGTCCACCGTCGCTCGAACAGGAACGTGCGCGGAGAAGTCGCTCAGAAATGCCTTAACGCTGAAAGGATTACTGGGGTCAAACTCAAGTCCCAGTATCCTGCAAAGCTCTCGATAGTCCGTCTTATCCAGGAACGGTCTTACCTGATACCCACGCAACACGTCGAACTCGAACGCAAGCGCGTGCCCCCTGGCTCCGAAGAGCAATCGATATGGTTCGTCGTCAACGAAAAAGAAGACATCGAACTCTGCGCGGCCGTGTCGATAACGGAATCGATACCGATCCATATCCAAGGTCCGCATACTTTGGTGCAGCGCTCGAAGACCATCAACCGCAAGCATCCCCATCTCCATCGTTTCACAGTTCCAGCGCATTCTACGACAGGTGCAGCCAGAAGCACTAAAACCGACAAGCCCTCAGTGACCGGAGCGCCGACAACTTCTAGCCAGAGCGCTCCGCGCTATTGGCGCTCGCCGCGCGGCGTCTCCGGTCGCCCTACCGTGCGTCATCAGCCCACTGAGTCCGTCGTCCCAAAGCGCGACCATAGCCGACTGCTGGCGAACTTTCGCGGCATATCCTCACTACGCTCCGCTCCGCTCCGGTATTCCACGTTTCGCCATCATTCGCCCATCGGATCGCAGGGACGACGAACTCAGCGGACTGATGCCGAAATCCCCTCGGCAGAGCGCCCGGAGACAGATAACGCCCGGGACTCAGAATCTAGCGGCCCGATGCCTTGAAAGGAGAACACCATGGAACAGATGAGCCTCAGCCTGATCGGTGGCCTGTGCAACGGCGTACTATGGTTCGCAACCCCGAAGCGCCGCGCAGCGAAGCGCGCCACCGGCCTGTTCCGCCCGATGACGCAGATGCGCTTGAAGCTCTATGTCAAGAAGCTGGTGCGCTTCAACAAGGGCTTCATCTGGACCCGCCCCGACGGCAAGCAATTCTTCTGCAAGACCCTGCGCAGCCTGGCTGCCCGAGTGATGGACTATGACGGCGCGATGCTGCGCGGATTGCTCAATCTCGCTGGAAAGAAGTCCACCCACGCACGCTGAGTTGCTGGGAGTTCTTCATCACACAGTAGGCACCTGGCGCACCCGTTCGTCTCCGACAGCAGCTAGAAGAGAACCCCTACGGCGCAAATCTAACTATTCCGAAGATCGGCTCGGTAGGTCATTCAAAAGCTGCTCTAGAGCTTCCAACTCATCAAGACACGCCTTTGGAATCCAGTAAGGATTCGATACGCGCCGAACACCGGTAATCCATCCATTCGCATCCGGCGGCTCGTTCACGGTTTCGACATACACCCAAGCCGCAGGATTGTCTGGCCGCCGTTCCACCAGGCTATCAGCGACGATCTTAGCCTTCTCTAACAACAGCTTCCACGAATCCGCCGAGAAATCTGCTTGCTCGACCCGAAATGCCAAGCCGAGCAGGGACAGGCATCTACGGACCTGCGTTGCGCAGGCATCAGTTTGGGAGTTCTTCATCACCGTGCGAATTCATAAGATAACGTAAAAAGTAATTACGTTATCAAATTACGATAACCTGCGGACGATCACCCCTGGTGAAATTTTCGCGGGCGCGAAAACTGCGACCTCTGGCTGGTAGATTTTCGCAGGCGCCTATTCCGGATCAGGCGTCAGATGCGATTCAACTGAAGCACGAGCAGTATCTCGGACTCCGACTCTTGATGAGAAGTCGTGTCAAGAAAGCGCGGCAGAAACGACATGCCACTGCTGGTTATAGTGTCCTTCCTCATCTTGAGCCCGCCCAGCAAGATCATTTCGCCGTCCTGCATCGTCACCGAGCTGGTGACTTCTCGGGTATTGAGCGTGGGCGAGTTGTTGACGCCAGTTGTGGTCTTCACAAAGTCCGATATCTGCTGCGTCACCGTGATATCGATACTGCCTTCTCTGACGGTCGGACGTAGCTCGAAGATGACACCAGAGGCCTGATATTCGACCGACTGTACCGCCTGGCCGGCGCCCTGAGGATATGACACAGCACCCAACACCGGGACCTTCTGGCCGACATTGAGCCGGCCAGTTTCACCCGAGCGGATGCGCAGGTTGGGCGAGTTGATGACTTTAAACCGGGAGTCATCGGAGAGCGCAGAGAAAACTGCATCGATAGTGTTGTTGGTGAAGCGCACCGCATTAGGCAATACACCCGCAGGGCCGAGGCCCAACGACAGCTTGCCACCCAGCAGATTCAACGCGAGCTGAAATGCCGAGCCCTGTTCCTTTGTCGTAGCCACCTCATACGCGACCGCCCGCACCGCAACCTCGCCGCCTGGCACGTCGAGCTGGGGCAGCAGTTTATTCAGCATCGTCACTTCTTTCGCCGTACCGGCGAAAACCAGCGTATCGCTGTCCTGATCGACCATCGCCGCCGCGCTGCCAGGCGGGGGGTTGCTCATGACCTTTGCACCTTCGGGGGCCGTCACACTGCGGTTGAGAGTCAGGCCGCGCGGGAAAATCGGTCGGAGCAGCGTGGATAAATACGACACGTTGCGGTATTTGGGCCGATACACTGTCACCTCCTTTTCCTCGTCTGCACGCAACTCATCGGGCTTCGGCTTCATTGTCACGAAGTCCACACCGCCCCGGCTCTGCGCCTGCATCCCCAATGTGTCGAGAAACGCCCCCAGGAACGCCCGTAGATCGCCGCTGGAGGCGTCATAGCGGAACGACACCGTGCGCTGGTCCGTAAGTACGTCCGGAGCCAGCACATAAGGCGTCTTGATCGCCTCACCGTAGATCACCTGCAGCACTTGCGCGACCTGGACGAACTGAAAATCAAATCGCGCGGGCGACTTCGCTGCGGGAACGGTCGTCCCGGACAACGAGGCGGGGATGGGCGGTGGCAGCTCGGCAGCATTCACGGCCCCGGCTACCAGCAATATCAGCGTGAATAGACGCCTCATCTCTTGGTCTCCATCGAGGGAGCAATAGATCCCGCGCCCGCCTTATGGCCGGTCCACAGGGCTACGCGCTGGCCGTCAATCTCCCCGATAGCTGCAATGCCAGCATTGCGAAACATCGAAGGCGACTCGACGCGCAGCCGCCCCTGACTGTCCGACACCACCATATAACGCTCGCCGTTGGCTTCATAGGCCCCGGCGATGCGCCATTCCGCGCTGTAGTCGTCCTTACCCGACGACCCAGGCGCCCCACCCTTCGCATTACCCGGTGCTGGCACAGCCGCGGCTGCCGATGCCGCTTGACCATGCGCACCGCCGCCCGCCGATTCCGCTGCCGCCGGCTTGGCCTGTTCGCCCCGCTTGGCGAAGAAGCGGTACGTGAAGAACCCGCCGAAGGCCCACAACGCGACCATCAGGGCGATGACACCAATCACCTTAGGATCGCGCAGCACGTTCTGCCGCTTGTCCACCCGCAGCTCTCTGGCGTTGTCGCCTTCATAGCTCTTGTAGAGCGGGAAAATGTCTTTCTGGTACTTCTTGATGAACGTGCTGACCCGATTGGCCTTGATCTGCTTCGAGCCTTCGTACATCTCCACCCGATAGCCAGTCGGCACCCCGATACTCTTCAGCTTGTGCATGCGGAAACTCAGCTCGACCACGGCTTTCAGCGCCCGCGCCAGCCCGCCGATGTCCTGCGACATCATCACCACGTCGCAGGTCACGCCCGTTTCCGGGTGCACGTAGTGGCGATGCATGCGGAAGAACTGCATGTGCTCGGGCGACAGCTTGCCCTTGTCCTGATCCCAGAACCGCCACGCCTCATCAATGGCGACCAGATCGCCGCCCTTGACCACCGAGTCAATCTCGGCCTGCTTTTCGTCGGGGAAGAAGCCCGGCTCCATCACGCGCTCATCCGTCACGTGCACGATCGTGCCGAGCTTGCCCGCATCCAGGCCAGGCCGCTTCTTCAGTAGGTACTCGTGAATGCGCTCCTCGTTGATCCCGGCAACGTTGGTGACCACACGGCGGCCAGCGGCCACGGCATCACACACCGGACCACTGACCACCTCGTAGGACTTGCCGGAGCCCATGACCCCGCCGTAGAACGTAATCGACATGGCTTATCCAATCACTGGCAGGCGGCGGATGATGAAACGCGACACCATGGCAGAGATGATGATCGGCAGGCCCTGCGACACCGCGAACAGATCGAGGAAGTACCACGTGGTGGCCGACAGCCCCGATAGCGAGGCATTGAGGCTTGCCGACGTGGGCAGGATGCCGACCTGTTGCAGCACGCTTACGAACTCGGTCGTGATGAACCACAGCGCGAAAAACACCACGAATTTGACCACCAGCGACCGGAACACGAAGCCCAGCAGCGTATTGACACCTGCAAGAATAAACGTCCACATAGTCGCCTCACGCCATAAGGATGATCAGCAGCGCCCCGAGGGCCCAACAGACCATCATGGTTTGGTAGAGCATCTGCCGCGTGCTCTCAGCGAGCTGGCAATGCGAATCGAACGTGACGTGCCACGAGAACACGTCCACCGAAGGCTTAGGACACTCACCCTGGTGTTGTGGCGTGGTGAACGCCTTGAGGTCCGGCATCAAGTTCAGCAGGGGATCGAGAATCGAGCGTGCGGTGGGCGTCGATTCCAGCCCCGGCGTCCCCACGTTGGGCGCCTCCCCTAGATCAACCTGCACCTTGTTGGTCACGTTCACGTTCGGCGTGTTGACCACATTGACGTTATTGCCTGGAATCGGACCAGGGTTCGTTCCGGGATCCGGCCCCGGATTCGTGCCCGGCGTGACCGTTGGGCTGATGATCACTATCTGCGATCCCGGGCTGTTTGCCGGTGTCATCAAGTCCCCGACGGTCGGCGCAGAGGAAGGGTTCGCGTCGATCCATGGCTGCACGTCCATGGCTGTGATCGGCTGACTGTAAGAGTAAGGAAGTCCTTCATATCCAGGTTGCCCGGCTGCCTGACGCCACTGCGCATCCACGATTCTGGCCAATGAGTCGCCAGATAGCTTTGCCGAGCCCACTGTCTGCGGCATCGACTTCACGGCCGAGTCCAGATCGCTATAGAACTGCGGCCCGATGTCGCCATACACGCTCCCATCAAGGTTCTTCGTGGTCGTCCGCGAATAGCTGGACAAGCCTTGATCATCGCCGCCCGAGCGTGCTTCGTAGATGTACACCGCCACTCGGCTTCCGCCGTTGCTATTCGGAACTTGCTGCGCCCCTGCAAACTGCCACGTATAGGTGACTCCCGGTGTTGGATTGATGATCGGATTTGTGAGGAACGTGACCCATCTACCGAACGTGTTAAGGTCGTTCGTCACCAACACCGTCTTTCCGTAGTAGTCCGCCGCGTAGCGATAGCTCGGCACATCCGGCCTGAGCGGCAACGCATAGCATGCGTCGTTCGCATAGCAATTGTTTGGGTCGCGATAAATTGGGGCGCCCTGGGCCACCGCCTTTGCCCACAACGGCGTTTGGTCAACAAGCATTGGTGGCACATACGCAGGCATGGCTTCGCCGGGCACTTCCACCTTCAGCTTATTACCCGTATCGGTACTAGCAATCGACAACTGCGCGGGCTTGCCATTTACCATTGCCGAGATGCCAAGGCCGAGCGCCACCACGCCTAATCCCGCCGCAATACCCATCCAAACCGGTGCTCCCCCAATAGCCATACCAACCCCCACCGCCGTGCTGGCGACATTGAGCCCCGTGCTGACCGTTCCCATGCTAGTCAGCGTCGCGGCAATCCTTGGATCATTCGCGGCGAAGCCGCGAGCAGCCGCTACCCGCGTCACCACGTTGGACACCGCCCGGTTGACCACGAAGTTAGCGACCGGCAGCGCCTGCGCCTGGGCCTGCTGATTGACCAGCATCGCGCCGAGACACAGCATCAGAATCAACTTTCGAAAGCGCGCCATCAGCCTCCCCGCAGCCCGGTAACGACGGCCCATCCGCTGACAATGCCCCAGGCAAAAATGAACAGATACCAAAGCTCGTTTGTGCTCACCGCATCCTCCCCATAGACAAAAGAAAAGGGGAACGTCAACGACGCTCCCCTGCCTTCCCAACCGAGAGCGCTTAGCGACCGCGGATCATACCCAGCACGATGCGCACACCCTTAATCGAAGCGTAGAGCGCAGCCAGGAGACCGCCGATGGCGAAGACACCCACCAGGACCTCTGCGAACGAGACTTGACCGGTTAGCTGATCCATCGACGGCGCGGTCTGTGCATGAGCGATACCGGCACAAACAAGCGCGACAGCACCAGCGGCCGCACGAGTTGCGATGGACTTCAGGTTTTGCAGCTTGGCTTTCATGACTTCTTCCTTTTCACGTTGCGCCGGAATACCCGGCTGTTATTGCGACCTCAGCCTTGACGAATCAGGCCCAAGACCGCGCCGACCTTGGCACTCGCGAGATACAAACCAACGACCATCGTGAATGCCACGGACCATACGACGCCTGCATACTCGTAATCGAAGGGCTTGGCCGCTGCCTCAAGCAGCGACTGGGCCGAGGAATCGAGCACATAAGCTTGCATCGATTGGAGCTTGAATGCCTGCGCGCCACTCGGCGGACATGCCTGCGAGTCAATCGCATTAACAGTCTCGCCTGCGGCTAAAGGCGCGCAAATGAGGATGTTTTGAACCGACCCGGTCACGACAGTCCCCATGAACTATGTGGATAGACCACCTGGGCGGAGCCCGCAACGCTGTGACGACCGTCAACGGCCGCCACATGGACCGTTGCAGCTTCACTCATCCTTAACATCAAGGGTCATATCGACCGGCGTGATCGTTTCGAACTCGCCGGTATCCTTGTTCTTGATCTGGTAAGGCTTGCGCTGGTATCCGCCCAGCGAGCAAGTCACCGTGACCTCGTCACCGCGTTCGCCCAACTTATTCTTGCCGCGTACCTCTACGATCTGCGGCCGGCTGTAGGCGTCGGGTGCCGGGGTCATGATCCGCGTATAGCGGATCCCCTCGTGCGAGCGCTGCGCTTCAATTCGGCCGCGCACAAGCACATGCATCGGCTTGATCTGAGCCGACGTAGAACGAACAGTGGTTTCTGCTGTGGACATGAAATCTCCTTAAGCGGCAAGCCGCAGTGTTTCCCGGCTGACCTGAAACTCCTCGCGGTTGCGCGCCGGGAGCTGGCACAACCGTGGGTCCGTCCTGACCGGACTGAAGTCGTGGGGCAATGCGCCATCATTGGCCACTACGCGCACATCGGACCCACGCCACGACACGCCGGCGTCCTCCAACTGTTTCCGACATCGAAAGAACGTTGCCCTCGAATAGTTATCGCGCGCGCTGTCCTCACCATGCTGCGCCAGCGTTGACCAAAAGCCATACAGACGCATACCAAGCGTGTCGCCATACACCGCCTTCAAACGATGCAATACCGCTTTACTCTGTCTCAACGTGGTCATAGCCTGCTTCCCCTCTCGCAGCAGCTTCTCCAGCTCCGCATCGAAGACGCTTTCCAGATAAGCGTCCGAGACCTCATCAACACGCGGATCCTTCCCAAAGTCGTATCGCAGCTTGTGCCTGTTGATTCCGACCTCGACTCGCAATCGCCTATCTGCCAACCGCTGAAGCGCCTCAGTTTTCCGCTCTGCGCGCGCTCTGTTCTCGGGATGGTCGCGCCCATACAGATGACGATAAACTTGCTCGAAAAACCGTCGCAGCCGCGCTCTGTCATGTACCCGGAACTCAGAACCCTTGTGGTACAACTTGACCGTTGTAGTCTTGCCCTTGAAGTGCACGGCCATCGCATATTTCGACGCACCGCGCTTGCGCCGAGGAAAACTGATGAGCTGGATCCCATCAAAGAACTCTTGGCATGCTGCCCTTGAAAGCCGGAAGACCTCGGCGCGATCGACGCGGAGCACACTCCACCAATCGGCAGGCGGTAGCTCAGTACTCAACAGCGTTTCAACCAATTGCACGAAGTCCCGGCATGCTTGGAGGAAGTTCGTCGGCCCGCCGTACACGTTGTGGCCTAGCGCAATCTTGTGCACGGACGCCTCGATAACAATGTAGGGTTCGCACGGCACCTCCACGTTCCGGCCGCTCTTATCCAGCGCCCACTCCTTGCTCATGGGAAGAACCGCAATTCTGGAATCCCATGAACCCAAGAGCTCCCCCGTGTACAGCTCGTAACGAATCTCGCCGCTCGCCAGGTCGACGCCGGAGCGCAGAAGACACTGCGCTTTGATTTGGTCGACGATCTCCATGCCGAGGTATGGGGAGCGAAGGCGTACCGTGTCGTAGGCCATGCTCAGAACCCCTCCCCACCATCGCACCGAGTCTCGCCCGTGAGACTGTCAGGCGGTGCTACCACGCCCGCCTGACAGAAAGCAGCCTCGCTGCGCGAGGCCGAGAAATTCGAAAGGACCGCCTCTTGAAGGGCGGCATTAATTTTGTCCAATGCCAATTCGGGCATTGTCGAAACCTCGAGCGGGCGCACCGTCCGTCCTCGCTTCGCTGCGGGCGCGGCGGAGCGCCCGCCCGAGGCTTCGAAATAGGCCCTTGCGGTCAGACGGACTCGAATAGCCTTCGCGCGCTCATCACGCACTTGGATAAGCCAGTCAGGCAGCGAGGTGCCCGCAGTAGTGGATCGAATTGGAAATGGAGCCAAGATACGCGGCATCACGAGAACTCCTTCTCGATGCAACGCTTGTGCAGAAGAGCCACGTTGATGAGGCTGTACTTGCCTATTGCGACTGTCGGGAGGTATCCCCGATTGCAAAAGCCGATAACCACGCCGATAGGAAGCCCCACCGCTGCCGCGAATGCCTCGCGTGTCATCAGCGGCGCTGGCGTAGCGACCAGCATGCTTCTTTGCATCTCGAAGTCAGGGGCACCCATAATGCAGTCTGTCCTCACCAAAATTTGGTCAGGACGAATCTTACCAAAATTTAGTAAGCAAACCACCTATTTTTGGGGGAACGATGACACCTGATCGCTTCTCGGGCGACGCAAACGACTTCAGAGAGAGAATGATCTGGCTAATTCAGAACTTCGCGGGAAAGCCCACGCGTTACAAAATGCTGGAAACGCAGTTCGGTATTAGCGCTCGCAAATGGCAAAATGTGTGCAATAGAGCACAACAACCGAGCATTGAGATGGTTGCCGCTCTAGCATCGATCTATCCATTCTTCCTGTCCTGGATGGTCATGGGGAAAGCGCAAACCATCATGCAACTCGATCCGACGGAGCCGGGCTGGTTCAAAACGCTGCTTTCTTCCGTGGAAGGGGCAACTAATGCACAGACCGATATCCTGCACCGCTACGCTGACAGACTTCTCGAAGACTTCGGTATTCCAACAAGCAGCAGTGACACCTCGGCGACGAATGCTGCAAGGCGGGAAAAGCTAGCTGAGGCTCTGCGTGAAAGCCCTAAGGCCTCGCCAAAGGTCCCGGGTCCAACCTCCAAGACTTAAGCACGGATGAGCATTTCCAAGAAGCCTGGCGGATGGCTCGCTGACATCCAGCCAGGAGGCCGAGGAGCCAAGAGATACCGCAAAACATTCGCAACAAAGGCGGAAGCTCTCGCCTGGGAAGCATGGCTAACGGCGAAGGTCAACACCACACCCGAATGGCAACCGCAGAAGCGGGACACCCGCCGCCTTACTGAACTTGTAGACGTCTGGAAAACCCACCACGGTAGCAGCTTGCGAGCTGGCGCCGACACTTACGCGCGCCTGATTGCAATGTGCAAAGCAATGGGTGATCCCACTGCCGATCGCTTCACTGCGGAGACGTTTGCGGAGTATCGAACTAGCCGCCAGGAGGCCGGGATATCGCCTGGGGGCATAAACAGGGAGCACGCCTACCTGCGTGCAGTGTTCAACGAGCTCCGCCGACTAGGCATCTGGAAGAAGGAGAACCCGCTTGCCGGGGTTCGCCAGGTCAAGCAAGTTGAACGCGAGTTGACTTTTCTCACCCTCGAGCAAATCAGAACGCTACTGGCCAACTTGGAGGGCTCAACAGAAACAATGCTGGTTTCGCAAGTTTGCCTGGCAACAGGAGCGCGATGGAGCGAAGCGGAAGGATTAACCAAGAGTCAACTCGGTGGGGGTGCGCTTAACTACACGGCAACTAAGAGCGGCCGAAATCGCAGCGTTCCAATTTCCGCTGGACTCGAAGAGGCGCTCCGACGGCATGCCAACCATCGAGAAGAAGAACGCCTGTTTGGAGACTGCTATCACACATTCCGAAAGGCAGTCAGCAAATCGAAACTGCGATTACCAGATGGACAGCTCACCCACGTACTGCGCCACACCTTCGCATCTCATTTCATGATGAATGGCGGAAACATCCTGGCGTTACAGCGCATCCTTGGCCATGCCTCGTTGACCATGACAATGCGCTATGCGCATCTTGCGCCAGAGCATTTACAGGAGGTCAGAACCTTGAATCCGTTGACGAAGCTTCTCGACCGTTGACAATCCGTTGACACTCAGACGAAAAAAGGGGTTGCGCATACGCGCAACCCCTTGTTTTTACTACATATATTGGTGGGCCTCCCGTGAGTCGAACACGGCACCAACGGATTATGAGTCCGCTGCTCTAACCAGGCATGAGCTAGAGGCCCTTGGAAGCGTCTAGTTGCCTTCCAGGAAACTCTTCAGCTTGTCGGAGCGGCTCGGGTGGCGCAGCTTGCGCAGCGCCTTGGCCTCGATCTGGCGGATCCGTTCACGCGTGACGTCGAACTGCTTGCCGACCTCTTCCAGCGTGTGGTCGGTGCTCATTTCGATGCCGAAGCGCATGCGCAGCACCTTGGCTTCGCGCGGCGTGAGCGAGTCCAGCACGTCCTTGACGACGTCGCGCATGGAGCCGTGCAGCGCCGCTTCGGCCGGGGCCAGCGTGTTGGTGTCCTCGATGAAGTCGCCCAGGTGGGAGTCGTCGTCGTCACCGATCGGCGTTTCCATGGAGATCGGTTCCTTGGCGATCTTCATGATCTTGCGGATCTTGTCTTCCGGCATCTCCATCTTCTCGGCCAGCGTTGCCGGATCCGGCTCGTTGCCGGTTTCCTGCAGGATCTGGCGCGAGATGCGGTTCATCTTGTTGATGGTCTCGATCATGTGCACCGGGATGCGGATGGTGCGCGCCTGGTCGGCGATCGAGCGCGTGATGG
Organism: Cupriavidus neocaledonicus; assembly: GCF_000372525.1. GTDB lineage: Bacteria > Pseudomonadota > Gammaproteobacteria > Burkholderiales > Burkholderiaceae > Cupriavidus > Cupriavidus neocaledonicus. The sequence continues at coordinate 107,181 of NZ_AQUR01000088.1, forward strand.
CCTGGCGGATCCACCACGTGGCGTAGGTCGAGAACTTGTAGCCGCGGCGGTATTCGAACTTGTCCACCGCCTTCATCAGGCCGATGTTGCCTTCCTGGATCAGGTCGAGGAACTGCAGGCCGCGGTTGGTGTACTTCTTGGCGATCGAGATCACCAGGCGCAGGTTGGCCTCGGTCATCTCGCGCTTGGCTTCGCGCGCGCGGCGCTCGCCTTCCGACATCTTGCGGTTGACGTCCTTCAGTTCCTTCAGCGGCAGCACCACGCGCGCCTGCAGGTCGATCAGCTTCTGCTGCAGCTCATGCACGGCCGGCACGTTGCGCTCGACGATGGTGCTGTAGCCCTTGCCGTCGGCCACCACGGTGTGGATCCACTCGAGGTTGGTCTCGTTGCCCGGGAAGCGGGCGACGAAGTCCGAGCGCGGCATGCCGCACTTGTCGACCACGATATTCAGGATGGCGCGCTCGAGCTTGCGCACTTCGTCGACCTGGCCGCGCAGCGTGTCGCACAGGCGCTCGACGTTGCGCGCGGTGAAGCGGATGCCCATCAGCTCGGCCTGGATCGCTTCCTGCGCCTTGACGTAGGGCTTGGACTTGTAGCCTTCCTTCTCGAACGCACGGCGCATCTTGTCGAACTGCTCGGCGATCACGCGGAATTTCTCCAGCGCGTTCTGCTTCAGTTCTTCCAGCTGGCGCGCCGACGCGCCGGCACCGGCGCCGCCTTCGTCGTCATCGTCCTCGTCGCCTTCCTCGTCGTCGTCGGACTCGAGGTCCTCGTCGTCGGCCGCCGCGGCCGGGGCCGACGGGGCTTCAGGGGTTTCCTCGGCGTTCGGGTCGATCAGGCCGTCGACGAACTCGTCGATCTTGATCTCGTCGTTGGCGACGCGCTCGGCGTGGGCGAGGATCTCGGAGATGGTTACCGGGCAAGCCGAGATCGCCATCACCATGTCCTTCAGGCCGGCCTCGATGCGCTTGGCGATCTCGATTTCGCCTTCGCGCGTCAGCAGCTCGACCGTGCCCATCTCGCGCATGTACATGCGCACCGGGTCGGTGGTGCGGCCGAACTCGGAGTCGACCGTGGACAGGGCCGCCTCGGCCTCTTCCTCGGCTTCTTCCTCGCTGGTGGCGGACGGGGCGTTGTCGTTGAGCAGCAGCGTCTCGGCATCCGGCGCCTGTTCATAGACCGCGATGCCGATGTCGTTGAGCGTGGCGACCAGCGTGTCGATCGTTTCCGAATCGACCATGTCGTCCGGCAGGTGATCGTTGATTTCCGCGTAGGTCAGGTAGCCGCGCGACTTGCCGAGCTTGATCAGCGCCTTGAGCTTCTGGCGACGCAGCTCGAGCTCCTCCTCGGTGCCTTGCTGGGTCGAGGCGAACTCCTTGAGCAGGGCCTTTTCCTTGGCCTTGCGGTCCTTGGCTTTCTGCTTTTCGGTCTTCGGCGCCGCCGGGGTTGCCGGCGCGCGCGTATCGTTCTCGTAAAACTCTTCGGTCACGTCGTCTGTTGTGCTGTCGTCGTGCTGCATCTCGGCCTTGGGCTTGCGGCCACGCTTTTTCGGCTCCGGCTTGATTGCCGGCGCAGCGGGACGCTCGGATGCAACGGATGCAGGTGTCGCGGCACGCGCCTTGGCGGCCGTCGCGGCCGCGCCTTGCTTGGCGCCTCCGCTCTTGGCCCCGGCGGCTGCCGCTCGCTTGCTCTCGACTTCGGTATTCTGCTGTTTCGCCACGGTGATACTCTTGCCTTTCACTGGTGCAGATGCTGCTGCAGATGCGGCGACCTTGCCGCTCGTACTGGCGCTCTTGCCGCTCTCGCGTGCCGAAGTCGAGGCCTTTGTCCTTTCGGATGTGCGGGTTCTGGTGGGAGTCGTCACGGCGGGCGCTTGCGCGCTGCGCACGGACTTTGATGGCGCAGACCGGGCTGGCGTCTTGACGGTCGCGGTCGATGTCTTCGCCGCCGTGGTTTTCACAGACGCCTTGCCGCTCCCTGATTGGGGAGCTTTAGAGGTAACCCTTTCGGTTGCTTTGGCCTTTGCCATTGGCACGCTCACTTTCACCAGAACTGGAGAGAAAGATTTCGCAATCCAAACCGGCTATTGTAGCACGCCACACCTAGCCGGCTCCTTGTCAGGTGAGGTTTTCACCTGAAAAATCAAGGCTTAAGCTCGGCGCAGCCGGGCCCGGGCCCTGATCCAATGCTTGTCCAACGCGTGCTGCCGCCTCCCGGTTGAAGGCCAGGGCGCCCGCCGGCGCCTCAGCCCAGTTGGCGCCGCCGGTGGATTTCACCCACCAGCCAGCGCATGCGCTGCTTGGCCGCCTCGTCGGCCGTGCCGGCGACCACTTCCGCCTGCAGGCTGTCGAGCTCGCGCCGCAGCGGCTCGGCCAGCAGCTTGGTGATGGCCGCATCGAATTCCTGCGTTGCAGGTGCCTCTTCAATCTCCTCGCGCAATACCGCCGTGCGCGCCGCGGCATAGACCTCGGCATACGGTGACTGGGCCAGGTGCTCGCTGAAGGCCGCGAAATTCACCTCGCCCTGGACGCCGTCGCAAGCGCTGACCAGGTGCGCCAGCACTTCGCTGTCCCCGCCCTCGCCTTCCAGCAGCAACGCCCGCGCGTCCTCGTCGAGCCGCGCCGACAGTGCCGGGTAGCACATCAGCAGTTGGATCACCCGCTGCTCCAGCCCGGTCGGGGCCTGGCGGCGCGCGCGCGGGCGCGGCTGGGCGAAGCGCCCGACCCGTGCCGGATCGCTGCGCAGGCCGCAGATCGCCTCGATCTCGGCGGGTGTGGTACCGGTGGCATCGGCAAGTTCGCGCACAATCTGTAGCCGCAGCCCGCCCGCCGGCATCGCCTGCAGCAGCGGCTTGGCCTCGTACTGGGCGCGGGCACGGCCCTCGGGCTGGCGCAGGTCGAGTTCCTCGGTGACCGACTGCAGCAGGAAGCGCGACAGCGGCATGGCATTGCGCACCTGCGCGGCGAAGGCTTCGGTGCCCTCTTCGCGCACATAGCTGTCGGGGTCGTGCTCGGCCGGCAGGAACAGGAAGCGGATGGTCTTGTTGTCGGCCACGTGCGGCAGGCACGCTTCCAGCGCGCGCCGGGCGGCGCGCCGGCCCGCCGAGTCGCCGTCGAACGAGAACACCACCGCGTCGGTCTGGCGCAGCAGCTTCTGCACGTGCACGGGGGTGCACGCCGTGCCCAGGGTGGCGACGGCATTGGCAAAACCGAGCTGGGCCAGTGCCACGACGTCCATATACCCTTCGACCACCAGCACATAGCCGGTTTCCCGGATCGCATGGCGGGCCTCGAACAAGCCATACAACTCGGTGCCCTTGCTGAACAGCGGGGTCTCGGGCGAGTTCAGGTACTTCGGCTCGCCCTGCCCCATGACACGGCCGCCGAAGCCGATCACCGCGCCCTTGGTGTTGCGGATGGGGAACATGATGCGGTCGCGGAAGCGGTCGTAGCGCCGCGGCTTGCCGTCCGCATCGCGCTTGTCGCTTTCGATCAGCAGGCCGGCCTCGACCAGCGGCGCCGCCACGTTGTCGTCGCGATAGCTGCCGAACACCGCTTCCAGGCCCTGCCAGTCATCGGGCGCATAGCCCAGGCCGAACTGCCCGGCAATCTCGCCGGTCAGCCCCCGCCCCTTCAGGTATTGGATGGCCTGCGGGGCGCCGCGCAGCTGGCGGCGGTAGAAATCGGTCGCGCGGCTCATGGCGTCGGACAGCGCCACCGAGCGCGCCTGCTGTTCGGCACGCTGGCCGGGGGGCAGGCGGTCGCGCTCTTCGGGCACGGTCATGCCGACCGACTGGGCCAGTTCGCGCACCGCCTCGGGATAGGACTGGCCGGAAAACTCCATCAGGAAGCCGATGGCCGAGCCATGGGCGCCGCAGCCGAAGCAGTGGTAGAACTGCTTGGTCGGCGACACCGTGAACGAGGGGGATTTCTCGTTATGGAACGGGCACAGGCCCATGAAATTGGCGCCGCCCTTCTTCAGCTGCACATACTTGCCCACCACATCGACAATGTCGACACGGTTGAGCAGGTCCTGAATAAAGGATTGCGGAATCACCCGACTGACCGTCCTGAGGCTTGGCCGTCCCACTGCGGGCGGCCTTTTTGGAATGCGTGACCGGTGCGGCGCCCGGCTGCTATCGGAATATTGTAGTGCAGCGCGGAACGGCCGCCCGGATTGCTTCACATCTGCGTGCAACTCCCGGGAATCCCAGGGATCTTGCGCTCATTGTGCTGGCAACCGATTAAATCAGTATTTACTTTGGTGCAAGTGCCGCCTTGACCAGGGCCGAGACGGCGGTCATGTCGGCACGGCCGGCAAGCTTGCCCTTCAGCACGCCCATCACCTTGCCCATGTCCTGTGGACCGGCGGCGCCAGTGGCGGCCACGGCCTGCTGCACCTCGGCGGCCACTTCGTCGTCCGACAGCGCGGCGGGCATGTAGACCTTCAGCACCTCGACCTCGGCCAGTTCCTTGTCGGCGAGATCGTTGCGGCCGGCCTGCTGGAACTGCGCGATCGAGTCCTTGCGCTGCTTGATCAGCTTTTCGACCACGGCCAGCACGGCGCTGTCGTCCAGTTCCACGCGCTCGTCGACTTCGCGCTGCTTGATCGCCGCCAGCAGCAAGCGGATGGTGCCGAGGCGCTCCGTTTCGCGGGCGCGCATGGCGGTCTTCATGTCTTCGCTGATACGGGCTTTGAGGGACATCGTGATCTTCCAGAAAGTGGGCGGACACTTGCACATGGCGGCGGATGCCGCGCGCTGCAAGGCCCAAACGCAAAAACCCGCCGAGCATACGCCACAGCGGGTCAGGGGCAAGCGCGAAGCCGTGTGTCAGTACAGCTTCTTCGGCAGCATCTGGCTGCGGATGCGCTTGTAATGGCGCTTCTCTGCGGCAGCCTTCTTGCGCTTGCGCGCGGCGGTGGGTTTTTCGTAAAACTCGCGGGCCCGCAGTTCCGGGAGCAGGCCGTTCTTTTCGATGGTGCGCTTGAAACGGCGCAAAGCAACTTCAAAAGGCTCGTTTTCCTTGAGGCGGATCGTAGTCATTTGGCCGGAAAATGAAAGTATTTTCGGGATGGCGGCGTTACGAAGCTCTGGATTGTAGCACCAACAATCCGGCGCGGAAGTGGCTTGCAATGGACGCGCCGCATGTGCTGCAGGCGACACGTCCACGACTTTCTCTCACGCCGCCGATTGCCCCGCCCGGCCCTGCCGCGCAGCCTCGGCCGCGGCCTGCCCCGCCGCCACCGCCGAGGCCCAGGCCCACTGGAAGTTGTAGCCCCCGAGCCAGCCGGTCACGTCGACCACTTCGCCGATGAAATACAGGCCCCGCACGTCGCGTGCCATCATCGTGGTCGACGACAGCCCACGGGTGTCGACCCCGCCCAGCGTCACCTCCGCCTTGCGGTAGCCCTCGGTGCCGGACGGCACCATGCGCCAGTCGTTGAGCGCGGCGCCGAGCTTGCGCAGCGCCTTGTCGGTCACGTCATGCAGCGGCATCGTCGCCGCCACGCCCGCGGCCGCGCACCATGCCTCGGCCAGCCGCGACGGCAGCCGCTGCGCCAGCAGGTTGCCTAGGTGCTTGCGGCTGCCGGCCTTCTGCTCCAGCAGCCACGCGGCGGCGTCCTCGCCATCGAACAGGTCGATGGCGACCGGCGTGCCGGGACGCCAGTAACTGGAAATCTGCAGCACCGCCGGGCCTGACAGGCCGCGATGCGTCCACAGCAGGTCCTCGCGGAACGCGCCCGCGGCCTTGCCGCTGCCGGTGGCGATATCCACTTCCAGCGAGACCCCCGCCAGCGGCACGAACGGCGCCCAGTCCTTGCCATCGAAGGTCAGCGGCACCAGCGCCGGACGGGTCTCGACGATGCCCAGTCCGAACTGCCGGGCAATGCGGTAGCCGAAGTCGGTGGCGCCGATCTTGGGGATCGACAGGCCTCCGGTGGCCACTACCAGCGCGCCGGCGCGGACCGTGCCCGCGGCGGTGAGCAGCAGGAAATCATCGCCCTCGCGCCGGACTTCCGTCACCGCGCAGCCGGTCTGCCAGTGCACCTGCCCGGCGTCACATTCGGCGCGCAGCATGGCGATCACGTCCTCGGCGCTGTCGTTGCAGAACAGCTGGCCGCGGTGCTTCTCGTGCCAGGCGATGCCATGGCGGCGCATCAGCGCCAGGAAATCCTGCGGCGTGTAGCGGGCCAGTGCCGAGCGGCAGAAGTGCGGATTGGACGACAGGTAATTGGCGGCCCCGGCCTGCAGGTTGGTGAAATTGCAGCGGCCGCCGCCCGAGATGCGGATCTTCTCGGCGAGCCGGGTGGCATGGTCGATCAGCACCACGCGCGCGCCGTTCTGCCCCGCCACCGCGGCGCACATCATGCCCGCGGCGCCGGCGCCCAGTACCGCCACGTCATACCGGCCGGTCCGGGCCTGGGCTGCCCCGTTCATTGCACGCCTCGCGAATCCATGTGTCTTGCCACCGCCTGAGAAAGGGCAGATTGTAGCGAAAAGCGCGCAGGGCGCCGCTGTGCTACCCTGCGCGCTTCCCGCAAACCCTTGTTCCGACGGCTGTTTCCCCTGAGCGGAGACGGCGTCATGCCTCCCATGCTTGTCCTCGGCATCGAATCTTCCTGCGACGAAACCGGCCTCGCCCTCTATGACACCGGCGCCGGCCTGCTCGCGCATGCGCTGCACTCGCAGATCGCCATGCACCGCGACTACGGCGGCGTGGTCCCCGAGCTGGCCTCGCGCGACCATATCCGCCGCGTGCTGCCGCTGCTGGAGCAGGTGCTCGCCGACGCCGGCCGCACCCGCCAGGACATCGACGCCATTGCCTTCACCCAGGGCCCCGGGCTGGCCGGCGCGCTGCTGGTCGGCGCCTCGGTGGCCAATGCGCTGGGCTTTGCGCTGAACGTGCCGATGGTGGGCGTGCACCATCTGGAGGGCCACCTGCTGTCGCCGCTGCTGACGCGCGAGCCGCCGCCATTCCCGTTCGTGGCGCTGCTGGTGTCGGGCGGGCACACGCAGCTGATGGAAGTGCGCGGCATCGGCGACTACGCGCTGCTGGGCGAAACCCTGGACGATGCCGCCGGCGAAGCGTTCGACAAGACCGCCAAGCTGCTCGGCCTGGGCTACCCGGGCGGGCCGGAAGTGTCGCGCCTGGCCGAGTTCGGCGTGCCCGGCGCCTTCGAGCTGCCGCGGCCGATGCTGCATTCCGGCAACCTCGACTTCTCCTTCGCCGGCCTGAAGACCGCGGTGCTGACGCAAACCCGCAAGCTGGCCAATATCTGCGAGCAGGACCGAGCCAACCTCGCGCGCGCCTTTGTCGATGCGATCGTCGACGTGCTCGCGGCCAAGTCGATGGCGGCGCTCAAGCAGACCGGCCACAAGCGGCTGGTGGTGGCCGGCGGCGTCGGCGCCAACCGGCAGCTGCGCGAACGGCTGGACCAGCTCGGCAGGCAGCGCAAGCTGGAGGTCTACTACCCTGACCTGGCGTTCTGCACCGACAATGGCGCGATGATCGCGTTTGCGGGCGCGATGCGGCTGCAGGCCGCTCCCGAACTGGCGCGGCATGAATACGGATATGGCGTGACGCCGCGCTGGGATCTGGCGGATATCCGCTTGCCGTCGGCAGCCTGACCGTCGACATACCCAAACGCATCCAATGACCGCTTTGGGTGCTCCCTCTCCCGCGAGCGGGAGAGGGGAGCAAACAAGCGGGACGTTGATGCTCGTGTCCAAAAAAAAAAGGTTCAACGAGGAATTCCGGGGAAGGCAGCCTTGATCTTCAGGAAGAAGTATTCCTCGTCACGGTAGCCATAGGCTCGGCGCTTGATGACTTTGATGGTGTTGTTGATGCCCTCAACGACGCTGGTATTCAGCGGATGGCGGCATCGGGCAAGGATGCCGTGCCAATACGCTTTCAGGCGCTGGGCGAACAGTTCGAGGGCAGGTATTCGGCTCTGCCTTGCTTGTTCGCACCAATGCTCCCACGCCTTTTGCGCCCATCCCGGGCGGCGATAGAACCACAGGCGCTTGAGCTCAT
>NZ_AQUR01000089.1 GCF_000372525.1 Cupriavidus neocaledonicus
ACCAGGCGGCGCGTGTTGGGGCTGTCGCGGCCGGTGTACCAGCCCAGCGGCAGCTCGCCGGTCAGGTCCTTGATGATCTGCATGCCGATGCGCATGTGCTCGCGCTCGGTGGCTTCGTCGATGTTCTGGTAGTGGATCCAGCGCCAGCCGTGGCAGGCGATCTCGTGGCCCAGNTCGACGAAGGCGCGNGTCAGTTCCGGATGGCGCTGCAGCGCCATCGACACGCCGAAGATGGTCAGCGGCAGGCCGCGCTTTTCGAACTCGCGCAGGATGCGCCAGACGCCGGCGCGCGCGCCGTATTCGTAGATGCCCTCCATGCTCATGTGGCGGTCGGGGTAGGCCGCGGCGCCGACGATCTCGGACAGGAACTGCTCGGAAGCGGCGTCGCCGTGCAGCACGCAGTTCTCGCCGCCTTCTTCGTAGTTGAGCACGAACTGCAGCGCGACGCGCGCGCCGCCCGGCCAGCGGGCGTGCGGCGGGCGGGCGCCATAACCGATGAGATCGCGTGGATAGTTATCGTTTGTCATGTGTCGTTGCTTGCTTCAGGAAACCACCCGGCACCGCCGTCCCGCCGCAGGCGCCGACCGTCATGCAATGAGCATGCCAGTGGTGCCGGCGGCGGTGCCGGCCCTGCGTTGCCGGTACTTCGATTACTCGGTGCCGTGCGAGTTGGCCGCGGCGTTGCGCATGGCCTCTTCGCGCGACTGGATGCCGTTGTAGAACAGGTTCAGCGCCACCGCGACGATGGTGCCGAGCACGATGCCGCTGTGGGTGAACGGGCTGGTCCACTTGGGCAGGTACTGGAAGAACGTCGGCGCCAGCGTCGGGATCATGCCGAAGCCGATCGAGATGGCGACGATGAAGAGGTTGTGGCGGTTGCGGTTGAAGTCGCACGAACCCAGGATGCGGATGCCGGTGGCGGCGACCATGCCGAACATCACGATGCCGGCGCCGCCTAGCACGAACTGCGGCACCGAGGCCACCACGTGGGCCATCTTGGGGAACAGGCCGAAGGCGATCAGGATGATGCCGCCCGCTGCCGCGACGTAGCGCGAGCGCACGCCGGTGACCGTCACCAGGCCCACATTCTGCGAGAACGAGGTGTAGGGGAAGGTGTTGAAGATGCCGCCGATCACCGTGCCCAGGCCGTCGGCGCGAAGGCCGCGGGTCAGGTCGTCGTTGCTCAGCTTCTTGCCGGTGATGTCCGACAGCGCCAGGAACATGCCGGTCGACTCCACCAGCGTGATCAGCATGACGATGCACATCGACAGGATCGCGGTCACTTCGAAGGTCGGCATGCCGAAGTGCAGCGGCGTGATGACGGCGACGAAGCTGGCTTCGTCCAGGCCTTCGAACGACACCTTGCCCATGCCCATCGCCACCAGCGTGCCGATGATGATGCCGAGCAGCACCGCGCAGTTGGCGACCAGGCCGCGGCCGTACTTGGTCAGCAGCAGGATGGTCACCAGCGTTAGCCCGGCGATGCCGAGGTTGGTCAGGTCACCGTAGGCGAGGTTGGGCACTTCCTTGGCCACGCCGTCGATCACCGCGCGCGTGGTGGGCTGGCCGCCGGCCGCCCAGTTGATGCCGACGCGCATCAGCGACACGCCGATCAGCGTGATCACCGTGCCGGTCACCACCGGCGGGAACAGGCCGAGCATGCGCCCCATCATCGGCGAGATCAGGATGCCGAAGATCCCTGACGCGATCACCGCGCCATAGATGCCGAGCAGGCCGACATTGGGATCGGTGCCGATGGCGATCATCGGCGCCACCGAGGCGAAGGTCACGCCCATCATCACCGGCAGGCGAATGCCGAACTTCCAGAAGCCGATGGCCTGGATCAGCGTGGCCAGGCCGGCGGCGAACAGGTCGGCGTTGATCAGGAAGGCCAGCTGGTCCTTGGGCAGCTTGAGCGCGCCACCCACGATCAGTGGCACGGCAACCGTGCCGGCGTACATCACCAGAACGTGCTGCAACCCGAGCGCGAGCAGGCGCCCGGAAGGCAAACGCTCGTTGGTGAGGTCCGTCGGGACCGTGGTGCTTGCGGAATTCATTGGTGCGTCTCCTCTCCTTTGGTTTGATGGGAACGCCACGTCCGTGCCGGCAGTTTGGTCGGTGTTGTTATGGGCTCGCCGTCGCCGCGCTCTCGTTTGCACTGCCTGGGCGCGGTACTGACGACGGGCCTGCTGCCTTCTTCTTGCGGGGGCGTGACGGGAACACCGTGCTAGGTGGAGCGGCCCAGCACGCTGCGAAGATCGAAGCTGCCCGGTTCGTCCGGCTGCACGCGGTCGGCGCAGGCGCCAAGGTGGTGCGCCATGCGCGACTGGGCCAGTGCGGCGTTGCCCTGTTCGAGGGCGTCGAGGATTTCTTCATGCTCGTCGAACGAGCAGGCGTTGTTGCCCGGCGCTTCCACGCTGGCGATCATCAGCGTGGTGCGCGACACCAGGCGGCGCATCATGTTGACCAGCAGCGCATTGCCCGACAGTTCCGCCAGCGCGGTGTGGAACTCGGCGGACAGGCGGATCCACTTGGGACGGTCGTGCGTCAGGAAGGCCTGGCGCTCGTCGGCCACCATCTTGCGCAGCGGCGCGATCACGGCCTTGACGTCGGGCATGGCGGCGAGCTTTTCGAGTACCGCGCGCTCCAGCATCTGGCGCAGCTCGAACATGTCGTGCGCTTCGTCGGTCGACGGGCTGGCGATGAAGGCGCCGCGGTTGGGCTCCAGGTCGACCATGCCGTCGGCAGCCAGGTGCGACAGCACCTTGCGCACGGTGTGGCGCGCGGTGGCATAGATTTCGCAAAGCGAATGCTCGGTGAGCTTGGTGCGCGGCGGCAGCCGGTGCTCCATGATCGCGTCGTAGATCTCGTGGTACATGCGCTCCTCGACCGAGCCCTTGCGCGCGGGCTTGGCGGGCTTGCCCGGGATCTCGGTCGGCTCGCCGGGCTCGTGGCGGGCCTTGGATTCGGCCTTGGATTCGGCGTTGGCGGCAATCAGCTTCAGGCTCTTGGACATCGTGGCACCGGCAGGTCAGGCAGGGCACCGTAAATCCTGGGTATCAGGGTACGGTGATCCAAAAATTGTTGACAATTATTTGGTTACGGCCTCAATATTGTCAACAAAACCAACTCAGGTTTTCGACAACTCAGGGAAATCCCTGAATTGCCAACGGGGAAGTGCTGGCGCATTGTCGCCACGCACCAACCCAGCGCCGGGATGCGTTACCAGACGTACCGAGCGGGCACCATCCCACACATGGTGCTAGTGAAGGCAGCGGCGCCCCTCACAACCCAATCGCAAAAGGACAAATACGATGGGACGCTTGACCACCCATGTTCTCGACACCGCTGCCGGCACGCCCGGGCAGGGCATGTCGATTACTCTCCATAAAATTGTCGACAATCGTCGCGAAACCCTCAAAACCGTGGTCACCAACCACGACGGCCGCTGCGACCAGCCGCTGCTGGAAGGCGCCGACCTCGCCGCGGGCGTGTACGAGCTGGAATTCGCCGCCGGCGACTACTTCCGCGCCCAGGGTGTGAAGCTGCCCGAGCCGGCCTTCCTGGACGTGGTGCCGCTGCGCTTCGGCATTGCCGACGTCAACGCGCACTATCACGTGCCCCTCCTGGTTTCGCCCTGGTCGTACTCGACCTACCGCGGCAGCTGAAGCGGTGGCATAGGGAAACAGGAGACAAGACATGGAAGGCTATATCCTCGACTGGGCCAATATGCTGCTGCGGTGGGTGCACGTCATCACCGCCATCGCATGGATCGGCTCTTCGTTCTATTTCGTATGGCTGGACAACAGCCTGACCAAGCCCACCGCGCCCGACCTGAAGGAGAAGGGTGTCGACGGCGAGCTGTGGGCGGTGCACGGCGGCGGCTTCTACAACCCGCAGAAGTACCTGACCGCGCCCAAGCAGTTGCCGGAGAACCTGCACTGGTTCTACTGGGAGTCGTATTCGACCTGGATGAGCGGCTTTGCGCTGCTGGTGGTGCTGTACCTGTTCAACGCCAGCACGTTCCTGATCGACAAGAACGTGTTCGACATGTCGCCCGGCGCGGCGGTCGGCTTTGCGGTGTCGTACCTGCTGATCGGCTGGATCGTCTATGACAGCATCTGCCGCCTGTTCAACAAGAACGACCGCCTGGTCGGCATCCTGGTGGCGATCTACATCGCCGCCGCCGCCTACGTCGCGTGCCATATCTTCTCGGGCCGCGCGGCGTTCCTGCTGACCGGCGCGATGATCGCGACCATCATGAGCGCGAACGTGCTGGCGTGGATCATCCCGGGCCAGCGCAAGGTGGTGGCGGCACTGAAGGCCGGCCAGCCGGTGGACCCGATCCACGGCAAGCGCGGCAAGCAGCGCAGCGTGCACAACACCTACTTCACGCTGCCGGTGCTGTTCGCGATGCTGTCGAACCACTACAGCATGACCTACGCCCACAAGTACAACTGGGTGGTGCTGATCCTGATCATGCTGTCCGGCGTGCTGATCCGCCAGTTCTTCATCCTGAAGCACAAGGGCAAGATCAACGTGCTATGGCCTGCCGCCGGCGTCGCCGCGCTGGCCGTGGTCGCGGTCATGATCGCGCCGCAGCCGCGCCCGGCCGTGGCCAAGGCCGATGGCGAGGCAGCCGCGACGGTCAGCTTCGCCAAGGTGCAGGAAGTGATGAACGCACGATGCGTGCAGTGCCACGCCGAGCAGCCGAAGATGATGCCGACCGCGGCCAAGGGCATCAAGCTCGAGACGCCCGAGGACATCAAGGCCCACGCCCAGCTGATCTACCAGCAGGCGGTGCAGCAGAAGGCGATGCCGCTGGGCAACGTGACGCAGATCACCGACGACGAACGCGCGCTGCTGGGGCAGTGGTTCGAAGGCGGTGCCAAGACTACGAATTGACGGTTCTGAACTGAGAAGCATTGGGGCTGGCTCTTGCCGAGCCAGTCCGCGAAATCCGAGCATCGGTGATCGACGGTCCGGAGGGTTGTGCGGTTTGCAGCCGTCAGTACCGGACCGGCGAGGGTTTGAACGGGGCCTTGTGCCCCGTTTTTTTTTGTCTGGCGCTTATCCGCCAATATTCAGCAGCGCCAGCACGCCCAGCACCAGGAAGATGCCGGCGGCAACCTTGTGCACCAGGCCGATCGGCATCCTGTTGGCGAACCGGTCGCCCAGCAATACGGCCGGTGCGTTGGCGATCATCATGCCGAAGGTCGTCCCCATGACCACCGCCAGCACCGCGTCGCTGAAGCGCGCCGCCAGCGCCACCGTGGCGATCTGGGTCTTGTCACCCATTTCGGCAAAGAAGAAGGCGACGAGGGTGGTGCCGAGGATGCCGATGAAGCCCTTGACGGGCTTGGCCTGCTCGGCATCGTCGAACTTGTCGGGGATCAGCATCCACGCGGCCATCGCGATAAAGCCCAGGCCCAGGATCCAGCGCAGCAGGCTTTCGCCGACCACGTGCGTGATCCAGCCGCCGAGCGCGCCGGCGAAGCCGTGGTTGAACAGCGTGGCGATCAGGATGCCGAGGATGATGGGCACCGGCTTGCGGTAGCGCGCGGCCAGCACCAGCGACAGCAGTTGCGTCTTGTCGCCCATTTCTGCGAGGGCGACGATGCCTGTGGAGACGAGGAAGGCTTCCATATTGGTCTTGTGGGGTAACCGGGCCGCAATGCATCGCGAGATGCCAATGACACAACCCTTTCCCGGCCCGGCCAGAAAGGGTTGGTCATCGGTCTCGCCAGGCATGGACGCTGCCCGGGCCGGTCTGGCCAGGCGGGTCCCGAGCTGCGCACGCCATAACCGCAAGCGGTCAAGTCTGTTGACGTACGCCCCTGTCCCCCGGAGTCCGCATTGCGCGGCGCGGTGAGAGCAGGGCGGCTACTCCCCAATGGAAGCGGCGATTATAACCGCGGCGGCGGTGGCGCGTCCACCGCCGCCGCGGCCGGCACGGCGATCAGGCCGGTACCGGGGCGTTCTCGCTGGTCTGGCGGCCGCGGAAATCGGTCCAGCACAGCGCCTTGAAGTCATAGAGCTTGCAGCGGCGGGCCGTGTCGAAATACCAGCGCCACGAGAAGTTCTCGATGATGATGCGGCCCGGCAGTGCGTGCTCAAGCAGTGCCTGCGCGCGCTTGAGGCGGTACAGCGGCACGCTCATGTCGACGTGGTGCGCGGTGTGTTCCATGATGTGGTGCAGCGCCGCGCCGATGCCATGGCGGAAGCGCAGGTGCACGGTGGTCGAGACGAAGGGCTGGGCCCTGGCCCACATCGCCTTGGTGTCGTACCAGGCGACGCTGGTGTGGGTATGGTGCACGTACAGCACGAAGCCGACGGTGATGTTCCACACCAGGAAGGGCAGCACGAAGCCTGCGCCGACCAGCATCGACACCGACTGCTGCGTTGCCAGCGCCAGGCCAACCAGCGCGCCGATCCAGGCCAGCCCGAACGCGGCCACCAGCACGCAGTCGCCGGTGAAGATCGGGCGGCGCGTGGCCATCTGGCGCTTGCTGGGGAAGAACAGCTTGCACCACCAGATCTCGACCAGGTAATACAGGCCCGGGCCGAAGCCGGTGCGGTAGATGCGCTCCATCACGCGGCGCCAGCGCGGCAGCGCGTTGAATTCCTCGAGCGAATACGGCGCCCAGACGAAGTCGAAGCCCTTCAGGTTGGTGTAGCCATGGTGCACCACGTTATGGCCGACTTCCCACAGGCTGTACGGCGTCAGCGACGGCAGGAAGGTCAGCCGGCCCAGCCACTTGTTCAGGCCACGGCGCGGGGTCAGGCTCTGGTGGCAGGCATCGTGGCCGATGATAAACAGGCGCGCGATCACCAGCCCCGCCAGCACCCCCAGCGCCAGCTTGGCAGCCCAGTGCGGCGCCAGCACCACGCCGGCCAGCACGGCGCCGAACAGCAGGTAGTCGAACCCGAACAGCATCAGCGCGCGCGGCGTGCTGCGCTGGCCCAGCGGGATCAGCCAGCCGCGGATGATCTTGCGCGACGGCAGCGGCGCGTCCGGCGCGATCGGTTCGGGCAGCGGCGCCTGGTGCGGGGCATGGGCGCGTGCGCCGGCATGCGCCCGGGCGTGCCCGGCGGCGGGCTCGACGGATTGAGCGGATTGATATGCGGTCATGCAGAACCTTCTGATTGCGGTCGATGGATATCGGTGCGCGGCAAGGCAGAGTGGCCGCGGCGGAACCGCAAGGTTAGAAGGCTTTGTCGAAGGCAGTCTTGACGGTCGTCAAGCCGGTGAGACGGCGGAAGCGGTAAGGGCGCGCCCGCCGCGGGCGCGGCGGGCCACGAGTGGGAGGTGTGGCGGATCAGGCTGCCGGGACGCTGGCCGGCTCGCCCATCACGTAGACGCTGTCGATGACGCGGTCGTCGCCCAGCATGGCAAAGGCGAACAGCTCTTCTTCCAGCGTTTCCGAGCGGTTGCTGCGGCGTGCGATCAGCGGCGTGGCCCTGGGGTCGAGCACGATGAAGTCGGCCTCGCAGCCTTCGCTGAAGCTGCCGACGCGGCCGGTCCAGCCCAGCGCCTCCGCCGCGGCGCGGGTGGCGAGGTAGAACATGCGCAGCGCGGTCAGGTAGTAGCCGCCCATGCGCGCCACCTTGTGCGCGGCGTTCATGGTGCGGAACATCGAGAACGAGGTGCCGCCGCCCACGTCGGTGGCCAGCGTGACGTTCAGGCGGTTGGCATCGGACTGGTGGAAGTCATAGAAGCCGCTGCCCAGGAACAGGTTGGAGGTAGGGCAGTGCGCCACCGCGGCGCCGCTGTCGGCCAGCCGGCGGCGGTCATCCTGGTCCAGGTAGATGGCGTGGCCGTACATCGCGCCGGGGCGCAGCAGGCCGTAGCGGTCGTAGACGTCGAGGTAGCTGCGTGCGTCCGGGAACAGCTCGGCCACCCACTTGACCTCGTCGCGGTTCTCGGCCACGTGGGTCTGGATAAAGGCGTCCGGGTAGGCGCGCGCCAGTTCGCCGCAGGCGGCCAGCTGCGCCTCGGTCGAGGTCGGCGCGAAGCGCGGCGTGATCGCGTACGACAGCCGTCCCTTGTTATGCCAGCGCGACAGCAAGTCGGCGGAATCCCGGGCGCCGCTTTCGGCGGTGTCGCGCAGGAATTCGGGGCAGTTGCGGTCCATCATCACCTTGCCGGTGACCATGCGCAGGTTGCGGGCCTCGCTTTCGGCAAAGAGCGCGTCGGCCGAGGCCTTGTGCACCGTGCTCCAGACTACGGCGCTGGTGGTGCCGTTGCGCAGCAGTTCCTCGGTGAAGAAGCCGGCCACGCCGCGCGCGTAGTCGGGGTCGGCGAAGCGGCGCTCTTCGGGGAAGGTGTAGGTGTCGAGCCAGTGCAGCAGGCCCGGTGACGGCGACGCGATCATGTCGGTCTGCGGGAAGTGCACGTGGGTGTCGATAAAGCCGGGCACGATCAGCTTGCCGCGATGGTCGACGACCTCGGCGCCGGCTGGGATGCGCGCGGCCAGCTGCGCGTAGTCGCCGGCGGCCGCGATATGCCCGTCGGTGACGATCAGCACCCCGTCATCCCAATACTGATACGCGTCCTCATGGAATTGCGGGTCGCGCAGGAAATGCAGCACGCGGCCGCGGATGGCGCGGGTACGGGAGTCAGTGGTGGGGCGGGTCGTCATGGTTTGTCTCTCGTGGCCGGCCCGCGCGGCACCGCATGGTGCAAGCTGCAGGCCGGTCTATTGGCATGCGCCGGGTTCAGGCCGCGGGGGCCGTCGCGGGCGGGGACTTGGGCGGAGCGGACCAGAAGTGGTCGACCTCCGCCAGGAACTCGGCCTTCTGCATGGCAGGCAGGAAGGCCGCTTCAAAACTGTTGCGGGCCAGCTTGTGCGCGTCGGCCGCGTCCAGCGGCAGCGCGTCGAAGGTGGCTTCCCAGTTCGCATTCATATAGCCTCCGAAGTAGGCCGGGTCGTCCGAATGCAGCGTGATCGCCACGCCCGCGTCCAGCATGCGCTTGAGCGGGTGGTCGCACAGGTCGGGGTAGACCTTGAGCTTGACGTTCGACAGCGGGCACACCGTCAGCGCCACGCGCTCGCGCGCCAGGCGCTCGACCAGCGCGGCGTCGTCAATGGCGCGCACGCCGTGGTCGATGCGCTCGGCCTTGAGGATGTCGAGCGCATCGGTCACGTATTGCGCCGGACCTTCCTCGCCCGCGTGCGCCACCAGGTGCAGGCCAAGCTCGCGCGCCCGCGCGAACACACGCGCGAATTTCTCCGGCGGGTTGCCTTTTTCCGACGAATCGAGCCCGACGCCGACAAAACGGTCGCGATAGGGCAGCGCCGCGTCCAGCGTGGCAAACGCGTCCTCCTCCGACAAATGGCGCAGGAAGCACAGGATCAGGCTGCTGGAGAAGTCGTACTCGGTGCGCGCCTGCGCCAGCGCATCGGCAATGCCGTCGATCACCACGCCGATCGGCACGCCGCGTGCGGTATGGGTCTGCGGATCGAAGAAGATCTCGGCGTGGCGGACGTTGTCGGCGACGGCGCGCTTGACGTAGTCCATGGTCATGTCGAAGAAATCTTCCTCCGTCAGCAGCACGCTGGCGCCGGCGTAGTAGATGTCCAGGAACGACTGCAGGTCGGTGAAGGCATAGGCGGCGCGCAGCGCGTCGACGCTGGGGTAGGGCAGCGCCACCTGGTTGCGCTGCGCCAGCCGGAAGATCAGTTCCGGCTCAAGCGTGCCTTCGATATGCACATGCAGTTCGGCCTTGGGGGTGCGGCGGATCTGTTCCGCGAGCGCGGCATCGATGGTCATGGGGGCCTCGTTTCTGGGCTTTTCTGCGCCGTCCGGCAGCGCCGGCGGCACGGGTTCAGGGATGCACCGTCTCCGTACGGCCCGCACGCAGCGCGGCAAGGCGCTGTTCGCGGACCTGGAGCAGCTGGGCGACGATGGCAACCGCAATCATAGCCGGAGCCTTGTCGGTGATCCCGGGAACCCCCATGGGGCATGTCATTTCCGCAAACCGGGCCGGGTCGATGCCGTGCTCGGCCATGCGGTGTTCAAAGCGCGCGCGCTTGGTCTTGGAGCCGATCAGGCCGAAGTAGGCGAAATCGGTGCGCTTGAGGATTTCCTCGCACAGGGTCTGGTCGAGCGCATGGCTGTGCGTCATCACCAGGAAGTAGCTGCCCGCGGGCGCCTGCGCCACCACCGCCTCGGGCGTGTCGCTGGCCTCGGCCTCGACGTTGTCGGGCAGGCCGGCCGGGAACAGCGTGTCGCGCTCGTCGACCCAGTGCACGCGGCACGGCAGCGTGGCCAGCACCTTGACCAGCGCATGGCCGACGTGGCCGGCGCCGAACAGCACCACGTGCATGGTGTCGGGCACCAGCGTGTCGGTCCAGCTGCCGTCCGCTTCCAGCTCCACGCCGGCGAGCACCGCGCGGCTGTCGCCAAAGGTCACCGCGCCGCTGGCCGGCACCCGGCGCTGCAGCGCGCGCTGCGCGGCGAAATTGCGCTCGACCGCATCGAGCCAGGCCAGGTCGGCCTGGCCCAGCACTTCGAAGGCGAGCTGCACCACGCCGCCGCAGCACTGCCCCAGCGCCGGGCCCAGCGGAATGCGCTCGATCCGGCGCGGCTCGCCG
This sequence comes from Cupriavidus neocaledonicus, assembly GCF_000372525.1. GTDB lineage: Bacteria > Pseudomonadota > Gammaproteobacteria > Burkholderiales > Burkholderiaceae > Cupriavidus > Cupriavidus neocaledonicus. The sequence continues at coordinate 10,599 of NZ_AQUR01000089.1, forward strand.
CGCACCAGCATCTCGCGGGCGATGTCCATGCCGCGCCATTCCAGGTGGCCGCCGCCGATGGTGCCGACCAGGTCGTCGGCGCCGACCAGCATGCGGATGCCGGCCTCGCGCGGCGCCGAGCCCTTGACCTCGACGATGGTGACCATCGCCACCGGCACGCCGGCACGCACCATGCGGGCGGCGTCGGCGAAGCGGAAGGGTTTGAGCGGTGCGTCCTGCATGGTCGGGGGCCTTGTGGTGATGCGTGGTACTGCTTGTTCAATCGCTTGCGTCAGTGGTGGCGCGCGCCTGCTTCTGCCACCGGCCCCTCGCCTGTCAATGCAGTCGAGGGGGGAAAGTCCGGGGCGTCCGCAGGCACGCGCTTCCTTGCCACCGTTCAGGCTGCCTGCGCAGCCTCTTGCGCCGCCGCCGCGCGCACGGCGTCCGCGGCGTCGAGGATCGCCTCGCTGGTGGCCGGAGCCTTCAGCGGCGGGTTGATGCGGTAGTCGCCCAGCGCGGCCACGGCGTCGCGGATCGCGAAGAACACCGAGAACGGCAGCAGCAGCGGCGGCTCGCCCACCGCCTTGGAGCGGTGGATGCTGTCCTCGACGTTGCGGTTCTGGAACAGGCGCACGTTGAAGGCTTCCGGGCAGTCATTGACCGTCGGGATCTTGTAGGTGGACGGGGCGTGCGTCATCAGCTTGCCGTCCTTGTTCCACCACAGTTCCTCGGTGGTCAGCCAGCCCATGCCCTGGATAAAGGCGCCCTCGACCTGGCCGATATCGATCGCCGGGTTCAGCGAGCGGCCGGCGTCGTGCAGCGCGTCGGCGCGCAGCAGCTTCCATTCGCCGGTGAGCGTGTCCACCAGCACCTCGGAGCACGCGGCGCCGTAGGCGAAGTAGTAGAACGGGCGGCCCTGCAGCGCCTTCTGGTCCCAGTGCAGCTTGGGCGTGGTGTAGAAGCCGTCGGACCACAGCTGCACGCGTGCCACGTAGGCTTCGCGCGCCAGCTCGCCGAACGACAGGCGCAGCTCGCCGGCGCTGACCAGGTCGTCGTTGAAGCGCACCTCGGACGGCGCCACGCCGGCCTTGCGCGCGGCAAACGCGGCCAGGCGCTCGCGGATCTGGCGCGCGGCGTCCTGCGCGGCCTTGCCGTTCAGGTCGGCGCCGGTCGAGGCCGCGGTGGCCGAGGTATTGGCCACCTTGCTGGTATCGGTCGCGGTCACGCGCACGCGTTCCATGCGGATGCCGAGTTCGTGCGCCACCACCATCGCCACCTTGGTGTTCAGGCCCTGGCCCATTTCGGTGCCGCCGTGGTTCACCAGCACCGAACCGTCGTTGTAGACGTGCACCAGCGCGCCGGCCTGGTTGTAGTGCGCCACGTTGAACGAGATGCCGAACTTCACCGGGGTGATGGCGATGCCTTTCTTCAGCACCGGGCTGGTGGCGTTGAACGCGCGCGTGGCGTCGCGGCGGGCGCGGTATTCGCTGCTGGCCACCAGTTCGTCGATCAGCTCGTGGATGACGTTGTCTTCCACGGTCTGGCCGTAGGGCGTGACGTTGTTCTCGGTCTTGCCGTAGAAGTTGGCGCGGCGCACGTCGAGCGAATCCCTGCCGACCGTGCGGGCGATATTGTCCAGGATGTACTCGACCGCGAACGCGCCCTGCGGGCCGCCGAAGCCGCGGAAGGCGGTGTTGCTCTGCGTGTTGGTCTTGCCGCAGTAGCCGTAGATCTGCACGTTCGGCAACCAGTAGGCGTTGTCGAAGTGGCAGATGGCGCGGGTCATCACCGGCCCCGACAGGTCCGCCGAGAAGCCGGCGCGCGACACCATCTCGACCTTGACGCCTTCGATATGGCCGTCGTCGTCGTGGCCGACGCTGTAGTCGAAGACGAAGTCATGGCGCTTGCCGGTGATCATCATGTCGTCGTCGCGGTCCGGGCGCAGCTTGACCGGGCACATCAGCTTCCACGCCGCCAGCGCGGCGCAGCAGGCGAACAACGCCGACTGCGATTCCTTGCCGCCGAAGCCGCCGCCCATGCGGCGGCACTCGACCAGCACCTGGTGCGCATGCCAGCCCAGCATATGCGCGACCGCGTGCTGCATCTCGGTCGGGTGCTGGGTCGAGCACCACACGTGCATGCCGTCGTTCTCGCGCGGCGCCGCGTACGAGATCTGGCCTTCGAGATAGAACTGCTCCTGGCCGCCCAGGTGGATCGTGCCGCTGTCCTGGTGGGCCGCGCCGGCGATGCGCGCGACCGGTTCGCCGCGCGTCAGGTGCATCGGCGGCAGCACGTAACTGCCGGCCTCGTGCGCGGCCTGCGGCGAAAGCACCGGCGGCAGGTCTTCGTAGTCGATCACGCCGAGGCGGGCGGCGCGGCGGGCGGCGTCATGCGAGGTCGCCACCACGATAAAGACCGGCTGGCCGACGAACTGCACCACGCCACGCGCGAGGATGGGGTCGTCATGGATGATCGGGCCGCAGTCGTTGGTGCCGGGGATGTCGTCCACCGTCAGCACGTCGACCACGCCGGGCGCGGCCCGCACCTTGTCGAGCGCGACCGACTTGATGCGCGCGTGCGCGCGCGTGCTCATGCCGAGCGCGGCGTGCAGCGTGCCGGCCAGCTCGGGGATGTCGTCGGTGTAGGTCGCGGTGCCGGCCACATGCAGGTGGGCGGATTCGTGCGGACGCGAGATGCCGACCTGCGGTACCTGTTCGGCGGCGGCGTCGAGCAGGAAGGGTTCGGTTTGCTTGTTCATGCCGATTTCGTTCCTTGTTCTCCGGCTCAGGCCGTGGCGGTTTCGTTGATGCCGGCGCCAGGGGCGCGGACATTGACGGCTGCGGCGGGCAGCGCGTCGGCGTTGGTTTCCAGCCAGAACCGGTACAGCAGGTTGGCGGCACCGCGGCTGCGGTACGACGCGGTCGCGCGCATGTCGGTGAGCGGCGTGTAGTCCTGCGCCAGCGCGGCCATGCCGGCGCGGGCGGTGGCCTCGTTCCACGGCTGGCCGGTCAGCGCCGCCTCGGTCGCGGCGGCGCGCTTGGGCGTCGCGGCCATGCCGCCGAAGGCGATGCGGGCCTGCGTGACGATGCCGTCCTGCACGGTGATGCCGAACGCGGCGCACACGGCGGAAATATCCTCGTCAAAGCGTTTGGACAGCTTGTAGGTGCGGAAGTGCTGCGGGCCGGCCACCGGCACGCGCAGCGCGGCGACGAACTCGCCCGGCTGCATCGCGGTCTTCTGGTACGCCAGGTACAGGTCTTCCAGCGGCAGTGTGCGGCGCGTCTCGCCGTGCTGCAGCACCACTTCGGCGCCCAGCGCGATCAGCGCCGGCATCGAGTCGCCGATGGGCGAGCCATTGGCGATATTGCCGCCGAGCGTGCCGGCGTTGCGGATCGGCAGCGAGGCAAAGCGCTTCCACAGTTCTTCCAGCTCCGGATGCGCGGCGTTGAGTGCGGCGTAGGCCTTTTCCAGCGTCACCGCGGCGCCGACCTCGATCATGCCGTCGCGTTGCTCGACCTGGTTCAGGTCCTCGACCTGGCCCACGTAGAGCAGGTTGCCCAGCTCGCGGAACTGCTTGGTGACCCACAGGCCGACGTCGGTGCTGCCCGCAAGGATGCGGATATCGGGCTGCGCCGCCTTGATCGCGCCGAATTCGGCCGCGGTGCGCGGGGCGAGGAACTCCTGGCCCTGGGCGCGGTAGCGGAAGGTTTCGCCGCGCTTGAGATTGCGCAGCGTGTCGGCGATCTGGCGCGGGTCGAGCTTGTCCGCGCTGGGCGCGGGCAGGGCCATCATCCGTTCGCCGGCATCGATGATCGGGCGGTAGCCGGTGCAGCGGCACAGGTTGCCGGTGAGCGCGTCGCAGATGGTCTGGCGCGACGGCGCCGCGCCGCCCGGCGTGTGCTGCTGGTACAGCGCCCACAGCGACATCACGAAGCCGGGGGTGCAGAAGCCGCACTGCGAGCCGTGGCACTCGACCATGGCCTCCTGCACCGGGTGCAGGTTGCCGTCGGCCTGGCGCAGGTCCTCGACCGTGATCAGGGCCTTGCCGTCGAGCGTGGGCAGGAACTGGATGCAGGCGTTGACTGCCTTGAATTCGACGTCGCCGCCGTCCTGCAGCTCGCCGATCACGACGGTGCAGGCGCCGCAGTCGCCTTCGGCACAGCCTTCCTTGGTGCCGGTGCAGCGGGCGTCTTCACGCAGGTACTGCAGCACGGTGCGGGTAATGGGGGCGTCGGATACTTCCTTGACCTGGCCGCGATGGAAAAAGCGGATGGTTTGCGTCTCCATGGTCTTCTCTCTCTTGGGGATGGCGGAAACATAGCATCGCTACGTTTCATGCAATATTCGACCCAGGTGATATGCGCCATCAGCGGGCACGCCGGTCGGTGCCCGGCCGCACTGAGCGGCATGCGGATTTGACCGATTGTGGGCTGCCTGTCATACACTATGCGCCGTTCCCATCCCCCACGCCACCCATCCTGCCCCCGCCGGAGGGCCGCCATCGCCATGCACGGACGCGACCATCTCGATACCTATTTGCTGCGGGTGCTCCACACCCTGCTCACCGAGCAGAGCGTGACCCGCACCGCCGTGCGCCTGGGCCAGTCGCAGCCCGCCATCAGCAATACCCTGAAGCGCCTGCGCGAGATTACCGGCGACGCCATTTTGGTGCGGGGCAAAAACGGCATGGTGCCGACCGAGCGCGGCCGCGAGCTGCTGGCGCTGGCCGAGCAGAGCCTGGCGGCGATGGACCGCATCGCGCGGCCGCCGCAGCAGTTCGACCCGGCCACCACCACGCGCACCTTCCACCTCGGCGCTCCCGACTACCTGGACGCCTTCTTCCTGCCCAATATCGTCGAGCGCGTGCGCCGGCTGGCGCCAGGCGCCAAGCTGTTCGTGCACCCGATGACGTCGTCGTCGGACTTCCTCGACGACCTCGAGCAGGGACAGCTCGATATCGTGGTCGGCAACTGGCTGTCGCCGCCGGAACACCTGCATATCTCGCCGCTGTTCGACGACGAGGTGGTGTGCATGCTGGGCGCGCAGCACCCGCTGGCGCGCAAGGGGCTGACGCTCAAGCACTACCTGGAAATGCCGCACCTGGCCCCTGCGCCCTATGCGTCGATGCAGCGCAGTATGATCGACCAGGCGCTTGCCGAGCAGGGCTACAAGCGCAATATCCAGGTCACGCTGCCGTACTTCGGCCTGGTGCCGTATGTGCTGATGAAGACCGACATGGTCTTCACCACCGGCCGGCAGTTTGCCGCGCACTACGCGCAATACCTGCCGATCCGCATGGTGCCGTCGCCGGTGTCGTTCCCGCGCATGCGTTTCTACCAGCTCTGGCACGAGCGCTGCCATGCCGCGCCCGACGTGATGTGGATCCGGCGCATGATCGCCGAGGTGGCGGCGGATCTGCCCCAGTTGCCCCGGCTCGAGGCCGAGGCGGGTTGAGCCGGGACGAGCGCGGTCGCGACGCTACTTTGCGTGGGCGGTGGGGAAGAACAGCTGTTCACCCTCCACCTTGTACCCCGCGATCGCGTCCTGTCCTTCCCGTGACGTGATCCAGTCCACCAGCTTCATCGCATCCTTGTAGTTGGTGCCCGGATGCCTGGCCGGGTTGACCGCGATGATTCCGTACGGGTTGAACATCTTCGGATCGCCCTCGATGGCGACCGCCAGCCCGGTCTTGGCGCGGTAGGCGCCGTAGGTGGCACGGTCCGACAGCGTATAGGCCGGCATCTGCGCCGCCATGGTCAGAACCTCGCCCATGCCCAGGCCGGCGTTGACGTACCACGACTGGCCCTTGGGCTCGATCCCGAGCTGCTTCCAGTAGTCCTTTTCCATCACGTCGGTGCCGGAATTGTCGCCGCGCGAGATGAACTTGCTGCCGCTGGCGGCAAGCTTGCGCAAGCCGGCCAGCACGTCCTTGCCGCCCTTGACCCCAGCCGGATCGCTGGCCGGCCCGACCACGATGAAATCGTTGTACATGACGTCGCGCCGGTTGACGCCGTAGCCGGCGGCGACGAAGGCGTCTTCCATCTTGCGCGCGTGCACGAGCAGCGCGTCGACATCGCCCATCTCGCCCATCTTCATGGCCTTGCCCGAGCCCACGGCGATGACTTTCACCGTGACGCCCGATTTCTGCTCGAAGCGCGGCAGCAGGTACTTCAGCAGGCCTGAGTTCTCGGTGCTTGTCGTGGTGGCCAGCTTCAGCTCGCCGGCCTGCGCGACCGACAGCAGGCCGACGCAGAGCAGCGGCGCGACCAGGTGGCGCCAGGGCAGGTCATGGCGGGACATGGGCTATCTCCTCGATATTATGTTCTTACGGACATAATTGATTTTGCCTTCCGCTCTCAGCGAGAATGCGGCAAAACAACATAAGAATGGGGTATTCATTGTGGTCCAGCCCAGATCGACAAGTAAATATGTAGCGGAGAACCTATGAGCTTCCGCTTCGACCTGTTTCCGGTGATCGCCCCGGACGACAATCCGCGTGCCAATGCCAAGGTATTCCAGCTGCTCAAGGCGGTGCGCGAAACCGGATCGCTGCACCGCGCCGCGAGCGAGATCGGGCTGTCGTACCGCCATGCCTGGGGGGTGATGCGGTCGTGGGAAGAGATGCTTGGCCGCAGCATGCTGGATATGGAGCGCGGGCGCGGGGCCTCGCTGACGCGCTTCGGCGAGCGCCTGCTGCGCGCCGAGCTGCGCCTGCGCGAGTCGATCGAGCCGGCGGTGCAGCGTGCCCTGGCCGAGTTCATTGCCGAGCTCGACGACGCCCAGCAGCCGCAGTCGTGCGTGCATTTCACCGGCAGTCATGACCCGGCGGTGGAAGTGCTGGCCGCGGCGCTGGGCGCGGCGGGAAGTCCGCTGCAGCTCGACACGGTTTTCTGCGGCAGCGTGGAAGGGCTGATCTGCCTGCAGGAGCGCCAGTCGGAGCTGGCCGGGTTCTATGTCTCGCCGGTGCAGACCGCGGGCTCGGTGGCGCACGTGACCTTGCGCAAATGGCTGCGGCCAGGCGCCGTGCGGCTGCTGCGGCTGGCGTGGCGCGAGCAGGGCCTGATCCTGGCGCCGGAGCTGGCGCGCGAGGTGCACGACCTGCGCGGCCTGGCGCGCAGCCAGGCGCGCTTCGTCAACCGGCAGCGCAGTTCGGGCACGCGCATGCTGTTCGACCAGCTGCTGGCCGCCGAGGGCCTGTATCCCGACCTGGTCAACGGCTACGACGAGACCGAGTTCAGCAATGAAAAAGTGGCGGAAGCCGTGCACAGCGGCCGCGCCCAGGCCGGTTTCGGGCTGCGCATGAACGCCGAGGCCCACGGCCTGGCGTTCGTGCCGCTGACGCGCGAAGCTTATTACCTGGCACTGCGCAAGAACGACCAGACCGCCGGCTGGATGGCCGCGCTGCTGGCCTTGCTGGCCGATCCGGCCTTTGCCCGGCGCATCGAGGCGCTGCCCGGCTATGCCATGGCCGAGCCGGCAGGCATCCTGACGCCGCAGGAGGCGCTGCCGTGGTTCGGCCCGGACGGCAAGGAGGGCAGCTGAGCGCCGGCCGGCCCGTCTCAGGCCGGTCCGCCCGGTCCGCCCGATCCGCCCGGTCCGCTCGGTCCGCTCGGTCCGCCTGGTCCGTATTACACTCCCTGCCAAAGGCACGCCGGTTTATGCCGCGCAGCGCCGGACCCTTGCAAGGAGCGCCATGCTGGAAACCGCCGCGCTGGCCGCGGGCATGTCCTGGGCCAGCGGATTTCGCCTGTATCTGGCCGTACTGGCCGCCGGGGTGCTGGCGCGGCTGGGCTGGCTGGAACTGCCGCCGGGGCTGCAGCCGCTGGAGTCCTGGTGGGTGATCGGCGTGGCCGCGGGCCTGGCCGTGGCCGAGTTCGTCGCCGACAAGGTGCCGGCCTTCGACACCGTCTGGGACGGCATTCATACCTTCATCCGCATTCCGGCCGGGGCGATCCTGGCGGCCGCCGCGTTCGGCCAGCTGGATCCGCAATGGGTGGTGGCCGCGGGGCTGATCGGCGGCACCCTGGCCGGCACCGCGCACGCGGTCAAGGCCGGCACGCGCGCGCTGATCAACGTGTCGCCGGAACCGTTTTCCAACTGGACGGCCTCATTCACTGAAGACCTGACCGCGACCGGCAGCCTGCTGCTGGCGTTCTTCGTGCCGGCGCTGTTTCTGGTGCTGCTGGCGGTGTTCCTGCTGGGCGCGGTGTGGCTGCTGCCGAAGTTGTGGCGCGGAGTGCGTCGCCTCCACGCCAGCGTGCGCGGCGGGGCCCGGCGCGACGCGCCGCGGTAGCGCCGCGGCCGTTCCTGCCAGCTTTTTTTTGCATTGCCCGACTGACCCGAGGCGCACCGGCGCCAGCAACCAAGAACCGCCAACCGATGCCCTCCGAGTCCGCCATCGACGTCCCGGCCACTGCCGCCCAGCCCGCCGGCCTGCACGCCGCCACCGGCGGCCAATTTTCCGCCTGGCGCCAGGCGCTGCGCATGGCCCGGCGCGACTGGCTGGCGGGCGAGCTCTACCTGCTGCTGTTTGCGCTGGTGCTGGCCGTGGCCGCGCTGACCAGCGTGGGCTTCATGGCCGACCGCATGCGGCTGGGCCTGGAGCGCGATGCGCGGCAGATGATTGCCTCGGATGTGCTGCTGGTGGCCGACCAGCCTTTCGACGCCGCGTTCGCACAGCGCGCCCGCGCCGCCGGCCTGGCGGTGGCGCAGACCGTCACCTTCCCCAGCATGGCCACTGCCGAGGGCAAGGCCCAGGCCGGGGCCGAGCCGCCCAGCCAGCTGGCCGCGCTCAAGGCGGTGACCGGCGGCTATCCGCTGCGCGGCCGGCTCAGGGTGAGCGGCACGCCGGGCGGGCCGGACGCGCCCGCCGACGGCATTCCCGCGCCGGGCACGGTATGGGTCGACGAGGCGCTGCTGGGCGCGCTGGGCGTCGCGGTGGGCGACAGCCTGCGCCTGGGTAGCCGCAGCTTCCGCATCGACCGCATCATCACGCAGGAACTCGACCGCGGCACCGGCTTCATGAATTTCGCGCCGCGCGTGCTGATGCCGCTGTCGGACCTGCACAGCACCGGGCTGATCGGCTGGGGCAGCCGCGTCACCTACCGCCTGCTGGTGGCCGGTCCCGACGCCGCCGGCGCGGCCTTCCAGAAATGGGCGCAGGACGAGATCGAACGCCGCCAGCTGCGCAATACGCGGGTCGAGTCGCTGGAATCCGGCCAGCCGCAGATGCGTGCCACGCTGGACCGCGCCGAACGCTTCCTGTCGCTGGTGGCGGTGCTGTCGTCGATGATCGCGGCGGTGGCGATCGCGATGTCGGCGCGCCGCTATATGCAGCGTCACACCGATGCGTGCGCGGTCTACAAGTGCCTGGGGCTGTCGCGCGCGCAGATCCTGCGCGCCTTCGGACTGGAATTCCTGCTGGTCGGCACGGGCGGCGCGCTCGCCGGCGTGCTGCTCGGCTACCTGGCGCACTATGGCCTGCTGCTGTCGCTGGGCGGGCTGCTCAAGGTGTCGCTGCCGCAGCCGTCGTTGCTGCCGGCGCTGGTGGGCGTGCTGGCCGGGCTGGTGCTGCTGGCCGGGTTTGCGCTGCCGCCGCTGCTGGCGCTGACGCGGGTGGCGCCGCTGCGGGTGCTGCGGCGCGATATCGGGCTGCCGCCGGTGTCGGCCTGGGTGGCCTACGCGCTCGGGCTGGGCGCTTTTGTCGCGCTGCTGCTGGTGGCCGCACGCGACCTGCGGCTGGGCCTGACCACCGCCGGCGGCTTTGTCGCCGCGGGGGTGGTGTTCGGGGTGCTGGCGCTGGGCCTGCTGACGCTGCTGTCGCGGCTGCTGCGGGGGCGCCTGCGCGGGCGCGCGGCGATGGGATGGCGCTTTGCGCTGGCGGTGCTGGAGCGCCGCCGCGCGGTCACGGTGCTGCAGACCGTGGCGCTGGCGGTGGGGCTGATGGCGCTGCTGCTGCTCGGCATGACCCGCAACGACCTGGTCGATTCCTGGCGCAACGCCACGCCGGCCGACGCGCCCAACCGCTTCATCATCAATATCCAGCCGGACCAGCGCGAGCCGCTGCGCCAGATGCTGGCCGCCGCCGGCATCACCGACCTGCTTTACCCGATGGTGCGCGGGCGCCTGACCCATATCGGCGAGCGCACCATCCGCGGCGACAGCTTCGAGGACGGGCGCGCGCGCAACCTGGTCGAGCGCGAGTTCAACCTGTCCTATACCGACGCGCTGCCGGAGGGCAACCGCGTGATCGCCGGGCGCTGGTCGAACGGGTCCGACGGTGCCGAGGCGGGCGCGTCGGTGGAAGAGGGCATCGCCAAGACCCTGGGCATCCGGCTCGGCGACACGCTGCGCTTCGACGTGGCCGGCCAGCCGGTGCAGGCGCGCGTGACCTCGCTGCGCAAGCTCGACTGGGGCTCGATGCGGGTCAACTTCTTCGTGATCCTGCCGCCGCGGGCGATGCAGGGCATGCCCGAAACCTACATCACCTCGTTCCACCTGCCGCCCGCCAGCGCTGCGCTGGGCAACCGGCTGATCGCGGCCTTTCCCAACATCACCGTGGTCAACACCGACATGATCCTGCGCCAGATCCAGGACATCCTGGACCAGGTGATCGCGGCGGTGGAATTCCTGTTCGTGTTCACGCTGGCCGCCGGGGTGACGGTGCTGTACGCGGCGTTGTCCGGCGCGCGCGACGAGCGCATGCGCGACGCCGGCCTGCTCAAGGCGCTGGGCGCCTCGGCCGCGCTGGTGCGGCAGACGCAGTATGCCGAGTTTCTGGTGGTGGGCGGCCTCGCCGGCCTGCTGGCCAGCCTCGGCGCGATCGCGGTGGGCTGGGGGCTGTCGCAGTTCGTGTTCGACTTTCCGTACCGCTTCAATGCGTGGATCGTGCCGGTCGGCGTGGTTTCTGGCATGCTGTGCGCTTTTGCCGGCGGCTGGCTGGGCCTGCGCGAAGTGCTGCGCCAGCCCGCGCTGGCGACCTTGCGCGATGCCTGACCCCGCGTGCCGGCGCCGCCGCAGACCGAGTGTGTGATGAGTACTGAATCCGACGACAAGCCCGGCAATGCCGAGGTCACTGCCTTTGAACTGGTGGGCGGCGAGGCGCGCGTGCGCGAACTGGTCGACCGCTTCTACGACCTGATGGACCTGGAGCCGCAGTTCGCCGGCCTGCGCGCGCTGCATCCGCCGTCGCTGGAGGGCTCGCGCGACAAGCTGTTCTGGTTCCTGTGCGGCTGGCTGGGCGGCCCCAACCACTTTATCGAGCGCTTCGGCCATCCGCGCCTGCGCGCGCGCCATATGCCGTTCGAGATCGGCGTCAGCGAGCGCGACCAGTGGATGCGCTGCATGGCGCTGGCGATGCAGGACATCGGCCTGCCCGAAGACCTGCAGCTGCACCTGATGCAGGCTTTCTTCCAGACCGCCGACTGGATGCGCAACGTGGCGCGCTGAGGCGCCAACGCTCCCGTTTCTCCCCCGAAAGGTTTCCCCCGCCGATGACAGCCCAACTGCCTGAAGACGCCCTGCGTGTGCTGCATTTCTGGTTCGACCAGCCCGGTTCGGCCGCCTGGAATACGGCACGCCCGCAATGGTTCACCAAGTCGGATGCGTTCGATGCGCAGATACGCGCGAACTTCCTGTCCGACTGGCAGGTCGCCTGCGACGGGGCGCCCGACGACTGGTCGGTGACGCCGGAGGGCGCGTGCGCGCGCGTGGTGCTGCTGGACCAGTTCCCGCGCAACATGTTCCGCAACGATCCGCGCAGCTTCGGCACCGATGCCCAGGCGCTGGCACTGGCCCGGCGCATCGTCGCCAGCGGCATGGACCGCGCGCTGCCGACCGACTACCACCGCATGTTCTGCTACATGCCGTTCGAGCATTCGGAGTCGCTGGAAGACCAGGACGAGGCGGTGCGCCTGATGACGCAGCTGCGCGAAGCCAGCGGCGGGGTGGTGGATGCGGTCGAGTGGGCCGAGAAGCACCGCGTGATCATCGCGCGCTTTGGCCGCTTCCCGCACCGCAACGCGGTGCTGGGCCGGCACAGTACCACGGAGGAACAGGCGTTCCTGCGGCAGCCGGGCTCGTCGTTCTGAGCCGGGCCCGGCGAGGCCCGGGCTGGTGGCGGTCTGCGTGGCGCGCTCAGGTCTGGTCGCGCGCCTGCTCCCACTTGTCGACGCGCACGCGCGGCGCGGCCGCCAGTTGCGCCAGCAGGCCGGCGGGCGTGTCGCCCACGTGCAGCAGTTCGGCGTGCACCTGCTTCAGGAAGCCTTCGCGCACCGCGTGCGACAGGAAGCCCAGCATGCCGTCGTAGAACCCGGCCAGGTTCAGCAGGCCCACCGGCTTGGCGTGGTAGCCCAGCTGCAGCCAGGTGAAGGTCTCGAACAGCTCTTCGAACGTGCCCACGCCGCCGGGCATGGCAATAAAGGCGTCGGCGCGGTCGGCCATCATCTGCTTGCGCTCGTGCATGTTGCGCACCACGTGCAGCTCGGTCAGGCCGCGGTGGCCGACTTCCTTCTGCATCAGCGCTTCCGGGATGATGCCGATGGCCCTGCCGCCATGTTCCAGCACGGCATCGGCGACGATGCCCATCAGGCCCACCTTGCCGCCGCCGTACACCAGTGTCAGATCGCTTTCGGCCAGGGTGCGGCCAAGCAGGCGTGCGCCCTCGGCGTATTCGGGGCGGTTGCCGGGACTGGAGCCGCAATACACGCAGACGGATTTCACTTCGTTTCCTTTGCCGCGCCGGCGGCCTTGGCTGCCGCGTAGTCGCGCGCCAGCTGGTCGAATGCCTCCCGCGCCCGGCCGCGCAGGTACGGCGCCAGGATCGAGAAGATGTGGTAGCTCGAGCCGTGCAGGTAGCCGCGGATCTGCTCGGGGTCGTTGTACTGGCGCGGGTGCTGCACGAACTGGAACGACAGCCAGTAGGTGGCGACCACCACCATGTTGGTGCAGATGGCCTCGACCTGCTCGGGCGTGGCTTCCATCTCGCCGTCCTCGATGAACTGGCGGCAGATCTCGTGCGCAAAGCGCTGCTTCTGTTCGACGATGCGCTTGAAGTTGGTCTCCAGCATCCGGTTGCGCGCCAGCAGGTCGTTGATGTCGCGGTACAGGAAGCGGTAGTTCCACAGGAACTCGGACATGTACTGCAGGTAGCCCCAGCTTTCGTCGAGCGTGGCCTTGTGGTCGTCCGGCATCTTCAGGCGGCGCTCCATCTCCTGCTCGAAGCGCACGAAGATCGAGTTGATGATGTCGTCCTTGTTGCGGAAGTGGTAGTAGAGATTGCCGGGGCTGATCTCCATCGCTTCCGCGATCGTGGTGGTGGTGACGTTGGGCTCGCCGACTTCGTTGAACAGGCGCAGCGAGACGTCGAGGATGCGGTCCCTGGTGCGGCGGGGTCCGGTTTGCGGTTTCGGTTCCATGGGCGTCCGGGCGATCGGTGCGATCGGTAAGTCGGGGGCAGGGTAGCGATTATAAGCAATCGGCCTGCCGTGCCCATTCTGTGCCCCGCCTCCGCCCGCCCCGGGCTGGATCAGCCCGCCAGCGCCTGCACCCACCGCACCACGTGCGGCCCGGCGATGGTGATCCAGGTGCCGCCGCACAGCACCAGCGCCAGCATCACCGCGGCGCTGCCGAAGTCCTTGGCGCGCTTGGACAGGCTGTGCCGCTCCAGCGAGATGCGGTCGACCGCGGCCTCGACGCTGGAATTGAGCAGCTCGACGATCAGCACCACCAGCAGCGTGCCGAGCAGCAGGATGCGCTCGACCGCCGTCACCGGCAGCAGCAGGGCGCACGGCGTCAGGATCACCACCAGGGTCAGCTCCTGGCGGAACGCGCTCTCCTCCAGCACCGCATAGCGCAGCCCCGACAGCGAATTGATGGCCGCATGCCAGGCGCGCGCCAGGCCCCGGTTGCCCTTGTGCGGATTCTGGTCGATCGAGTAGTCAGCGCTCTGCATGGCGGGCGGCGGCCTCTGCATTGGCGGGTCGGACGGCAGTTCCGGATGCGGTTTCGGCATGGGTTTGCGGGGCGGAAGGCTTGGCTGTGACGGGTGGGACCGCTGCGCCGCCCCGGCCCGGCCTGGCGGCGGCGAACGGCCGCAGGTGGGCCAGGAACTGCTCGGACGCGGCGCGCCACGAGAAGCGCTCGGCATGGGCCCGGGCGGTGGCACGGTCGATGCGCAGCGCTTCCAGGCAGGCGTCGCGCAGGTCTTCGTGCATCACGCCGGCGGGGCTGTCGCCGAGCACGTCGATCGGGCCCGTGACCGGATACGCGGCCACCGGCAGGCCGCTGGCCAGCGCTTCCAGCAGCACCAGCCCGAAGGTGTCGGTGCGGCTCGGGAACACGAACACGTCAGCGGAAGCATACACCCGCGCCAGCTCGGGCTGGCTCAGCACGCCAAGGTAGTTGGCGCCGGGATAGCGCGCGCGCAGCGCCGGCAGCGCCGGGCCGTCGCCGACCACCCATTTGGAGCCGGGCAGGTCCAGCGCCAGGAACGCCTCGACGTTCTTCTCCACCGCCACGCGGCCCACGTACAGGAAGATCGGGTGGGCGGTGTTGAGCACGTTGGCGCGCTGCGGCGTGAACACGTCGAGGTCCACGCCGCGCGTCCACAGCACCGCGTTGGTAATGCCGTAGCGGCGCAGGTCGTCCAGCACCACCGGCGTCGGCGCCATCACCGCCTGCGCGGGGCCGTGGAACCAGCGCAGGAAACGGTAGGTCCACGCCAGCGGAATGCCGAAGCGGGCCTGCACATATTCCGGGAAGCGCGTGTGGTAGGCGGTGGTGAAGGGCAGCTTGCGGCGCAGCGCGTGGCTGCGCGCGGCCAGCCCGAGCGGCCCTTCGGTGGCGATGTGCAGCGCGTCGGGGCCGAAGGCCTCGATGCGCCGCCGCACGCGCGCGCCCGGCAGCAGCGACAGCCGGATCTCGGGGTAGGTCGGGCATGGCACGGTGCGGAATTCCAGCGGGGTGATCATGTCGACCGTGTGGCCCATCGCTTCCAGTTCGCGGCGCGTCGACTTGAGCGTGCGCACCACGCCATTGACCTGCGGTTCCCAGGCATCGGTGACGATCAGGATCTTCATGCAGCCTCCTTGGGCGCGGTGAAAGGGCAATGCGGATGGCGCCAGGCGGAGGGCGCCATGCAAAAAAGAAGCGGGGCCGGCGCGGCTCAGCCGGCCACGGCAGCGCGGCGCCGGCGGCGCATGGCGGGCGCGGGTGCGTCGAGCAGCGTGGTCCAGTAGACGATCTTCAGTTCGCCTTCCAGGGTTTCGACCAGCGCCGACAGGCTTTCGACCCAGTCGCCGTCGTTGCAGTAGAGCTGGCCGTTGACCTCGCGGATCTCGGCCTTGTGGATATGGCCGCAGACCACGCCGTCGCAGCCGCGGCGGCGCGCCTCGTCCACCATCGCGCTCTCGAACGCGCCGATGTAGTTGACCGCGTTCTTGACCTGGTGCTTCAGGTACTGCGACAGCGACCAGTACGGAAAGCCCAGGCGCGCGCGCAGCCGGTTGAAGTGCCGGTTGAGCGCCAGGATCATGGTGTAGAGCGAATCGCCCAGGTAGGCCAGCCAGCGCGCGTGCTGCACCACGCCGTCGAACAGGTCGCCGTGCACCACCCACAGGCGGCGCCCGCTGGCGGTGACGTGGATCGCCTCTTCGCGCACGGTGATGTCGCCGAAGGCCATGCCGTCGAACTGGCGCGCGGCTTCGTCGTGGTTGCCGGGCACGTAGATCACCTCGGTGCCCTTGCGCGCCTTGCGCAGCAGCTTCTGCACCACGTCGTTGTGGCTTTGCGGCCAGTACCAGCCGCGGCGCAGCTGCCAGCCATCGATGATGTCGCCGACCAGGTAGAGCTGGTCGGATTCGTTGTGCTTGAGGAAATCCAGCAGGTAGTCGGCCTGGCAGCCGGGCGTCCCCAGGTGGATGTCCGACAGCCAGATGGCGCGGTAGCGCTGGATCGGGTGTGGCTCGGGGGGATAGGTTTCCTGCGCTTCGCGCGGCGGCGCCAGCGCGGCGCCATCGAGCGCCGGCGCCATGAAGGCGGTCACCGGCGCGGCGGGGCCGCTGTCAGCGCTGCGGCGCAGCCATGGCGCCAGTTGCGAGGCCTTCGACAGATACCCGCGGGCAGATCGGATTGCTTGCACCATGCCAGTCCCGGTTGCGGCGATGGCTGCATTCAGCCAGCCCGCGGTGACGCGACGGTGACGAAAACATGACTGACATATGAATCGTTGCGGCCGCGGCACAGCCGGGCCGCGATCGCCTCAGCGGCCGCGCGCGGACAGCTCGGCCAGTGCGTCGAGCACGGCACGCACCGCGGCGGGATGGCGCAGCAACGACACATGGCCGATGCCGGACAGCGCGATATGGCCGGCACCGTCGAGCCACGCGGTGCAGGGCGGGCCCGCGATCGAATCGTGCCAGCTGAAGATCGAGATCATGCGCGCGCGCAACCGGGGCGTTTCGGCGGCCGAGAGCGCGCGCAGCCAGGGACTGCCGCAACGCATCTGGCGCGCATTGTGGCCGCCGCCAAAGCGCGCCAGCGCGCTGCCGTGGTGCGGGCTGCCCAGCGTCACGATGCCGGCGCAGAGGTCTTCGTCGCCGGCCAGCCGCAGCGCGGCGCGCGCGGCCAGTCCGCCCATGCTGTGGCAGAGCAACAGCGGCGCGCGCCCGGTGTCGGCGCGGATGCGCCGCATCGCCGCCAGCAGTGCGCGCGCGTAGTCGTCGATGTCGCCGAACACGGGTTCCAGGTCGATCCCCTGGCAGCGGTAGCCGGCGGCGGCCAGTGCCGGCTGCATGTCGAGCCAGATCGCCTGGCCGCAGGCGTAGCCGTGGACCAGCAGCACCGGCGGGGCATCGCGGCCGGGCCGGGCAGGGTCGGCCGGCACAAAGGGTGCCCGCGCGCGGAAGGGTTGCAGCCAGTCGAACATGCGCAGCACCGCCAGGCATTCGGCGCCGTAGCAGCGCAGCGCCTGCGCCAGCCGCAGCGGCCTGCGCGTGGCGGCAAGTTCAGCGGGCGGAGCGGGCGGGTGGTCGGCGCGGCCGACCCACAAGCCCCGTCCGCTCAGCGCGAAGGCGATGGCAATGCCGGCGGCAATGCCGCCCAGGATCAGTCCCGCGCCGGCGGCAAGCGCGCCGGGCCACGGCCAGGCGGCGGTGCGCACCAGCGCCGCGGCAATCCCCAGCGCCGCGGCCGCCTGCACGGTCACCGCGACGCGGCGAATGCCGGCGGCACCCAGGCTCATGGCTTGGGGCGCAGGTCGGTCAGGCGCGTGCCGGCCAGGCGGTCATGCAGGAACTGGCGGCGCGGGTCCAGCCAGGCCAGCAGGACCCAGAGCAGCAGCCCGGCGCCCAGTACGCCGACGAACGGCCCCTTGACCAGCCCCAGCAGATGGCCGACGGCGGCCGACGGCGGCAGCCACAGCCACGCCAGCACGTAGCGCAGCGCCGCCTGCGGCCAGCGCGGCGGCACGCCCGCGGCGTTTTCGACACGCATGCGCCAGGTCTGCATCGCCAGGGTCTGGCCGTTGCGCTGCCAGAACCAGGTGAAATACAGCCCCATCACCAGGAAGCTCCACAGCTGGAGCACCAGCGGCCCGTCCACGCCCAGTTTCTGCAGCAGCGGCCGCACCAGCAGGTAGGCCGCGGTCGAGGCGCTCAGCACGCCGAACAGCAGCACGCCCTCATAAAGCATGCAGGCGATGCGGCGGCGCAGCGGCGGGGCGGCCGGCGCGGCAGTTGCGGCGGGGGGGACGGGGTCGAGGGTGGCAGCGGGCATCGATGGCGTTCGGGAACATGGCACCGGCCCGCGGGCATGCCGATGCCGGTGCGGGCCTGGCAGGGGCCGGCGCGCGTGCGCGGGCCGGCGTCAGGCGGCCATTATGCCAAATGGCCCGCGAATTACTGGCGCACGGTGGCGTCGGAGGCGGCGGCCGCCTCGGTCGCGACCTCGGCCGGCGCCGCGGCGGCGGCAGTGGCCGGCGTGGCGGCGGAGGCGGAGGCGGGGGCGGATGCAGCGGGCGCTGCGGCTACGGGCGCCGCCGAGGCGGCTTGCGCCTGGGCTTCGCTGGCGGGCCTGGCGACTGCCCGGCTGCCCTGGCCCGCGGTTCCGGTAGCGCTCCGGGCGGGGTGGCGCAACTGGTGACTGGTGTCGCTGGGCAGGCGCTTGCCGCTGGGCAATGCGCTGACCGCGCCGGGGCGGCGCGGCACGTGGTCGGCGGCGGCCAGCTTCTTCTTCTGCTCTTCAGGCAACTGCTGGTACTTGTCCCAAGCCTCGGTCTTTTTCTCGGTCGGCAGGGAGCGGGTGATCTGGTAGTTCTCGCGCGCCAGCCGGCGTTGCTGCGGGGTCATCCTGACCCACTCCGCCATGCGCGCCTGCAGCCGGGCCTGCTCGGCCGGCGAATACTTCGGATAACGCGCGGCGATTCGCAGCCACTTGTGGCGATTCAGCTCTGGCAGGCTGTCCCACAGCGGCTGCAGCGGTGCCAGGATGCGCTGGTTGACGGGGCTGAGGTCGGACCAGGCGGGCTTGGCGCCGACCGGCTGGACCGGATGGGGGGCGGCGCCTGCGTCCACCGCGGAAGCCCCCTGTGCCTGTGCCGGGGCGGGAAGCAGCGCCCAGCAGGCGGCTGCGCCGGCGCCGGCCAGCAGGGCGGCCAGCCGGCGGCGCACGGCGTCGGGGCGGAGGAACGGGCGCGTCATGCTACTGGCCGCGCTTCAGGAATACGTGGAAGCCCTCGTCGGCATAGGCCGTGGGCGGCAGGTCGTCGAGCAGCATGGCGGCGTCGATATCGGCCAGCTCCTCGATGCGCTTCTGCTCCTGCCAGTGGTAGATGCCCACCAGGCCGGCGCCCAGCGCCACCAGCGTCCAGACCAGCCCCAGCCGGCGCAGCCAGGCGCCGGCGCGGTGCAGCGTCGAGGCGTCGTCGTCGAACAGCGGCGCGTGCGCGCCCGGCATGGCCAGCTGCGGCACCAGCACGGGCGCCTCGGCCTTCTTGCGGGCGACCGCCATCCGGCGCGCGGCGGCGAGCCGTTCGGAAATGTCCGCCGGCAAGGCTTCGGCGCCGGCGTCGAGTGCCGCGCGAACCTCATGCGCAAACCGGCGCTCGCGGATTTCTTTGTCGTTTCTGCTCATAGTCGAACCCCCCGCGCGCGCAGGGCCTGCGCAAGGGTATGCGTGGCACGGGAACAGTGCGTCTTGACGCTGCCTTCGGAGCAGCCCATCACGGCCGCGGTTTCGGCAACGTCCATATCTTCCCAGTAACGCATCAGGAATGCCTGGCGTTGACGCGTCGGCAGGCGCTGGATCTCCTGCTCGATGATATGCATGACCTGGGCGCGCTCGACCTTGTCGGCGCTGCTTTCGGCCGATTCCGAGCCGGCCTGTGCCTCGAGCGTCTCCAGCAGGTCGTTGTCGTCGCCGCCGTCGCGGTCGTCGCGCAGGCTGGAAAACAGCGACACCCAGGTATTGCGCACCTTCTGGCGCCGGAACCAGTCATGGATGGTGTTCTGCAGGATGCGCTGGAACAGCGGCGCAAGCTCGGCGGCGCCCTTGTCGCCATACTTTTCGGCCAGCTTGATCATGGCGTCCTGGACGATGTCCAGCGCCGCCTCGTCGTCGCGGACGGCGAACACGGCCTGCTTGAAGGCGCGCCGCTCGACGCTGGCAAGAAAGGCGGACAGTTCCTGGTCGGTGGCCATTCAGGCGGTTTGGGGCTTGTTGCGCCGGGACCAATGCCCGGTTCTGGTGAATGTGCTGCCGGGGGCGCGCGACGCCCCAATGTGCTGGGATGCTAGCAAAATTTGGCCGCGCTGTACCGTTTTGTATGGCACGACATACATGGCAGTGCGGAAAACTTTTTTCCAGAGCCCCGGGAACTTGCCGACTCCGGCGGCGTAAAACAACCGTAGACCGCGCTGGTGCATTGCAGTATCATTGACGGTTCACACGACATCAGTGGTTGTCTCATCCGGCCGCTTATGAGGCGGTCTTCCATGCAGACGCGCACCGCTTGAACCCGAGCCACAAGTTCGGCAGAGAGCATCCAAACAATTTTTTGCCGAAAATTGCAAAGGACTGAAATGAACATGCCCAGCGCGGAATTCTCCCACGCCGACAGCAATTCATCTGCCGCACCCGAAATGATCGGGGCGGAAATTCTCGTTCACGCACTTGCCGAAGAAGGCGTCGAATACGTCTGGGGCTATCCCGGCGGCGCAGTGCTGTACATCTACGACGAGCTCCACAAGCAAACCAAGTTCGAGCACATCCTGGTGCGCCACGAGCAGGCCGCGGTCCATGCCGCGGACGGCTACGCACGCGCCACCGGCAAGGTGGGCGTCGCCCTGGTGACCTCCGGTCCCGGCGTGACCAATGCCGTCACCGGCATCGCCACCGCGTACCTCGACTCGATCCCGATGGTGGTGATCACCGGCAACGTGCCGACCCACGCCATCGGCCAGGACGCCTTCCAGGAGTGCGACACGGTCGGCATCACCCGCCCGATCGTCAAGCACAACTTCCTGGTGAAGGACGTGCGCGACCTCGCCGCGACCATCAAGAAGGCGTTCTTCATCGCCTCGACCGGCCGTCCCGGCCCGGTGGTGGTGGACATCCCCAAGGATGTCTCGCGCAATGCCTGCAAGTACGAGTACCCCAAGTCGATCGACATGCGCTCGTACAACCCGGTCAACAAGGGGCACTCGGGCCAGATCCGCAAGGCCGTGGCACTGCTGCAGAACGCCGAGCGTCCGTACATTTACAGCGGCGGCGGCGTGGTGCTGGCCAATGCCAGCGACGAGCTGCGCCAGCTGGCGGCGCTGACCGGCCACCCGGTGACCAACACGCTGATGGGCCTGGGCGCGTTCCCCGGCACCCACAAGCAGTTCGTCGGCATGCTCGGCATGCACGGCACGTATGAAGCCAACATGGCCATGCAGAACTGCGACGTGCTGATCGCCATCGGTGCCCGCTTCGACGACCGCGTGATCGGCAACCCCTCGCACTTCACCTCGCAGGCGCGCAAGATCATCCATATCGATATCGACCCGTCGTCGATCTCGAAGCGCGTCAAGGTCGACATCCCCATCGTCGGCAACGTCAAGGACGTGCTGCAGGAACTGATCGCGCAGATCAAGGCGAGCGACGTCAAGCCCAAGCGCGAGGCGCTGGCCAGGTGGTGGGAACAGATCGAGCAATGGCGCTCGGTCGACTGCCTGAAGTACGACCGCAGCTCCGAGATCATCAAGCCGCAATACGTGGTGGAAAAGATCTGGGAACTGACCCACGGCGACGCCTTTATCTGCTCCGACGTCGGCCAGCACCAGATGTGGGCCGCGCAGTTCTACAAGTTCAACGAGCCGCGCCGCTGGATCAACTCCGGCGGCCTGGGCACGATGGGCGTGGGCCTGCCGTACGCGATGGGCATCAAGAAGGCATTCCCGGAGAAGGAAGTCGTCACCATCACCGGCGAGGGCTCGATCCAGATGTGCATCCAGGAGCTGTCGACCTGCCTGCAGTACGACACCCCGGTGAAGATCTGCTCGCTCAACAACGGCTACCTGGGCATGGTGCGCCAGTGGCAGGAGATCGAGTACGACAACCGCTACTCGCATTCCTACATGGACGCGCTGCCCGATTTCGTCAAGCTGGCCGAGGCCTACGGGCATATCGGCATGCGCGTCGAAAAGACCTCCGACGTCGAGCCGGCGCTGCGCGAGGCGTTCCGCCTGAAGGACCGTACCGTGTTCCTGGACTTCCAGACCGATCCCACCGAAAACGTCTGGCCGATGGTCCAGGCGGGCAAGGGCATTTCCGAAATGCTGCTCGGCGCGGAGGACCTGTAATGCGACACATCATTTCGGTCCTGCTGGAAAACGAAGCCGGTGCGCTGTCGCGCGTGGTGGGCCTGTTCTCGGCCCGCGGCTACAACATCGAGACGCTGACCGTGGCGCCGACCGAGGACTCCTCGCTGTCGCGCATGACCATCGTCACCACCGGTTCGGACGACGTGATCGAGCAGATCACCAAGCACCTGAACCGGCTGGTGGAAGTGGTCAAGGTGGTCGACCTGACCGAAGGCGCGCACATCGAACGCGAGCTGATGCTCGTCAAGGTGCGCGCGGTGGGCAAGGAGCGCGAGGAAATGAAGCGCACCGCCGACATCTTCCGCGGCCGCATCATCGATGTCACCGAGAAGACCTACACCATCGAGCTGACCGGCAACGGCGTCAAGCTCGATGCGTTCCTGGACGCCATCGACCGTACCGCCATCCTCGAGACCGTCCGCACCGGCGGCTCGGGCATCGGCCGCGGCGAGCGCATCCTGAAGGTCTGAGCGGCCCCGGCTCACCCAACGGCTTCACGCAGTATCCCCGGGGCGGCGCGATCTGCGCGCACACGATGCGCGCGAGGATGCCGCCCCTCTCATACAAAAGACAGAGATTGAAGGAATCATCATGAAAGTGTTTTACGACAAGGACGCCGACCTCTCCCTGATCAAGGGCAAGAACGTCACCATCATCGGCTACGGCTCGCAGGGCCATGCCCACGCGCTGAACCTGAAGGATTCGGGCGTCAACGTGACGGTCGGCCTGCGCAAGAGCGGCGCGTCGTGGAACAAGGCCGTCAACGCCGGCCTGCAGGTCAAGGAAGTGGCCGAGGCCGTCAAGAACGCCGACGTGGTCATGATCCTGCTGCCGGACGAGCAGATCGCCGACGTGTACAAGAACGAAGTGCACGCCAACATCAAGGAAGGCGCCGCGCTGGCCTTCGCCCACGGCTTCAACGTGCACTACGGTGCCGTGATCCCGCGCGCCGACCTGGACGTGATCATGATCGCGCCGAAGGCCCCGGGCCACACCGTGCGCGCCACCTACACGCAAGGTGGCGGCGTGCCGCACCTGATCGCCGTGCACCAGAACAAGTCCGGCGCCGCCCGTGACATCGCGCTGTCGTACGCCACCGCCAACGGCGGCGGCCGTGCCGGCATCATCGAGACCAACTTCCGCGAAGAAACCGAAACCGACCTGTTCGGCGAGCAGGCCGTGCTGTGCGGCGGTACCGTCGAGCTGATCAAGGCCGGCTTCGAGACCCTGGTGGAAGCCGGCTACGCGCCGGAAATGGCCTACTTCGAGTGCCTGCACGAGCTGAAGCTGATCGTCGACCTGATCTACGAAGGCGGCATCGCCAACATGAACTACTCGATCTCCAACAACGCCGAATATGGTGAGTACGTCACCGGCCCGCGCGTGGTGACCGAGGAGACCAAGAAGGCGATGAAGCAGTGCCTGAAGGACATCCAGACCGGCGAATACGCCAAGAGCTTCCTGCTCGAGAACAAGGCCGGCGCCCCGACCCTGATCTCGCGCCGCCGCCTGAATGCCGAGCACCAGATCGAAGTGGTGGGCGAGAAGCTGCGCGCGATGATGCCGTGGATCGCCAAGAACAAGATGGTCGACCAGTCGAAGAACTGATCGGCAGCGCTGCCTGATGGCCCGCGCCGCACGGCGGCGGGTCGAAGCCGTTCAGCGTTCCGTGCCTTGCCCTTCTATCATCGGAAGGGGATTGCCGGGACCTGAACGGCTTTTTGTTATCCTTGTCGAACTTTTCGGGCAAGGCGTGCGCCGGATGCTGCCCTGCGGCATGAACCGGCCGAGCCGGCCAGCGTGGCCCGGCGATCGCCGCCGCTGCACCAGCCTCGCCCTGATCTTGACTTCACCGAAACACCTACTGCATGAACTATCCTCATCCGCTGATCGCCCGTGAAGGCTGGCCGTTCCTGGCCGGCGCCTTTGTCATTTCGCTGCTGGTGCACGCCAGCGCGGGCTTCTGGTGGGCGCTGCCGCTGTGGATCATCACGGTGTTCGTGCTGCAGTTCTTCCGTGATCCGCCGCGCCCGATCCCGTCGGCGCCCAACGCGGTGCTGGCCCCGGCCGACGGCCGCATCGTCGTGGTCGAGAAGACCATGGACCCGTACGCCAACCGCGAGGCGCTGAAGATCAGCGTCTTCATGAACGTCTTCAATGTGCACTCGAACCGGGTCTCGGTCGACGGCGCGGTGGAGAAGGTCGAATACTTTCCCGGCAAGTTCGTCAATGCCGACCTGGACAAGGCCTCGACCGAAAACGAACGCAACGCGGTGCTGATCCGGCGCGCGGCCGACGGCCAGCTGGTGACGCTGGTGCAGGTGGCCGGCCTGGTGGCGCGCCGCATCCTGTGCTACACCAAGCCCGGCGACAACCTCTCGCGCGGCCAGCGCTACGGCTTTATCCGCTTCGGCTCGCGCGTCGACGTGTACCTGCCGCTCGACGCACGCCCGCGCGTGACCATCGGCGAGAAGGTGTCGGCCTCGTCGACCATCCTCGCCGAACTCGACGTGCAGTAAGCGGCGGCCTGACGGAGGACTGTGATGGTTGCCTTCCATCGACGTAACAAGCGCAGCAACGGCGGCAACGTGACCCACCTGCGGCCGTTCCGCCACAACCAGCTGCGCGGCGCCGACGACGGCTTCGACGACGAAGCCGCCGACGACCAGGACATCGCCTACCAGCGCCCGCGCCGGCGCGGCATCTACCTGCTGCCCAATGCCTTCACCACCGCGGCGCTGTTCGCCGGTTTCTTCGCCATCGTGCAGGCGATGAACATGCGCTTCGACGCGGCTGCCATCGCCATCTTCGCTGCCATGGTGCTCGATGGCATGGACGGGCGCGTGGCGCGCATCACCAATACGCAAAGCGCGTTCGGCGAGCAGTATGACTCGCTCTCGGACATGACCTCGTTCGGCGTCGCGCCGGCGCTGGTGATGTACGAATGGATCCTGCACGACCTGGGCAAGTGGGGCTGGATCGCAGCCTTTGTCTACTGCACCTGCGCGGCGCTGCGGCTGGCGCGTTTCAACGCCAATATCGGCGTCATCGACAAGCGCTTCTTCCAGGGCCTGCCGAGCCCGGCCGCGGCGGCGCTGGTGGCCGGCTTCGTCTGGCTGGTGATCGACAACAAGCTGCCGGTCAAGGAACTGTGGATGCCGTGGGTGGCGTTCGGCATCACGCTGTACGCGGGGCTGTCGATGGTGTCCAATGCGCCGTTCTACAGCGGCAAGGCGCTCGACGTGCGTTACCGCGTGCCGTTCGGGATGATGGTGCTGGTCCTGGTGCTGTTCGTGGTGGTCTCGACCGATCCGCCGGTGGCGCTGTTCGGGCTGTTCGTGGCCTACGCGATCTCGGGCTATGTGCTGTGGGCCTGGCGGGCCATGCATGGCAAGCCGGCGATCGAGAAGAAACCGCGGGAATAAATCGACAGAAGGGCGCCCAGGCGCCCTTCATGCATTGCGGAATTCACCATTGTTTTCATGCCGCGGCCATCCGTCCGTGGCACTCTGCAGTGTTTTCCACCCACCGTCAGGAGGATGTCATGGGCATGTTCGACTTCATCAAGGAAGCGGGAGAAAAGCTGTTCGGCACCGGCGAGGCCAAGGCTGCGCAGGCAGCGGCCGCGGCGGACGCATCGGCGGAGAAGGTCGATGCCGCCAATCGCGCCGCCGGCGACGCGATCGAGGCGTATATCAGGAAGATGGGGCTGGACGCAACCGGGTTGATGGTGCAGGTCGATGGCTCGCGGGGCCTCGTTACCGTGTTTGGCGTGGCACCCGACCAGGCCACGCGCGAGAAGATCATCCTGTGCGCGGGCAATGTCGAGGGCGTCGACAAAGTCGAGGACAAGATGTCGGTCAACGTCGAGTCGGCCGAGTCGCAATGGCATACCGTGGTCAAGGGCGACACGCTGTGGGCGATCGCGCAGGCCGCCTACGGCAACGGCGCCGAGTACAACAAGATCTTCGAGGCCAACCAGCCGATGCTGAGCCACCCCGACAAGATCTATCCGGGGCAGAAGCTGCGCATTCCGCCCAAGGGCTGAGCCAGCGCCGGCGCGTGCGGCAAAACCCTGTGTTGCGCGTGCGCGCCAAGTCCGCTATAGTCGCAGCCATGATTTCGCGCCAAGTCCTAATCGCCCGCACCACCCTAGGTGGCCTACTAGGCCATCAGGTCGGGACGCGCGCGCGCTAAGGACGGACTTACCCCTTAGCGCGGAATCCGCAAGGAATTTTCCAACGCCCCGGCCTGCTCCATGCACGCCGGGGCGTTTTGCATTCCACAGCCGTGGAGCGCGGAACAGGCGGTAAAGCCCCGGACGCAGCATGCCGGGGACAGCACACCATAAGCAATCAGGAGCTCCACACCATGTCTGACAAACTCATCATTTTCGACACCACCTTGCGTGACGGCGAGCAGTCGCCCGGCGCCTCGATGACCCGCGAGGAAAAGATCCGCATTGCGCGCCAGCTGGAACGCCTGAAGGTCGATGTGATCGAGGCCGGCTTCGCCGCGAGCTCCAACGGCGACTTCGAGGCGATCCGCTCGATCGCGCAGGTGGTCAAGGATTCAACCATCTGCTCGCTGGCGCGCGCCAACGACAAGGACATCGCCCGCGCCGCCGAGGCGCTCAAGCCCGCCAACTCGTTCCGCATCCACACCTTCATCGCCACCTCGGCGCTGCACATGGAGAAGAAGCTGCGCATGACGCCGGACCAGGTGTACGAGCAGGCGCGGCTGGCGGTGCGCTTTGCGCGCCAGTTCACCGACGACATCGAGTTCTCGCCGGAAGACGGCAGCCGCTCGGACATGGACTTCCTGTGCCGCGTGCTCGAAGGCGTGATCGCCGAGGGCGCCACCACCATCAACCTGCCCGATACCGTCGGCTATGCCGTGCCGGAAGGCTATGCCGAGCTGATCCGCTCGGTGCGCGAGCGCATTCCCAATTCGGACAAGGCGGTGTGGTCGGTGCACTGCCATAACGACCTGGGCATGGCGGTGGCCAATTCGCTGGCGGCGGTCAAGCTCGGCGGCGCGCGCCAGATCGAATGCACCATCAATGGCCTGGGCGAGCGCGCCGGCAACACCAGTCTCGAGGAAGTGGTGATGGCGGTGAAGACGCGCCGCGACTATTTCAACCTCGACGTCGGCGTCGATACCACGCAGATCGTGCCGGCGTCCAAGCTGGTGTCGCAGATCACCGGCTTCGTGGTGCAGCCGAACAAGGCCGTGGTCGGTGCCAACGCCTTCGCGCACGCCTCCGGCATCCACCAGGATGGCGTGCTCAAGGCGCGCGACACCTACGAGATCATGCGCGCCGAAGACGTGGGCTGGACCGCCAACAAGATCGTGCTGGGCAAGCTGTCAGGCCGCAATGCCTTCAAGCAGCGCCTGCAGGAACTGGGCATCGAGCTCGACAGCGAGAGCGAGGTCAACGCCGCCTTCACGCGCTTCAAGGAGCTGGCCGACCAGAAGGCCGAGATCTTCGACGAGGACATCATGGCCATCGTCTCGAACGAGGCCCAGCATGACGCCAACGAACACTTCCGCTTTATCTCGCTGTCGCAGCGCTCCGAGACCGGCGAGCGTCCGCATGCGCGTGTGGTGTTCAGCATGGACGGCCAGGAGCAGAGCGGCGAGGGCGAGGGCAACGGTCCGGTCGACGCCACCCTGCATGCGATCGAATCGCGCGTGGCCAGCGGCGCCGAGATGGTGCTGTATTCGGTGAACGCCATCACCGGCGGCACCGAGGCCCAGGGCGAAGTCACGGTGCGCCTGTCCAAGGCCGGCCGCATCGTCAACGGCGTGGGTACCGACCCGGATATCGTCGCGGCTTCGGCCAAGGCCTACCTGGCCGCGCTGAACAAGCTGCACGACAAGGCCGTGCAGAAGATCAACCCGCAGATCTGACCCCGACTCCTGCGCAGACGGCGGAAGGCCTACCCAGCCTGAACGTACGGACCAGGCCCGCCATTCCCGACCCGGGGATGGCGGGCTTTTTCATGGGCACGCAGCGGGGTACACCGCATGCGCGTCAGAAAAAGCGGCGCTCGTCGGGGTCGTAGAGCGGATCGGGCGTGATCTGGGTCCGGCGCAGCACGCCGGCATCGTCGAAATAGAAGTGGAACAGCGACGGCCAGACATCTTCGTGGAGGAAGCGGTAGGACCAGACCTCGTTGCGCATGCGCGGGTAGTAGCTGACCGGCAGCCGCGTCATGCCGAAGTGCTCGGCCACGTCGCGCTTGGTCCAGGTGTTGACCTGCGCCTTGTACAGCTCCGGCGTCGACAGCATGTTGCGGAACACGGTCAGGTTGCCGTTGCGGTCGAAGTCGGCGCCGTAGGCATACTGGCCCATCGGCTGCTTCGAGTAGATCCAGCGCATGGTGCCGTCGCGCAGCGGGAACACATCGGTGGGCGGCCCGAACATGGCCTGTACCGCGCCTTGGGGCTGGCCCACCAGCCGGTTGCCTTCCTGCACCGGCATCAGCGTGGCGCAGGCCGACAGCATGGCGACGCCCAGCGCCAGCACGAGGCGGCGCACACCCTTGGCGATGATGGAATGCATGGCTGGACCTCGATCGATGGATGGGGTGTCGATACCGCAAGTGTAGTGCGGCGGCGGGCGGTGTGTGCCTCGGACGCTGCTTTTGTGCGGATCTGCCGATAAACCGGGCAGTTCTCCTGGAATTGGCGCTGCGGGTGCGGTCCGCGCCGCGATTTGCCCGCAACCGGACGGTGCCTTACTATCCAGCGCTTTCCAGGAGAGACGAATGACGGTTGCGGCGCGGTGGCGGGGATGGCTGGGCGGGTTGTTGCTGGTGGCAGCGGCGGGCGCCTCGGCACAGGAGCCGATCCGGCTGGGCATGATCGACGGCCTGTCCGGTCCCTTCGCCAATGCCGGCGAAGCGGTGGCGCGCAACCTGCGCCTGGCGATCGAGCGCATCAACGCGCGCGGCGGCGTCAGGACCGCCGAAGGCGCACGGCCGCTGGAGCTGGTCACCTTCGACAGCAAGGGCAATGTCGATGAAAGCCTGATCCAGCTGCGTGCGCTGACCGACAAGCGCATCCCGTTTGTGCTGCAAGGCAACAGCTCGGCGGTGGCGGGGGCGCTGGTGTCGGCCATCAACCGCCATAACGCCCGCCAGCCGGACGCGCGCGTGCTGTTCCTGAACTATTCGGCGGTCGATCCCAGCCTGACCAACGAGAACTGCAGCTTCTGGCATTTCCGTTTCGATGCCAGCGCCGACATGCGCATGCAGGCGCTGACCGAAGTCATCCGCCAGGACCAGGCAGTGCGCCGCGTGTACCTGATCGACCAGGACTACAGCTTCGGCCACCAGGTGGCGCGTTCGGCGCGGGAGATGCTGGCGGCGCGCCGGCCCGACATCCAGATCGTCGGCGACGACTTCCACCCGATCGGCAAGATCAAGGACTTCGCGCCCTATATCGCCAAGATCAAGGCCAGCGGGGCGGACGCCGTCATCACCGGCAACTGGGGCAACGACCTGACGCTGATGGTCAAGGCCGCGCGCGAGGGCGGGCTGCGGGCCAAGTTCTATACCTTCTATGGCAATGGCCTGGGCGCGCCGGCGGCGATGGGCGATGCCGGGGTCGGGCGCGTGCTGGCGGTGGCGGAGTGGCATCCCAACGTGGGCGGGGCGGCGTCCGACGCGTTCTACCAGGAATTCCGCGCGCGCTATCCGGAGCCGAAGGACGACTACGTCCACCTGCGCATGCAGATGATGGTCGAGATGCTGGCGCGCGCGATCACGCAGGCGGGCTCCACCGACGCGGTCAGGGTGGCGCGCGCGCTGGAGCACATGCGCTACGTCAACGACTTCCACGAAGCCACGGTCCGGGCCGACGACCACCAGGTGCTGCAGCCGCTGTACGTGTCGGTGATGGAGCGCCAGGGCGGCGCGGTGCGCTTCGACAACGAGGGCTCGGGCTATGGCTTCCGCACGGTGCGCAAGCTCAAGGCCGCGCAGACCACGCTGCCGACCACCTGCAGGATGGAACGACCGTGAGCGGCGCGGCGCCGGGTACTCCTGCACCGGCTTTTCGGCTATAATCCGCGGCTGTCGTTACCTGGCCCCGGTCCGGTGGCGGCAATAGCCAGTCAATTACATGGCACGACGCATGCGGCGCATCCCGCGCTGTGGCGTTCGCAAGTGAAAGGAAATCATCATGGCAGTCGCCGATATCAACAAGTCCGAAGTCATCAAGCAGTTCGCACGTGGCGCCAACGACACTGGCAGCCCCGAAGTGCAAGTGGCCCTGCTGACCACCCGCATCAACGAACTGACCCCGCACTTCAAGGCCAACATGAAGGATCACCACAGCCGCCGCGGCCTGCTGCGCATGGTGAGCCGTCGTCGCCGCCTGCTGGACTACCTCAAGTCCAACGATGCCGACCGTTACCGCGCCCTGATCGAAAAGCTGGGTCTGCGCAAGTAAGGTTGCGTCCGATGGCAGCGCGATTCCAGGGTTTGCACGGTTTCGCGTGAGGCCTCGATGCCTGCTTCAGCACTGCTGGGCAGGCATTTTGCATTTCTGGCGGGGAAGAATCCATGCCGCCAGGGTGCGGGCTGTATATGGAGTGATTTTCGCTTCACGCCCCCCGGGCCATGTCGATGGCGCGGGCGCCGTTGCGGCAAGCCGCGCAACGGAGTAAGTTGTTCTTTTTTATCCAACACCCGGGATCGGGCAAGGAAACAGGGCTTTGTGTCATTCCAGCACGGCATCGGCGATGCCGGTGCCGCGCTGGAATGGCATAGCACTTCCCTGCGACCGCGACCGGCAACCCGGCAGTTTGCCTGCGGCTGAGAACGCAGGCGTCGCCGGCCGCGCGCGTGTCATTGCGTAGATCGCGCGGCCAGCACGCAAGTCAAGGAATGCACATGTCCATGTTCAACAAGGTCGTCAAGGAATTCCAGTGGGGCCAGCACACGGTCCGCATGGAAACCGGCGAAATCGCCCGCCAGGCCGGCGGTGCCGTGCTGGTCGATGTGGAAGACACCGTGGTGCTGGCGACCGTGGTCGCCGCCAAGAGCCCGAAGCCGGGCCAGGACTTCTTCCCGCTGACCGTCGACTACATCGAGAAGACCTACGCCGCCGGCAAGATCCCCGGCGGCTTCTTCAAGCGCGAAGGCCGTCCGTCTGAAAACGAGACCCTGACCTCGCGCCTGATCGACCGTCCGCTGCGTCCGCTGTTCCCGGAAGGCTTCTACAACGACGTGCAGGTGGTCGTGCACGTGGTCTCGCTGAACCCGGAAGTCCCCGCCGACATCCCCGCGCTGATCGGTGCCTCGGCCGCGCTGGCCGTGTCGGGCATCCCGTTCAACGGCCCGGTGGGGGCCGCGCGCGTGGGCTACAAGGATGGCCAGTACCTGCTTAACCCGACCCGCTCGCAGATCGCCACCTCGGACCTGGACCTGGTGGTCGCCGGCACCGAGCGCGCCGTGCTGATGGTCGAATCGGAAGCCAACCAGCTGTCCGAAGACGTGATGCTGGGCGCCGTGGTCTATGGCCACGAGCAGATGCAGACCGCCATCAACGCCATCCATGAACTGGTGCGCGAAGGCGGCAAGCCGGAGTGGGACTGGGCCCCGGCGGCCAAGAACGAGCCGCTGATCGCCAAGGTCACCGACGTCGCGCTGCCGCTGCTGCAGGAAGCCTATCAGCTGCGCCAGAAGTCGGCGCGCAGCCAGAAGCTGAAGGAAGTGTCGGCCAACGTGGCCGCCGCGCTGGCCGAGGCCGGCGTCGAAGCCGACAAGGTGGAAGTCGGCAATATCATGTTCGACCTGGAAGCCAAGATCGTGCGCGGCCAGATCCTGAACGGCGAGCCGCGCATCGACGGCCGCGACACCCGCACCGTGCGCCCGATCGAGATCCGTTCGTCGGTGCTGCCGCGCGCGCACGGCTCGGCGCTGTTCACCCGCGGCGAGACCCAGGCGCTGGTGGTGGCCACGCTGGGCACCAAGAGCGACGAGCAGATCATCGACGCGCTCGCCGGCGAGTACCGCGACCGCTTCATGCTCCACTACAACATGCCCCCGTTCGCCACCGGTGAAACCGGCCGCGTGGGCAGCCCCAAGCGCCGCGAAATCGGCCACGGCCGCCTGGCCAAGCGCGCACTGATCCCGGTGCTGCCGAAGGAAGATGAATTTGCCTACACCATCCGCCTGGTGTCGGAAATCACCGAGTCCAACGGTTCGTCGTCGATGGCTTCGGTGTGCGGCGGCTGCCTGGCACTGATGGACGCCGGCGTTCCGGTCAAGGCGCACGTGGCCGGCGTGGCCATGGGCCTGATCCTGGAAGGCAACAAGTTCGCGGTGCTGACCGACATCCTGGGCGATGAAGATCACCTGGGCGACATGGACTTCAAGGTGGCGGGTACCGATAACGGCATCACCGCGCTGCAGATGGACATCAAGGTCCAGGGCATCACCAAGGAGATCATGCAGGTCGCGCTGGCGCAGGCCAAGGAAGGCCGCCTGCATATCCTGTCGAACATGCAGGAAGCGATGGGTCACGCCCGCACCGAGCTGTCGGCGCACGCGCCGCGCATGATCACCATGAAGATCCATCCGGACAAGATCCGCGAAGTGATCGGCAAGGGCGGCTCGACCATCCAGGCGCTGACCAAGGAAACCGGCACCACCATCGACATCCAGGAAGACGGCACCATCACCATCGCCTCGACCTCGACCGAAGGCATGGCCGAAGCCAAGCGCCGCATCGAGGGCATCACCGCGGAAGCCGAAGTGGGCAAGATCTACGCCGGTACCGTGCTGAAGCTGCTGGACTTCGGCGCCATCGTCAACATCCTGCCGGGCAAGGATGGCCTGCTGCACATCTCGGAAATCGTCAACGAGCGTGTCAAGGACATCAAGGACTGGCTGAAGGAAGGCCAGCAGGTCCGCGTCAAGCTGATCCAGGCCGACGAGAAGGGCCGCCTGCGCCTGTCGCTGAAGGCCGCGCTGGCCGAAGAGGGCGGCAGCATCAGCCCGATCAACGCTGGCGAAGGCGCTGCCCCGGCGGCACCGGCCGGCGGCTCGGAACAGCAGCAATAAGCGGGACAGCGTGTCCCAGCGGCGCCGCCGGAAGGCGGCGCCGCGGAAAAACGGCCGGGCGATGCCCGGCCGTTTTTTTGTTTACACTGCGGCAACCCATCGAGCCAAGGCTCACACCGAGCAAAAGACAAGGAGCAAACAAGCATGCAAGCCATCGAGATCCGCGAATACGGTGCCCCCGAAGTCCTCCAGCTGACCGAGCGGCCCGATCCGGTGCCCGCCGCGGGCGAGGTGCTGATCCGCGTGGCGGCCGCCGGCGTGAACCGGCCGGACGTGTTCCAGCGCACCGGCAACTATCCGGTGCCGCCCGGCGCATCGGACCTGCCTGGCCTGGAAGTGGCGGGCGTGGTGGTCGGCGGCGACCTGGCGCATGCCGACAACCGCTTCGGTCTCAAGGTGGGCGACCGCGTCTGCGCGCTGGTGCAGGGCGGCGGCTACGCGCAGCTGTGCACTGCGCCGCTGGCGCAGGTATTGCCGGCTCCGGACGGCCTCAGCGACATCGAGGCCGCGGCGCTGCCGGAAACCTTCTTCACGGTGTGGAGCAATGTGTTCGACCGCGGCTACCTGGGCCAGGGGCCGCGCGGCAAGGACGAAACGCTGCTGATCCAGGGCGGTTCCAGCGGCATCGGCACCACTGCGATCCAGATCGCCAAGGCGCTCGGCTACAAGGTATTCGTCACCGCCGGCACCGATGAAAAATGCAAGGCCTGCGAAGACCTCGGCGCCGACCGCGCCATCAACTACAAGACCCAGGACTTCGTTGCCGAAGTGGCGGCGCTGACCGGCGGCAAGGGCGTCGACGTGATCCTCGACATGGTCGCCGGCCCCTACCTGGCGCGCGAGCTCAAGTGCATCGCCGACGATGGCCGCATCGTCATCATCGCGCTGCTGGGCGGCGCCAAGGCCGAGATCCCGCTGGGCGACATCCTGCGCCGGCGCATCACCGTGACCGGCTCGACGCTGCGCCCGCGCCCGGCGTCGTTCAAGGGCAAGATCGCCGCGGCGCTGCACGAGCAGGTGTGGCCGCTGCTGGCGGCCGGCAAGATCAAGCCGGTGATCCACCAGGTGTTCCCGGCCGCGCAGGCGGCCGACGCGCACCGGCTGATGGAGTCGAGCGAGCATATCGGCAAGATCGTGCTGACCTGGTAAATCGGCGGGCGTAGCGCCTTGCCCCTGCCACACGCTACAATAGCGGGTTTGATTTGGGAGGGGCACCTCGTGAGACAAAAGCTCGTCATCGGCAATTGGAAGATGCACGGCAGCCTGGCTGCCAACGCGGCACTGCTGGAAGGCATCCAGGCTGGCGCCGGTGTGACCGGCGCGACGCTGGCGGTCTGCGCGCCGTTCCCCTATCTTGCACAATGCCAGGCGCTGCTGAATGGCTCCAAAGTGGCATGGGGTGCACAGGACGTGTCCGCGGAGGCGCGCGGCGCCTTCACCGGCGAAGTCGCGGCATCCATGCTGGGCGAGTTCGGCTGCACCTATGTGCTGGTCGGCCACTCCGAGCGCCGCACCTACCATGGCGAGACCGACCAGGCCGTCGCCGCCAAGGCGCTGCGGGCACTCGAGTTCGGCATCGTCCCGGTGGTGTGCGTGGGCGAGACCCTGGCCCAGCGCGAGGCGGGCGAGACCGAGGCCGTGGTCGGCCGGCAGCTGCAGGCGGTGCTGGAAGCGCTGACGGTGGAGCAGCTGGGTCGCGTGGTGCTGGCCTATGAGCCGGTGTGGGCCATTGGCACCGGCAAGACCGCCACCAGCGCGCAGGCGCAGGCGGTGCATGCCTTCCTGCGCGGCCAGGTGGCCGCGCGCGACGCGGGCGTGGCCGAGCGCATGGCAATCCTGTACGGCGGCAGCGTCAAGCCCGACAATGCGGCCGAACTGTTTTCGATGACCGATATCGACGGGGGCCTGATTGGCGGCGCCTCGCTCAAGTCGGAAGATTTTCTCGCGATCGGCAACGCCTGAATGCCGGCCGTTCCGATCGACCGATCAGGCAAGTAAGCTTATTTAAATCAAATGGCAATCTTCAAGACTTTGTTGGTGGTGCTGCAGGTGTTGTCGGCGCTGGGCGTAATCGGCCTGGTGCTGATCCAGCATGGCAAGGGCGCCGATGTGGGCGCGGCCTTCGGCTCGGGCGCCTCCGGCAGCCTGTTCGGCGCCACCGGCTCGGCAAACTTCCTGTCGCGCACCACCGCCGTGCTGGCCACGCTGTTCTTCGTCTGCACGCTGGCGCTGACGCTGCTGGGCAATTACAAGCCCGCCGCCTCGCTGGGCGTGATGGGTGCGGCGCCGGCCTCGGCACCCGCCGTGGCCGGTGCCTCGGCAGCCGCCGCAGCCCCGGCCGCCGCCGCGGACGCCTCGGCGCCGGCAGCCCCTGCAGTACCGAAATAATCCGTTTGCCTTGCGGCGGATTCCTGAGTTTTTTTGCAGTTGTGCGTTGAACAAAGCAAGAAATTTGGGTTAGAATGCAAGGCTTGAAACGATTCCCCAGCGAGGGGTTCCGCGCAAAGACGAAAGCCTCTGCAACGGACCTGAAGGGCCTGAAAACCCGGCGCCAGGCAATATTGTTTCTCCCCCAGCCGACGTGGTGAAATTGGTAGACACGCTATCTTGAGGGGGTAGTGGCGAAAGCTGTGCGAGTTCGAGTCTCGCCGTCGGCACCAAACAACTTGATCGGAGTCCCTGGCCGGGCAATGCACCCGCGCATGGGGCTCCGGCAGTCCGCAAGGCGGCGCGCCATGATTCTCGTGGCTTAGCGCCTGGGGTGGGCAACAGGACGCCGCTTCAGCTGGTGCTGTTGACAACATTCCAGATAAGGCTGGCCGTACCTTGAATCTCGAAGCCTACTTCCCCGTTCTCATCTTCATCATCTTCGGTGTCGTGCTTGGCGTGGCACTGATGTCGATCGGTCGGATCCTCGGTCCGAACAAGCCCGATCCCGCGAAGCTGTCTCCGTACGAGTGCGGCTTCGAAGCGTTCGAGGACGCGCGCATGAAGTTCGACGTGCGCTATTACCTCATCGCCATCCTGTTTATCCTGTTCGATCTCGAAACCGCCTTCCTCTTTCCCTGGGGTGTTGCCCTGAGGGATATCGGCTGGCCGGGTTTCATCGCCATGGGCGTGTTTCTGCTGGAATTCATCGTGGGCTTCGTCTACATCTGGAAAAAGGGCGCGCTCGATTGGGAGTGATGTGAAATGGCAATCGAAGGCGTTCTCAACGAAGGCTTCGTCACGACTACCGCTGACAAGCTGATCAACTGGACCCGCACCGGGTCGCTGTGGCCGATGACCTTCGGCCTGGCCTGCTGTGCCGTGGAAATGATGCATGCCGGCGCGGCGCGCTACGACCTGGACCGCTTCGGCGTGGTGTTCCGCCCGTCGCCGCGCCAGTCGGACGTGATGATCGTGGCCGGCACGCTGTGCAACAAGATGGCCCCCGCGCTGCGCAAGGTCTACGACCAGATGGCGGAACCGCGCTGGGTGATCTCGATGGGCTCGTGCGCCAACGGCGGCGGCTACTACCACTATTCGTACTCGGTGGTGCGTGGCTGCGACCGGATCGTGCCGGTGGACATCTACGTGCCTGGCTGCCCGCCGACGGCCGAGGCGCTGATCTACGGCGTGATCCAGCTGCAGAACAAGATCAAGCGTACCAACACCATCGCGCGCAAGGGCTGAAATGGCGAAGCTCGACACCCTGAAGGCCGCGCTCGAGAAGGCTCTCGGCAAGCGCGTGCAGAAACTGATCGAGGCGACCGGCGAACTGACGCTGGTCGTCAAGGCCGAAGACTACCTCGAAGCTGCCCGCATCCTGCGCGACGAACCCTCGCTGCGCTTCGAGCAGCTGATCGACCTGTGCGGCGTGGACTATTCCGAATTCGGCGACGGCGCCTGGGACGGCCCGCGCTTTGCCGCCGTCTCGCACCTGCTGTCGATCACCCACAACTGGCGCCTGCGACTGCGCGTGTTCGCCCTGGATGACGATTTCCCGGTGGTGGCCAGCCTGATCGACGTGTGGAACTCGGTCAACTGGTTCGAGCGCGAAGCCTTCGATTTCTACGGCATCGTGTTCGACGGCCACCCGGACCTGCGCCGCATCCTGACCGACTACGGTTTCGTCGGCCACCCGTTCCGCAAGGACTTCCCGGTTTCCGGCTTCGTCGAGATGCGCTACGACCCCGACCAGAAACGGGTCATCTACCAGCCGGTCACGATCGAGCCGCGCGAACTCACGCCGCGCGTGATCCGCGAGGACAAGTACGGCGGCGTGGAGTACTGAGAACGCGTCATGGCAGACATCAAGAATTACACCCTGAACTTCGGCCCGCAGCACCCGGCCGCGCACGGCGTGCTGCGCCTGGTGCTGGAACTGGACGGCGAAGTCATCCAGCGCGCCGATCCGCATATCGGCCTGCTGCACCGTGCCACCGAGAAGCTGGCCGAGCAGAAGACCTGGATCCAGAGCGTGCCGTACATGGACCGCCTCGACTACGTGTCGATGATGGTCAACGAGCACGCCTACGTGATGGCGATCGAGCGCCTGCTGGGCCTCGAGGTGCCGGTGCGCGCGCAGTACATCCGCGTGATGTTCGACGAGATCACCCGCATCATGAACCACCTGATGTGGATCGGTGCGCACGCTCTCGATGTGGGCGCGATGGCGGTGTTCCTGTACGCCTTCCGCGAGCGCGAAGACCTGTTCGACATGTACGAGGCGGTGTCGGGCGCGCGCATGCACGCGGCCTACTACCGTCCGGGCGGCGTGTACCGCGACCTGCCTGACACGATGCCGCAATATCGCGCGTCCAAGGTACACAACGAGCGCGCCATCAAGGCCATGAACGAAGCGCGTTCGGGCTCGCTGCTGGATTTCATCGAGGACTTCACCAACCGGTTCCCGAAGTACGTCGACGAATACGAGACGCTGCTGACCGACAACCGGATCTGGAAGCAGCGCCTGGTGGACATCGGCGTGGTCAGCCCGGAGCGCGCGCTGCAGATGGGCTTTACCGGTCCGATGCTGCGCGGCTCGGGCATCGAGTGGGACCTGCGCAAGAAGCAGCCCTACGAGGTGTACGACAAGCTG
This sequence comes from Cupriavidus neocaledonicus, assembly GCF_000372525.1. Classification (GTDB taxonomy): domain Bacteria; phylum Pseudomonadota; class Gammaproteobacteria; order Burkholderiales; family Burkholderiaceae; genus Cupriavidus; species Cupriavidus neocaledonicus. The sequence goes on from NZ_AQUR01000089.1 coordinate 48,599, forward strand.
GACTTCGACGTGCCGGTGGGCGTGGGCGGCGACTGCTACGCGCGCTACCTGGTGCGCGTGGAAGAGATGCGCCAGTCCAACCGCATCATCCGGCAGTGCGTGGACTGGCTGCGCCGCAACCCGGGCCCGGTGATCACCGAGAACCACAAGGTGGCGCCGCCCTCGCGCGTGGACATGAAGTCCAACATGGAAGAACTGATCCACCACTTCAAGCTCTTCACCGAAGGCATCCACGTGCCCGAAGGCGAGGCGTACGCGGCGGTGGAACACCCCAAGGGCGAGTTCGGCATCTACGCGATCTCGGACGGCGCGAACAAGCCGTACCGCCTGAAGATCCGTGCCCCCGGCTTTGCCCACCTGGCCGCGCTGGACGAAATGGCCAAGGGACACATGATTGCTGACGCGGTAACGATCATCGGCACGCAAGACATCGTCTTCGGCGAGATCGACCGCTAATCACGGACCGCCGGCCCGGACGACGATCCGGGCGCTTTCCGAGGGGCTCCGCCGGGCGGAGCGGCCCGGAAGACCCGCGGCGGACCGGCACGGCCTCAGGCCCGCCGGCGGAACGGCAGCGACGGCTGCAAACCTGCGGAGAGACGCCCGGTGGCGCTGTCTCCGGCGTTTTACTGCAATGACCATGCTATCAGCAGAAGCTCTCAAGGAAATCGATCGCGCGATCGCGAAGTATCCGGCCGACCAGAAGCAGTCGGCTGTGATGGCGGCGCTTGCCGTGGCGCAGGGCGAGGTGGGCTGGGTTTCCCCCGAAGTCATGCAGTTCGTCGCCAACTACCTCGAGATGCCGCCCGTGTGGGTGGAAGAGGTGGCGACCTTCTACAACATGTACGACACCAAGCCGGTGGGCAAGTACAAGCTCACCGTCTGCACCAACCTGCCGTGCGCCCTGTCGGGCGGCGAGCGGGCTGGCGATTACCTGAAGCGCAAGCTCGGCATCGACTACAACGAAACCACCGCGGACGGCTGCTTCACGCTGAAGGAAGGCGAGTGCATGGGCGCCTGCGGCGACGCCCCGGTGATGATCGTCAACAACACCCGCATGTGCAGCTGGATGAGCGACGACAAGCTCGACGCCCTGGTCGAAGAGCTCAAGGCCGAGGCTGCCAAGGGGGGCAAGTAACATGACCTGTCTGCACGACCGCCATATCCAGCCGCTGATCCTGGCCGGCCTGGACGGCAAGAACTGGCACCTGGAAGACTACGTCAAGCGTGGCGGCTACCAGCAACTGAAGCGCATCCTGACCGAGAAGATCCCGCCCGAGCAGGTGATCGCCGACGTCAAGGCCTCGGGCCTGCGCGGCCGCGGCGGCGCGGGCTTCCCGACCGGCCTGAAGTGGAGCTTCATGCCGCGCACCTTCCCGGGTCAGAAATACCTGGTCTGCAATACCGATGAAGGCGAGCCTGGCACGTTCAAGGACCGCGACATCATCCGCTACAACCCGCACTCGCTGATCGAGGGCATGGCCATCGGCGCGTACGCGATGGGCATCACCGTGGGCTACAACTACATCCACGGCGAGATCTGGAACGAATACAAGATCTTCGAGGAAGCCCTCGAAGAAGCGCGTGCCGCGGGCTTCCTCGGCGACAACATCCTGGGCTCGGGCTTCAGCTTCCAGCTGCACGCCCACCACGGCTACGGCGCCTACATCTGCGGCGAGGAAACCGCGCTGCTGGAATCGCTGGAAGGCAAGAAGGGCCAGCCGCGCTTCAAGCCGCCGTTCCCGGCCAGCTTCGGCCTGTACGGCAAGCCGACCACCATCAACAACACCGAGACCTTCGCCGCGGTGCCGTTCCTGCTGGCGGTCGGCCCCGAGAATTACCTGAAGATGGGCAAGCCGAACAACGGCGGCACCAAGATCTTCTCGATCTCGGGCGACGTCGAGCGTCCCGGCAACTACGAGATCCCGCTGGGCACGCCGTTCGCCAAGCTGCTGGAACTGGCCGGCGGCATGCGCGGCGGCAAGCGCATCAAGGCGGTGATCCCGGGCGGCTCGTCGGCGCCAGTGGTGCCGGGCGACCTGATGATGGCGTCCGACATGGACTACGACTCGATCGCCAAGGCCGGCTCGATGCTGGGCTCGGGCGCGGTGATCGTGATGGACGAGACGCGCTGCATGGTCCGCTCGCTGCTGCGCCTGTCGTACTTCTACTTTGAGGAATCGTGCGGCCAGTGCACGCCGTGCCGCGAAGGCACCGGCTGGCTGTACCGCATGGTCAATCGCATCGAACACGGAGAAGGGCGCCAGGAAGACCTGGACCTGCTCAACAACGTCGCGGAAAACATCATGGGCCGCACCATCTGCGCGCTCGGCGATGCCGCGGCGATGCCGGTCCGCGGCATGCTCAAGCACTACTGGAAAGAGTTCGAATATCACGTCGAACACAAGCAGTGCATGGTTCCGGCCTACATCTAAGCGTGGCAGAACATGGTTGAACTAGAGATCGACGGCAAGAAGGTTGAGGTTGCTGAGGGCAGCCTGGTGATGGAAGCCGCCCGCAAGCTGGGCACCTACATCCCGCACTTCTGCTACCACCGCAAACTGTCCATCGCGGCCAACTGCCGCATGTGCCTGGTCGAGGTCGAGAAGGCCCCGAAGGCGCTGCCTGCCTGCGCCACGCCGGTGACCCCCGGCATGAAGGTCTTCACCAATTCGGAGAAGGCAGTCAAGGCGCAGAAGTCCGTGATGGAATTCCTGCTGATCAACCACCCGCTGGATTGCCCGATCTGCGATCAGGGCGGCGAGTGCCAGCTGCAGGACCTGGCCGTGGGCTACGGTGCCTCGGAGTCGCGCTACAAGGAAGAAAAGCGCGTGGTGTTCCACAAGAACGTGGGCCCGCTGATCTCCATGGAAGAGATGACCCGCTGCATCCACTGCACCCGCTGCGTGCGCTTCGGCCAGGAAGTGGCCGGCGTGATGGAGCTGGGCATGCTCAACCGCGGCGAGCATTCGGAGATCACCACCTTCGTCGGCAAGACCGTCGACTCGGAACTGTCGGGCAACATGATCGACCTGTGCCCGGTCGGCGCGCTGACCAGCAAGCCGTTCCGCTATTCGGCCCGTACCTGGGAACTGGCGCGCCGCAAGTCGGTGTCGCCGCACGACGGCCTGGGCGCCAACCTGGTCGTGCAGACCAAGAACCAGCGCGTGATGCGCGTGCTGCCGCTCGAAAACGAAGACATCAACGAGTGCTGGATTTCCGACAAGGACCGCTTCTCGTATGAAGGCCTGAACAGCGCCGACCGCCTGACCCGCCCGCTGCTGAAGCAGGGCGGCGAATGGATGGAAACCGACTGGCAGACCGCGCTCGAATACGTCGCCAATGGCCTGGCCGGCATCAAGCGCGAACACGGCGCCGACCAGATCGCCGCGCTGGCCAGCCCGCACAGCACGCTGGAAGAGCTGTTCCTGCTGGGCAAGCTGATGCGTGGCCTGGGCAGCGACAACGTCGACTTCCGCCTGCGCCAGTCCGACTTCTCGGCCGCGCTGAAGGGCGCGCCCTGGCTGGGCATGCCGGTGGCCGACGTGACCACGCTGCAACGCGCGCTGGTGATCGGCTCGTCGCTGCGCAAGGACCATCCGCTGCTGGCCTCGCGCCTGCGCCAGGCGACCAAGAAGGGCGCCCGCGTGACCGTGCTGGGTGCCGGCGGTGAAGACCTGCTGATGCCCGCCACCCGTATCGACGTGGCCCCGTCGGGCTGGACCGCCGCGCTGGCCGGCGTGGCCCGTGCCGTGGCCGCGGCCAAGGGCGTTGCCGCCCCGGCCGGCACCGAAGGCTTCGACGGTGGCGACGTTGCCGCCAAGGCCGCCGAAGCGCTGCTGTCGGGCGAGCGCCGTGCCGTGTTCCTCGGCAACGAGGCCGTGCGTCATCCGCAGTTCTCGGCGCTGCACGCGCTGGCACAGTGGATCGCCACCGAAACCGGCGCCACGCTGGGCTTCCTGACCGAAGCGGCCAACACCGTCGGCGGCTACATCGCCGGCGCGCTGCCGCAGCAAGGCGGTGCCAACGCGCAGGCGATGCTGGACGCGCCGCGCAAGGCCTACATCCTGCTGAACACCGAGCCGGAATTCGACACCGCCGATCCGGGCAAGGCCCTGGCCGCGCTGTCGCAGGCCAGCACGGTGGTGGTGCTGTCGCCGTTCCGTTCGGAAGCGGCCATGCAGTACGCCGACGTGATCCTGCCGGTGGCGCCGTTCACGGAAACCTCCGGCACCTTCGTCAACTGCGAAGGCAAGGCACAGAGCTTCAACGGCGTGGTCCGCGCACTCGGCGAATCGCGTCCGGGCTGGAAGGTGCTGCGCGTGCTGGGCAACCTGCTGGACGTCGCCGGCTTCGACTACGAAACCGCCGAGTCGGTCCGCGCCGAAGTGCTGTCGGCATCGGTCGAGGCACAGCTGAACAACGCCACCGACGCGTCGATCCGCGTTGCCGCCGCTGCCGCCAACGGCATCGAACGCATCGCCGACGTGCCGATCTACCACGCCGACCCGATCGTGCGCCGCGCCGACTCGCTGCAGCTGACCGCCGCCGCGCGCCGCGCCATGCAGATCGCGCTGCCGGCCGACCTGTTTGCGCGCCTGGGCATCCAGTCGGGCGACCCGGTCCGCGTCACGCAAGGCCAGGGCAGCGTGGTGCTGCCGGCCGTGCTGGAAGCCACGCTGCCGGCCAACACCGTGCGCGTGCCGGCGGCAACGCCGGCGGCCATGGGCCTGGGCGGCATGTTCGGCACGGTCACCGTTGAGAAGGCCATCGACCTGGCACCGGCTACCGGCGCCATGGCCACGGCGTAAGAACAAGAGCGAGAAAAGACATGATTGACTGGATTACCTCGCAAGGGCAGGGCGTACTGGGCGCGTACTGGACGCCGCTGTGGATCCTGATCCGCGCCGTGCTGATCGTGGTGCCCCTGCTGCTGTGCGTGGCTTACCTGATCCTGTGGGAGCGCAAGCTGATCGGCTGGATGCACGTGCGTCTGGGCCCGAACCGCGTCGGCCCGCTCGGCCTGCTGCAGCCGATCGCCGACGTGCTGAAGCTGCTGCTCAAGGAAGTCATGATGCCGACGCAGGTCAGCCGCGGCATGTACCTGATCGCGCCGCTGATGGTGCTGATGCCTGCTGTCGCAGTCTGGGCGGTGATTCCGTTCCAGGCTGAAGTGGTGATGGCCGACGTCAACGCCGGCCTGCTGTACGTGATGGCGATCAGCTCGGTCGGCGTCTACGGCGTGATCCTGGCCGGCTGGGCCTCGAACTCCAAGTACGCCTTCATCGGCGCCATGCGTGCCGCGGCACAGATGGTGTCGTACGAAATCGCCATGGGCTTCGCGCTGGTGACGGTGCTGATGGTTGCCGGCAGCCTGAACCTGTCGGCCATCGTCAACGGCCAGAACACCGGCTACTTCGCCGACATGGGCATCAACATCCTGTCGTGGAACTGGCTGCCGCTGCTGCCGATGTTCGGCGTCTACTTCATCTCGGGCGTGGCCGAAACCAACCGCCACCCGTTCGACGTGGTCGAAGGCGAGTCGGAAATCGTGGCCGGCCACATGATCGAATACTCGGGCATGGCGTTCGCGCTGTTCTTCCTGGCCGAGTACATCAACATGATCATCATCTCGACGATGACCGCGCTGATGTTCCTGGGCGGCTGGGCGCCTCCGTTCTCGAGCGTGGTCACCAACGCGGTCCCGGGCTTCTTCTGGCTGCTGATCAAGGTATTCCTGCTGCTGTCGGTCTTTATCTGGATCCGTGCCTCGTTCCCGCGCTACCGCTATGACCAGATCATGCGCCTGGGCTGGAAGGTCTTCATTCCGCTGACCGTGGCATGGCTGATCATCGTGGCGATCTGGATCAAGTCGCCGTGGAACATCTGGCACTGAACAGCCAAACGACGGTGCGGCGCTGCAAGGTGGCAGCGCGCACCGCGTGGAAATACTAGGAAGCAATCGTCATGCTGCTCGCCATCAAGGACTTCTTCAACAGCCTGCTCCTGAAGGAACTCTTCAAGGGCATGGCGCTGACCGGCCGCTATCTCTTCGCGCGCAAGGTCACCGTCCAGTTCCCGGAAGAGAAAACGCCGATCTCGCCGCGCTTCCGTGGCCTGCACGCGCTGCGCCGCTACCCCAACGGGGAAGAGCGCTGCATCGCCTGCAAGCTGTGCGAGGCGGTGTGCCCGGCGCTGGCCATCACGATCGAGTCCGACGCGCGCGCCGACGGCACGCGCCGCACCACGCGCTATGACATCGATCTGACCAAGTGCATCTTCTGCGGCTTCTGCGAAGAGGCCTGCCCGGTCGACGCCATCGTCGAGACGCAGATCCTGGAATACCACGGCGAAAAGCGCGGCGACCTGTACTTCACCAAGGACATGCTGCTGGCCGTGGGCGACCGCTACGAGCCGCAGATCGCCGCGGCCAAGGCGGCCGACGCGAAGTACCGCTAAGCCGGATGACGGCCGGAAGTCCCGGCCGCAGACGTAACGCCGGTTGGCGGCTGCCGCAAGCAGCAGACCTGGCAGCCGCCGCCACCGAATCGAAATGCGGCCCCTGCAATGCAAGGGGCCAATGCAAGGATGCCGCAGGAGCGGGCCACCCGAGGGGTTGGCTTGTGCCGGACGGCCCAGAGAGGATCCGATAGGGACCATGGAACTCACGACCACCATCTTCTACGTCTTTGCGCTGGTGCTGGTGCTCTCCGCACTGAAAGTCATCACCGCGAAGAACCCGGTGCACTCCGCACTGTTCCTCGTGCTGTCGTTCTTCACGGCCGCGGCGATCTGGATGCTGCTGCAGGCGGAATTCCTCGCCATCCTGCTGGTGCTGGTCTATGTCGGCGCGGTGATGGTGCTGTTCCTGTTCGTGGTGATGATGATCGATATCGACATCGAGCACCTGCGCCGTGATTTCTGGACCTACGTGCCGATGGCCTCGATCGTCGGCGCGCTGATCATCGCCGAGATGGCGATCGTGCTGGTGCGCAACTTCATCGGCACCACCACGCCGGTGGCACCGGGCGGCTCGCAGGAGCCTGGCTACACGAACACCGCGGCGCTGGGCAAGCTGATCTACACCGACTACATCTACGCCTTCGAAGTGGCCGGCATCATCCTGCTGGTGGCGATCATCGCCGCCGTCGCGCTGACGCTGCGCCGCCGCAAGGACGTCAAGGCCCAGGACGTGTCGGCGCAGCTGCGCACCCGCCGCGACGAGCGCGTGCGCCTGGTGCCGATGACCGCCGAAGACCCGACCCAGCAGACGGAAGCCGCGGCTGCCGCCAATAAGAACTAAAGCCCGGAGAAATCGCTGTGCTCTCTCTCGCTCATTTCCTCGTGCTCGGTGCGATCCTGTTTGCGATCAGCATCGTCGGCATCTTCCTGAACCGCAAGAACGTGATCGTGCTGCTGATGGCGCTCGAACTGATGCTGCTCGCGGTCAACATCAACTTCGTCGCCTTCTCGCATTACCTGGGCGACCTGGCAGGACAGGTTTTCGTTTTCTTCATCCTCACGGTGGCCGCCGCCGAGTCGGCAATCGGTCTCGCCATCCTGGTTGTGCTGTTCCGCAACCTGGATACGATCAACGTGGACGACCTGGACACCCTCAAGGGCTGAGCCGTGGCGCACCACGCAGATACCCAAGACTCACCGACCGCACACCACTAAGCGTCCTATGGCAACCACGCTCAACCCCAACCTGCTGCTTGCGATCCCGCTGGCGCCGCTAGTCGGCTCCGCGATCGCCGGCCTGTTCGGTACCAAGTTCTTTGGCCTGTTTTCCTCGGAGTCGCGCGGCGGCCGGATCGTGGCCCACAGCTCGACCATCCTCGGCGTGGCCATTGCCTGCGTGCTGTCGGTGATGGTGCTGCTCGACGTGATGAACGGCGCGGGCTACAACGGCACCGTCTACGAGTGGATGGCCATCGGCAGCCTGAAGATGGAGGTCGGCTTCCTGGTCGACTCGCTGACCGCGATGATGATGGTCGTGGTGACCTTCGTCTCGCTGATGGTGCATATCTACACCGTCGGCTACATGGACGGGGACCCCGGCTACAACCGCTTCTTCGCGTACATCTCGCTGTTCACCTTCTCGATGCTGATGCTGGTGATGAGCAACAACTTCCTGCAGCTGTTCTTCGGCTGGGAAGCGGTGGGCCTGGTGTCGTACCTGCTGATCGGCTTCTGGTACACCCGCCCGACGGCGATCTTCGCCAATATGAAGGCGTTCCTGGTCAACCGCGTCGGCGATTTCGGCTTCATCCTCGGCATCGGCCTGCTGCTGGCCTACGCCGGCAGCATGAACTACACCGAAGTATTCGCCGCGCGCGACCAGCTGGCTACCGTGGTTTTCCCGGGCACCGACTGGATGATGATCACCGTGGCGTGCATCTGCCTGTTCATCGGCGCGATGGGCAAGTCGGCGCAGTTCCCGCTGCACGTGTGGCTGCCTGACTCGATGGAAGGCCCGACCCCGATTTCGGCACTGATCCACGCGGCCACCATGGTGACCGCCGGCATCTTCATGGTCGCGCGCATGTCGCCGCTGTTCGAGCTGTCGGACACCGCGCTGTCGTTCGTGCTGGTGATCGGCGCCATCACGGCGCTGTTCATGGGCTTCCTGGGCATCATCCAGAACGACATCAAGCGCGTGGTCGCGTACTCGACGCTGTCGCAGCTGGGCTACATGACCGTGGCGCTGGGCGCCTCGGCCTACTCGGTGGCGGTGTTCCACCTGATGACCCACGCGTTCTTCAAGGCACTGCTGTTCCTGGGCGCGGGCTCGGTCATCATCGGCATGCACCACGACCAGGACATCCGCAACATGGGCGGCCTGCGCAAGTACATGCCGATCACCTGGATCACCTCGCTGGTGGGTTCGCTGGCGCTGATCGGCACGCCGTTCTTCGCGGGCTTCTACTCCAAGGACTCGATCATCGAGGCCGTGGCCGAGTCGCATATCGCCGGTTCGGGCTTTGCCTACTTCGCCGTGCTGGCGGGCGTGTTCGTCACCGCGTTCTACTCGTTCCGCATGTACTTCCTGGTGTTCCATGGCAAGTCGCGCTGGGGCCAGAACCACGCGCACCAGCACCATGAGGGCGACCACGAGGACGAGGAAGTCTCGCACGACCATCACCATGGCCTGGCCGCCGGCGAGACGCCGCACGAGTCGCCGTGGGTGGTGACGCTGCCGCTGGTGCTGCTGGCGATCCCGTCGGTGGTGATCGGCGCGATCGCGATCGAGCCGATGCTGTTCGGCAACTTCTTCAAGAACGGCATCGCCTTCAAGGACGTGATCTTCGTCGGCGAGAACCACCACGCCATGGCCGAGCTGAAGGAAGCCTTCCACGGCTGGGTGGCGATGGCGCAGCACTCGCTGACCACGCCCGTGCTGTGGCTGGCGATCGCCGGTGTGGTGCTGTCGTGGTTCTTCTACATGAAGCGCCCGGATATCCCCGAGGCCATCGCCAATCGCTTCTCGGGCCTGTACAAGCTGCTGGACAACAAGTACTACATGGACGCCATCAACCAGGCCGTGTTCGCCCGCGGCGCACGCCTGCTCGGTACCGGCCTGTGGAAGGGCGGCGACCAGAGCCTGATCGACGGCCTGTTCGTCAACGGCGCGGCGCGCGTGGTGGCATCGTTTGCTTCGGCCAGCCGCTACCTGCAGTCGGGCTACATCTACCACTACGCGTTCGCGATGATCGTCGGCATGCTGGTGCTGCTGACGCTGACGATCACGGGCGTGATCGGCACCAAGTGATAGGCACCAAGTAAGGAAAACATAGAAATGGTTCTGTCTTTCTCAATCTGGCTGCCTGTCTTTTTCGGCCTGCTGATCCTGGCCTTCGGCTCGGACCGCAGCCCCGGCTTCGTGCGCTGGATGTCGCTGTTCGGCTCGATCGCCAGCTTCGTCGTCACGCTGCCGCTGGTGTTCCACTTCGACCGCGCCACCGCGGCGATGCAGTTCGTCGAGAAGGCGAGCTGGATCGAACGCTTCAACATCCACTACCTGCTGGGCGTTGACGGGCTGTCGATGTGGTTCGTGGTGCTGACCGCCTTCATCACCGTGATCGTGGTGATCTCGGCCTGGGAAGTGATCACCGAGCGCGTGGCCGAGTACATGGCCTCGTTCCTGATCCTGTCGGGCCTGATGGTGGGCGTGTTCTGCGCGCTCGACGGCATGCTGTTCTACGTGTTCTTCGAGGCCACGCTGATCCCGATGTACATCATCATCGGCGTCTGGGGCGGCCCGAACCGCGTCTACGCGGCCTTCAAGTTCTTCCTGTACACGCTGCTGGGCTCGCTGCTGACGCTGGTCGCGCTGCTGTACCTGTACAACAAGACCGGCACCTTCGACATCCTGCAATGGCACCAGGCCAAGCTGTCGATGAACGAGCAGATCGCGCTGTTCCTGGCCTTCTTCGTCGCCTTCGCGGTCAAGGTGCCGATGTGGCCGGTGCACACCTGGCTGCCCGACGCCCACGTCGAGGCGCCGACCGGCGGCTCGGTGGTGCTGGCCGCGATCATGCTGAAGCTGGGTGCCTACGGCTTCCTGCGCTTCTCGCTGCCGATCGCGCCTGACGCCAGCCACTATCTGGCCCCGTTCATCATCACCATCTCGCTGATCGCGGTGATCTACATCGGCCTGGTGGCGCTGGTGCAGGCCGACATGAAGAAGCTGGTGGCGTATTCGTCGATCGCCCACATGGGCTTCGTCACGCTGGGCTTCTTCATCTTCAGCGACATCGGCGTCGAAGGCGGCATCGTGCAGATGATCTCGCACGGCTTTATCTCGGGCGCGATGTTCCTGTGCATCGGCGTGCTGTACGACCGCGTGCACTCGCGCCAGATCGCCGACTACGGCGGCGTGGTCAATACCATGCCCAAGTTCGCCGCGCTGTCGGTGTTCTTCGCCATGGCCAACTGCGGCCTGCCGGCCACCTCGGGTTTCGTCGGCGAGTTCATGGTGATCCTGGGCGCGGTCAAGTTCAACTTCTGGATTGGCCTGCTGGCCGCCACCGCGCTGATCCTGGGCGCCGCCTATTCGCTGTGGATGGTCAAGCGCGTGATCTTCGGCGACGTCGTGCACCAGCATGTGCGCGAACTGGCCGACCTGAACAAGCGTGAGTTCGTCATGCTCGGCCTGCTGGCCCTGATGACGCTGTACATGGGCCTGCACCCGAAGCCCTTTACCGACGTGATGCACCCGTCCGTGGTCAACCTGCTGCAGCACGCGGCGCAGTCGAAGCTGTAATCGGGGAGAGATATCAACATGCAACCGTCCTCGACACTCGCCCCCGTGGCGCCGATCATTTTCCTGGCGATCGCCATCGCCGCGATCAACTGGATCGACCTGGCCCGTGGCAAGGGCAAGCAGAGCGTGGCCTATCCGCTGTCGCTGCTGACCACGCTGGTGCTGACCGCCTGGTTCGGCATGAACGCCGCCACCGGCGAGACCCACTACGCGTTCGCCAACCTGGTCGTGATCGACCCGATGGCCAACGTGCTGTCGGCGTTCTGCGCCGCCGGCCTGTTCGTCACGCTGGTCTATACGCGCCGCTACCTGGCCGAGCGCGACATGTTCGCCGGCGAGTTCTACATGCTGGCGCTGTTCACGCTGGGCGGCCAGATCGTGATGATCACCGGCAACAACTTCCTGACCCTGTACCTGGGCCTGGAACTGCTGTCGCTGTCGTCGTACGCGCTGGTGGCGCTGCGCCGCGAGTCGCGCGTGACGTCTGAATCCGCGATGAAGTACTTCGTGCTGGGCGCGCTGGCCTCGGGCTTCCTGCTGTACGGCATCTCGATGATGTACGGCGCCACCGGTTCGCTGAACCTGGGCGAGGTGTTCCGCGCGGTCGAGTCCGGGCGCATCAACACCACCATGCTGGCCTTCGGCGTGGTCTTCATCGTCGCCGGCCTGTCGTTCAAGCTGGGCGCCGCGCCGTTCCACATGTGGATTCCGGACATCTACCAGGGCTCGCCGACCGCGGTGACGCTGCTGATCGCCGGCGGTCCGAAGGTGGCGGCGTTCGCGCTGTTCATCCGCGTGCTGGTGGAAGGCCTGCTGCCGCTGGCCAGCGACTGGCAGATGATGCTGGTGGTGCTGTCGATCATCTCGCTGGCGATCGGCAACCTGACCGCCATCGTGCAGAGCAACCTGAAGCGGATGCTGGCGTACTCGACCATCTCGCACATGGGTTTCGTGCTGCTGGGCCTGCTCTCGGGCGTGGTCGCCAACAAGGCGGACGGCGCCGCCGATGCCTACAGCTCGGCGATGTTCTACTCGGTCACCTACCTGCTGACCACGCTGGGCACCTTCGGCATCATCCTGCTGCGCACCAGCAAGGGCTTCGAGGCCGAAACCCTGGAAGACCTGAAGGGCATGTCGCGCCGCAACCCGTGGTTTGCCTTCCTGATGCTGGTGATGATGTTCTCGCTGGCGGGCATCCCGCCGACCGTGGGCTTCTATGCCAAGCTGGCCGTGCTCGACGCGGTGGTCAAGGCCGGCATGACCTGGCTGGCGGTGGTGGCGGTGCTGTTCTCGCTGATCGGCGCGTTCTACTACCTGCGCATCGTCAAGCTGATGTACTTCGATGCCCCCGCCGGCGAAGAGCAGCTGGAAGCCACCTTCGGCCTGCGCTCGATGCTCAGCGTCAACGGCGCCGCGGTGATCCTGCTGGGCCTGTTCCCGGCCGCGCTGATGAACCTGTGCTACCAGGCCATCCGCTCGACCCTGGGCTCCTGATCCGCCTCGCAACATGAGCGCCTCCGCGAGCGGCTGGTTTGTCATCCTGCTGGCACTGGTCTGTGCGAACCTGCCGTTCGTCAACCAGCGCCTGTTCGTGGTGATCCCGCTGCGGCCGGCGCGCAAGCCGCTGTGGCTGCGCCTGCTCGAACTGATCGTCTGGTTCGGGGTGGCGGGCGCAGCCGGCTTCGCGGTGGAAGCCAACCTGGGCGGCACGTTTGCGCAGGGCTGGCAGTTCTACGCCATCACCGCCTGCATGATGCTGGTGTTTGCCTTCCCGGGCTTCACCTGGCAATACCTCGTCAAACACCGCACGGCCTGAAGCCGGTCTTGTCGGCGCCGGGCCCTGCCTGATCCGGAGCGTCCATGACCGACAAGATCCAACGCGGTACCCAACTTCCCGCCGCTTCCGCCGGCCTGCCCGAGAACGACGACGCACTGAAGGAAGTGTGCGTGGCGTCGGCGACGGTCCATCGCGGCAAGTTCCTTACCCTCAAGCAGGACATCGTCAGGCTGCCCGACGGCAAGCAGACCGGGCGCGAGTACGTGGTCCATCCCGGCGCGGTGATGATGATCCCGCTGTTCGACGACGGCACGGTGCTGTTGGAACGCCAGTTCCGCTATCCGGTGGGCGAGGTGATGCTGGAATTCCCCGCGGGCAAGCTCGATCCCGAGGAGGGCGCGCAGCGCTGCGGCGAGCGCGAACTGCTCGAGGAAACCGGCTACCGCGCCGCGCGCTGGGACTACCTGACGCGTATCCATCCCGTCATTTCGTATTCGACCGAGTTCATCGATATCCTGCTGGCGCGCGACCTGACGCATGGCGAGGCGCAGCTCGACGACGGCGAATTCCTGGAAACCTTCATCGCGCCGGCCGGGCAGGTAATAGACTGGGTACGCAGCGGCCGCATCACCGATGTGAAGACGATCATCGGCGCGTTCTGGCTGGAAAAAGTGATCTCCGGTGCTTGGGAACCCGGTGAACAGCCCATGCCGGCATACGGGGCGCCATCACGGTGAACGGCGCTGGCGGTCTCGCCACTCAGTTCCGAACGGTCGTTCTAAAAAATTTAGCACGACCGTTCACAAAATTTGGATTCGCGGATAATATAGCTTTTGACGGGCTGGAAAGATCATGAAGGTGCTCGACCTGCGCTGCGCGCATGACCATCGTTTCGAGGGCTGGTTTGCCTCGGAGGAAGAGGCGCAGTCGCAAATTTCGCGTGACCTGGTCCAATGCCCGGTCTGTGGCGACCACGCCGTGACCCGGCTGCCCAGCGCGCCGCGCCTGAACCTGTCGGGCGCGACCACGCGTGAAGGCAAGGCCAGGCCGGCGGCGCCAGCGGCCGCCCCGGTGACACTGCAAGCGCTCTATATGAAGGCAGTGAAGCAGGTGCTGGCGCAGACCGAGGATGTTGGCGACCGCTTTGCCGAGGAGGCAAGGCGCATGCACTATGACGAGGCGCCGGAACGCGGCATTCGCGGTTCGGCCTCGCCGGAGGAGGTGCAGGCGCTGGCCGAGGAGGGCATCGAGACCTTTCCGCTCGTGGTGCCGGATGCGCTGAAGCAGACGGCTCACTGAATTGCGTCCTGTGCCCGTTGCTGTCGGCGCATGACGCGCAGGCAGAACAAACCGCCGGCGGCCCGCGCCATGCCGGCACCACTGGAGACGGGCATGGATCTCAACTACTCGGCGTCCGACGACGCCTTCCGCGAGGAAGTGCGTAGCTGGCTCGAAGCCAACTTGCCGGCGGACATCCGCAGCAAAATTCTCAACCACCGCCGTCCGAACCGCGACGACCTGGTGCGCTGGCACAAGATTCTGGCCGGCAAGGGCTGGTCGGCGCCGCACTGGCCGGTGCAGTACGGCGGCACCGGCTGGAACGCCACCCAGCGCCATATCTGGGACGAAGAGAATGCCCGCGTCGGCGCGCCCGGCGTGCTGCCGTTCGGCGTGGCGATGGTCGCGCCGGTGATCATGAAGTACGGCAACGAGCAGCAGAAGTCGTACTACCTGCCGCGCATCCTCGACTGCACCGACTGGTGGTGCCAGGGCTATTCGGAGCCGGGCTCGGGTTCGGACCTGGCTTCGCTGAAGACCCGCGCCGAACTGAGCGCGGACGGCAAGCACTACATCGTCAACGGCCAGAAGACCTGGACCACGCTCGGCCAGCACGCCGACATGATCTTCTGCCTGGTGCGGACCGACCCCGAGGCCAAGAAGCAGGAGGGCATCTCGTTCCTGCTGATCGACATGAAGACCCCGGGCATCACCGTGCGCCCGATCATCATGCTCGACGAAGAGCATGAAGTGAACGAGGTCTTCTTCGACAACGTCAAGGTGCCGGTCGAGAACCGCGTCGGCGAAGAAAACAAGGGCTGGACCTACGCCAAGTACCTGCTCGGCCATGAGCGCACCGGCATTGCCCGCGTCGGCAATTCCAAGCGCGAGCTGGGCTTCCTCAAGCGCGTGGCGCGCCAGCAGCAGAAGAACGGCAAGCCGCTGCTGGAGGATCCGGTGTTCGGCGCCAAGGTCGCCGCGCTGGAAATCGAGCTGATGGCGCTGGAGATCACCGTGCTGCGCGTGGTGTCGAGCGAAGCGGCGGGCAAGGGCCCCGGCCCCGAGGCCTCGATGCTGAAGATCAAGGGCACGGAGATCCAGCAGTTGCTGAC
This sequence comes from Cupriavidus neocaledonicus, assembly GCF_000372525.1. GTDB lineage: Bacteria > Pseudomonadota > Gammaproteobacteria > Burkholderiales > Burkholderiaceae > Cupriavidus > Cupriavidus neocaledonicus. Next base: position 64,032 of record NZ_AQUR01000089.1, read on the forward strand.
CGAGCTGATGGTCGAAGCCGTTGGCCCGTATGCGCAGCCGTTCGACACCGCCTACCTGGAGTGCGAGACCGAGCACGCCGTGACCGGCTACGACGACGCCGCGCCGCTGGCCGCGTATTACTTCAACTATCGCAAGACCTCCATCTATGGCGGGTCCAACGAAATTCAGAAGAACATCATCAGCCAGATGATTCTGGGGCTGTGAGGAGACACGCATCATGAACTTCAATCTCAGCGACGAACAGAAGCAGCTGGCCGACGCCGTGCGCCGTTTCATCGACAAGGACTACGGTTTCGAAGCGCGCAAGCAGCGCTATGAAAGCGCCGCCGGCTACGGCGAGACCGCATGGGGTGCGCTGGCCGAACTGGGCCTGACCGCGCTGCCGGTGCCCGAAGCGCAGGGCGGCTTTGCCGGCAAGGCCCTGGACATGATGGTGGTGCAGCAGGAACTGGGCCGCGGCCTGATCGTCGAGCCGTACCTGGCCACCGTGGTGGGCGCCTACGCGCTGGGCCTGGCCGGTGGCCAGGACGCGCTGCTGGAACAGGTGGCCGGCGGCGAGCTGAAGCTGGCGGTGGCATTCAACGAGCCGCAGGCGCGCTATGAGCTGAACCACGTGCGCGTCAGCGCCCGCGATGGCAAGCTCAACGGCCGCAAGACCGTGGTGGTGCACGGCGGCCAGGCCGACCAGTTGATCGTATCGGCGCGCAGCAGCGGCGCCGAGGTCGACCAGGATGGCATCTCGCTGTTCCTGGTCGATGCCAGGGGCGCCGGCGTCAGCGTCAAGGACTACCGCACCATCGACAACCTGCGCGCTGCCGATATCACCTTCCAGGATGCGCCCGCGCAATTGCTGGGCGAAGCCGGCAAGGGTTTCGCGCTGGTCGAGCAGGTGGCCGACTACGCCGCGGTGCTGCTGTGCGCCGAGGCCGTCGGCGTGATGGACATGCTCAACGCCGCGACGCTGGAATACGCCAAGACGCGCCAGCAGTTCGGCCAGCCGATCGCGCGCTTCCAGGCGCTGCAGCATCGCATGGTCGAGATGTTCATCCACGCCGAGCAGTCGCGCTCGATCACGCTGCTGGCCGCGGCGCGCTTCGAGGAGGCCACGCCGGAACAGCGCCGCCGCTACGTCTCCGCCGCCAAGGCGCGCGTGGGCCAGGCCGCGCGCACGGTGGGCCAGGAGGCGGTGCAGATCCACGGCGGCATGGGCGTCACCAACGAACTGCCGGCCGCGCACATGTTCAAGCGGCTGACGATGATCAACACCACCTTCGGCGACGTCGATCATCACCTGGGCCGGTTCGCCGCCCAGCCCGGGTTCCAGGAAGCTGCCTGATCCCGTCAGTCCAGTCAAAACCGCGCTGCAGTCCAGGCGCGGTTTTTTTCTTTGCGCGCTGTTAGGGGCGGGTTCGGCAAATACGGACGCGCGCGCCGGCCTGCCATGCCATCATCGTGCGGACCAGTCAACCGCATTCACAACGGAGGCACCCCCATGCTGTATTTCGAGGATTTTGAAGTCGGCAGCCGCCGCGAGCTGGGCTCCTACCTCGTCACCGAGGAAGAGATCCTGAGCTTCGCGCGCCAGTACGATCCGCAGCCGTTCCATATCGACAAGGAAGCCGCCGCCAACAGCATCTACGGCGGGCTGATCTCGAGCGGCTGGATGACGTGCTCGATCATGATGCGCCTGCTGGTGCTGAGCACCACCGGCAAGTCGGCCAGCATGGGCTCGCCCGGCGTCGACGAGATCCGCTGGCTCAGGCCGGTGTATGCCGGCGACACGCTGACGGTGGTGCTGAACGTGCTCGACAGCCGGCCGTCGCAGTCCAAGCCGGACCGCGGCGTGGTCCATACCCAGTGGGAGGCCACCAACCAGCGCGGCGAACTGGTGTGCACCGTCAAGGGCATGGGCATGTACGGCCGCCGGCCCGCGTAACCCCATTTAACCGTCACGAGGAGACGATCGACATGCGTACCATCGCAACGCTGGAAGAACTGGAAGGGCTGCAGGGGCAGGAAGTCGCGGTCAGCGACTGGATCGAGGTGACCCAGCAGCAGGTCAACCAGTTTGCCGAGGCCACCGGCGACCACCAGTGGATCCACATCGACGTGGAGCGTGCGAAAAAGGAATCGCCCTATGGCGGCCCGATCGCGCATGGCTTCCTGACGCTGTCGCTGCTGCCCAAGTTCATGCACAACGCGCTCAGCATGCCGTCCAAGATCGGGGTCAACTACGGGCTGAACCGCGTGCGCTTTACCGCACCGGTGCCGGTCGGCAGCAAGCTGCGCGCGCGCATCAGGCTGCTCAAGGTCGAGCGCCTGGATCCGCTGCCCAACTCGCCCGAGCTGGTCGGCGCGCAGTCCACCTGGGAGGTCACGGTGGAGCGCGAGGGCAGCGAGCGCCCGGTGTGCATCGCCGAGTCGATCACGCGCCGTTACGGCTGAGCCGCGGCGTCGCATGCGGCACTGCGACAATATGCCACAGCGCGATGTCGCACCCCGGAAGGCCGCGCAAAGCGCGGCTTTCTGCATATTTAAGTGCGTTTTTGTGATGTTGACGTGGGTCAAGCACAGCGCGGTGCACCAATGTACTGATTGTCCGTTTAAATGAACAGTGTGTTCCGTAACGTTGGGTTTACCCCTAATGTTGCGTTGCGGTACAGTCGCGCCCACGATGTTTTACGTGTTGCGCTCCCCGGCCGAAAACCGCGCCCGCCCGCAGGTCAGTTCTGAAGGCAGGTCCGTCGGGAGGCGCAAAAGCCTCGTATTCCAACGCTACCCGGCCGCTGTACTGAGCCGGGACCGTTCGCGGTTTCGGCCAGGTGCCGCAGCGCCGGCAAGGCCCCACAGGGCCTGCAGCGCGCGCAGTCAGTCCTTCCGTGTTCATGGCGTTGCAAGGCCGCATGGTCCCCGGGCGCAGGATCCGCCCCCAGACCGCAACGCCAGCTAAGGACACGTCCTTCCGGTTTTCCCTCAGCCCCACGCCTCTTGCGCAAGCATCAGGCGGTTTAGCCGCGCTTTTGCCCGAAGCGCGGTGTAACCAAACCAGTCGTGACATGAAGAAACCCATACTGCCGCGGTGGACGCGGTTCCTGCCTTGCCTTGGCCTGCTCCTGCTCGCCGGCTGCAACATGACGCTGCTCGACCCGAAGGGACAGGTCGGCGTCGACATCAAAGGCATCATCCTGATCGCCACCTGGCTGATGCTGCTGGTGGTGGTGCCGGTGATCGTGCTGACGCTGGTGTTCGCCTGGAAGTACCGCGCCAGCAATACCTCGGCACGCTATGAACCCGACTGGTCGCACTCGACCGCGATCGAAGTGGTGGTGTGGCTGATCCCCTGCCTGATCATCATTGCGCTGGGCATCATCACCTGGAAGTCCTCGCACGACCTGGACCCGTACAAGCCGCTGGAATCCAGCAAGAAGCCGGTCACGGTCGAGGTGGTGGCGCTGAACTGGAAGTGGCTGTTCATCTATCCGGAACTGAAGATCGCCACCGTCAACCAGATCGCCTTCCCGGTCGACACCCCGGTGAACTTCAAGATCACCTCGGATTCGATCATGAATTCGTTCTTCATCCCGCAACTGGGCAGCCAGGTGTACGCGATGGCCGGGATGGAAACCAAGCTCCACCTGATCGCCAACGAAGCCGGCAGCTATGACGGCGTCTCCGCCAACTACAGCGGCGGCGGCTTCTCGGGCATGAAGTTCAAGGCCATCGCCATGTCGAACTACGAGTTCGACCAGTGGGTGGCCAAGGTTCGCGCCTCGTCGACCGAACTGGGCGCCGAAGGCTACCAGACGCTGGCACAACCCAGCGAGAAGGAGCCGGTCGCGTACTACGGCAAGGTGGAAGACCAGCTGTTCCGCCACATCCTGCACAAGTACATGGGCCACGGCGGCGCCGCACTGGCCGCCGACGGGTTCAAGGGCGGCCCGATCTGCACGTCGCGCAACACCCTCGGTGAAGAGCAGCTGTCCTTGACCACGCCGGCCGCGCTGCCGGCAGGCGCGTAATCCTGGGAGCAATGATGTTTGGCAAGTTGAGTTTGTCGGCGATTCCGTTTCATGAGCCGATCATCATGGTCGTGCTGGCCGGTGTCGCCCTGGGCGGTGCCGCGCTGCTGGGCGCGATCACCTATTTCAAGAAGTGGGGCTATCTCTGGAACGAGTGGTTCACCTCCGTCGATCACAAGAAGATCGGCGTGATGTACTGCCTGGTGGCGCTGATCATGCTGCTGCGCGGCTTTGCCGACGCGGTCATGATGCGCACCCAGCTGGCGCTGGCCACCAATGGCGCGACCGGCGTGCTGCCGCCCGAGCACTACGACCAGATCTTCACCGCCCACGGCGTGATCATGATCTTCTTCGTGGCCATGCCGCTGATGACCGGCCTGATGAACCTGGTCGTGCCGCTGCAGATCGGCGCGCGCGACGTGGCCTTCCCGTTCCTGAACACGCTGTCGTTCTGGCTGTTCGTGGCGGGCGCCATGCTGGTCAACATCTCGCTGGGCGTCGGTGAATTCGCCAAGACCGGCTGGCTGGCCTACCCGCCGCTGTCGGGCCTGGACTACAGCCCGGGCGTGGGGGTGGACTATTACCTCTGGAGCTTGCAGATCTCGGGGCTGGGCACCTTGCTGACCGGCGTGAACTTCCTGGTGACGATCCTGCGCATGCGCGCGCCTGGCATGACGCTGATGCGCATGCCGGTGTTCACCTGGACCGCGCTGTGCACCAACGTGCTGATCGTCGCCGCGTTCCCGGTGCTGACCGTAACCCTGGCGCTGCTGGGCCTGGACCGCTACCTCGGCATGCACTTCTTCACGAACGACGGTGGCGGCAACGCCATGATGTACGTGAACCTGATCTGGATCTGGGGCCACCCCGAGGTGTACATCCTGATCCTGCCGGCGTTCGGCATCTTCTCTGAAGTCATCGCCACGTTCTCGGGCAAGAAGCTGTTCGGCTACAAGGGCATGGTGTACGCGACCGCCGCGATCATGGTGCTGTCGTTCATCGTGTGGCTGCACCACTTCTTCACGATGGGCTCGGGCGCCAACGTCAACGCGTTCTTCGGCATCACCACCATGATCATCTCCATCCCGACCGGGGTGAAGATCTTCAACTGGCTGTTCACCATGTACCGCGGCCGCGTGCAGATGACCTCGCCGGTGCTGTGGACGCTGGGCTTCATGATCACCTTCGTGATCGGCGGCATGACCGGCGTGCTGATGGCGGTGCCGGCGGCCGACTTCGTGCTGCACAACAGCCTGTTCCTGATCGCCCACTTCCACAACGTGATCATCGGCGGCGTGCTGTTCGGCTACCTGGCCGGCATCACCTACTGGTGGCCGAAGGCGTTCGGCTTCAAGCTGAACGAGCGCCTGGGCAAGGCTTCGTTCTGGTGCTGGCTGGTGGGCTTCTACTTCGCCTTCATGCCGCTGTACGTGCTGGGCCTGATGGGCATGACCCGCCGCCTGAACCACACCGACAACCCGGCCTGGACGCCGTGGCTGTACCTGGCCGTGGTGGGCGTGGTGTTCGTCGCGCTGGGCATCTTCTTCCAGGTGCTGCAGATCGTGGTGTCGATCCGCGACCGCAAAAAGCTGGCCGACGTCACCGGCGACCCGTGGGGCGGCCGCACGCTGGAGTGGGCCACTTCGTCGCCGCCGCCGTTCTACAACTTCGCGCACACCCCGGTGGTGCGTGACCTGGACGCGTTCGCCGACATGAAGGCGCGCGGCGAGACCCTGCCGACCGAAGGCTACGAGAAGATCCACATGCCCAAGAACACGGGCGCGGGCTTCATCATCGGCGCCTTCAGCCTGGTGTTCGGCTTCGCCCTGACCTGGCATATCTGGTGGCTGGCCATCGTTGGCCTGGTGGGCATGATCTGGGCGTTCATCCACCGCAGCAACGACGACCACATCGACTACTACGTGCCGGCCACCGAGGTCGAGCAGATCGAAACGCGCCATCTGCAGCGCATTGCTTCGCAAGCCTGAGAACCATGTCGACTCAAGTCCTAGACCGCATCCCCGCGCAGGCAGGCGCCCCGGCTCACGCCGGTGCGCACGGCCATGACCATGCGCACCACGATACCAGTGCCAATACGGTGTATGGCTTCTGGATCTACCTGATGAGCGACTGCATCATCTTCGCCGGACTGTTCGCGGCCTTTGCCGTGCTGCGCGGCGAACTGGCAGGCGGCCCGTCGGCGAAGGAGCTGTTCGAGCTCAACTACGTGCTGGTGGAGACCTTCATCCTGCTGTTCTCCTCGATCACGTACGGCATGGCGATGATCTCGCTGCAGAACCGCAGCCTCAAGCACGTGCAGACCTGGCTCGGCATCACCTTCCTGCTGGGCCTGGCGTTCATGGCGATGGAAATCAACGAATTCCACCACCTGATCGCCGAAGGCGCGGGCCCCGGCCGCAGCGCATTCCTGTCGTCGTTCTTCACGCTGGTCGGCACCCACGGCCTGCACGTCGCCAGCGGCATGCTGTGGATGATCGTGCTGATGTGGCAGCTCGGCAAGAAGGGCATCACCCCGACGCTGAGCAAGCGCCTGATGTGCCTGTCGCTGTTCTGGCACTTCCTGGACGTGGTCTGGATCGGCGTGTTTACCGTGGTCTACCTGATGGGACATCTGTGATGGCACAACACAACGCACCGGCGGCGCACGGCGCCCACGACTCGCACGCGCACGACAGCCACGCTGGCGGCCACGCCAGCTTCAAGGGCTACGCGATCGGCTTCATCCTGGCCGTGATCCTGACCGTGATCCCGTTCAAGATCGTGATGGACGGCACCATGGACAAGGCCACCATCCTGTGGACCATCCTGGGCATGGCCGTGGTCCAGATGATCGTGCACCTGAAGTACTTCCTGCACCTGGACTCGTCGTCCGAACAGCGCAGCAACGTGATCGCGCTGCTGTTCACGGCGCTGATCCTGGTGATCGTGGTGGCGGGTTCGCTGTGGATCATGCACAACCTGAACGCCAACATGATGGTGATGTAAGGACCGGCGTCCTGGCATCGAAAAAGAGGGGCCCCGCGGGGGCCCCTTTTTCATTGCCGCACTTCGTCCGTCAGGGCCTGAACGTGTCCCCCAGCACCACGCCCTCGCGCCGCGGGTCGGCGCCGCCCACCAGCACCGCCGAGCCGCCGATGGTGGTGCGGATGATCGCGCTCAGCCCGCTCGACTGCGCCGCGGTGTTGACGGTGTGGCCGAGGTTGCGCAGGCCCCTGACCAGCGGGTCGTTGTCGCCCGGCAGGCCGCCGGCCGGCGTGCTGGTGTCGACATTGGGATGCTCGCCGCCGACGATCATGGGCGAGCCCGCGCTCGCGTTATTGCCGCCGAAGTCGATCATCGACACTGCCTGCTGCGCATCCAGCCCCCAGTCCAGCGAAGCCACCAGGGTCTTGGCGACGAACTGGATGATGGTGGCGCCGCCCGGCGAGCCGGTGGTCATGTAGAAGGCGCCGCGCGAGCCGTCGCTGTTGCGCCGGAACACCACCGTCGGCGCCATCGAGCTGCGCGGGCGCTTGCCCGGCTGCAGCCGGTTCGCCACCAGCACGCCGCCCGGCGCCGGGTCGGCACTGAAGTCGGTCAGCTCGTTGTTGAGCAGGAAGCCGTTGGTCATGTGGTACGAGCCCAGGCCGGCCTCGATGGTGGTCGTCATCGCCACCACGTTGCCGTACTTGTCATGCAGCGACAGGTGCGTGGTGCCGCGCTCCTCCACCATCGACGGCGCCAGCGGCACGTCGCCGAGATTGCCCGCCGCCACCGGCGTGACCATCGAGCCGGTGGTGCTGATCAGGCTGGCGCGCTGGCTCAGGTAGGGCTTGTTCAGCATGGTATCCCAGGTGCCGCCGGGCAACGGAATGAAGTCGGTGTCGGCCAGGTACTTGTTGCGGTCGGCATAGGCCAGGTGGCCGGCTTCGCCCATCAGGTGGGCGCCCAGCACGCTCGGCCGCCCGCCGTTCTGGTCGACCAGCGTGGGCTTGTGCGCCGCCATGTCGAAGTTCTCGACGATGCCCAGGATCTGCGCCACCGCGATCCCGCCCGACGACGGCGGCGGCATGCCGCACACCTCGTACTGCCGGTAGGTGGTGCATACCGGCGTGCGCTTCTTGGCCTGGTAGTTGGCGAGGTCGTCGAGCGTGGTCACGCCCGGCGTAGTGTTGCCGTCGTAGGTGGTCTGGATCTTGGCGACGATGGCCTGCGCGATCGGCCCGTTCTTGTAGAAGGCATCGGCGCCGCCCTCGGCGACGGCGCCGAAGACCGTTGCCAGCGCGGGGTTGCGCAGCAGGGTGTTGACCGCGCGCGGGGTGCCGTCGGGATTCAGGAAGTACGCGGCCATCTCCGGATCGCGCTTGATATTGGCGACGGTGGCGCTGTCGGAGATCGCGGCGGCCATGCGCGGCGGGATCGCGAAGCCGTCGGTGGCCAGCTTGATCGCCGGTGCGAACAGCTCCTTCCAGGCGGTCTTGCCGTAGTCGCGGTGGGCCAGCTCGAGCACGCGCAGCGTGCCCGGGGTGCCGATCGAGCGGCCGCTGCGCTGGGCATTGGGCAGCGGCGCGGTCGGGTCGGCCGCGGACTTCCAGCGCAGGTAGTTCTCGTCGGCGCCGGCGGGCGCGGTCTCGCGGCCGTCGTAGGCGGTGAGCTGCCGGGTCGCCGCGTCGTAATGCAGGATGAAGGCGCCGCCGCCGATGCCGGACGACTGCGGCTCGACCAGGTTCAGCACCATCTGCGCCGCCACCGCGGCATCGATGGCGGTGCCGCCGGCCTTCAGCACGTCGCACGCCGCCTTGGTCGAGACCGGGTTATTGGTCACCGCCATATAGGTCTTGCTGTAGACCGTGACCTTGGGCGCATAGCCGGTCGCCTGCTCCGGCGCGTTGGGGTCGCCCGGCAGCACCACGGCCTGGCCGCCGGTGCTGCCGTCGAGCTCGCAGCCGGCGGTGGGCGTGACCGGCGGCGGCGGCGGCGGGGGATCGTCGCCGCCGCCGCACGCGCCCAGGGACAGCGCCAGAGCCGCCAGGGCCAGCTTGCCGCGGCGCGGGCGCCAGTACGGGATGGCGCGCCGCCGCGGCTGCGGCTCGGTGGGGGATGCGTGGGGGTCGGCAGCGTACGGCATCGTTTCTCCTTCCTTTTATGTGGGTCCGGGAAATGCCACGGCCGGGTCGCCAGGCGGGACCGCGGCCAGCTTCTACCGTAGTGCCGCGGCGAGCCGGCCTTAATCATTGAATGTACGGATTTACACGCATTCGAATCCGGGTTTAAGCGCTTGCTTAATCGGCGCCGCCAGTACGCCCGGCACATGCCAATGGCGCCACGGTGGCGCAAGCCGGTTCCGGCGCTGTGCGCCATGCACCGGGATCGGACGCGGGGGCCGGTACGCACTGTCGCAGTGCGCCGTGGCGCTGCACGGTGATGGTGCGGACGCGTCCGGCAGGTGGCGTCCGGGCCCGCGCACCGCCTGTGGCCGCGCCGCGGGCACGATATCGGCGTGGCACGCTAGTTGCAGATGCATCACCCCGGGGAGCGTAGTCCCTGACCAACACCACAAACGGGAGCTGCAAATGCAACGACGTGACATGCTGAAGCTGTCGGCGATAGCCGCCGCGGCGATGATCGGTACCAGCCCGCTGGCGCTGGCGCAGTCCAAGGAGCCGATCAAGGTCGGCATCCTGCATTCGCTGTCCGGCACCATGGCGATCTCCGAGACGTCGCTGAAGGACGTGGCGCTGATGACCATCGACGAGATCAACAAGAGCGGCGGCGTGCTCGGGCGCAAGCTGGAGCCGGTGGTGGTGGACCCGGCATCGAACTGGCCGCTGTTCGCCGAGAAGGCGCGCCAGCTCGTCAGCAAGGACAAGGTCGCGGTGACCTTCGGTTGCTGGACCTCGGTGTCGCGCAAGTCGGTGCTGCCGGTTTATGAAGAGCTCAACTCGCTGCTGTTCTACCCGGTCCAGTATGAAGGCGAGGAGATGTCGAAGAACGTCTTCTACACCGGCGCGGCGCCCAACCAGCAGGCGATCCCGGCGGTGGAGTACCTGATGAGCAAGGAGGGCGGCGGCGCCAGGCGCTTCTTCCTGCTCGGTACCGACTACGTCTACCCGCGCACCACCAACAAGATCCTGCGCGCCTTCCTGAAGAGCAAGGGCGTGGCCGACAAGGACATCGAAGAGGTCTACACCCCGTTCGGCCACAGCGACTACCAGACCATCGTCGCCAATATCAAGAAGTTCTCGCAGGGCGGCAAGACCGCGGTGATCTCCACCATCAACGGCGATTCCAACGTGCCGTTCTACAAGGAGCTGGGCAACGCCGGGCTCAAGGCCAAGGACGTGCCGGTGGTGGCGTTCTCGGTCGGCGAAGAGGAACTGCGCGGCATCGACACCAAGCCGCTGGTGGGCCACCTGGCCGCGTGGAACTACTTCATGTCGGTCAAGAACCCCGAGAACGACGCGTTCCGCAAGCAGTGGGCGGCCTGGGTCAAGGCCAACAACCTGCCCGGCGGCGACAAGCGCGTGACCAACGACCCGATGGAAGCCACCTACGTCGGCATCCACATGTGGGCGCAGGCGGTGAAGAAGGCCGGCAGCACCGACACCAACAAGGTGCGCGCCGCCATGTACGGCCAGACCTTCAAGGCGCCGGACGGCTTCACGCTGACCATGGGCGAGAACCACCACCTGTACAAGCCGGTGATGATCGGCGAGGTCAAGGCCGACGGCCAGTTCGCGGTGGTGTGGAAGACGCCGAAGGCGGTGCGCGCGCAGCCGTGGAGCCCGTTCATCGCGGGCAATGAAGGCAAGCCGGACAAGGTGATGTAAGGGGCTGTCGCCTACTGCTGGTTTTCTCCCCTCTCCCGCTTGCGGGAGAGGGGCAGGGGGTGAGGGCGGGCGCTGGCAATTGCGACGGCGCTCACTTCGTCATAGATGCCGGCCCTCACCCCCGCCCTCTCCCACTGTGTGGGAGAGGGGAGCACACCCGCAGCTTGGTCATTCACTTTCGTCACTGCCCGCTCTCATGCGCCATTCGATATCCCTTCCCGCCACACCCTGGTTGCGCGCCTTGCTGGCAGCGCTGCTGCTGGCCTCGGCGCCCTGGGCCGCGGCACTGACGCAGGCCGACCTCAAGCCGCTGGCCGAAGACGACTTCGACGCCAAGACCGCCGCGCTGTCAGCCCTGGCCAAGGCCGCGCCGTCCGAAGCCGGCCCGATCCTGAAGGCGCTGCAGGACGACGCCCTGCAATACGCACCGTCGGTCGGCATGGTGCGCCAGGACGGCGACAAGCTGGTCGATGCGATCACCGGCAAGCCGGTCACGGTCAAGGCCGACGAACTCGAGTCGCTGACCCTGAACAACAGCCTGCGCGCGCTGGTCGACAGCGCCGCCAGCAGCCTGCTGCTGCAGTCGCCGGACATTGCCGTGCGCGCGCAGGCGGTGGCCACGCTGCGCGACCAGCCGGAAAGCGCGTCGCTGGCGGCAGTGGAAGCCGCGCGCAAGACCGAGGCCGATGCCGGCCTGCGCGCCAGCCTCGACGTGATCTGGGCCAACCTGGTGCTGGCCGCCACGCCCGAGCCTGCCGCGCGCGACGCGCGCCTCGAAGCCATCCGCATCCTGGGCCGCGACAGCAACCCGCAGAGCCGCCAGAAGCTGGCGCCGCTGGTGGAACGCGACAGCGCCGGCCGCTACCGCGAGCCCGACGGCGGCGTGCGCCAGGCCGCGCAGCAGGCGCTGGACACGCTGCAGGGCGACCAGCGCCGCGCCGAAGTGATCGGCAACCTGTTCGCAGGGCTGAGCCTGGGCAGCGTGCTGCTGCTGGCCGCGCTCGGCCTGGCCATCACCTATGGCCTGATCGGCGTGATCAACATGGCGCATGGCGAATTCCTGATGATCGGCGCGTATGCCACCTACATGGTGCAGTCGCTGTTCCGCGCCCATGCGCCTGGCGCGCTCGACTGGTATCTGCCCGCGGCGCTGCCGGCTTCGTTCCTGGCAGCCGCGGTGGTGGGCTTCGTGCTGGAACGGCTGGTGCTGCGCCATCTGTACGGCCGCCCGCTGGAAACGCTGCTGGCCACCTTCGGCGTGAGCCTGCTGCTGATGCAGGCGGTGCGCACGCTGTTCGGCGCGCAGAACGTGGAAGTATCCAATCCCGCCTGGATGAGCGGCGGCTTCGAATGGCTGCCCGGGCTGGTGATCCCGTACAACCGCGTGGTCATCATCCTGTTCGCGCTGGCGGTGGTGGCGGTGGCGTGGGCGGTGCTCAACCGCACGCGGCTGGGGCTGTTCGTGCGCGCGACCACGCAGAACCGCACCATGGCGGCGTGCGTCGGCGTGCGTACCTGGCAGGTCGACAGCTACGCCTTTGCCTTCGGCGCCGGCATCGCCGGGCTCGGCGGCTGCGCGCTGTCGCAGATCGGCAATGTCGGTCCCGACCTGGGCCAGGCCTACATCATCGATTCGTTCATGGTGGTGGTGCTGGGTGGGGTGGGGCAGCTGGCCGGCACCATCGTCGGTGCCTTCGGCCTGGGCATTCTCAACAAGTTCATCGAACCCTTCTATGGCGCGGTACTGGCCAAGATCCTGGTCCTGGTGCTGATCGTGCTGTTTATCCAGAAGCGGCCGCAGGGACTGTTCGCGCTCAAGGGGCGCAGCGCGGAGGCATGATGCAGCGATACCAACCCGATTCTTCCGCGGCACCGTTCCGGCTGGCCGTGCCGGAACGCCAGTCGCTGTTCTCGCCGCGCGGCTGGACCGCGCTGGTGGTGCTGGCGGTGATCGTCGGCATCGGCGTGCCGGTGTGCGCGCTGCTGGTGCCGGAGGGCCATCCGCTGCACCTGTCGGCGTATGCGCTGACGCTGGTCGGCAAGATCATGTGCTTTGCGCTGGCGGCGATCGCGCTCGACCTGGTGTGGGGCTACTGCGGCATCCTCAGCCTCGGCCATGGGTTGTTCTTCGCGCTGGGCGGCTATGCCATGGGCATGTACCTGATGCGTTCGATCGGGCGCGAAGGCGTGTACCAGAGCGACCTGCCGGATTTCATGGTGTTCCTCGACTGGAAGGAGCTGCCGTGGTTCTGGCACGGCACCGACCACCTTGGCTATGCGCTGCTGCTGGTGGTGCTGGTGCCGGGCGTGCTGGCGTGGCTGTTCGGCTTCTTTGCCTTCCGCTCGCGCATCAAGGGCGTCTACCTGTCCATCATCACGCAGGCGATGACGTATGCGGCGATGCTGCTGTTCTTCCGCAACGAGACCGGCTTCGGCGGCAACAACGGCTTCACCGACTTCAAGCGCATCGCCGGCTTTGCCATTGCCGCGCCGCAGACGCGCACGGCGCTGTTCGTGCTGACCTTCATGGCGCTGCTGGCCGGCTTCATCGCCTGCCGCTACATCGTCACCTCGAAGCTCGGCCGCGTCGTCACCGCAGTGCGCGATGCAGAGATGCGCGTGATGTTCTCGGGCTACAACCCGCTCGGCTACAAGCTTTTCGTGTGGACCTTCTCGGCGGTGCTGTGCGGCATCGCCGGCGCGCTCTACGTGCCGCAGGTCGGCATCATCAACCCGGGCGAGATGTCGCCCGGCAACTCGATCGAGATGGCGGTATGGGTCGCCGTGGGCGGACGCGGCACGCTGGTCGGGCCGGTGATCGGCGCGTTTCTGGTCAACGGCGCCAAGACGCTGTTCACCGCGCACTTTGCCGAATACTGGCTGTTCCTGCTGGGCGCGATGTTCGTGCTGGTGACGCTGTACCTGCCCGACGGCGTGACCGGCCTGTGGCAGCGCTGGCGCGAGCGCCGCGCGCGCCCGGCCGCGCAGGAGCCGGTGGCTGCGCCGGCGGTTGCCGGCCGCAGCGGAGGTGAAGCATGAACGCCGCACTGGAACACGGCCAGGCCGAAAGCGGTGATGCCACCGGCCTGGGCCGCATCGTCGAGCCGGGCACCATCGACGTGTCGCACGGCCCGATCCTTTACCTCGAAGACGTCACCGTGCAGTTCGACGGCTTCCGCGCGCTCAACCAGCTGAACCTGTCGATCGACCATGGCGAATTGCGCTGCGTGATCGGCCCTAACGGCGCCGGCAAGACTACCATGATGGATGTCATCACCGGCAAGACCGGGCCGCGCAACGCCAATGTCAGCGGGCGCGTGTTCCTCGGCCAGACCATCGACCTGATGCGCATGACCGAGCCGCGTATCGCGCAGGTGGGCATCGGCCGCAAGTTCCAGAAGCCCACCGTGTTCGAACAGCACGCGGTGTGGGAGAACCTGGAGCTGGCGATGCAGGCCGACAAGCGCTGGTGGTCGTCGCTGCGCGCGCGGCTGACCGCAACGGGGCATCGCCGCATCGAGGAGACGCTGGCGCTGACCGGCCTCGAGGCCGAGGCCTACCGGCCCGCCGGGCTGCTGTCGCACGGGCAGAAACAGCGGCTGGAGATCGGCATGCTGCTGATGCAGCGGCCGCAGCTGTTGCTGCTCGACGAACCCGTCGCCGGCATGACCGATGAAGAGACCATGCAGCTCGCCAGCCTGCTCAACGGCCTGCGCGGCAGCTGCTCGATGATGGTGGTGGAACACGACATGGAGTTCGTCGCCGCGCTGGCGGGCGCGGCCGGCAAGGTCACGGTGCTGGCCGAGGGCAGCGTGCTGGCCGAAGGCACGCTCGACAGCGTCAAGCGCGACGAACGCGTGATCGAATCCTACCTGGGGAGATAGGCATGCTGCAGGTCAACGCACTGAACCAGTACTACGGCGGCAGCCATATCCTGCGCAACGTCAGCTTCGAGGTGCCGGCGGGCAAGCTGACCACGCTGCTCGGCCGCAACGGCGTCGGCAAGAGCACGCTGCTGAAATGCCTGATGGGCGTGGTGCCGACGCGCAGCGGCAGCATCCACTGGGACGGCAAGCCGCTGGAGAAGAAGGCGCCGTACGAGCGCGTCTCGGCCGGCCTGGCCTATGTGCCGCAGGGGCGCGAGATCTTCCCGCGGCTCACGGTCGAGGAGAACCTGCTGATCGGCGCCGCCAGCCGCGCGCGGCCGGCCGGCGTGCCGGACCGCATCTACCAGCTGTTCCCGGTGCTGCGCACCATGCGCCTGCGCCGCGGCGGCGACCTGTCCGGCGGCCAGCAGCAGCAACTGGCGATCGGGCGCGCGCTGATGAGCGCGCCGCAACTGCTGATCCTCGACGAGCCGACCGAAGGCATCCAGCCCTCGATCATCCAGGACATCGGCCGCGCGTTGCGGCTGCTGGTCGACGAATTCGGCATGACCGTGCTGCTGGTCGAGCAGTACTACGAGTTCGCGCGGCATATTGCCGACCACTATGTGGTGATGAGCCGCGGCGAAGTGGTGGCGCGCGGCGCCGGCGCCAGCATGGAGCAGGACGGCGTGCGCGAGCTGATCGCGGTGTAGCACGCACGCTTGTTCCATTCGCCCGCGATGCGCCATCCCGATTTCCCTTCGTCCCTCGCCCTGCCGGCGGCCTGGCAGGCCACGCTGCAGCTGCGCTTTGCGCGGCGCGGCGAGCGCACCGCGCTGACCGAGCGGCGCCATCGCGGCCCGCTGCTGGTGCAGAAGCCGCTGTACCCGGAAGGCGGCATCTGCCACGCGGTGATCCTGCATCCCCCGGCCGGCGTGGCCGGCGGCGACAGCCTGGAGATCGACGTCACTGTGGAGGCCGGCGCGCATGCGGTGCTGGCCACGCCGGGTGCCACCAAGTGGTACAAGTCGCTGGGCCGCGACGCGGCCCAGCGGGTGCGGCTGGCGGTGGGCGAGGGCGCGCGGCTGGACTGGCTGCCGCAGGAGAACATCGTCTTCGACGACGCGCGCGCGCGGATTTCGACCGTGCTCGACGTCGCGCCGGGCGGCAGCGCGATCGGCTGGGACGCCGTGGTGCTCGGGCGCCAGGCATCGGGCGAGCAGTGGGCGCGCGGCGCGCTGTGGCTGGATACCCGCATCGGTGCCGGCGAGCGTGCGCTGTGGATCGAACAAGCGCAGATCGACGCGGCATCGCCGCTGCGCCATGCCGTGCCCGGGCTGGACGGGCTGAACGTGCTGGGCACGCTGTGGGCCGTCGGCGCAGGCGCCACGCAAGACCTTGCCGAAGCGCTGGCCGAGCGGCTGCCCTATACGCCGGCGTTGCGCGCCGGCGTGACCTGCCTCGCCGCCAACGGCCAGTCGATGCTGCTGCTGCGCGTGCTGGGCCGGCACATGGAAGCGGTGCGCCACGTCATGACCGACACCTGGCAGGCGCTGCGCATGCCGCTCCACGGCGTTGCGGCGCGGCCGCTGCGGCTGTGGGCGACGTAGCGCGTCAATACGCAACCGAACATCAAACAGGAAGAGAGATGGAACTGACGCCGCGAGAGAAAGACAAGCTGCTGATCTTCACCGCCGCGCTGCTGGCCGAGCGGCGCAAGGCCCGCGGCCTGAAGCTGAACTACCCGGAAGCGGTGGCGCTGATCACCGCCGCCATCATGGAAGGCGCGCGCGACGGCCGCACCGTGGCGGAGCTGATGCACGAAGGCACCACGGTGCTGACGCGCGACGACGTGATGGACGGCATCGCGGAGATGATCCCCGAGATCCAGGTCGAGGCTACCTTCCCGGACGGCACCAAGCTGGTCACCGTCCACCATCCCATTGTCTGAAACGCATCGATCACCGAACCGACAACCCGCCAATCCAATGACCGCGATGACCCGTACCGCTTGCCTGCGCCTTGCCCTGGGCGCTTCCCTGACCGTAGCCGCCGGCGCCGCGCTGGCGCACCCCGGCCACGATGCCGCCACCGTCGGTGCCAGCCTGTGGGCCGGCCTGGCGCACCCGTTCACCGGCGCCGACCACCTGCTGGCAATGGCCGCGGTGGGCGCATGGAGCGCGCTGGTGGCGCGCTCCGCCGCCGACACGTTGCGCTTGCCGCTGGCTTTCGTGGGCTTGATGCTGGCGGGCGCCGCGCTCGGCCTCGCCGGCATGGCCCTGCCCGCGGTGGAGCCGATGATCGCCGCTTCGCTGCTGGTGCTCGGGCTGCTGCTGGCGCTGCGCGCCAGGCTGCCGGCGTGGGCCGGCACGCTGCTGGTGGGCGGCTTCGCCGTGTTCCACGGCTATGCGCATGGCGCGGAACTGCCCGCCAGCGCCGGCGCGTTGCCCGCGGTGCTGGCCTACGTGGGCGGGTTTGCCGCGGCCACCATGGCGCTGCACTTGCTGGGCATCGGCGCCGGCACGCTGCTGCGCCGCCGCGCCGGGTGGCTCGCGCGCGCGGCCGGAGCGGGCGTGGCGCTGTACGGCGCCGGCCTGCTGGTGGCCTGAGGAGGACCGCCATGATCCCCGGTGAACTGATGCCCGCCGCTGGCGAGATCGCACTCAATGTCGGCCGCGCCACCGTCAGCGTGACGGTGGCCAATACCGGCGACCGGCCAATCCAGGTCGGCTCGCATTTCCACTTCTACGAAACCAACGCGGCGCTCGCGTTCGAGCGCGAGGCCGCGCGCGGCTTCCGCCTGAACATCGCCGCGGGCACCGCGGTGCGGTTCGAGCCCGGGCAGACCCGCACCGTGGAACTGGTGGCGCTGGCGGGCGACCGCATCGTCTACGGCTTCAACGGCAAGATCATGGGAGCGCTGTGATGGCATCGATCTCCAGGCAGGCCTATGCCGAGATGTTCGGCCCCACCACCGGCGACCGCCTGCGGCTGGCCGATACCGGGCTGATCATCGAAGTCGAGAAGGACTTCACCGTCTACGGCGAGGAAGTCAAGTTCGGCGGCGGCAAGGTGATCCGCGACGGCATGGGGCAGAGCCAGCGCATGGCGCAGGACTGCGTCGACACCGTGATCACCAATGCGCTGATCGTCGACCACTGGGGCATCGTCAAGGCCGATATCGGCCTCAAGCACGGGCGCATCGCGGCGATCGGCAAGGCCGGCAATCCCGACATCCAGCCTGGCGTCACCATCGTGGTCGGCCCCGGCACCGAAGTGATCGCGGCCGAGGGCATGATCGTCACCGCCGGCGGCATCGACAGCCATATCCACTTCATCTGCCCGCAGCAGATCGACGAGGCGCTGATGAGCGGCGTCACCACCATGATCGGCGGCGGCACCGGCCCCGCCACCGGCACCTTCGCCACCACGGTGACGCCGGGGCCATGGTACATGGAGCGCATGCTGCAGGCGGCCGACGCCTACCCGATGAATATCGGCCTGCTGGGCAAGGGCAACGCCAGCCAGCCGGGGCCGATCCTGGAGCAGGTCGAAGCCGGCGCCATCGGCCTGAAGCTGCATGAGGACTGGGGCACCACGCCGGCGGCGATCGACACCTGCCTGGCGGTGGCCGACGCGACCGACACCCAGGTGGCGATCCACACCGATACGCTCAACGAAGCCGGCTTCGTCGAGGCCACCATCGCCGCGTTCAAGGGCCGCACCATCCATACCTACCACACTGAAGGCGCCGGCGGCGGCCACGCGCCGGACATCATCAAGGTGTGCGGCGAGGCCAACGTGCTGCCGTCGTCGACCAACCCGACGCGCCCGTACACCGTCAACACGCTGGACGAGCATCTCGACATGCTGATGGTGTGCCACCACCTGGACCCGTCGATCGCCGAGGACATCGCCTTCGCCGAGAGCCGCATCCGCCGCGAGACCATTGCCGCCGAGGACATCCTGCACGACCTCGGTGCGTTCTCGATGATCTCGAGCGATTCGCAGGCGATGGGGCGCGTGGGCGAAGTGATCATCCGAACCTGGCAGACCGCGCACAAGATGGCGGCGCAGCGCGGCAAGCTGCCGGGCGATCCGCATGATGCGCGCGGCGGGCACGACAACTTCCGCGTCCGGCGCTATGTCGCCAAGTACACCATCAACCCGGCGCTGACCCATGGCATCGCGCATGAGGTGGGCTCGGTCGAAGTCGGCAAGTGGGCCGACCTGGTGCTGTGGCGGCCCGCGTTCTTCGGTGTCAAGCCCAGCCTGATCCTGAAGGGCGGCATGATCGCCGCGGCCGCGATGGGCGATCCTAATGCCTCGATCCCGACGCCGCAGCCGGTGCACTACCGGCCGATGTTTGCCGCGGCCGGCGGCGCCTTGCATCGCTCCTCGCTGACCTTCGTCTCGCAGGCGGCGCTGGCGGCGGGCATCGGTGAACGCTACGGGTTGGCCAAGACCCTTGCCGCGGTGCGCGGCACCCGCACCGTCAGCAAGCGCGACATGATCCACAACGACTGGCAACCGCATGTCACGGTCGATCCCGAGACCTACCAGGTCGTCGCCGACGGCCAGCTGCTGACCTGCGAGCCCGCCACCGAGCTGCCGATGGCGCAGCGCTACTTCCTGTTCTGATTGGCCGTGGAATTGCCATGCTGAAGATCGATAAACACCTGACCGCCCCGCACGGCATTGCCAGCGTGCTGGTGCGCCGCGCCCCCAAGCTGGTGCTGCCGTTCGCCGACCGCAGCAAGAGCCGCCTGCGCGCGGTGCTCGACAACGGCGCCGACGCCGCGCTGTTCCTGCCGCGCGGCACCGTGCTGCGCGGCGGCGACCTGCTGGTGGCCGAAGACGGCAGTTTCATCGAGGTCCGGGCCGCCGCCGAGTCCGTGCTGGAAGTGCGCGCGCAAGACCCGCACGCGCTGATGCGCGCGGCCTACCACCTCGGCAACCGTCATACACCGGTGGAGATCGGGCGCGACTACCTGCGGCTGGAATACGACGCGGTGCTGGCCGACATGCTGCGGCGGCTGGGCGTGCAGGCGGAACGCGCCGAACTGCCGTTCGAGCCGGAAGCGGGGGCTTATGGTGGCGGGCACAAGCATGGCCACGACGCGACGTTCGCGGAGGATTATGCGGCGGCCCAGGCGGTGTTTCATGAGCATCATGGGCATGGACATGGGCATGGGCATGGCGACGTGCATCATGCTGACGATGCGGACTGCATGCATAAGCATTGATTGCCAATGATGCTTAAGACATGAAGGCGCAATTGTGAGTCTGGCTGAGAACCATACCAATACCGACACCGCGCTCCCCTCTCCCGCAAGCGGGCGAGGGGAGCAAACTATCGCAATGCGAGGCGTGGTGTGATGAACCACCTCCACCAACTCATCTCGCTTCTGCACCTCGCATCCCCCGCCTTGCCCATCGGCGGCTTCAGCTATTCGCAAGGTCTGGAGTCCGCGATCGAGTGCGGCAGCGTGCATGACGCCCGGACCGCCGAGCGCTGGATTCACGACAACCTGCGGCATGTCCAGTCGCAATGCGAGGCGCCGTTGTGGCTGCTGTTGCACCGCCACTGGCGGGCCGGCGACATGGCGGCAGTGCGGACCTGGAACGACTGGTTCCACGCCACCCGCGAGACCTCCGAGTTGCGGCTGGAGACCGAGCAGATGGGTTGGTCGCTGGCCCGGCTGATCGCGCAGATGGAGTGGGGCACGCCGGCGTTGCGCGACACGCTGGCCACGCTGTCGCCCGTGTGCCTGCCGACCGCGTTCACGGCCGCCTGCGTGGCGCTGGAGATCGGTGCGCGCGATGGCCTGGCGGCCTACTGCTTCAACTGGGCCGAGAACCAGGTGGCCGCGGCGATCAAGGCGGTGCCGCTGGGCCAGGTGGCGGGGCAGCACATGCTGCGCCGGCTGCATGGCGCCGTACTCGATACCGTCGATGAAGCCGAACGCCGCGCCGACGCCTCGCCGCCGCAGCTGTCGACGTTTTCCCCGATGCTGGGCCTGCTGTGCGCACGCCACGAAACGCAGTACTCCCGGCTGTTCCGATCCTGAACCGATACCGCACCATGAATCACGCCCGTACCAAGAAGAACCCTCCGCTGCGCGTCGGCGTCGGCGGCCCCGTCGGCTCCGGCAAGACCACATTGCTGGAAATGCTGTGCAAGGCGATGCGCGACCGCTATGACCTGGTCGCGATCACCAACGACATCTACACCAAGGAAGACCAGCGCCTGCTGACGATCTCCGGCGCGCTGCCGGCCGAGCGCATCCTGGGCGTGGAGACCGGCGGCTGCCCGCACACCGCGATCCGCGAGGACGCATCGATCAATCTGGAAGCGGTGGACCGCATGCTGGCGCGCTTCCCGGATGCCGACGTGGTCTTCATCGAGTCCGGCGGTGACAACCTGGCCGCGACCTTCAGCCCAGAACTTTCTGATCTGACGATCTACGTCATCGACGTCGCCGGCGGCGAGAAAATTCCCAGGAAGGGCGGGCCGGGCATCACCAAGTCCGACCTGCTGGTGATCAACAAGACCGACCTGGCGCCGTATGTGGGCGCATCGTTGCCGGTGATGGAAAGCGATGCGCGCAAGATGCGCGGCAGCCGGCCGTTCGTGATGGGCAGCGTCAAGTCCGGCGAGGGCCTGGACGAGGTGATCCGCTTCATCGAACGGCAGGGCATGCTGGCGCTCTAGCCTTCGGGGCCGGCATCGGCATCGGGTGCCGGCCTGGGGCCGGGACTGCCATGCCCGAGTGCCGGGCGGAAGCTGCCCTTGCCCGCCAGCGCCCGCGCCACCGCGGCCACCAGGTTCAGCTCGGGCTCGCTCAGCTCGGCCATATGGTGCACCGTGGCCTCGATCGCCGCGCGCTGGCGGTTGCCGAAGGGCGCGCGCGATTGCTCGACCTGCAGCTGGCTGGCGTCGTGGCGGCTGAAGTCGAGCATCTCGGCGGTGGGCACGGCGAGGGTCTCGGCAAGCCTGCAGATGTTGGCCAGCGCGAGGTTGCGCTTGCCGCTTTCAATGCCGCTCAGGTACGAGCGCGACAGCCCGCTTTCGAGCGAAAGCGTCTCCTGGGACCAGCCTCTTTGCTTGCGTAGCCAGGCGAGATGCAATCCGAAAAGTCTGAGATTTCGAGAGGTCATTGGGATCAACAAAAGTTCGGAGTGGTCTGAGGCTAAGGGTTTGACCTTGAGGCCACGACAACTTATCCTCATCCTCACTATCGGTGTCCGATCCGCAAATTGAGGGGCGCGCCAGGCCATGGCGCGGCACGATGGCATCAACCGGGCGGCCTGCATCGCAGCGCCGCGCCAGACGGGTTATTGCGCAAGACCGGGTGTCACGCCGCCACGCGTGCGCCGGCTGCGCGGACGGGCGCAGCGCGCCTGTCGCCCTGCAGGGGGATTGCCATGCAGATCTTCACGCTGTTCGAGGCGCGCATGCGCGCCGTCGATGCCGACCGCCGCGCGCCGTCGGATTTCCTTCCCGGATTCCAGCCACGCCTGCTTGCCGCCGCAGCCGGTCTCGGCTGCACCTGCGACTACATCTTTCTCTGCGCCGGCGAGCGCCAGCCCGAATTTTCAGCGGATTGCCATGAATGGTGGGGTTGCCTGCGCGGTGGCCTGCGGCTGGCTTCGCCCGGCCGCGGCAGCTTGCTGGTGGGAGGGGGCGAGCTGTTCGCACCCGCGCCGGGCGTGCCGATGCAGGTGCAGGCGGTCGCCGATACCATCCTGGTGCGCGCGGTGCCGCAAGGCCAGGCCGAGGCTTCGCGCCCCGTGGCCATGCCCGCGGGCGCGTGGCAGTGCGCGCTGGGCGCCCTTGCTTCGGTCGGTGCCGGGGTCGATGCCGATGGCGTGGCCGCCCCGCCGGCGCTGGCGGAGGTGCCGGAGGCGGATGGCTGGCAGGCGCAGCCGGCTATGCGCCCGGAGTTTGTCCAGCTGGATGGCTCGGTGGATGACTGGGGCCGGCACCTGCGGGCGCGCGGATTGCGCTGGGCGCTGTGTTACCGGGGCGCGCTTGCGCTGCACTGGCATGGCGCCCGGGTGCGCAGCGGCGGTGACATGGCCTTCCTGCAGCCCGGCGCGCTCTATGCGCCGGACGCGCACGAGTCATGCCGGCTCGACGTGCTGGTGCCGGGCGCCGGCCTGCTGTGCTGCTTCGGCGCGGGCGATGCCCCGCACGATGGCGTGGGCGCACGCGGCGGCCGGCGCGCGGACGGCCACGCCGTGGCGCGCGCCGCGCCGGCGCTCGCGTGATGGCCGCGCGCCCTTCAGTGGCGCTTGTACTGCGTGGCGCCGAACAGCACTTCGCGCGCCTTGTCGTCCTGCAGCGCCTTGCGCGCGCTGGCCAGCACCTCGACGCCGCGCTTGACCGCGGGGCGCTCGGCGATCTGGTTGAACCAGCGCTTCAGGTGCGGGTAGTCGTCCAGGTCCACGCCCTGGTTCTGCCAGCTGCGCAGCCACGGAAAGGTGGCGATGTCGGCGATGGTGTACTGGTCGCCGGCCAGCCATTCGTGCTTCGACAGCTGCGTGTCGATCACGCCGTACAGGCGCCTGGCTTCGTTGGTATAGCGGTTGACCGCGTACTCGATCTGCTCGGGCGCGTAGATGCGGAAGTGGTGCGCCTGGCCCAGCATCGGGCCCACGCCGCCCATCTGGAACATCAGCCACTGCAGCGTCTCGTACTTGCCGCGCACGTCCTCGGGCAGGAACTTGCCGGTCTTGCCCGCCAGGTAGAGCAGGATCGCGCCCGATTCGAACAGCGAGATCGGCTTGCCGTCGGGGCCGTCCGGGTCGACGATGGCGGGAATCTTGTTGTTGGGGCTGATCTTCAGGAAGTCCGCGCCGAACTGGTCGCCGGCGCCGATGTTGATCGGATGGACCCGGTACTCCAGTCCGCACTCCTCCAGCATGATGTGGACTTTGTGGCCATTGGGCGTGGCCCAGGTGTAGACGTCGATCATTGCAGGGATCTCCTGGCTGCATTCATGGGAACGGCCACATCGACCACCGACGTGGCGAACCGCGCGATTTAAGCACAGAAGAAAAAAACGCGCAGGCAGGCTGCGCGTTTTCCACAATGCCGGCAGGGGCGGGCCCCGCCAGCGCTCCCGGGCAATCCAGTGCGCTCAGAAGCCGCGCGCCACCGGCATCTTGATGGTGTCCGGATTGACGTTCATGTGCTTGGCCAGTTCCAGCTTGGCGATGGCGTTGCGGTGCACCTCGTCCGGACCGTCGGCCAGGCGCAGCGTGCGCTGGTGCGCCCACCAGCTGGCCAGCGGGAAGTCGCTGGAAACGCCGGCGGCGCCGTGGACCTGGATGGCCCAGTCGATCACCTTCAGCGCCACGTTGGGGGCCACCACCTTGATCATGGCGATCTCGGCCTTGGCCACCTTGTTGCCGACCGTGTCCATCATGTACGCGGCCTTCAGCGTCAGCAGGCGCGCCATCTCGATCTCGCAACGGGCTTCGGCGATGCGCTCCTGGGTCACGCCCTGGGCCGACACCGGCTTGCCGAACGCCACCCGCGACAGCGCGCGCTTGCACAGCAGTTCCAGCGCGCGCTCGGCCACGCCGATGCTGCGCATGCAGTGGTGGATGCGGCCCGGCCCGAGGCGGCCCTGCGCGATCTCGAAGCCGCGGCCTTCGCCCAGCAGGATGTTCGACGCCGGCACGCGCACGTTCTTCAGCTCGATCTCCATATGGCCGTGCGGCGCGTCGTCGTAGCCGAACACCGGCAGGAAGCGCTTGATGGTGATGCCCGGGGTATCGGCCGGCACCACGATCATCGACTGCTGCTCATGGCGGCCGGCCTCGGGATCGGTCTTGCCCATCACGATGTAGACCTTGCAGCGCGGGTCGCCGGCACCCGACGACCACCACTTGGTGCCGTTGATCACGTAGTGGTCGCCATCGCGCTCGATGCGGCATTCGATATTGGTCGCGTCCGACGAGGCCACTGCCGGCTCGGTCATCAGGAAGGCCGAGCGGATCTCGCCGGCCAGCAGCGGCTCGAGCCACTGGTCCTTCAGTTCTTCCGACGCGTAGCGCTCCAGCGTCTCCATGTTGCCGGTGTCCGGGGCCGCGCAGTTGAACACCTCGGCCGACCAGGGCACGCGGCCCATGATCTCGCACAGCGTGGCGTATTCCAGGTTCGACAGGCCCTGCGGCGCGCGCGGCGAGCGCGGCAGGAACAGGTTCCACAGGCCGGCTTCGCGCGCCAGCGGCTTCAGTTCCTCGATCACCCTGGTTGGGATCCAGGCATTGCCGGCGCGGCGGTTGGCGTCGATCTCCTCGGCGAAGCGCTTTTCGTTCGGATAGATGTGCTGGTCGAAGAAGGCCAGCAGCTTGGCCTGCATCTCCTTGACCTTCGGGCTGTATTCGAAATCCATGTGGTCTCCTCGCTACGGAATCGGGGGGCGCGGGCGGCCGCCGGCGCCGGTTGGCTGGGTCTTGGGGCTCTCGGGGTGACTGCCCTTGCCGATGGAATGCACTCTATCTGAAAGCCGGTAATTAGAAAAATGAATTTTCTGGATTTGCCAGTATCAATTCCCTGCATTCCGTGCCAGAATCAACAGCATGCAGCTCTCCCGCATCGACCTCAACCTTTTCGTCGTGTTCGACGCCATCTACAGCGAAGGCAGCATCACCGCGGCCGCGCGCCAGCTCAACCTGACGCAGCCCGCGGTGAGCCACGCGCTGGGACGGCTGCGCACACTGTTCGACGATCCGCTGTTCGAGCGGCGCGGGCAGGGCATGGCGCCCACGCCGCTGGCCCGTTCGCTGGCGGCCGAGGTGCGCAGCGCGCTGCAGTCGTTTGCGCGCACGCTGCAGGACACGCCGCATTTCGATCCCACCAACACCGTGCGCCGCTTCACCATCGGCATGCGCGACGCGCTCGAGTCGACGCTGCTGCCGCCGCTGATGAGCCGCGTCACGGCGATGGCGCCGCAGGTGGAGATTGCCGCGATCCGCTTCGACCGGCGCGAGATGGAATCGGAGTTGCTGGCCGGCACGCTCGATGCCGCGCTCGACATCCTGCTGCCGGTGTCGCCGGCGATCCATCATGCGCCGTTCATGGCCGACCCGATGGTGGTGCTGGCGCGGCGCGACCATCCGCTGGTGAAGAAAGAGCTGACGCTGGAGCGTTACCTGGCGGCCGAGCACGTCCACGTGTCGTCGCGCCGCCGCGGCGCCGGACTCGAAGACCAGGCCTTGCACAGGATGGGCCTGACGCGGCGGGTGCGGCTGCGCTGCCAGCATTACGCCGCGGCGTGCCGCGTGGTCAGCTGCACCGACCTGCTGGCCACGCTGCCGCTGCGCTACGCGCGCATCGCCAACGAGCCCTATGCCAACCGGCTGCTGTCGCTGCCGTTCAAGGTACCGTCGCTGGAGCTGCACCTCTACTGGCACGCGGGCGGCGAGAACGACGGTGCCAACCGCTGGCTGCGCGAGCAGCTGATGGCGGTGATGGCCTCGCTCGGCAGCGGCATGGCCGATGTGGCCGCGGCGGGGTGACGGCGCTCAATGCACGCCGTGGGGCCTGAATCTCGCTCAGGTGCGGCGCGCGCGGGTCACACGTAAGCAATTGTTCGCGGGCTAGACCCTCGCGGTCACGGCCCATACCATCGTGCGGTCCTTCTGCCCCCGGCAGAGCCACAATGCGCCCGTCCTGCACGGTGCCGCGATTGGTTTGTCGCGCCGGCTGTCCGCGCTCGCGGATCCCCCGGGCAGACACCTTCGCCGAACTCCACCACGACGACTCAGACCGATGCTTGGGAAACGCTTGCCTGTCGATTGCCCTTCCATGCCGCCGCGCCGCGCGCGGCACACCACGCTGGCCCTGACCACGCTCTGTACCGCCGCGGCGCTGGCGCTGGCCGCCTGCGGCGGCGGCGATGGCGGCGACGGTGGCACGACCGCCAGTGCCGCGCCCGGCGCATCGGCCCCGGCCGGCGGGCAAACCAGCGCGCCGGGCGGCGGCCAGGCCGGGTCCACCTCGCCGACATCCCCGAACGGCGCCACCACCATTACCGTTGGCGCCTGCTACACCGTCAGCGGTGCGGCGCCCGCTGGCGCGCCGGGCAGCGGCATCTCGCTGCTGCCGGCGCGCGGCGGCGCGGTCAGCAACTACCGCGTGCTGGACGAGCCGCGCAGCGCCGGCCTGTGCTACGCCAACTATCGCCGCGAGCAGGTGGGACTGGCCCCGCTGGCGGCGCGCGACCCGCTCAATGCCGCCGCGCAGGCGCATACCGACTACATGCTGGCCAACGCCACGCTGACGCACGACGAAAGCAGCGGCAATCCGGGCTACACCGGCGCCACCGCCCACGAGCGCATCCAGGCCGCCTATCCGACCGATGCCACCGCCGAAGTGGTGGCCGGCGCCAACCGCTGGACCTCGGTGGCCAATGCGCAGCTGTCGATGTCGCCCAAGGACGCGCTGGTCTCTGACCTGGTCGACGCGCCGTTCCACCGCGCCGCGCTGCTGGGCAGCTATGGCTCGGCCGGCAGCGGCTTTGCCGAGCGCGTGGGCGCCAACGGCAGCGGCACCTCGGCCAGCTACTACCAGACCGTCGACCTCGCCGACCGGGTCAAGGGCGGCAACGACAACCAGATGGTGGCCTATCCGTTCGACGGCCAGAGCGACGTGCCGGTGAACTGGGTCAACACCGAAAGCCCCAATCCGGCGCCGGGCTATGAAAACCGCACCATGGGCTACCCGGTGTCGCTGCAGGCGATCAATGCCTCGCTGCAGTTCGATGCCGACAACTTCGTCATCACCGATGCGCAAGGCGCCAACGTCGACTGCATCAAGGTCGACAGCCGTGCCGCGGGCCTGAGCAGCGCGGCGCGCGGCCTGGCGGTGTGCACGCCGGTGGCGCCGCTGGCCAGCCAGCAGCGCTATACCGTGCGGGTCACGGGCCGGCTCGGCGCACAGCCGGTGGACCTGAGCTGGTCGTTCACCACGCGCTGACCATCGCGCCGGGGCGCGCTCACTGCGGCGCGCCCGGCGGCACCTCTCCACGCAGCTCGATGCGTACCTGGCCAGGCGCCAGCGTGGCATCGGCCTGCACCGCAACCGGCACGGGCGGGCGCTGTCCCGCCGGCATCGCCTGCCACAGCCGTTGCGCCCATTCCCGGATCTCGACATGGTCGGGCTCGGCTGCCCACAGCCTGAGCGGCGCTGCCGTGCCCAGGCGCGCCGCGATGGCTGCGGGATCGTCCTGGGTCGAGACGGTCAGGGCGGACGCCGCCGCCGGTGCGCGCGCAGCCATCGCGGCGGGGGCGGCCTTGCGTGCATAGGCGGACGGTGCGGCAGGCGCCGATGGCGCGGCTTCGGCGATGGCTACGTCAGCGGGCGCTTGCGGCACGGCAGCGATCGCCGGCGCGGCCGGGCTCGCTTGTGCCGGGGCCTGGCTGTCGAGCGCGGGTTCGCGCGGAACGCTTCGGGTCGCCCCGGTGCCGGGTGCCGGGCGTGCCGCAGGCGGAGCCGCCTTGGCGGCTGGCGGTGCGGGTCTGGGGGAAGGCGCGCCGGTGGCGGTTTCCGGCAAGGGCGGCGATGGTGCAGTCGACACCGCAGGCGCAGGCGCAGGCGCAGCCATCTCGGTCGCCGCCATCTCGGCCGTCCCCACCGGCATCAGCGCGCCATCGTCGATCTGCCGCAGCACGATGCTGGTGGTCAGCCCGGCCACCGCCGCGACGCCGGCGACCAGTCCGAGCGAACGCCACCACCGGCGCGCACGCGCGGCATGCGTGGACGACTCCATCGTGGAGGGTGGCGCGGCGTTTCGTGTCGAATCAGCAGCCTGCGCCCGCAGCCACGCCGCCGCATCCGGACCGAGCCGCACGCCGAGCACGTCCTCCGCCGCCGCGCCGGCGGCGACTCGGGCCAGCACCGCATCGCGCCGCGCCGCCTGGGCCGCTTGCACGCGCGCAGCTTCTTCCAGCACGGCCGCGGCCAGCGCCGGCGGCGCGGCAAAGGGCAGGGCTTCGGCACCGCGCTGTTGGCGCGCGGCGTCCTGCTGCGCGGCGCGCGCGGCGGCAAGCACCGAGGCTTCCAGCGTGGCCGGCACCGGGTAGGCCGGCAGCGCTTTCAACAGAGCCGCGAGCCGGTCCTCGCCCGCGATGAAACGGTCGGCAGCGTGCGAGGCGGCGTTGCCCGCGCTCATGGCCACGACTCCGGCACGCTGCCGGCCAGGTCCGCGCGCAGGCGCGCGAACGCATAGCGCAGCCGGCTCTTCACGGTCTCGAACTTCTCGCCCAGCATCGCGGCAATCTCTTCGACGCTCATATTGCTGAAGAAGCGCAGCACCACGACTTCGCGCTGCATGACCGGCAGCTGCAGCAGCGCGCGGTGGACATGGTGCGCGTGCTGGCGCAACTGC
Organism: Cupriavidus neocaledonicus; assembly: GCF_000372525.1. Classification (GTDB taxonomy): domain Bacteria; phylum Pseudomonadota; class Gammaproteobacteria; order Burkholderiales; family Burkholderiaceae; genus Cupriavidus; species Cupriavidus neocaledonicus. Next base: position 93,153 of record NZ_AQUR01000089.1, read on the forward strand.
AGTTCGGCTTCCGGCGACAGGTCGTCGGCGGGCAGCTCGGGCAGGTGTTCGTCCAGCACGTCGCGCTGGCGCGCATCGGCGCTGCGCACCTGGTCTAGCCACGCATTGCGCGCGATCTGGAACAGGAAGGTGCGGAACGCCGCGCTCGGCTGGTAGTCGCCGCAGCGGGTCATCAGCTTGACCCAGGTCTTCTGCGCGAGGTCCTCGGCTTCGCCGGTATCGCCCTGGCACAGCCAGGCCAGGTAGTTGTAGAGGCCGGCGTTATGCCGGCGGAACAGCTCGGTGACCGGCTGCTCGATGATGCCGCCGGCGACCAGCAGCATCAGGTCGTGGTCCGCCAGCGTGCGCAGCGCGTCGGCGGGAGCAGAGGATGGAGCGGAGGCCTGCATGCGCCCGAGTATAGGAGAGCGCCGGCCGGCGCGACAGTCCGCGCCTCCCTGCGCCGGCCGCGCGCCGCGGTGCGGCTCAGCGCGTCGCATGCCCGGCCGGTGCGCCGCCATGAGAGGCGGCCGGCGTTGCGGTGGCCAGGCTCTGGGCCAGGTCCACCAGCTTGACGAACTCGCCGCGGTAGCCGAAGCGGTCGGCGCCGCGCGCGCCTTGCGCCAGTGCGCGCGCGTCGGCGTAGCGCCAGTCACCGGTGAACTTGCCGCCGCGCAGCACCTGGCCGAACCCGGCCACCGCCGCGGCAAAGCGGAAGTCGACGTCCCCCTGTGCCAGCGGGCGCAGCGCCTGCCGCGCCACGGTGACATCGAGCGACTGGCTGGTGCTGGCCGCCGGCAGCTTGTAGCGCAGCCGCACATGCGCCAGCTCGCCATCGCGCCCCGGCGCCGGCGCCGCGCGCTGGTAGCGCAGCGGGTCGACCAGCCCGGGCTGCCCCGCCAGCGTCAGTTCATACAGCGCGGTCACGGTATGGCCCGCGCCGATATCGCCGGCATCGACCTTGTCGTTGTTGAAATCCTCGCGCGCCAGCATGCGGTTCTCATAGCCGATCAGCCGGTACTCGGTCACCGTGGCCGGGTTGAACTCGACCTGGATCTTCACGTCGCGCGCAATCGTCGCCAGCGTCGAGCTGATCTCGCTGACCAGCACCTTGTTGCCTTCCATCAGGTTGTCGATATAGGAGTACGCGCCGTCGCCGGCATCGGCCAGCTGCTCCATCAGCTGCTCGTTGTAGTTGCCGGTGCCGAAGCCCAGCGTCGACAGCGACACCCCCGACTTGCGCTTGTCCTCGACCATGCTCTTGAGCTGGCGAAAGTCGGTCACGCCCACGTTGAAGTCGCCGTCGGTGGCCAGCAGCACGCGGTTGATGCCGCCGGCGATGTAGCTCTGCTGCGCGGCCTGGTAGGCCAGCGCAATGCCGCTGGCGCCGGCGGTGCTGCCGCCCGCCACCAGCTGGTCGATGGCGGCGACGATAACGGCCTTGTCGCTGCCCGGCGTGGGCGGCAACGCCACGCGCGTGCTGCCGGCGTAGGTGACCAGCGTGATGCGGTCCTGCGCGCGCAGCTGGTTCACCAGCAGCTTGAGCGAGGACTTCAGCAGCGGCAGCTTGTCCGGCGCGTTCATCGAGCCCGACACGTCGACCAGGAACACCAGGTTGGCGGCGGGCAGCGCGCCGCTGGCCACATCCTTGCCCTTGATGCCGATGCGCAGCAGCACATTGGACGGGTGCCAGGGCGCCGGCGCCAGCGCGGTGTGCACGGCGAAGGGTCGGCCATCGGCGGGCTGGGCGTAGTCGTAGGGGAAGTAGTTCAGCAGTTCTTCCACGCGCACCGCATCGGCCGGCGGCACGTGGCCGGCATTGAGCAGGCGCCGCACGTTGCTGTAGCTGCCGGTATCGACGTCGATGCTGAAGGTGGAGACCGGTGCCTGTGCCACCAGCCGGACACCGTTCTCGTCGATGGCGCCGTAGCGTTCGCGCTCCTCCGGCGCGGGTGCCGGCAACGGGTAAGGGTGCGGCATTGCCAGTGTGGCGTGCGGTTCGATGCTGTGCGTTTCCGCGACGGATTTGGACTGCGCTGCCCTGGCGGCGTGGTCGGGGCGCGGAGCCGGGGCCATCGCCGGGGACACCGGCGGGGAAGTCTGCTCGGGCAGCGGCCGCGACGGGCCGCCGCATGCGGCCAGCGCAAGCGCCAGCGCGGCGGCAAGGCTGGAAAGGAAGACCGGTGCGCGTGGTTGCATGTTGTTCTCCTGGAAGGCCGCGGGCAGGGCGCCGGCGTGACGGCCTGTCGATGTAACGGGCCACGCGGCCCGGCGGGGTTGAGGCGGGCGAAATATTTTCTTTGCCGCCGGCTGTCCGATACGGGGGTGGCCTTCCATCCTCGCGGGATGCCCCGATCGCCACTACAATCGTTGGATCCTTCTGCCGGAGATCTCGCATGGCTCACCCTGACCTCACTTCGATGGCTTGGCGCGGCGCGCTGGCGCTGGCCCTGTCGGCGCTGCTCGGTGCCTGCGCTACCCCGGGCGGAAGCACGGCCACCCCGGCCACCCCGTCCGCCTCCACGCAGCCGGCAGCAGCGACGCCGCCTGCGGTGATGCCACCTGCGCCGGAAGTAGCGTCAGGCTACCGCCCCGGCATGGCGACCGTTTACGCGCAGCGCCATATGGCAGCCGCGGCCAATCCGCTCGCCACCGAGGCCGGCCGCGCCATGCTGCGCCAGGGCGGCTCGGCCATCGACGCCGCCATCGCCATGCAGGCGGTGCTGACACTGGTCGAGCCGCAGGCCACCGGCATCGGCGGCGGCGCCTTCATCATGTACTGGGACGGCAAGAACGTGCAGGCCTTCGATGGCCGCGAGACCGCGCCCGCCGGCGCCACCGAAAACCTGTTCATGCGCCCGGACGGCAAGCCGATGCCGTTCAGCGAGGCCCAGATCGGCGGGCGCTCGGTCGGCACGCCGGGCGTGATGCGCGCGCTGGAGATGGTCCACCGCAAGCACGGCCGCCTGCCCTGGGCCAGGCTGTTCCAGCCCGCCATCGACCTGGCGGAGAAGGGCTTCCCGATCTCGCAGCGACTCTACACGCAGGTGGCGGCCGACAAGTTCCTGGCCAATTCGCCGGAGATGGCGGCGTACTTCCTCGATGCCCAGGGCAAGCCCAAGCCGGCCGGCACGGTGCTGAAGAACCCTAAGCTGGCGCAGACGCTGCGCGACATTGCCCGGCGCGGCGCGGGTGTGCTCTATGGCGGCCCGATCGCGCGCGACATCGTGGCCAAGGTCAACAACGGCAGCAATCCCGGCTCGCTGTCGCTGGCCGACCTGGGCAGCTACCGCGCCAAGCAGCGCGTGCCGGTGTGCACCGACTACAAGCGCTACAAGGTCTGCGGCATGCCGCCGCCGTCGTCGGGCGGCATCGCCATCGCGCAGATCCTCGGTACGCTCCAGGCGCTGGAAACCAAAAATCCCAAATACGCACTCGCGGCACTCAAGCCGCAGGCAGTGAACACGCCGGCGCAGCTGGAAGCCCACCCCGATGCCGTCCATGCGATTGCAGAGGCCGACCGCCTGGCCTACGCCGACCGCGGCCTGTACGTCGCCGATGCGGATTTCGTTCCGGTCGACGTCAGCGGCATGGTCAACCCGTCCTACCTTGCCGCGCGCGCCGAGCTGATCGGCGAGCAGAGCATGGGCAAGGCCCAGCCCGGCACGCCGCCCGGGGCCACGGTGGCCTACGCGCCGGACCGCTCGCCGCCGCGCGTTTCGACCTCGCAGATCGTCGCGGTCGACGACCGCGGCGGCGCCATCTCGATGACCACCACGATCGAGTCGTACTTCGGTTCGCATCTGATGGTGCGCGGTTTCATGCTCAACAACCAGCTCACTGATTTCTCCTTCGTGCCGAGCGAAAACGGCAAGCCGGTGGCCAACCGCGTGCAGCCGGGCAAGCGCCCGCGCTCATCGATGGCGCCGACGCTGGTGTTCGACCGCGAGAGCGGCCAGCTGCTGGCAACCGTCGGATCGCCGGGCGGCTCGCAGATCATCGAGTACGTATCCAAGGCGCTGGTCGGCATGCTCGACTGGAACCTGGACCCGCAGGCGGCGATCGGCATGGGCAACTTCGGCAGCCGCAACGGCCCGACCGAAGTCGAGCAGGGGCTGGTGTCGCCGGGGCTGGTGCAGGCCCTGCAGGCGCGCGGCCACCAGGTGACGGCGATCGAGATGACCAGCGGCACGCAGGCCATCGTGCGCCGCCAGGGGCCGGATGGGAAGATGGTGTGGGCCGGGGGGGCGGATCCGCGGCGTGAGGGGGTGGCGTTGGGGGATTGAGCGAGGCCCGCTGGCGCACGACGTCACCAGGACGAAATCCTGGATGGCGTCGGTCCGGTCGTCACCGTCCGGATCGGACCATTCCCGGCTATGCGTCCATATAGCTCTGGTATTCGTACCGCGCGCCGAGAACTCGGGCGATCTCTGTCAGCGCTGCAGCGATGGCCTCTGAGCGCGAGTCTGAACGCCTGAGCAACAACTCGAACCGGCTCGACCGATAGAGTTCGGCGTTCGCGCCCGGCGGCCGGTCCCTCGCAGAAACCTTGAACTCGAGCGCCACCTCGTAGTAGCCGCTGCCCTTGGCCGGAAGGAAGTCGGTGAAGCACACTGCAGAGATTATCCAGTAGCGGAAGCGGAAACTGTCGTTGCCAAACCGGAATCCGGACCAGGCGAGGTCACGCGAGCGGAACACCACGAGCGCATCATCCGCATGCGTTGCCGCCTCCTGCTGGTCGGCCAGTTCCATGCTGGAAACCATCGCGGCACCGGAACCCTCGCTGCCTGACTCGACTTCAACGTATTTGTCTATCGTCGCCATCAGGTCTTCATAGAAGCGGCGGGTGGCTTCGCAACGGCCTTCGGCCTCATCCGTCAGCATCAGCCGCTTGAAGCGCGCCTTCTCTCCGACCTCGAGTGGCACTTCAGGCCGTGGGCGTGGTGTCTCTTCAGCGGGAACAGTAGCGAACATGCCGGTCACGCGATCCGAAACCCAGAACAGCAAGGCTGACTGCAGGGCCGGTACCACGATCAGCGCGGCCAAGCCGGCGAGAGCGCCATAGTCTGACCAAACCATCGCCGCTGCGATGGCGGCCGGGAGCAAGTAGTAAAGCCAGAACATCCTGCGCTTTCGCTGTTTCAGTAGATTCTGGCGATTATGCCGGCTTTGCTGCGCCGACAAGAAAACGCCCTGCAAGCCCTCAGGCTTGCAGGGGCGTGGCGATGGGGTCGCTCAGCCCTCAGCCCTTCGCCTTCTTCGCATACTCCCACCCCATCTCGGCCATCGGCCGCGCGCGCTTGCCGGCGTCGGTGGCCTGCGCCGACGAGGCGGTGCCGTCGACCACGCGCTTCATGATGCCCTGCAGGATGCCGGCGATGCGGAACATGCTGAAGGCCAGGTAGAAGTTCCAGTCGCCGGTGATAGGGCGGCCGGTGCGCTGCTCGTACAGGCGGCGGTAGCTGGCTTCGTCGGGGATGCCGAGCCCGGCGAAGTCGAGGCCGGCGATGCCGCGGAACTGACCCGGGGCGATATGCCAGCTCATGCAGTGGTAGCTGAAGTCGGCCATCGGGTGGCCCAGCGTGGACAGCTCCCAGTCCAGCACCGCCAGCACGCGCGGCTCGGTCGGGTGGAACATCAGGTTGTCGAGCCGGTAGTCGCCATGCACGATCGAAGTCAGGTCGGCGTCTTCCTGCGGGATGTGCTGCGGCAGCCAGTCCATCAGCGCGTCCATGGCCGGGATCGACTCGGTCTCGGACAGCTTGTACTGCTTGGTCCAGCGTTCGATCTGGCGCTGGAAGTAGTTGCCGGGCTTGCCATAGTCGCCCAGGCCGATGGCGTTGTAGTCGACCGAGTGCAGCGCGGCGATGACGCGGTTCATCTCGTCGTAGATGGCGCTGCGCTCGGCCGTGCCCATGCCCGGCAGCGACTGGTCCCACAGCACGCGGCCGGCGACGAATTCCATGATGTAGAAGGCGCGCCCGATCACGGATTCGTCCTCGCACAGCGCGTACATGCGCGCCACCGGCACATCGCTGCCGGCCAGCGCGGCCATCACGCGGTACTCGCGCTCGATCGCGTGCGCCGACGGCAGCAGCTTGCTCTTGGGGCCGGGCTTGGCGCGCATCACGTAGGTCTGTCCCGGCGTGACCAGCTTGAAGGTCGGGTTGGACTGGCCGCCCTTGAACTGCTCCACGGTCAGCGGGCCGGCAAAGCCCTCCACGTGCTGGCGCATCCAGGCTTCCAGCGCGGCGGTGTCGAAACGCTGCTGGTCGGCCACCGGGCGCGTGCCTTCGAAGTGCGATACGTTGCTGGTCATGCTGTCTCCGTTGGTTTCTGTTCGGGTTCGATGAGGGGATCGCGGGCGGGCAACCTCAGCCGGTCGGCTGTCGTCCGCGCAAATACTGGTGCAGCAGCACTTCCATGGTGGTATGGCGCGAGCCGCTGTGCACGGGCGTCGGCGGCGAGTAGTTGGTCATGCGCACCACCCAGTCGAGCGGGCCGTCGCCCATGTCGAGCACATTGATGCAGCCTGCGGTCTGCAGCAGCGAGCCGAAGAACACGCGCCGCCCGCAGGTGATCGCCTGCGACAGGATGGCGCGGTTGGTGCCGCCATGCAGCACCATCAGCACCGTATCCCAGTCGGGGTCGTCGCGCAGGCGCGCCAGCGCGGGCAGCACCCGGTCCAGGAAGGCACCGATGGTTTCGCCGTTGAGGAAGCGCTTGTGTTCCGGCACCTCGCCTTCGAAGGCGCCGACGAAGGCGTCGCGCAGGTCCTCGCCGGCGATCGCGGACAGGTCGCCGCCGCGGATTTCCTGCAGTTCCGGCCAGATTTCGGGGGCGATGCCGTCCATCTCCGGCAGCTCGGCCAGCACGCGCTGCGCGGTCTCGACCGTGCGCGGCAGCCCGCTGACGATGACCCGGTCGAAGCGGATCTGTTCCGCGGCAAAGGCGCGGCCGGCGGCGCTGGCCTGCATGCGGCCGGTCTCGTTCAGCGGCACCAGCTCGGGCAGGGCGGTGCGGCGGCCGGCGTCGTCGAAGTAAGACACGGCACCATGCCGCATCAGGTAGATGCGGCGACGCGAGGACGGCGGCAATTCCATGCGTGGTCTCCTTGCATTGAGCCGGCATGCCCCTCTGCGCGGGCTTGCCGTGCTGATGATCCGCCAGTGCGGATCAGCGGTATTGCGGCTTGCGCTTCTCCAGGAAGGCGCTGATGCCTTCGCCGCCGTCGGGGTGGTGCAGCGCGGCCACGAAGCTGTCGCGCTCGGCCAGCAGGTGCTCGGCGCGCGACGCGGTGGCGGCGTGGTTGATCAGCGCCTTGATGCGGCCCACCGCGTGCGGCGATTGCCGCGCCAGGCCCGATGCCAGGCGCAGCGCTTCGTCCAGTGCCTGGCCCGGCTCGGTGACGCGGTTGACCAGCCCGAACTGCGCCAGCCGGGCGGCGTCGACCGGCTTGCCTTCCATCATCAGCTCGCTCGCCAGCGGCCGCGGCAGGGCGCGCGCGAGCTCGTAGGAGCCGCCGCCGTCGGGCGTCAGGCCCACCGAGACGTAGGCCATCACGAACTTGGCATCGCTGGCCGCCACCACGAAGTCGCACGCCAGCACCACCGAGAAGCCCGCGCCCGCGGCCGCGCCTTCCACCGCCGCGATGATCGGCTTGGGAAAGGCATGCAGCGACTCGATCCAGCCGTTCAGCAGCGCGATGCTGGCGGCCTGCACTTCGGGCAGCTGGCTGCGGTTGCCGAGCAGCCGGTTCAGGTTGCCACCGGCGCAGAAGATGCCGTCGGCGCCGGTGATGATGACCGCGCGCAGCGAGTCATCCGCCGCGGCCTGTGCCAGCGCCTGCTGCGAGGCCGCGTAGATGTCCGGGTGCAGCGCGTTGCGCGCCTCGGGGTTCGAGATGGTCAGTACCAGCGTCGAATCGACGCGGCGGGAAAGCAGCTGTGCGGGCATGGGCGGGGGCTCGGTGGGGGCGGAGGCGGACGACGGTCCGGTTACTGCTCTTCGGCCAGCAGCGACAGGCCAAGGCCGGCACGGCGCCACAGCCACGGGCTCGGGCGATAGCGCATGTCGCCGGTCAGCGCTTCCATGTTGCGCAGCGTTTCCAGCACCAGTTGCGGACCGACCGCGTCGCCGAGCGCCAGCGGGCCCTTCGGGTAGCCCAGGCCCAGGTTCACGGCCAGGTCGATGTCGGCCGGCGTGGCGATGCGCTGCTGCGCGATATCGCTGGCGATGTTGATGATGCAGCAGAGCACGCGCTGGGCAACGAAGCCGGCGGAGTCGCGGATCACCGTGACCGGCACGCCGTCGCTGGCGAACAGGCCGTGCGCGGCGTCGCGCGCGGCGGCGCTGGTGGCCGGCGTGGTCATCAGCGTGCGGCGCCTGGTGGCCTCGAACGGCAGCAGCGTGTCGATGGCCACGGTGCGGGCCGGGTCCAGGCCCTGCTGCAGCGCGCTGGTGGTGGCGTCCAGGCCCAGCGGCGTGACGATGATCAGCGCGTCGGCCGAGGGCTGGTTGCCGCCTTCCGGGGTCACGCCGAGCGTGCCCAGCAGCCTGGTGACCATGGCATGGCCGCGCTCGCTGGCGTGGCTGACCCACACGCTCGACGGGCGCGCGGCCGGCACCGCGGCGGCGGCCGGAACCTGCTTCTGGCCATCGGCGTAGGCATAGAAGCCGGCACCGGCCTTGCGCCCGATCAGCCCGCCGACCGCGCGGATCGCGGTGATCGGCGACGGGCGGTAGCGCGGCTCCTGGTAGAACTGGTTGTAGATCGATTCCATCACCGGGTGCGACACGTCCAGCCCGGTCAGGTCCATCAGCTCGAACGGGCCCATGCGGAAGCCGGCCTGCTCGCGCATGATGTTGTCGATGTCGGCGAATCCGGCCACGCCTTCCTGCGCCGCCTTCAGGCCTTCGATATTCATGCCGCGGCCGGCATGGTTGACGATAAAGCCCGGCATGTCCTTGCAGCGCACCGGCGTATGGCCCATGCGGCGCGACAGCGCCATCAGCGCGTCGCCCACCGCCGGGTTGCCGGACAGGCCGTCGATGACCTCGACCACCTTCATCAGCGGCACCGGGTTGAAGAAGTGGTAGCCGGCGATGCGGCCGGGGTGCTTTGAACCGACCGCGATCGCGGTGATCGACAGCGACGACGTGTTCGAGGCGATGATGGCGTCCTCGCGCAGGATCGCTTCGAGCCTGGCAATCAAATCGCGCTTGACCTCCAGCTTCTCGACGATGGCTTCGAGCACCATGTCGCAGCCGGCCAGGTCTTCCAGCGCGCCGCAGGGCCTGACGCGGGCCAGCGCGGCCTCGGCATCGGCGGCGCTGAGCTTGCCCTTGTCGGCGAGCTTGGCCAGCGTGTCCTGCAGGTACTGGCGCGCGGCTTCCACCGCCTGCGGGTTGGCGTCGTACAGGTTGACGGTCAGGCCTGCCTGCGCGGCGATCTGCGCGATGCCCCGGCCCATGGCGCCGGTGCCGACGATACCCAGCGTATCGATGGTGAAAGTGCTCATCATTCGTCCCAAAAGTTGTGGTTAAATTAGCACGATCGTACGTTTTTTGCACCTGCGGCGACAGACCGGCGGGGCAGGCCGCGTGCGCTGATCGGCCAGCCGGTTCACTGCAGACGCCGGATGGTCCACAATCCCCCGTTCCACGCGATTCGATGCGGGAACCCATCCCATCACGGAGACAGACGACATGCTGAAGCTCTGCGGATTTGCCGCCAGCAACTACTACAACAAAGTGAAGCTGGCGCTGCTGGAAAAGAACGTGCCGTTCGAAGAGGTGCTGGCCTGGATCGGCGAGACCGACCCGGCGGCCACGCCCGCGGGCAAGGTGCCCTACATCATCACCGAATCCGGCCCGCTATGCGAGTCCGAGGCCATCGTCGCATACGTGGAAGCGGCCTTTCCGCAGACGCCGCTGCTGCCGGCCGACCCGTACCAGGCGGCCAAGGTGCGCGAGATCATCGTGTTCCTGGAGCTCTACCTGGAGCTGACCGCGCGCGAGCTGTACCCGGAGGCCTTCTTCGGCGGCAAGGTCAGCGACGGCGTCAAGGAGCGCCAGCACAAGCTGCTGAGCCGCTATATCCCCGCCTTCGCCAGCCTGGCGAAGTTCTCGCCGTACATCGCCGGCGACCGCTTCACGCTGGCCGATTGCGCCGCCGCGGTGCACCTGCCGCTGGTGTCGTCGTGCACCAAGATCATCTACGGCACCGACATGCTGGCGGAGCTGCCGGTCAAGGACTACCTGAAGACGCTGTCGCAGCGCGAGTCGGTGCAGAAGGTCAATGCGGACCGCAAGGCGAATACCGAGCTGATGATGAGCCGGAACAGGAAGTAAGAGGTTCGACCAAGCGGCTCGACTTGCCACTTGTGTGCTCCCTCTCCCGCTTGCGGGAGAGGGTCGGGGTGAGGGCCGGAGTGTCGACGAAGTGAGCCGTTGGTATGCCGGCGCCCACCCTCACCCCCGGCCCCTCTCCCGCAAGCGGGAGAGGCGAGCAAACCGCCGAATTTGAGAAAGCCCTCACCTGCAAGAACGCCCGCAATTTGCGGGCGTTTCCGTTTTCTGCTTAAAGCTTCCCCAACCGCTCCAGCGCCAGCGCCAGCGTCTCTTCCTTCTTCGCGAAGCAGAACCGCACCACGCCCGATTCGCGCGGCTGCGAGTAAAAGGCCGAGACCGGAATCGCCGCCACGCCGATCTCGCGCGTCAGCCACATGGCGAAGTCGGCCTCGCTCAGGTCAGAGATCGCGGAATAATCGACGCATTGGAAATACGTGCCGTCCGAAGGCAGCAGCTTGAAGCGCGACCCCGCCAGCCCGGCGCGGAAAAAATCGCGCTTGGCCTGGTAGAACGCCGACAGCTGCAGGTAGGGCGCGGCATCGGCCATATAGTCGGCCAGGCCGTGCTGCACCGGCGTGTTCACCGTGAACACGTTGAACTGGTGCACCTTGCGGAACTCGGCCATCAGCGCGGCCGGCGCAGCCACGTAGCCGACCTTCCAGCCGGTCACGTGATAGGTCTTGCCGAAGCTGGAGATGACGAAGCTGCGGCGCGCCAGCTCGGGATGGCGCGACACCGATTCATGCTGCTGGCCATCGTAGACCATATGCTCGTAGACCTCGTCCGACAGCAGCAGGATGTCGGTGCCGGCCAGGATCTGCGCCAGCTGGTCCATGTCGCCGGCGCGCCAGATCGTGCCGGTGGGGTTGTGCGGCGTGTTGACGAGGATCATGCGCGTACGCGGCGTGATCGCGGCGGCGAGCTTGTCGAACGGCACGCGGAACGCCGGCGCTTCCAGCGCGACCGGCACCGCGGTGGCGCCGGCCAGTTCGATCGCGGGCAGGTAGCTGTCGTAGCACGGCTCCAGCACGATCACCTCGTCGCCCGGATGCACCGCGCACAGGATCGCGGTCAGGATGCCCTGGGTGGCGCCCGCGGTGACGGTGATCTCGCTGTCCCAGCTGTACTGGTGGCCATACAGGCTGGCGATCTTGGCGGCGATGGCCTGGCGCAGGCGCGGCACCCCCGCCATCGGCGGGTACTGGTTATGGCCGGCGCGCATGGCGCCGGCCACGGCATCGACGATGCTCGGGTCGCAGTCGAAGTCCGGGAAGCCCTGGCCCAGGTTGACCGCGTTCTTCTCGGCGGCGAGCGCCGACATCACGGTGAAGATGGTGGTGCCGACGCCGGGCAGGCGCGACGGCGGCGGCGTCAGTGGGGCGAGCGTGGTGTCTGCGGACATAGGGCGCGAGTCAATGCGGTAGGAACGTTGGGCAGTCAGGCGTGCGGCAAGCGCAGGGCGGCGCCGCGAGCCGCCATTCTAAAGCGGATCGGTGGCAGCGGCCGGGCCCAGCGCGGCCAGCCAGGCGCCGAACGCCGGCGGCGTCATCACTTCCACGCCGCTGCTGCGACGCAGGCGGCCGCGCAGCTTGAGCACGGCCTTGTCCTTCGACACCAGGCACGCGGCGCCGGCAAAGTGGGCCAGCTCGACGAACTTCTGGTCGTCGGTGTCCTTGCAGCGCGGCAGGCGCAGCGCGTCGCAGTCGGCCTGTGGCGGTGCCGCCTCCAGGCTGGCGAGGCGGTCGACGGTGGCCAGCGCGGCGCCAATATCGATGTCAAAACGGGCAAATTGCGGATAGGCCAGCACCCGGCGCAGTTCCTCGCGGCAGTCGGCGCGGATCACCGGGGCGATGGTGCCGGCTTCCAGCGCGGCGCGGATCGGCTCGACGTGCGGGTCCCGGAACACCAGCAGGTCCACCCAGATATTGGAGTCGAGCACCACGCGCGGCGCGGATGTGATGCCGGCGGGGCGGCCGGCGTCCCCGGCGGTGCCGGCGGGCGGGATGGTTGCGGTGGTGTCGAGGCGCATTCGCTACAATCTGGGCTTGTTTGTCCTTGGCTAATGCCGCGATTTTGCCATGCTCATCGTTTTGTCTCCCGCCAAGTCGCTGGACTACGAGACTCCCGCCCGCATCGAGACCCACACGCTGCCGCGCTTCATCGACCGTTCCGCCGCGCTGATCGAGCGCCTGCGCCGGCTCGCGCCGCAGGACGTGGGCGCGCTGATGGACATCTCCGACAAGCTCGCGGTGCTCAACGTGACGCGCTACGCCGACTGGTCGCCGAGCTTCACCGCGGCCAACAGCAAGCAGGCGGTGCTGGCCTTCAACGGCGATGTCTACGACGGCCTCGACGCGAAATCGCTGTCGGCTGACGAGCTTGGCTTTGCGCAGAAACACCTGCGCATCCTGTCCGGTCTGTACGGCGTGCTGCGCCCGCTGGACTGGATGCAGCCGTACCGGCTCGAAATGGGCACGCGCCTGGACAACGCCGCCGGCAAGGACCTGTACGCGTTCTGGGGCGACGATGTCACGCAGCTGCTCAACGCCGACATGGCGCAGCTCAAGCAGGAGGGTGCGCCGGTGCTGGTCAATCTGGCCTCGGAAGAGTATTTCAAGGTGGTGCGGCCCAAGGTGTTGCAGGCGCGCATCGTCACGCCGGTGTTCGAGGACTGGAAGGGCGGCCGCTACAAGATCATTTCGTTCCACGCCAAGCGCGCGCGCGGCACCATGGCGCGCTACGCCGTGACGCACCGCGTGACCGAGCCGGAGAAGCTCAAGCGCTTCGCCGAAGACGGCTATGCCTTCGACCAGGCCGCCTCGGACGCGACCCGCTGGGTATTCCGCCGCCGCCTCGAAGACTGACCACGCGTCCTGAACCCATCGCCACGAGACCGCCGCCATGCTGCATATCTCTTCGCATTTCGATTCCGGTGCCATCGAGGTCGAGGCGCTCGACCGCGCCGACGATATCCGCCTGCGCATCCGTGCCGATTCGCATGCCGACTTCCGCCAGTGGTTCCACTTCCGCTTGCAGGGCGCGGCCGGGCAAGCCTGCCGCATGCATTTCCTGAACGCGGGCGACTGCACCTATCCGGACGGCTGGCGTGACTACCGCGCGGTGGCGTCGTACGACCGCGCCAACTGGTTCCGCGTGCCGACGCGTTTCGACGGCCAGGTGATGACCGTCGAGGTCACGCCCGGGCACGACAGCATCTGGTTCGCGTATTTCGAGCCGTACCCGGACGAGCGCCACCTGTCGTTGCTGGCGAGCTGCCAGCGCTCGCCGCTGGCGCGGCTGTCGCACCTGGGCAGCACCGTCGACGGGCGCGACATGACGCGCGTCACCATCGGCGAGGCCGGCCCGGGCAAGTCCACCATCTGGATGATCGCGCGCCAGCACCCGGGCGAGAGCATGGCCGAGTGGTTCGTCGAGGGCGTGCTGCAGCGGCTGACCGGCACCGGCGTGTGGGCCGGCGACCCGGTCGCGCGCAAGCTGCTCGAGCGCGCGGTGTTCCATATCGTGCCGAACATGAACCCCGACGGCTCGGCGCGCGGCAACCTGCGCACCAACGCCGCGGGCGCCAACCTGAACCGCGAGTGGATGGCGCCGAGCGCGGATACCAGCCCCGAGGTCTACCACGTGCGCCGCGCGATCGAGGCCAGCGGCTGCGACATGTTCTTCGATATCCATGGCGACGAGGGCCTGCCGTACAACTTCGTCGCCGGCAGCGAGATGCTGCCGGGCTTTACCGAAGCGCGCCGGCGCGAGCAGCAGCGCTTTATCGAGGCCTTCAAGCGGGCCTCGCCGGACTTCCAGGACGTGCATGGCTATGCCGCCAGCAAGTACAACGCCGATGCGCTCAAGCTGGCGTCGAAGTACATCGGCCATACCTACGGCTGCCTGGCGCTGACGCTGGAGATGCCGTTCAAGGACAACGCCGACCTGCCGGATCCGGCGGTCGGATGGAACGGGGCGCGCAGTGCGCTGCTGGGGACGGCGATGCTGCAGGCGATATTGGATTATCTCGGCTGATCGGCACGCTGGCGGTTGTCTCCCCTCTCCCGCTTGCGGGAGAGGGGCAGGGGGTGAGGGCAGGCGCATGGCAAGCATGAATGCGCTTGCACTTCGTTGGAACACCCGCCCTTACCCCCACCCCTCTCCCATAAATGGGAGAGGGGAGAACCCAAGCGCCAGCGCGAAGGCCCTACTGCTTCTTCTTGCTCTTGCTGCTCGCCTTCGCCGACGTAGACTTGGCGGAGCCCGACTTAACCGACTTCGATGCCGAAGCCTTGGCCGACTTCGACGCCGTGCTCTTCCCCTTCGCCCCCTTGCGGCTCTTGCTGGCCGACGTGCGCGTGGCGGTGGGCACCGCCGGCGCGGCCGCGGGTTCGCTGATGGTGGCGCCGCTGCTGTCGAGCAGCTCGTAGGCCAGCATCATGCCGTCGTCGTAGCCGCAGCGCACCTTCACCGGCTGCCAGTCGTCGCTGCCGTTGCGCTTGTGCGCGGTGGCGGCGAAGGTGACCACCGAGCTGACCGGCACCGCCTGCTTGCCTGGCGAGAAGCGCCCGCTCCAGGGTTCGGTGGTGGCCTGTCCCGCGGCGAGCGCGCCGGTGGGGATCTTCAGTGCATCGTAGGTGGCCGAGCGCGGCACCACCCAGCTGGCGTGGGCGGCGCAGTCGGCCACGTCGCTGCTGGCGTTCTCGGTCTTGATCAGCTGCTCGCGCATGCGCGCGCGGTACTCGGACAGGCTGACGCGGCCGCGGTCGGGCAGGTTGATGGTCTTGGTCGGGGGCGAAGCGGAGGCTGCCGGGGCGGGGGCAGCGGCGGGGCGGGCTGGTGCGGGTGCGGCGGCAGCGGGGGACGGCGCCGGGCCCGCGGCGGTGCCGGCGGCCTCGTCCGGCAGGTTGGCGCAGCCTGCCAGCGCGATCGCACCGGCTACGGCGGCGGCCACCATGCGCAGCCGGCTGCCGAGCATTGCGGAGATTCGTCGGATCACGGTGTTAGCGTTGTGAGCGTGTGTGCTTGCCTGGGATTGCCTGCCGGCGCCAGGGGCCCGCAGCCAGGATGGGTTGGCAAAGGATTGCCATGATAGAGGAAACCCATCTGCCAAAGTTCCTAAATCTTGTTACCCATTCTTCTAAAGCCAGGCCAACACGCCAGCGCCCGCACGAAGTGATCCCGGCGCGCGCGGCAACGCGCCGGGCCGGGGCCCGGCGGCACCGCCGGGGCTGGCGCCGCGGCGGTTTCAGGCCACGCGCGACGGCATTGCGCGGGTAAAGCGCAGCAGTTCATCGAGCAGGCTGTTCAGGTCGTGCCGCAGCTTGGCAAAGCCGGCGGTATGCGTGAGACCGGCCTCGTCCATGTAGAGCTTGCGATTGACCTCCAGCTGCAGGCTGTGGCGGCCGGCCTGCGGCTGTCCGACCACGCGCACGATTTCGACGCCCTTGTACGGGTGGTTGCGCCAGACCTCGTAACCCATCTCCTTGAGCAGGCCTTCTACCCGGTCGGTGAAGCGCTTGTCGCAGGTGGTGCCGTCGCGGTCGCCCACGACGAAGTCCGGGTGCTCGAGGCCCGGGAATTCGGTCGCGAACGGCGCGGCGTGGCTGGGCATCGAGTGGCAGTTGATATGCCAGGCGCTGCCATGGCTGGCGACGGCGCGCTCGGCCAGCTTCTGCAGCTGCGCGTAGTACGGCAGGTAGCAGCGTTCGATGCGCGCCTGCACCTCGGCCACGCTCAGCTTGCGGTCGTAGATGGCTTCGCCGGTGTCCAGCACGCGCCAGACCAGGCCCTTGCCCAGCCGGGTCTTGGCGGTCTCCTGCTTCGCGCCGGGCCACGGCGCGTCGAGCAGGGCTTCGTCGATCTCCTCGAGCGCGCGGTTGGCGTCGAGGTAGCTGCGCGGAAAGCCCGCGCACAGCAGCGGGATGCCGCGCGCCGGGGCGCCGGCGTAGAGCTCGTCGACGAAGGTGTCCTCGGCCTGGCGCAGCAGCGGCAGCGGCAGCGCCGGATCGGGGCGGAAGTCCGTCGGGTAGGTGGTCGCGCTGTGCGGCGAGTCCAGGAACAGCGCCGCGGGCTCGCCCTCGGGCTGGTACAGGCAGAACGGACTGTCCGCGCTGGTTCGGTGGGTGTCGGTCATGGTGTGCGTTGCGTTCAGTCGAGCGAGATCTTGGCGGCGGCGGCGACGCGCTTGTTCTTGGCCACTTCGCTCTTGATCTGCGCGGCAAAGTGCGCCGGGGTGTCGCCCACCGGGGTCGCGCCCAGTTTTTCCAGCTTGGCCTTGACCTCCGGCAGCGCCAGCACCTTGACCGCGGCGGCATGCAGCTTGTTCTGCAGGTCGGCCGGCAGGTTGGCCGGCGCGATCAGGCCGAACCAGGCGGCGTCGTTGACTTCGCCCAGGCCGAGCTCGGCAAAGGTCGGCACGTTGGGCAGCGCGGCCACGCGCTTGGGCGCGGCCACCGCGAGCGCGCGCAGCTTGCCGCCCTCGATGAACGGCAGCGACGACGGCAGGTTGTCGAACAGCACCTGCACCTGGCCGGCCAGCGCGTCGTTCAGCGCCGGGCCCACGCCCTTGTACGGCACGTGCAGCAGTTCGGTCTTGCTGCTCAGCTTGAACAGTTCGCCCATCATGTGCGAGACGCTGCCGTTGCCGGCCGAGCCATAGGCCAGCTTGCCCGGCTGCGTCTGCGCCAGCGCGATGAAGGCTTTCATGTCGGTGGCCTTGACCGACGGGTGGATGCTCATCACGTTCGGCACCGAGGCCAGGTTCGTGATGGGAGTGAAGTCCTTGGTGGCATCGTAGGACAGGCGCGGGTAGACCGCCGGATTGATGCCATGGGTCGAGGCCGTGGCGATGCCCAGCGTGTAGCCGTCCGGCGCGGCCTTGGACAGGAAGGTGGTGCCGATGCTGCCGCCGGCGCCGCCGCGGTTGTCGACCACCACGGCCTGGCCCAGCTGCTGGCCGAGCTTGTCGGCGACGATGCGCGCGACGATGTCGGTGGTGCCGCCGGCGGGGAACGGCACCACCAGCGTGATCGGCTTGGTGGGGTAGCCGGACTGGGCGGCGGCGCTGAACGACAGGCCGGTGGCGAGGGCGGCCGAGGTGGCGGCGAGGGCGCGGAGCAGGTGGCGACGTTGCATGATCTTTGTGGCGAAAGGTATCAAGGAAGAGACAAAGGCGTTTTCACGATTCTGCTCGTGCAAGCAGAACCCTCGCAAACGAAATAAAATCCCTAGCTCATTCCATTTGGTCGTGAAGTCGAGGTGATGTATGCGACGTATGTGCCCGTCGCTGACCGAGTTGCAGGCCTTCGAGGCGGCAGCCCGCCATAACAGCTTTACCGTAGCCGCCCGTGAGCTGCATGTCACGCAGGGCGCGGTCAGCAAGCAGGTGCGCAGCCTCGAGGCCTACCTCGGCGTCGAGCTGTTCCAGCGGGTGCGCCAGCGGCTGGTGCTGACCAGTGCGGGCGAGCGCTACCTCGAGCGCATCGCGCCCAGTCTGAAGGAGCTCGAGGCCGCCACGGTGGAATTGATGGCGGGACAGGGTCGGGGCGGCGTGCTGCATATCGCCAGCATGCCGACCCTGGGCGCCAAGTGGCTGATCCCGCGCCTGCCGCAGTTCTTCGCGCGCCATCCGGAGGTGACGCTGGAATTCGTGCCGCATGCGCAGGGCTACGATTTTTCCGAGCCGGACCTCGATGCCGCGATCCGCTTCGGCGATGGCGTCTGGCCCGGCAGCCTGGCCGACTACATGACCGGCCGCGAAGTCCTGCCGGTATGCCGGCCGGGCCTGCTGGGGTCCGAGCGCGATGGCGTCGCGCCGACGCCGGCGGCGTTGCTGCGCTATCCGCTGCTGCACCACACCACCGTGCCCGAGGCCTGGCCCGACTGGTTCGCCACGCTGGGCCTGCCCACGCGCGACGCCTGGAGCGGCGCGCGCTTCGATCAGTTTTCCCTGCTGACGCAGGCGGCGCTGTCGGGACTGGGCATCGCGCTGATCCCGCGCTGCCTGATCGAGGCAGAGCTCGCCAGCGGCGCGCTGGTGGTGGCGCATCCCGCGCAGGTGCTGGCCAAGAAGGGTTACTACCTGTGCTATCCGGAGCAGAAGCAGCACCTGCCGGCGCTGCGCACGTTCAGGGCGTGGGTGATGGAGGGGGCGGACCTGGCGCGGCCCGCGTGAGAGGCGGCAGAAACCAGTGAATTGTTCCAGTCGCGGGCGGGGTGCTCCCCTCTCCCGCACGCGGGAGAGGGAGCAAACCAAGCGGTTACTTCGACAACACCTTCATCGCCTGTTCCAGCCCCGCCAGCGTGACCGGGAACATCCGTCCCTTCATCAGCTGGTTGATCACCGTGATCGACTGCCGGTACTGCCACAGCCCTTCCGGTTCGGGGTTGAGCCAGACGAAGTGCGGGAACTGCTCGGTCATCCGGTTCAGCCACACCGCGCCGGCCTCGGCGTTGTTGTACTCGACCGAGCCGCCGGGCTGCAGGATCTCGTACGGGCTCATGGTGGCGTCGCCGACGAAGATGATCTTGTAGTCGGGCGTGTACTTGTGCAGCAGGTCCCACGTCGCCAGCTTCTCGGCGTGGCGGCGGCGGTTGTTCTTCCACACGTAGTCGTACAGGCAGTTGTGGAAGTAGTAGTACTCCAGGTGCTTGAACTCGGTCTTGGTGGCCGAGAACAGTTCCTCGACACGCTTGATGTGGTCGTCCATCGAGCCGCCCACGTCCATCAGCATCAGCACCTTGACCTTGTTGTGGCGCTCCGGCCGCAGCTTGATGTCGAGCAGGCCCGCGTTGGCCGCGGTGGAGTGGATGGTGTCGTCGAGGTCCAGCTCGGTGTCGGCACCTTCGCGGGCAAAGCGGCGCAACCGGCGCAGCGCGACCTTGATATTGCGCGTGCCCAGTTCGACCTGGTCGTCGTAGTCCTTGTAGCTGCGCGCCTCCCACACCTTGATCGCGGTGCGGTTGCCCTTGGACGGGCCGCCGATGCGGATGCCCTCGGGGTTATAGCCGCCATGGCCGAACGGCGAGGTGCCGCCGGTGCCGATCCACTTGTTGCCGCCCTCGTGCTTTTCCTTCTGTTCCTCGAGCAGTTGCTTGAGGCGCTCCATCAGCTTGTCGAGGCCGCCCATGGCGTCGATCCTGGCCTTTTCCTCGGGCGACAGCTCGCGCTCCAGCGTCTTCTGCAGCCAGTCGAGCGGAATGTCGGACTTCCAGTCGACCAGGCTTTCCACGCCCTTGAAGTAGGCGGCGAAGGCCTGGTCGAACTTGTCGAAGTGCTTCTCGTCCTTCACCAGCGTCATCCGCGACAGGTAGTAGAACTCGTCGATGGAGGGCGTGATGACCTGCGCCTTGAGCGCTTCCAGCATGGTCAGGTATTCCTTGACCGATACCGGCAGCTTGGCGTGGCGCAGCGAGAAGAAGAAATCGATCAGCATGGTGCCTCGCTTTCAGTCGGCGCGGCGCGTCAGCGCGGCCGCTCGAGCTGGAATTGCAGGTGTTGCCGCACCGCCGGCCATTCGCTGGCGATGATCGAGAACACCACGGTGTCGCGCAGCGTGCCGTCGGGCATGCGCATGTGGTTGCGCAGCACGCCGTCCTGCCGGGCGCCCAGCCGGGCGATGGCGGCGCGGCTTTGCTGGTTCATCCAGTGCGTGCGGAATTCCACCGCGATGCAGTCGAGCTGGTCGAAGGCATGGCCCAGCAGCATCAGCTTGCACTCGGTGTTCAGCGGCGTGCGCTGGACCCGGCGCGCATACCAGGTCGAGCCGATTTCGACGCGCCGGTTGGCCGCGTCGATGTTCATGTAGGTGGTCATGCCGGCCAGCGCGCCGGCCGCGTCGCGCACCGCGAACGGCAGCATGGTGCCGCGCTGCTGCAGGTCCAGGCGCCGCGCGATCTCGGCTTCCATGCGCTCGGGCGCCGGCACGCTGGTGTACCAGAGCTTCCACAGCTCGCCGTCGGCGCAGGCGGCGCGCAGGCCGTCGGCGTGCTCGGGGCGCAGCGGTTCGAGCGTGGCATGCCGGCCCGCCAGGATCACGGGTTTGGCAAAAGCGGTGGTGTCGGTCATCGGGCTTGGCCGCGCGCTCAGCGGTTGGCGCGGTTCATGAACACCAGGCGCTCGAACAGGTGCACGTCCTGCTCGTTCTTCAGCAGCGCGCCGTGCAGCGGCGGGATCGCGGCCTTCTTGTCCGGGCTCTTGAGCGCCTCGGGCGGGATGTCCTCGGCCATCAGCAGCTTGAGCCAGTCGATCAGCTCGGAGGTCGACGGCTTCTTCTTCAGGCCCGGCAGGTTGCGCATCTCGTAGAACGATTCCAGCGCGGCGGCAACCAGCTCGCGCTTGATGCCGGGGTAGTGCACGTCGACGATCTGCTGCATCGTCTCGGCATCGGGGAACTTGATGTAGTGGAAGAAGCAGCGGCGCAGGAAGGCGTCGGGCAGCTCCTTCTCGTTGTTCGAGGTGATGATGACCAGCGGACGGTGCTTCGCCTTGACCAGCTCGCGGGTCTCGTAGACATAGAACTCCATGCGGTCGAGTTCGCGCAGCAGGTCGTTGGGGAATTCGATGTCGGCCTTGTCGATCTCGTCGATCAGCAGCACCACCTGCTGCTCGGCCTCGAAGGCCTGCCACAGCACGCCCTTGACGATGTAGTTGCGGATGTCGTGGACGCGGTCGTCGCCGAGCTGCGAATCGCGCAGGCGCGACACGGCGTCGTACTCGTACAGGCCCTGCTGCGCCTTGGTGGTCGACTTGATATGCCATTGCAGCAGCGGCATGCCCAGCGCGGCGGCGACTTCCTCGGCCAGCATGGTCTTGCCGGTGCCGGGCTCGCCCTTGATCAGCAGCGGGCGCTGCAGCGTGCGCGCGGCATTGACGGCGAGCTTGAGGTCATCGGTGGCAACGTACTGGTCGCTGCCTTCGAAGCGGACCGGCTGGGAGGAGGCTTGGGCGTTGGCGGTGTTTGACATGAGGCAACCTGAGGTGGCGGCCGCTCGCGGGCGAGGGCCGGGTTGGCGTGCTGGGCGCGGTCTCTTCGCGCTGTGATGCGCGCTTTCGTTATGGAAACAGGGTCCGTGGCGGGCGCCCGCGTGCCGCTGGCGCAGCGTACGCGAACGGTCGTGCGGATTCCCGCGATGGGCCAGTATAAAAGACCTTTGCGGTTCGTGTTGGCGCGCGCAGACAGGGTTCCGCCGGCGCCGGCCGCTGGCTGGACTGGCAGGTGCCGGCTGCGGTACAATGCGGCGGTTTGACGCGCCCCCACGTCCAGTTCTCCAGTATCCGGCAGTCCGCGTTCAGAAGTCCCAGCGGCCCTTCCGGGTCGCGGCGATTGCGCGAGGTGGTTCCAGAATGGTGTTCCACACCCCGGCATACCGACCGGATGCGACATCTCTGGCGGGTGGCACCCCGGCCAACCGACTGGCTGCCCTGGTTGCCCCGCAGAAGCATTCTGAAACCGTCTCCGCCCGGCAGGGCAGGTCACACGGTTTAACTTCCAATCCGCAAAGACAATGAAAAAGCTCCTCACGATGGTGGTGCTGGGCGCGGCTGCAACGGCCGTGCAGGCACAGGAAGTCAAGGGCAATGGAGACGCTGCCAAGGACAAGGTTGCAATGTGCATCGGGTGCCACGGCATTCCGGGCTACCGTGCGTCCTTCCCCGAGATCTATGAAGTGCCGCTGCTGGGCGGCCAGAGTGCCAAGTACATCGAGAACGCGCTGAAGGCCTACCAGAAGGGCGAGCGCAAGCACCCTACCATGCGCAGCATTGCCGCGACGCTGACCGAGCAGGACATCGCCAACGTGGCGGCGTACTACTCGCAGCAGACCGCCGGCACGCAGAACAATTCCCTCAAGTAAGAGACCCCACATGAAGACGCTCAAGACGCTTTCGTTCGCGCTCGGCGCACTCGTGCTGGGTGCTGCCGCCATGCCGGCCTCGGCTGCCGACCTCGCCAACGGCAAGACCCTGGTGGAAAAGGGCAACTGCGTGGCCTGCCATGGCGCCGGCATGAACAAGCCGATTTCGCCCGACTACCCCAAGCTGGCCGGCCAGCATGCCGACTACCTGTACCACGCGCTGATGTCCTACCAGGTGTCGGGCAATGCGCTGGTGGGCCGTTCCAACGCCATCATGGCCGGGCAGGTCAACGCCAATCCGGCGGTCACCGGCAAGGACGGCAAGCCGCGTCCGTTTACGCGCAAGGAGCTGAAGGACATGGCCGCCTACATCGAGTCGCTGCCGGGCGACCTGGTGCTGAAGAAGTAAAGCCGGCGGCGCTGCCGCAGGCAACGAAGCCGCTTCGCTGAAGCGGCTTTTTTTTGGTTCAACGAGGAATTCCGGGGAAGGCAGCCTTGATCTTCAGGAAGAAGTATTCCTCGTCACGGTAGCCATAGGCTCGGCGCTTGATGACTTTGATGGTGTTGTTGATGCCCTCAACGACGCTGGTATTCAGCGGATGGCGGCATCGGGCAAGGATGCCGTGCCAATACGCTTTCAGGCGCTGGGCGAACAGTTCGAGGGCAGGTATTCGGCTCTGCCTTGCTTGTTCGCACCAATGCTCCCACGCCTTTTGCGCCCATCCCGGGCGGCGAT
>NZ_AQUR01000090.1 GCF_000372525.1 Cupriavidus neocaledonicus
GAAGATCCCGCACGCGCCGCACCACCGTCTCATGGACCTGCCGACACTTCGATCCGCATTCCTCGCAGTACATTACCTTGCTGACCGGCTTCAGGTACAGCGCCAGCGTACGGCTTTCCCCTTCTGGCCATACCACCAGATCCAGCTTGTAGCCATCCCAGCAGCCCAACGCCTGCAGCGTCTTCCGATCCAGCATCCCGTTCCCTATGACCGTCTTAACGGCCATTAGGATACGGAATGTGGCAAATCAGGCCCCGGAATTCTTCGAAGAACCTTTTTTTATCGATCCCCGCACCGCCCACACTGCCCGCACCGCATGCCCGCGTCCAGGCTGAAGATCGCCACCTTCAACATCAACGGCATCCGCAGCCGCGTGGGTGCGCTGTGCCACTGGCTTGCGCGCGAAGCGCCGGACATCGTCTGCCTGCAGGAACTGAAAACCGCCGACGAGAGCTTTCCGGCGCGCGAAATTCGCGATGCCGGCTATGGCGCGATCTGGCATGGCCAGAAGTCCTGGAACGGCGTCGCCATCCTGGCGCGCGGCACGGAGCCGGTCGAAGTGCGCCGCGGCCTGCCCGGCGACCCCGACGACAGCCACAGCCGCTACCTGGAGGCGGCGGTGGCAGGGATGGTGATCGGCTGCCTCTACCTGCCGAACGGCAACCCGCAGCCGGGGCCCAAGTTCGACTACAAGCTGGCCTGGTTCGAGCGGCTGATCGCGCATGCGCAGGAACTGTTCGACAGCGGCCACCCGGTGGTGCTGGCCGGTGACTACAACGTGGTGCCGACCGACCAGGACATCTACAACCCACGCTCGTGGCGCAAGGATGCCCTGCTGCAGCCGGAGAGCCGCGAGGCGTACGCGCGCCTGCTGGCGCAGGGCTGGACCGACGCGCTGCGCCAGCGCCATCCCGATGCGCCGATCTACACTTTCTGGGACTACTTCCGCCGGCACTGGCAGACCAACTCCGGCCTGCGCATCGACCACCTGCTGCTGAGCGCCGAGCTGGCGCCACGCCTGCGCGACGCCGGCGTCGACCGCTGGGTGCGCGGCGAGGACCATCCCAGCGACCATGCGCCGGCGTGGGTGGTGCTCGGCCCGGCGGCGCGGCGCAAGCGGGCGGGCTAGCCCGCGGCCTCCGCCACCAGCTTGTCGCGGATAAAGCCCAGGAAGGCGCGCACGCCCTCCGGCAGCGTGCGGCCCGCCAGCGTCTGCAGCTCGATCGCCCGGCCGCGCATGCCGCGTTCGCGGATGCTCGCGGCATGCAACTCGCCGCGGCGCAAGCGGTCGCCCACGGTCACGCTGCCAGAGATCGACAGGCCGCCGCCGTGCAGCACAAAACTGGTCAGGGTCTCGAAGTGGTTGGTCACCAATACCGGCTCGAACACCATGCCGCGTTCGCCGCAGGCCAGGTCGAACAGCTGCCGCACGGTGTTGTCGCCCTCTGGCAGCGCCAGCGGATACGCCTGCATCTGCGCCAGCGTGACGCTGCGAAAGCGCGCCAGCGGATGGTCCGGGCGCATGATCGCGATCACCGGCGCGGCCTGCCGGTGCGCGATGCGGATGCCCTGCTCGGCGGCGCGGCTGTAGGTGATGCCGATATCCGCGTCGCCACGCAGCACGATCCCGGTCACATCCGCCGGCGGCGCCACGCGCACGTGGAACTGCAGGCCCGGATAGCGCCGGCGGAACTCGGCGATGATGCGCGGCAGGAACTCTATCGCAAACCCGGCGGAACTGGCCACCCGCACCCGGCCGCGGCGCAGGCCCTGCAGCGCGGCGATCTCGGACACCACGCGGTCGGCTTCCAGCGCGCCGCGCAGCGCGTAGGCGGCCAGCAGTTCGCCGGCGGCGCTGGCCACCATGCCGCGCGGGCGGCGGTCGAACAACGCACGCCGAGCAGGGCCTCGAGCGCGGCGACCTGCCGGCTCACAGCCGACACGGTCACGTTGAGCCGTTGCGCCGCCTCGGTCAGCGAGCCGCTTCGGACCACTTCCAGGAAATAGCGCAGCGAGGTGTCCTGCAGGCGATGCGACAACATGGGGGCGGGCTCCGTCCGGTTTGCGTTTTACGCAAGGATATTTGAAAAAATCGTCGATTGCGGGAAAGCACGGGTGACCCGTATGCTTTTCCCATACCTCACCGGAGACCCTGCGCCATGGCGCCTGCCCAGACCCCTGCCAGCTCGACCGATCCCATCACCGACCTCGATGCCGTCGCGCTGTCGCGCGCCATCCATGCGCGCGACGTGTCCTGCGTGGAAGTGCTCGATGCCTTCCTCGGCCAGATCGACCGCCACAACCCCCGCGTCAACGCCATCGTCGCCGCGGTGGACCGCGACACGCTGCGCTTGCAGGCGCGCGGGCTCGACCACGAACTGGCGCGCGGCGCCAGCCGCGGCCCGCTGCACGGCTTCCCGCAGGCGCCCAAGGACATCAGCCCGGCCGCTGGCATGGTCACCACCAAGGGCTCGCCGATCTTCGCGGGCCAGGTCAGCGACGCCGATGCCGTGATCTTCGAGCGCATGCGCGCCGGCGGCGCCGTCTTCATCGGGCGCACCAACTCGCCGGAATTCGGCCTCGGCGGCCACACCTACAACCCGGTCTACGGCACCACCCGCAACGCCTTCGATCCCACCCGCTCCGCCGGCGGCAGCAGCGGCGGCGCCGCGGTGGCGGTGGCGCTGCACATGCTGCCGGTGGCCGACGGCTCGGACATGATGGGCTCGTTGCGCACGCCGGCGGCGTTCAACCATGTCTATGGGCTGCGCACCTCGGTCGGCTGCGTGCCGCACGGCCCGGGCGACGAAGTGTTCTTCCAGCAGTTCAGCGTGGCCGGGCCGATGGCGCGCAATGTGCCGGACCTGGCATTGCTGCTGTCGGTGCAGGCCGGCTTCGATGCGCGCCTGCCGCTGACGCGCCGCGCCGAGGCGCCCGGCACCTTTGCGCTGCCGCCCGAACGCGACTGGACCGGCGTGCGCATCGGCTGGCTCGGCGACCTGGGCGGGTACCTGCCCACCGAAGCCGGCCTGCTCGACACCTGCGAGCAGGCCCTGGCGCACCTGCGCACGCTCGGTTGCGTCGTCGACGCGGCGCTGCCGGATTTCGACCTGGAACGCCTGTGGCGCGCCTGGATCGACCTGCGCAGCTTCGCCGTGGCGGGCGCCAACGCAGCGCTGTACCACGACCCGGCCAGGCGCGCGCTGCTCAAGCCCGAGGCGGTCTGGGAAATCGAACGCGGGCTGGCGCTGACGGGTACGCGCGTGTACGAGGCGATGGCCGAGCGCAGTGCGTGGTACCAGGCGCTGCGCGCGCTGTTCGAGCGCTTCGATTACCTGGTGCTGCCGGCCGCGCAGGTCTTCCCGTTCGACGCCAACTGGGATTGGCCGCACGCCATCGACGGCCGCGACATGGACACCTACCACCGCTGGATGCAGGCAGTGGTGCCGGCCACCATGGCCGGGCTGCCGGCGCTGGCCGCGCCCGCCGGGTTCGGCCCGCAGGGCCTGCCCGCCGGCCTCCAGATCATCGGCCCGGCGCAGGCCGACGCCGCGGTGCTGCAGCTCGGCCATGCCTACGACCAGGCCGGCGGCTTCTCGCGCGTGCGCAGCCCCTGGCTGGGCTGAGACCGGCTGCGCATCGATACCGACCCCCTTTTCTTCCTACCACTGCCGCAGGAGTGCCCACGATGACTGCAATGCCCCCGAAGCTGTTTCTCGCCTGCGCCACCGCCCTGGCCGCGGCGCTGACCACTGCGCCCGCCGCGCGGGCGCAAACGTGGCCGGAGCGCCCGCTGCGGCTGGTGGTGCCCTTCGCCGCCGGCGGCGCCACCGATGTGCTGGGCCGCCTGCTGGCGGTCGGGCTGGGCGAAAAGCTCGGCCAGTCGGTGGTGGTCGAGAACAAGCCCGGCGCCAGCACCGTGATCGGCGCCACCCAGGTGGCCAAGGCCGCGCCCGACGGCTACACGCTGCTGCTGGCGGCCAGCACCACGCTGACGCTGAACCCGGCGATCCGCCAGCACCTGGGCTACGACCCGATCAAGAGCTTTACCCCGCTCGGCCTGATCGCCGACATGAGCCTGGTGCTGGTGGCCAACCCCGACACGCAGATCGCCACGCTCAAGGACCTGGTGACGCAAGCCAAGGCCAACCCGGACAAATTCTCCTATGGCTCGTTCGGCGCCGGCTCGTCGGTGCATTTCGGCGCGGAGATGCTCAAGGCCGCCACCGGCATCCGCATGGTGCACGTACCGTTCAACGGCAGCGCTCCCAGCCTGACCGCGCTCACCGGCGGCCAGGTGCCGGTGGCGGTCGATACCGTGGTGGCAACGCTGCCGCTGATCAAGGGCGGCAAGATCCGGCCGGTGGCGGTGCTGTCGCCGCAACGCCTGCCGGCCTTGCCGCAGGTGCCGACCGTCGCCGAAAGCGGCTATCCCGGCTTCCAGATGGGCACCTGGTTCGCGCTGCTGGCACCCGCGGGGCTGCCCGCGCCGGTGCAGCAGAAGCTGGAAAAGGCGCTGGCCGACGTCGCCAACGCGCCGGCCACGAAGGCGCGCATGGTCGAGCTGGCGTTGACGCCGGCCTATGGCAACGGAGCGGCGGTGAAGGCGCGGGTGGAGAAGGAGCTGCCGGAGATGCGGGCGGTGGCGGCGCGGGCAGATATCCGCGCCGAATAGCGAGTGCGGCGCGCCACTCAGCGCCGCATGCCGTCCACATGCGCCGCGAAGCCAGCGGCTTGCGGCGCCACTTCCTCGCGCAGCGTAAGCTGCGGGATCAGGTAGTCGCCACCGTTCTGCCTTCGGAACGGAATCGGCGCGGTCGTCTCCAGTGCATCCAGCCGCTCGCCCAGTTCCTCGCGAATCTGCGCAAAGCGCGCCGCATCAACCTTGCCGGTCCGGTACACCAGGTACGGCGGCAGCACGTCAAACCCGGGGTAATGCAGGATGCCGTGGTGGATCGGGAACAGGATGTCGCCGATCGGGCCGTTGATGCCGCGCGCGCTGTAGTGCGACTCCCAGCCGCCGGCGGTGACGATCAGCATGGCGCGCTTGCCCGCGAGCGTGCCTTCGCCATAGCGGTCGCCCCAGCGCTGGTCCGAGTGCTCGCCCAGGCCGTAGGCGAAGCCATAGGCATAGACGCGCTCGACCCAGCCCTTCAGGATGGCGGGCATCGAGAACCACCACAGCGGGAACTGCAGGATCACGGTGTCGGCCCAGCGCAGCTTGTCCTGCTCGCGTGCGATGTCATCGCTCTGCAGCCCGTTGTCGAAGGCATGCTTCGAGTCCAGCGACGGGTGGAACGGCGCGTCGGCCTTGGGGACCTTCGAATCCGAGGCGTCCAGCTGCGGCTTCCATTGCATCGCGTACAGGTCCGAAACCTGGACTTCGTGGCCGGCGTCGCGCAAACGCTGCACGGCAAAGTCGCGGATGGCGCCGTTGAGCGAGCGCGGTTCGGGGTGGGCATAGACCAGCAGTACTTTCATGTCGGTGGCTTCACAAGTGTTGGTGAAGCCAGCATAGGCCGCGGTCCGGTATATTAGAAATGAATATCCGATATTTCAGGTATTGTCATGACTAATTCCGCGACCAGCCTCAGGCGGCTTGACCTGAACCTGCTGCTGACGCTCGACGTGCTGCTGTCCGAGCACAACGTCACGCGCGCAGCCGAGCGGCTGCATCTGTCGCAGCCCTCTGTCAGCGTCCACCTGGCCCGGCTGCGCGACCACTTCGGCGACCCGCTGCTGCTGCCGGGGCCGCGCGGCATGCGCCCTACCGCCAGGGCGGAGGCGCTGCGCGAGCCGTTGCGCGAAGCGCTGGCCGCGCTGGCGCAGGCTGTTTCCGCCGACACACCGTTCGACCCCGCCACGTCGACCCATACCTGGCGCGTGGCGGCGACCGACTATGGCGAATCGACCATCGTGCTGCCCGCGCTGCAGGGGCTGCGCAAGTCCGCGCCCGGCGCGCGCCTGGCCGTGGTCGAGATGGTGCCGGCGCGCATCGCCCGGCAGGCCGAGCGCGCCGAGCTGGACCTGGCCTTCCACACCACCGACGGCTCGCCGCCGGCGTTGCACCGGCGCGCACTGTTCACCGAGCGCTATGTGCTGGTCGGCCGCGCGGGCCATCCGCGGCTGAAGCGACGCCCCACGCTGGCGCAGTTCTGCGCGCTCGAGCACGTGATCGTGTCGCCGGACGGCGGCGGCTTCCACGGCGTCACCGACGAGGCGCTGGCCCGGGCCGGCATGCAGCGGCGCGTGGTGCTGTCGGTGCCGCACTTCCTGTTTGTCACGGCGGCGCTCGCCGCCACCGACCTGGTGGCGATGCTGCCCGAGCGGCTGGTGCGCGGCGCTCCGGCATTGCGCGCGGTGGCACCGCCGGTCGAAGTGCCGGGCTACGAGATGTCGATGCTGTGGCCCGAGCGCGTGCATCGCGATCCGGCGCACCGCTGGCTGCGTGAACACATCGCCACATCGGTATAAGCGTCGTTGCTGTCGCTGTTTTGCATACAAAACTGGAATACAATCAGCGCTTTCAACGTTGCGGCATGGCCAAGCCCGTGCCGCCCAGTTTTGGAGGAGATCATGACGTTTTCGGAAACCGGCCTGACGTCCCGCCACGTGGCCGCGCTTGCGCCGATCGAGGACTACCTGCATGGCCATATCACCGGCAAGGCCGAATTCATGTACAAGGCCTTCGCCGCCGACGCGCGCATCGTCTCGTTCCGCGACGGCAAGCTGCACTCGCTGACGGTCGAGGAATTCGCCACGGCGCGCTGTCCCGGCCATCCGGCCGCGGATGAGGCGCAGCGCAAGCGCTCGATCACGCAGTTCGACGTAGTCGGCAACGCCGGCGTGGCCAAGGTGGTGCTGGAATACCCGGGCGTGACCTTCACCGACTACATGACGCTGCTCGAGATCGACGGCGTCTGGAAGATCGTCAACAAGACCTTCAGCGCCGCGGCGCGCTGAGCGCGGGCTGCCGGTCTGCCGCGGTTCAGGCCGGCAACACCGCGGTCGCTTCGATCTCGAACAGCATGTTGTCCAGCGCCAGCCGCGGCACCGGGATCAGCGTGCAGGCCGGCGTCGGGCGGTCGCCCCACATCTCGCGCAGCGCCGCACCGAAGGTGCGCAGGCGGTCGTGCGAATGGTCCACCACCAGCACCGTAAGCTTGGCCACGTCGCCGACGTCGGCACCGGCCGCCTGCAGCGCAATGCGCAGGTTCTGCATGGCGCGCGCCACCTGGCGCGAAAAATCGAGCGGCAGGCACCCCGCCGCGTCCTCGCCACCCTGCCCCGAGACATAGACGATGCGGACCGGGCCTTCGACCAGGGCCACGTGCGAATAGCCGTTGGGGCGCGGGTCATACAGGCCATCGGGATTGAGCAGGCTCAGCGAGTCATTGGGGCGGGCGAAGGGCACGGCGGGCGCGACTGGCAAGGCGGGCATGGCGGACGAGCGCAGCGACGTGGGCGAGAACGGAAACATGGTCATCGGCTTGTGGAAGGCATCTCGGTCAGAGGAGCCGCCAGTATCAAACCTCAAGTTAGGTTAAGGTCAAGCGCGGCCATGGTGGTAGCATGGGCATTCCTGCGTTCCAACGTTGCAGCACTGCCTGCCCTTCGCCATGGCTTCCAAGCAACCGCCCGCCGCCCCGCGCCGGCGCCGGCCCCAGCCCGCGGAAGAACTGCTCTCCGTCGGTGAAGTCTCGGCGCGCACCGGCATTGCGGTGTCCGCCCTGCATTTCTATGAAGCCCGCGGCCTGATCGCCAGCACCCGCAGCGGCGGCAACCAGCGCCGCTATGCGCGCGCCGTGCTGCGGCGCCTGGCGGTGATTCGCGTGGCGCAGCGCATGGGGCTGCCGCTGGCGGTGATCGCCGACGCCATGCGCAAGCTGCCCGATGG
The DNA here is from genome assembly GCF_000372525.1 of Cupriavidus neocaledonicus. Classification (GTDB taxonomy): domain Bacteria; phylum Pseudomonadota; class Gammaproteobacteria; order Burkholderiales; family Burkholderiaceae; genus Cupriavidus; species Cupriavidus neocaledonicus. The sequence continues at coordinate 7,898 of NZ_AQUR01000090.1, forward strand.
CCGCGCGCCCACCGTGGCCGACTGGCGCAAGCTCTCCGCCAGCTGGCGCGACGATCTCGACGAACGGATCCGCACGCTGACGCAACTGCGCGACCAGCTCGACGGGTGCATCGGTTGTGGATGCCTGTCGCTGAAGGCGTGTCCGCTACGCAATCCGCAGGATGCGCTGGCGGGCGAAGGGCCGGGGCCGCATTTTGTGGAGTGAGACTGCGCGGCCGCAGCCGTGCCGGCTTACTTGAAGGTCTCGAGGTACGCCAGCAGATCGGTGATCTGCTGCTCGTCGCCCAGCCCCCAGAACCGCATCTTCGTGCCCGGCACCACCTTGCCGGGCGAGCGCACGAAGGCGCGCAGCGTGTCGTGCGACCACACCACCTTCGACGCGCGCATCGCGTCCGAGTACTGGAAATCCGTCGTGCTGCCGGCCCTGCGGCCGAAAATCCCGTTCAGTTGCGGACCAAAGCCCGCGCGCGCGTTGCGCCCGACGTGGTGGCACGAGGCGCAGCGCGTCGCAAACAACGCCTTGCCGGCCTGGAGATCGGCGGCGGCAGTGGCGGTGGCGGCGGTGGGAACGGCGGTGAAGGCGGTCAGTGCCAGCAGGGTAGCGGCGGTACGGCGCATTGGCAGCTCGGAAAGGTTAATGCCTGGACAACGGGTTGGGATGATACAGGGCAGCGCCCGCACGCCCCGCCGGGCGGCGTTACACCACGTCACACTTGCAACACTTCGCGCGCCCCATATTACAGCCCGTCCCCCTACAGTGAGCCCATGTCCAACGCCCCTAGGGAGGCAGCCATGAAACGAATCATCGCAATGGCGGTAGCAGGTGGTGCAATGCTGGTGGCCAGCGCGGGTGCGTACGCCGGTGTGAATATCGATATCGGCATCGGCGTGCCTGGCGTGGTGGTGGCGCAGCCGGCGCCGGTCTACCATCCGGCCCCGGTCTATGCGCCGGCGCCGGTGTATGCGCCGGCACCGGTAGCCTACGCGCCGCGCCCGGTCGTGGTAGCGCCGCGGCCCGTGGTGGTGGCGCCGGTGCCGGTGCGCTACGACGATGACCGCGGCTATCGGCGCGCCTACTATCGCGGCGATTACCGCGATGGCTACCGCGACGGCTACCACGACCACCGCCGCGAATGGCGCGGGCGCGAGTGGGCGCACCGCCATGGCGACCACGATGACCACGGCCGCGGCCGCCGCTGGGACTGAACGCCGCCACGGCACTGCGGGCGGACGCGCGGCCACCGGCTGACGCGCCCCTGCAAGGATTCGCCAGTCACGCTACCCTGTCGGCAACTTCCAATCCGGGCCGGGGCCATGGCCTCGCCCGTCCATGCCCAGGAGCAGCCATGCCACAACCCCTGAAGATCGACTTTGTCTCCGACATCGCCTGCCCCTGGTGCGCCATCGGCCTGTCATCGCTGCAGCTGGCGCTGGAGCGCGTGGGCGATGCGGTCGACGCCGAGATCGTGGTGCATCCGTTCGAGCTGAATCCCGGCATGCGCCCCGAAGGCGAGGCCATCGTCGACTATCTCGGCCGCAAGTACGGCCGCACGCCGGCGCAGATCGCCGAAACCCAGGCGATGATCCGCGCCCGCGGCGCCGCCGTGGGCTTCGCCTTTGGCCCGCGCACCCATGTCTACAACACCTTCGACGCCCACCGCCTGCTGCACTGGGCCGGGCTGGAAGGCAAGCAGCTGCCGCTGAAGCAGGCGCTGCTGCGCGCCTACCATGCGGACGGCAAGGATCCGAGCAACCATGACGTGCTGGTCGACGCGGCCGAGTCCGTCGGCCTCGATGCCGCCACGGCGCGCAAGGTGCTGGCGGGCGACGACTATGGCGAGGCGGTGCGCGCGCAAATCGAGGAATACCAGCGCATGGGCATCCACTCGGTGCCGTCTATCATCTTCAACGATCGCTACCTCGTGACCGGCGGCCAGCCGGTGGAGGCCTTCGAGCAGGCCATCCGGGAAATCGTTGCCGAGGCGCAGCAGGGGGGGAACGGTTGAGCAGCCACGCATCGGCAGGATAAAAAAAGCCCGCCCGGAACCCCGGGCGGGCCAGCACTGCCTCTCGCTCCCGATCTTTCAGCGCGCCGCGGGCTTCATCCCGACGGTGACGGCATCGGCCGCGCGCGGCGCGCGCCGGGCCAGCCCCAGCACCACCTGCCACGCGAACGACACCGCCCCCACGATAAACACCACGTCGCCGATGGTGCGCACCCAGCGCAGCGTCTGCAGCATGGGCTGCTGCATGAAGGCTTCGCTGCGCGCATACCAGGTCCCATGCTCGACGCTGGCCAGGAACTGGATGATGCCGATCGGCAGCAGGCTGGTGCCGATCATCAGCACCAGGCCAAGGTTCAGGCCCCAGAACGCGGTGTTCATCAGCGCCGGGCTGAGCCGGCAGGCCGGGCGCACGTAGCGCAGCACCAGCAGCGTGAAGCCCAGCGCCAGGAAGCCGTAGACGCCGAACAGCGCGGCATGGGCATGGACCGGCGTGGTGTTCTGACCCTGGATGTAGTACAGCGCGATCGGCGGGTTGATCATGAAGCCGAACACGCCCGCGCCCAGCATGTTCCAGAACGCCACCGCGACAAAGCACATCAGCGGCCACTTCAGGTCGGACATCCACGGCGCGCGCCGCTGCAGGCTCCAGTTTTCCCAGGCTTCATGGCCCAGCACGATCAGCGGCACCACTTCGAGCGCGCTGAAGGCGGCGCCCACCGCCATCACCGGCGTGGTGGTGCCGGCAAAGTACAGGTGGTGGAAGGCGCCGGGAATCCCGCCCAGCATGAACAGCGAGGCCGACGCGAGGCTCGCCGCCGTGGCCATCGGGCGCGACACCAGGCCCAGCGTGGAGAAGATGAAGGCCAGCGCCGTGGTGGCGAAGACCTCGAAAAAGCCCTCCACCCACAGGTGCACCACCCACCAGCGCCAGTACTCCATCACCGTCAGGCTGGTGCGCTCGCCGTAGGCCAGGCCGGCGCCGTAGAACAGGCCGATCGCCACCACCGACGAGGTCAGCAGCGCCAGCAGGTTGCGGTCCGTGCCGCGCGCGCGCAGCGCCGGCAGGATGCCGCGCATCATCAGCACCAGCCAGATCAGGATGCCGGCGAACTTGCCGATCTGCCACAGCCGGCCCAGGTCGACATACTCATAGCCCTGGTGGCCCAGCCAGAAGTTCAGGGGCGGCGGCAGCTGCTGCGCGATCGCCAGGTAGTTGCCGGTGAACGAGCCCGCCACCACGACCACCAGCGCCCAGAACAGGACATCGACACCCAGGCGCTGGAACTTCGGGTCCTTGCCGCCGTTGATCAGCGGCGCCAGGAACAGGCCCGCGGCGAGGAAGCCGGTGGCGATCCAGAACAGCGCGCTCTGGATATGCCAGGTGCGCACCAGCGCGTACGGGAACCACTGCGACACGTCGATGCCGTAGAACTTCTGGCCTTCGACGGTGTAGTGCGCGGTGAAGCCACCCAGCAACACCTGGAACACGAACAGCGCCACCACCAGGAACAGGTACTTGCCCAGCGCGCGTTGCGACGGGGTCAGCGCCACCGACAGCAGCGGGTCGCGCGCCGGCGCCTGCGGCGGTGCTTCTTCCTTGCCGCGCAGGAAGGCCCACGCCCACACCAGGAAGCCGACGCCGGCGAGCAGCACCACCACGCTGATCACCGACCACACCACGTTTTCGCTGGTGGGCTGGTTGCCGATCAGCGGCTCGTGCGGCCAGTTGTTGGTGTAGGTGGCCTCATGGCCCGGGCGCGCGGTCGCTGCGGCCCACGCGGTCCAGAAGAAGAAGTGCGTCAGCTGCTGGCGGCGCGCGGCGCTCGGCAGCGTGTTCTCCTTCATGGCATAGTGCTCGCGCGTGGTGTGCAGCGCCGGCGCATCGGAGAACAGCTGGTCGTAGTAGGCGGCGGTGTCGGCGATGGCCTGCGCGCGGCGCGTCGACACGGTCAGCACGTTGCTGTCCGGATCGGCGGCATTGCCGCGGTACTCGGTGCGCAGTTGCTCGCGCAGGGCGGCCTGCGCCGGTGGGTCGAGCCGGGCGAAGGCGCGGCCGTGGCCATCTTGCGCGGCCAGCTCCAGCCACGCGGTCAGTTCGCGGTGCAGCCAGTCGGCGGTCCAGTCGGGCGCCTGGTAGGCGCCGTGGCCCCAGATCGAGCCGAGCTGCATGCCGCCGACGGACTGCCATGCGGTCTGGCCGTCGAGGATGTCGTCGCCGCTGAACAGCGTGCGGCCCTCGGCCGTGACCACCTTGGCCGGAATGGGCGGGGCCTGCCGGTACACCTCGACGCCGTAGTAGCCGAGCAGGGAGAACGTGACCGCCAGCACGGCGATCAGCAGGAACCAGAGTTTGCGGTAGGGACCCATGATGCGAAGTCGTTGAGGGTGGTGTCGGGCGGGCTCAGGCGTGCGCCGGGCAGCCGCAGCCGCTGGCCTGCGCCGGTGCCGGCGCGGTCGCGCAAGCGGTGGCCGCCGCGCCTTCGAACAGCACGTTGTTCTCCAGGTGGATGTGTTCCATCAGGTCTTCGCGCAGCGTGCGCAGGCCCAGGTAGAGCGCGCGCCAGGTATTGCAGGCCGCGCGCGGCAGCGTGATGTCGTCGGTCAGCTCGGCCAGCCGCTGCAGGGCCACGCCGTGGTCGTCGTGCTCGGCGCGCATCACCGCGATCGGGCGGCTCGCGGCGGCATGCAGGCCGCGCAGCAGCATCGGGAACAGCACCTGCTCTTCCTTCTGCATGTGCGATTCCAGCTCGCCCAGCATCTCGCTCAGGTGGTCGGCCAGGCCCAGCGGGCAGTCGGGCCGGTCGCCGTGGACCTGCTCGACCCGCCGTGCCAGGCGGATCAGCTCCGGCAACTGCTCGCGATGGCGGGCGTGGAAGCGCGCCAGGATATGGTCGATCAGCGCCGGCGTTGCGGCCACGTTCCAGTCCTGCGCCGACGGATCGGCCTCGTCCCGCAGCGCCCGCAGCTGCGCGGCGATGGCGGCCACGGCGGCGGCATCGAGTCCCTTCTGCTGCGCGGCGTCGCGCAGGGTCTGCCTGCCGCCGCAGCAGAAGTCCAGCCCGTGGTCGTGGAAGATGCGGGTGGCACCGGGTATCTGGCGGGCCAGCTGGCCCAGCGAATGGTCTTGCAACGTCATGGCGGTTTCTCCGTGTGGATGTGATGACCGCCAGACCTACGCGAGCAGCGTGCCAGTAAAAAACCGCGTCAAATCAAGGTCTTGGAATTGCCAGGGTATTTACTACCCTATACTTGCCACGGTACTAATTACCCTTTACGGTGTTTTCCACCATGCTTCCAGCCGCCATGTATGCCGACCTGCTGGCCGACCTCGTCATCGACTTGCCGCACGCGGTGCGCCTGCAGCGGCTGGTCAGCGCGTTGCGCACGCATTTCCGCTGCGGCGCGGTGGCGCTGCTGCGGCTGGAGCAAGACCACCTGCGTCCGTTGGCGGTCGACGGCCTGGTGCGCGACGCGCTGGGCCGGCGCTTCGCGGTCGGCCTGCATCCCCGCCTGGCCGCCATCCTCGCGCGCCGCGGCGTGACCTGCTTCCATCACGACAGCATGCTGCCGGACCCGTACGATGGCCTGATCGACGAGCATGTGAGCGAGCCGCTGCCGGTGCATGACTGCATGGGCACCCGACTGGAAGTGGAAGGACAGCCGTGGGGCGTGCTGACGCTGGATGCGCTCACGGTCGGTACCTTCGACGGCGCGGCCCAGGCCGAGCTGCAGCGGCTGACGGTGATCGTGGAGGCGGCCATCCGCACCACCCGGCTGGAGGGCGAGATTCGCGCGCTGCAGCTGGCGCGCGGCACGCCCGATGCCGATGAAGGCGCGGCCCCGCACGACATCGGCGCCGAGATCATCGGCCAGAGCGAGGCCATCGCCAACCTGCTGCATGAACTGGAAGTGGTGGCCGACACCGACCTGCCGGTGCTGCTGCTGGGCGAGACCGGCGTCGGCAAGGAGTTGTTCGCGCACCGGCTGCACCGCCAGTCGCGTCGGCGCGCGCAGCCGCTGGTGCATGTCAACTGCGCCGCGCTGCCCGAGTCGCTGGCCGAGAGCGAGCTGTTCGGTCACGCGCGCGGCGCCTTTTCCGGCGCCACCGGCGAGCGCCCCGGTCGCTTCGAGGCCGCCGACGGCGGCACCCTGTTCCTGGACGAGGTGGGGGAGCTGCCGCTGGCGATCCAGGCCAAGCTGCTGCGCACGCTGCAGAACGGCGAGATCCAGCGGCTGGGCTCGGACCGCCCGCGCCGCGTCAACGTGCGCGTGATCGCCGCGACCAACCGCAACCTGCGCGAGCATGTGCGCGACGGCTCGTTCCGCGCCGACCTGTACCACCGCCTGTCGGTCTACCCGATCCCGATCCCGCCGCTGCGCGAGCGTGGCAACGACGTGCTGCTGCTGGCGGGGCGCTTCCTCGAGCTGAACCGCGCCCGCCTGGGCCTGCGCAGCCTGCGGCTGTCGGGCGGCGCGCAAGAGGCGCTGCGGCACTACCGCTGGCCTGGCAACGTGCGCGAGCTGGAACACGTGATCAGCCGCGCCGCGCTGCGCGCGGTCAGCCGCGGCGCGGGCCGCAATGACATCGTCACGCTGGCGCCGGAACTGCTCGACCTCGACGGCCTGGAGCTGCCGCCGGCGCCGCCGGAGGGCACCGGCGCGGCCAGGCCGCCCGCCACGCCGGCGTTACCTGCTGGCATCGCGCTGCGCGATGCCGTCGAGCAAACCCAGCGGGCCTGCATCGCGCAGGCGTTGAAGGACCACGGCGGCAACTGGGCGCAGGCGGCGCGCCAGCTCGGCATCGACGCCAGCAACCTGCACAAGCTGGCCAGGCGGCTGGGATGCAAGTGAAGAGAACGGGGACCGGGTCCGCGAGCCGCGGCATGGCAAGTCGCGCCATTACCGCATAAGCTGATCCGGATGCCCACACCGGGCGCCATCGCCGTGTGCAGCAATTGCCGCCCACTGTGCGCACCGCCCGCCACTGGAGATTCCCGTGATGATGACCGCAACGCAAATCTACTGGCCGCCCGGGTTCTGGCCTTTCCCCACCGTCTTCTCCGGCGCGCAGCAGCTCGGCGCCATGCAGGCCGACCTGGCCGGGACCTGGCGCCGCATGGCCGAACTCAACCTGGACTTCACCCGCACGCTGTTCGAAAACTTCCAGTTCGACGCCATGGGCACGATGATGGAGCCGGACCCCGAAGCCCGCTACGCGCGCGAGATCGCCAGCGAGCTGCCGCTGCTCGGCGGTCCGCTGCATTACACCTCGGCCATGCTGGAGCTGTTTGCCCGTGCCCAGCAGAAGTGGATCGACGGCTGGGGCCACCTGCTGACGCGCGGCATGGGATTCGAATGGCCGGGCCTGCAGCCGGACGTTGTCGACATTCCCTTTTGGCTGGTGCGGGAAACCCCGGCACAGACCTGACCAGGTCCGGTCCCGCCACGGCGCAATGAACCGGCGGCGGCCGCGCGGCCGCTGTTGCATCGGCGCACCCGCTGCCAGGCCAGCGATGACGCCCGGTATCATGCTGGCTGACGAGATCGCGGAGCGCACGCAACCGGCGTGCGCCTGGCCGGGCGGCGGCACCAATGCCCGGGTCTCGAAGACGCGCGCCGCCTTCAATGCCCTCATATTCGCTGGTTCTACTGCTTACCGTCGCCGTGGTTGCCTGCATCGGCATGGCCATCGCCACCTGGCCGCGGCGCGACGACCCCACCGTGCAGGCCTTCCTGGTGCTGGCCGCCGGCGCCGCCACCTGGAGCGGCGGCCGCCTGCTCGAGATCAGCTCGACCGACCTCGAGGGGCGCATCCTGTGGGCCAAGATCCAGTACCTCGGCATCGTCGCGGTGCCGATCGGCTGGCTGGTGGCGATGGTGCACCTGAGCCGCCCGCGCTACGTGGTGCCCTGGTCGCGGCTGTGGCTGCCGGTGCTGGCGGCGGTGGTCACCGTGGTGATGGTCTTTACCAACGAGCGCCACGGCCTGGTGTGGCCGCGCATCACGGTGCTGCCGCCCGGCGTGCTGCCCGGCGCGGTGTTCGACCATGGCATCGGCTACGCCGTGGTGGCGGCGTGGTCGTACCTGCTGCTGGCGCTGAGCCTGTATTTCCTGGTCACGGCCGAGGTGCCCAACGGTGCCTTGTCGCGCCGCGGGCGCGCCATTCTGGCCGGGGGCCTGGCCCTGCCGCTGGTGGCCAATGTCGCCTATCTCAACCGCTGGACCGGGCCGCTGGGCGGCGACCTGACCCCGGCGACGTTTTCGCTGATGGCGGCGCTGGTATGGTTCTGCGCGCTGCGCACGCACCTGGACGATATCGGCCACTACGCGCGGCTGCGCGTATTCGACGCGCTCGGCGAGGGCTGCGTCATCGTCGACAGCCACGGCACCATCGTCGAATTCAATCCCGCCGCGGCGCAGCTATGGCCCGCGCTGCGCCGCGGCGAGCCGCTGCCCGCCGGCTGGGACACCGCGCTGCGGCCACCGGCCGAGCGCCCGGCCGACGGCGCGGCCACGCCTTTCGTGCCGCCGGGCGCGCCGTTCGAGCTGACCGGGGAACGCGTCGCCCGGCTGGACGGCAGGCAGATCGGCAGCCTGCTGTTCCTGCGCGACATCAGCCGCTTCCAGTCGCGCGAGCTGGCGCTGAGCGCGCGGCTGGGCCAGACCGAGGAACAGCTGTGGCAGGTGCAGGCGGACCTGGACATCGACGCGCTGACCGGCATCCGCAACCGCCGCTACTTCCAGCGCGAATCGATCGCCGCCGTGACGCGCGCGTGCGAGCGCGGCCAGCCGCTGGGGCTGCTGATCCTGGACGTGGACCAGTTCAAGCAATACAACGACCTGCATGGCCACATGGCCGGCGACGATTGCCTGCGGCAAATCGCGGGTGCCCTCAGCGGCGTGCTGCGCGGCGAGCAGTTCTGCGCGCGCCTGGGCGGCGAGGAATTCGCCGCGGTGCTGCCCGGCGCGAGCCGGGACGAGACCCGCGAGCTCGGGCGCCGCATGGTGGCCGCGGTGCGCGAGCTCGGCATCACGCACCACGGCACGCCGGTGCAGCCGGTGGTGACCATCAGCGTGGGCGCGGTCTGGAGCGTGCCCGAAGCGCCCCGGCTGGAACCGCTGCTGCACCGTGCCGACAGCGCGATGTACCGGGCCAAGCGCGCCGGCCGCAACCGCTTCATGCTGGACGGCGACGCCTGAGCCGCGCTCAGGACGCGGCCCCGGCCCGTGCCGCGGCGGCGCCGTGCAGCGCCACCAGCCGCGCCGCGGCCTGGCTGACCCACGCGGGCCGCGGTGCGGCATCGAGCCAGTACTTGACCTCCAGCCCGATCGCGGTATCGCCGCTGATGACCAGCCGGCGCTGGAAGAACAGCGTGTCGGTGTCGGCCTCGCCGCCCAGCAGGCGCAGGTAGTCCACCGTGCAGGCACGCAGCGTCAGCGCGGGCTCGACGTCGGCGGTGCCGGCGCGGAAGCGCCCGCCTTCGCAACGGAACGGCACGGCCAGCTCCAGGTCCTGCACCGTCAGCAGGAAGGCATGTCCATCCAGCGCCGCGGGCGGCTCCAGCCAGCCCGCGCGCCGCGCCAGCTCCAGCGCGCCCACCAGCGGCAATGCCCGCGCACGGGCCGGCAGGCGCCGGTGCACGCCGGTCATCAGCTTGTGCAGCGCGCTCATGCCGTGGCCTCCCAGGCGATGCCGGCGCGGCCGTGCCAGTAGCCGTTGCAAGGTTCGGCACCGGCCGGCGTGATGCCACTGGGGGCGGGCGCGCGCTGCCCGGCGCGGATCGCCGCCAGCTGCTGCACCACCGCGAGCGTGCCGGACGAATGCGGGCTGACGCGCAGCATCCCCACGCCCAGGCGCGCCATCTCGGGCGCCTCGACGCACAGGTCCAGGCAGGTGGCGCTCTGCGTCTGCACCCCGTTCAGCGTGAAGAACGCCTGCCCGTCGCCGGTCGCGGCGACCAGGCCATCGGGATAGTCCATGCAGCGGAATTCGCAGCTGTCCTTGCGCAGGCGATGGTGGCGCGCGGTAAAGCAGCGCGCCGAGAATGCCAGCGGCAGCCGCCCCCAGACAAAGGCCTCCAGCTGCATGCCGGCGGGCCGCGCCGCCGCCAGGGCGGCCAGCGTGGCGCCGTCCATTTCCACCGGCGCGACACAGCCCACCGCTCCCAGGCCGGCGAGCCATGCCAGCGTATCGGCATGGTAGGCGTTGAGATGCGGGCCGCCGACGAAGGGCCGCCCGCCCATGCAGCGCACCGCGCCGGGATCGTTGGCCTCGACCAGGTAGTCGTGCTGGGCGCAGACGCGCCGCATCCAGGCGATATCGGTATCGGACTCGACCAGCACCGGCGTCGACAGCACCACCTCCTTGCCGGCATCGCGCAGCATCTGCGCAATCTCCAGCCATTGCGCATGGCGCATGTCATGGCGGCGCGTGCAGACGGTTTCGCCCAGGTAGACGCGGTCGACCGGCGCATCGGCGACGGACGCGTAGAACTGCATCACGGCCTCGCGCGGCCAGTAGTAGAGCAGCGGGCCCAGGGCGATGCCGAAGCCGGGCAGCGCGGCGGCGTGCGGCATTGTGGCCGCGGCGGTGTGTGGCATGGAAAGCTCCATCGTGGCCGGCAGTTCCGGGCGATCCGGATACAGGCAGGTGGCGGTCATGGCGTCAGCGCCAGGGGCGGTCATAGGCGCCCTGCGTGACCTGGTCGCCTTCGGCATGGCGGCCCAGCGTGCCCTGCCATTCCTGGCGCGGCACGAAGCGGGCCGGATCGGCGCAGGCGGCGTCGATCGCCGCGCGCAGCACGCCGACCACATCGCCGACATAGCGCGGGCTGCGCTGGCGCCCTTCGATCTTGATCGCGGCGATGCCCATGCCGATCAGCGCCGGCAGCAGCGACAGCGCATTCAGGCTGGTCGGCTCCTCCAGCACGTAGCCGCGCTCGCCCTCGACCTCGAAGCGGCCCTTGCACAGCGTCGGATAGCCGGCCGGCTCGCCGGGCGCATAGCTGTCGATCAGGATGCCCGACAGCCGCGCCTGCATGGTGCCGTCGTGCTCGGTCCAGCGCACCGCATGCGCGGGCGAGCACACCCCCTTGTTGTTGGGTGAATCGCCGGTGGCATACGACGACAGCAGGCAACGCCCCTCGGCCATCACGCACAGGCTGCCGAAGCCAAACACCTCCAGCTCGACGCTGGTCTGGCGCGCCAGCTTGCCGATCTGCGCCAGCGACAGCACCCGCGGCAGCACCACGCGGCGGATATTGAAGCGCTCGCGCATCAGTTCGATGGCATCGGCATGCGTGGCCGAGCCCTGCACCGACAGGTGCAGCCGCAAATCCGGATGGCGCGCGCAGGCATAGCCCATCAGGCCCGCGTCGGCCATGATCACGGCATCGGCGCCAAGGTCAGCCGCCGCATCGACGGCGCGGTGCCACTGCGCCACCGCGCCCATCTGCGCAAAGGTGTTGATGGCGAACAGCACCTCGGCGCCGCGCGCATGGGCCTCGGCCACGCCGGTGCGGATGTCGGCCTCGGTAAAGTTCAGGCCGCCGAAATTGCGCGCGTTGGTGGCATCGCGCAGGCCCAGGTAGACCGCGTCGGCGCCGTGCTGCAAGGCCACGCGCAGCGCCGCTAGCGAGCCGGCGGGCGCAACCAGCTGCGGGCGGCGCGGCGCGCACGCGGCGGCCGACGGGGCGTCCGATGAGGCGTCGGATCGGGCGGGGGTGGAACTGGTCATCGGTGATGGCGCCGGCGGCGGCGCGGGGGAAGAAGACAGCGGCCGATGCTAGCCAAGCGCCCGCGCCCGGGGCTTGACCCTGCGCAAACCCACGCCAACGGCACCCCAGCCGTCGACGGGCTATGCCGGTCGGCATAGGCCGATGGCAGGCCAGCCTGCCAGGCTTGACCTGCGGCAAACGCGGGCCCGCGACGCTGTGCCACCCTTCTCGCGTCATCCCTGCGCCGCGGCCGCCGTGCGGCCCGGCGCCCATCCTCTCCCGGAGACCCGTTTATGAATCACCCCTGGCTCAAGCTGGGCGGCCGCCGCCTGCTGCCGATCGTGCAGGGCGGCATGGGCATCGGCATCTCGGCCCACCGGCTGGCCGGCGCCGTCGCGCGCGAAAACGGCGTCGGCACCATCGCCAGCATCGACCTGCGCCACCACCACCCCGACCTGATGGCCCGCATCCGCGGCAGCCGCGACAAGCCCGCCATCGAAGCCGCCAACCTCCAGGCGCTGGACCGCGAGATCCGTGCCGCGCGCGCCGCCTCCGAGGGCCGCGGCCTGATTGCCGTCAACGTGATGAAGGCGGTCGGCTCGCACGCGGCGCTGGTGCGGCAGGCCTGCGAAAGCGGCGCCGATGCCATCGTCATGGGCGCCGGGCTGCCGCTGGACCTGCCGGAGCTGACCGCAGGCCACCCCAAGGTGGCATTGATCCCGATCCTGTCCGAGGCGCGCGGCATCGGCCTGGTGCTGCGCCGCTGGATGAAGAAGGGCCGGCTGCCCGACGCCATCGTGGTCGAACACCCGGCGCACGCCGGCGGCCACCTGGGTGCGGCGACGATCCAGGACCTGTCCGAGCCGCGCTTCTCGTTCTCGCGCGTGCTGGGCGAATGCCGCGAACTGTTCGCGCAGCTGGGCCTGGCCTGGGACAGCATCCCGCTGATCCTGGCGGGCGGCGTCGACAGCCACGCCAAGGTGCGCCACTGGCTGGGCGAAGGCGCCGCCGCGGTACAGCTGGGCACGGCCTTCGCCGTGACCGAGGAATGCGATGCCCATCCGGCCTTCAAGCAGGTGCTGGCGACCGCGCGGCCCGAAACCCTGCGCGAATTCACCAGCGTGGCCGGCCTGCCCGCGCGCGCGGTGCTGACGCCATGGCTGCAGCGCTACCTGTCGAGCGAAGCGCGCCTGCAGCGCCGCGCCCGCGTGCGCGAGTGCCTGGAGGGCTTCGATTGCCTGCAGGCGTGCGGGCTGCGCGATGGCATCGCGCGCATCGGCCAGTTCTGCATCGATCTCAAGCTGGCGCAGGCCGTGCGCGGCGACGTGGAGCGCGGCCTGTTCTTCCGCGGCCGCGGCGCGCTGCCGTTCGGCGAGGCCATCCGGCCGGTGGCGGAGCTGATCCACTATCTGCTGACGGGGGAAAAGCCGGCGGGTCTGGCGTCAGCGGCCGGCTAACCATCACTGACTCGAGCCTTTCAACTCCCGCTTGTGTACTCCCTCTCCCGCACGCGGGAGAGGGGAGCCAACACGCGGCGGCAACCCGCCCCTTTTGCGCATCTGCCGCATGCAGCGCAGCGCGGCCAGCAATTGCCATCCCAGCCATGCATTGGCCCCTGCCAGCAGCAGCCCGCCGACGCGGGCCAGCAGCGCCGGCGCCAGCGGCAGCGCCAGCAGCACCGCGTACGCCGCCAGCACCAGCCACGCCTGCCCCCGCTGACGGCCCGGCGCGATGATCGCCTGCATCGCCGGCACACGCGCCCCGGGCGGCAGCAGCCGGCGCAGGTGCAGCCACACCATGAACGGCACGATCTTGCCCAGCATCGCCGTCACCGGCAGCACGCCCACGCCGACCAGCGCCATCGTGCCGGCCCACCACGCCAGCGGCAGCGCCACCCCGGGCAGCACCACCGCCGCCGCACCCAGCGCCGCCGCGCCCAGCATGCTGGCGCAGGCGACCGGCCATAACCGCCACAGCGGATCGTGGCGCCGCCGCGCGCGCAGCGTGCCGGCCAGCCCGCTTGCGCCCAGCACCGCCACGAACGACAGCCACACCACCAGCGCGGCACGGGCCAGCACTGGTTCCCCTGGCCACAGCACCAGCGCGGCGCTGAACACCCCCAGCGGCCCCCAATGCCCCAGCGGCAGCCAGCGCGCCAGCGCCGCCGGCGCGCGCGGCGTCTGCCAGAACATCGGCAGCACCGTTGCCGCGACGCCGCTGACCAGCGCCGCCAGCCAGCCGCCCAGCGCCCATGCCATATGCAGGCCAAGCGCCTGCGCCACCGGCACGCGCCACAGGCCGCCGAAGGTGCCCGCCAGCGCGATGCCGGCGCCCACCGCCACGCTCAGCGGGACGCCGATGCCGGCCAGCGTGCGCGTGGTGGCGTCCACCGCGGCCACGCGCCAGCCCGCGGCAAGCAGCACCGCGCCCACCAGCAGCAGCACCGCGCCAAGGGCGGCAGCGGCCCGCATTGCCACCGGCTCCGCGCCCAGCAAGCCGAAGCCAAGCGCGGCCGCCAGCGCCGCGCCGGTGGCGGCCATGCACGGCGCCAGGCGCCCGGCACCGGGGACCTCCACGCGCGCCACCACCGGCATCATCTGGAACAGCGCGCCGACCATCACCGGCAGCAGCATGCCCAGCGCCAGCGCGTGCACCGCCGCCAGCGCCAGCGGCGCGAAGCGGTCTGGCAGGCCCTGCGCGGGCCCCGCTGCCAGCAGCAGCCCCGCGGCCGCGCCCAGCCACGGCGCCGGCATCAGGCAGCCGAACACCAGCGCAGGCCGCGGCGCGCGCGCGTAGTCGAGCTCCGCGCCCTTCATGCCGGCCCCGTGGCGGCGCGGCGGTGACGCATTGCTGCGCCGCTTGGGTTGAACATGGCCATCGCTCCTTGTCACCAGTTCCGACAAAAGGCCCGATGCTAGGCCGCCGCGCCGCGCAGGGATTTGACCGGGGCCAAGTCCGGGGCAGGGATGAAATATCACGGCGTGATGGAATTCGCCCCGGCGCCACATGCCATGCCCTCGATGCGCCGCTGCCCGCACATACGCGCGCCAAAGCCGGGTTTCCTTGATCTGGCGCAGGTTGCCCAGCCTGGCGCGCGGGGAAAATCGCTTCCCACCCCTGCGTGACCGTGTTCCCATGGCCGTCGGCCCGCTGCCGGCGCTCTCGACAGGCCCACGACAGGTTCCCCTGGTAGCCCCCGATACCGCCATGCCAGATAACGGTCCCCCTGCCGCACCCGCCCCGGCGGCCTCCGCGTTGCCGGCGCTGCGCCATCGCCTTTCCACGCGCATCATCTCGCTGTCGCTGGCGGTGCTGCTCGTGGTGCTGGGCATGATCTCCGGCACGCTGTGGCTGTCCTGGAAGCTGGAAGGGGCCGGAGCCGCCATCAACGATGCCGGCAGCCTGCGCATGCGCGCCAACCGCGTGGCGATCGAGCTGGCGCAGGCGCACGCGGGCCGCGCCAATCACCTGGCCGGGCAGGTGCAGGCGCTGGACGCCACGCTGGCGCTGCTGAAGAAGGGCGACGCGGCGCGGCCGCTGTTCCTGCCGGACGAGCCCGCCATCCATGCGCAACTGGCGCGCGTCACCCATGACTGGCAGCAGCGGCTGCGGCCGCTGGCCGCAGCCGGCGCGGCGCCCGCCGCATACATTGCCGCGCTGCCGGGTTTCGTCGCCCAGGCCGACCGCCTGGTCGGCATGATCGAACACAACAGCGCGCGCAAGACCGACCTGCTGCGCCTGTCGCAAACCGCGCTGGCGCTGATGGCCTGCATCGGCACGGTCGCCGTGATCTACCTGCTCTACCTGTGGATCATCCTGCCGGTGCTGCGCCTGCAGGACGGCTTGCGGCGCATGGCCGCGCGCGAATTCTCGCTGCGCCTGCCGGTGGAAAGCCGCGACGAGTTCGGCACCCTCAGCGAGGGCTTCAACCGCATGGCCGGCGAGCTGCAGGGCCTGTACCACGACCTCGAAGCGCGCGTGGCGCAGAAGACCGCCGAGCTGGAGCGCCACAACCGCGACCTGGAAACGCTGTACGAGATGGCCGCCTTCCTCAACCAGGCCGCCGACGCCGAAGCCATGGCGCAGGGCTTCCTGGCGCGGGTGATGCGCCAGTTCGATGCCGACGGCGGCAGCGTGCGCGTGCTCGACAGCCGCCACGGCCGCATGCACCTGCTGGCCGCCGCCGGCCTGCCGGCGGCGCTGGCCGAGGCCGACTCGTGCGCCTCGGCCAATGGCTGCCATTGCGGCGATGCCACGCGCGAGGCGGTGATCGCCATCGTCGACCTGCACGCGGCAGCACGCGCCGGCGCGGCCGACGAAACACCGTGCGGCCGCGACGGCTTCCAGTCGCTGGCGGCGTTCCGCATCGAAAGCCAGCGCGGCGCCACCGGCATGTTCGCGCTGCATTTTCGCGCGCCGCGCCGGCTGCCGCCGTCGGACCGCCAACTGCTGCAGACGCTGGCGCAGCACCTGGGCACCGCGCTGGAACACCTGCGCCTGTCCGCCACGGCGCGCCAGCTGGCGGTGGTGGAAGAGCGCAACCTGGTGGCGCAGGGACTGCACGACAGCATCGCCCAGGGGCTGAACTACCTGAACCTGCAGGTGCAGCTGCTCGGCGACGCGGTGGCGCGCGACGACCTGGCCGAGACCCGCGAACTGGTGCCCATGCTGCGCCATGGCGTGGAAGAGAGCTACCAGGACGTGCGCGAGCTGCTCAACAACTTCCGCTCGCGCCTGGGCACCGGCGAGCTGCGTCCCGCGGTGGAAGAGACCGTCGAGCGCTTTCGCCGGCAGTGCCGCACCGAGGCCACGCTGGCCATCGACGAACGCGGCGGCGCCTGGCCGCTGTCGCCCGAGCAGCAGCTGCAGGTGCTGTTCATCCTGCAGGAGGCGCTTTCCAACGTGCGCAAGCACGCCATGGCGGCGCATGTGGCGGTGGCGCTCAGCCATGGCCGCGATTTCCGCCTGGTGGTGCAGGACGACGGCGAGGGCTTCGACCCCGACGCACTGGCCACCCGCGCCGACGCCCATATCGGCCTGAGCATCATGCGCGAGCGCGCCGCGCGGCTGGGGGCGCAGCTGCAGGTGCAGGCCAGCCCCGGCAGCGGCGTGCGCATCGAACTGGTGCTGCCTGCCGGCAGCCAGGGCGCCGTCCGGCGCGACCGCGCCGCCAACTCCGTCACCTCACCCGCCCCAAACGCCTGAGCGAGACCCAGCCATGACCATCCGCATCCTGCTGATCGACGACCACACCCTGTTCCGCTCGGGCATCCGCGCACTGTTGCAGCGCCAGGCCGACTTCGAGATCGTCGACGAAGCCGCCGACGGCGTGGAAGGCATCAAGCGCGCCAAGCAGCACCGCCCCGACGTGATCCTGCTCGACCTGAACATGCCTGGCCTGTCCGGGCTCGAGGCCCTGCAGCTGCTGGTCGAAGACCTGCCGCAGACCGCGGTGATCGTGCTGACGGTGTCCGAGGCGGCCGAGGAGCTGGCCACCGCGCTGCGCGGCGGCGCGCGCGGCTACCTGATCAAGAACATCGAGACCGAGGCGCTGATCGCCGGCATCCGCCGCGCCGCCGCCGGCGAGCCGGTGATCTCCGACAGCATGACCGCCAAGCTGGTGGCCCAGTTCCGCGCGCCCGCGCCCGCGGCCGTGCCGCGCCAGGAAGAAGCAGCGCGGCTGACCGCGCGCGAGCGCGAGATCGTGCAGGGCCTGGCCCGCGGCGCGAGCAACAAGGAGATCGCGCGCGACCTGGGCGTGGCCGAAAGCACGGTGAAGATCCACGTGCAGAACATCCTGAAGAAGCTGAACCTGGCCAGCCGCGTGCAAGTGGCGGTCTATGCCGTCGAACACGGGCTGAACACCGCCTGAGCGGCGCACACGGCGGCCCGCGCGGCGCCTGCGGCCGCGGGCTTTTGCATCGCACAGGCACAGCCAGCCAGCGCAGGCCGTGCCGCGGGCCAAGCGCTTGTGCGGCGCGCCACCGGGCGCCGGGCGGGTCGCCTTGCCCGCACCTGGGCGTCGTCCGATTCCTACACCGATATCAGTCCCTGCCCGGAGGGATGCCTGCACCCCTTGTCCTACGCTGAACGGTAAGCGGATGGCTCTGCGGAGCCGCCTCGGAGCGGAAGCCGCGCGGCTTCCCCGATCCACGAACAAGGAGCACGCCATGGGCATCGGCACCATCCTTCTGATCATTCTCGTCCTGCTGCTGATCGGCGCCCTGCCGGCCTGGCCGTACAGTTCCGGCTGGGGCTACTGGCCGAGCGGCGGCCTGGGGCTGATCGTCCTGATCGTGGTGCTGCTGGTGGTGCTGGGCCGGATCTAGCGTCCGCCTGGCAGGCAACCGCGGCACAGCGCGCGCAAGCGGTACTGCGTGCCGGCCGCGCTTGTCGCGGCCGCGCCTGGCACCTATAACGAAGCGCGGGCACGCGCGTCAGCGTGCGCCCGGACCTTTCAACCTTTTCACCTTTCGCAAGGAGACTCAGATGCCAGCAAAATCCAAGGCGCAACAGCAGGCCGCCGGAGCGGCGCTCTCCGCAAAGCGCGGCGAAAAGAAGGCCGGTTCGCTGAAGGGACCTTCCCGCTCGATGTACAAGTCGATGAGCGAGAAGGAACTCGACAAGATGGCTTCGACCAAGACCAAGGGCATGCCGAAGCACAAGTCGGAACGCTGACCGTCGGAACGCGCACCGCCACGCGCCGGACTTCCACATGAGGCCGGGCCGCGCTGGCGGCGCGGCAACATACCGGCACGGGGCAGGCGCACGCCTGCCCTGTTGCTATCCGCCCCTGCCGTTCCCGCCCTTGCCGTTCTTCAACGCCTTCGCCGGTTTGCCGGTCTTCCCCTCCAGCGGTCCGCCGCAATAGCCTGGCAGGTGCCGGGCCTGGGCGCTGCGCGCCAGCTTGATCGATTCCGCCAGCGCCAGCCCGAACCCCGCAATACTGTGCAGGTCCTGCTCCACGCGCTTGCGCAGGAACCCGGCCCAGCAGAAGTCGCCGTAGGCGCTGTCGGGCTTGCGGTACGCGCCCGCTTCGCGGGCAAAGGCGGCCAGGCTGCGGTACGGGTCGTCGCGCATGCTGCGCACGGTGGAGGGCAAGGCCCTGGGCCCCTGCCGCTTGCCGTATTCATCGTAGGGATGGACATGGCCCCGCTGGCGCATGCACTTCCAGAAGGCGGCCGCGTCCAGGTCGCTGAGATCTTCCAGCACCCGCACCGGCGCGAGCTGGTAGCCAAGGTCCAGCCACGCGCGCGCCCAGTGGTGGTGATCGATGATATAGAGCTCCCCGCCCGGCCCTGCCACGGTCTTGATGCGATGCCGGCGCATGAAGCGCTCCAGCGCCTCGCGATCTTCCGGATCGGCATGGCGCTGCGTGACTTCCATCTTGTGGTGGACGTGGATATAGCCGAGCGTCAGCTGCGTCGGGCGCAGGCGCGCCAGTTCGGCGATGGCCTTGCCGCGCGGGCAGCGCGCCGCCACCGCGTCATCTGCACCGGCGGGGCGTTCAGTCGTGTTCGACACGTTTCTGGTTGACGAAATGCTCGAGCTCGCTGCCGGGGTCTTCGTTGCCGGTGCTCTCCTCTGCGGTGGCGTCGCTGGCCAGCGGGCGCGGCCAGTATTCGCCCTCGCCCTCGCGCACCGGCTCGCCGGGCCGGGCCGGATCGAAATCGGTCCACTGGCCGCATTCCCAGGTGCCCTGCGCACGCTCGAGATGGCTGGCGCCGGCTTCGCGCAGCACGTCGACGACCACCGACCCCAGCCCGTTATTGACGCACGCGGCCAGCATGACGTTGTCCGCCGGCTGCTGCGCGGCGGCGTCGTCCGGTTGATCCCCGGCAGGGTCCTGCACTGACACGATGGATACATCCCACACCGAGAACCCGCGTGCAAACAGCGTGCGTGCGGCATCCTCGGCGCTGGCGATCGAATCGAAACGTCCCGCGATGATCGATGACATGATGCCTCCCAGAGATTGACGATGGCGGCCGGCTCCCACCCGTATTGCAAGAGCCACGCCCGCGCAGGAACTGCACGGCACCGCAGGCGGCGGGACCGCGGCATGCAATATTTGCAAACGCGGCCCCGGAACTACATGCGCCGGCGCCGCGCAAGCCCGGTCGATCAGCCGTTCACGACCTCACCGCCATTGATGTGCAGGATCTGCCCGGTGATATAGCTGGCCGCATCCGAAGCGAGGAACACATAGCCCCCGGCGACTTCGAACGGCTGCCCGGGGCGGCCCATGGGCGTCTTCTTGCCAAATTCCGCCACTTCCTCGGGACTGAAGGTGGACGGAATCAGCGGCGTCCAGATCGGCCCCGGGGCGACACCGTTGACGCGGATGCCGCGCTCCACCACCTGCAGCGCAAGCGAGCGCGTGAACGACACGATCGCGCCCTTGGTCGCCGAATAGTCCAGCAGGTGCTTGCTGCCGCGATAGGCGGTGACCGAGGTGGTGTTCAGGATCGAGGCACCGGCCTTCAGGTGCGGCAGCACCGCGCGCGTCAGGTGGAACATCGCAAACACGTTGGTGCGGAAGGTGGCCTCCACCTGGCTGGCCTCGACATCCTCCAGCGATTCCTTGGGGTGCTGCTCGGCGGCATTGTTGACCAGGATGTCGAGCTTGCCGTACTGCTGCAGCGTCTGCCGCGCGACCGCCTCGGCGTGGTCGCAGTCGGCGAGGTCGCCGGCGATGGCCAGGCACTTGCGCCCGGCCTGCTCGACCAGCTCGACCGTCTCGCGCGCATCGGCATGTTCGTCCAGGTAGGCGATGGCGACATCCGCGCCTTCGCGCGCAAACGCCACCGCGATGGCGCGGCCGATGCCGCTGTCGCCGCCGGTAATCAGCGCGACGCGGCCCTCGAGCCGGCCGCTGCCGACGTAATCGTCCGCGCCGCTGTCCGGCTGCGGGCGCATCGGGGCTTCCAGGCCCGGCTGGCGCGACTGGTGCTGGGGCGGGACGCTCTTGGGTGTGGACATGGCAGTCTCCTGTCTGGGCGGCCGCGCGATGCGACGCCGGCGTGACGGCGCGCCGCGGCCATGCAAGATGCCAGGGTGGCGCGCAAGTTCCATGCCGCAATGCGCAAGGCCGGCGCCCGCTTGCCGCCAAGCGCGGCGGCACCGACCCGGCGGCGCTGCCCGTAACCCTTACATCGCACGGCAATCCTTACAGCGCGCGGCGAGGCGGCGCTGCGCCGCTTGGTCTACGCGCCGGGGCACGGATTTTGCGGCCCTTTCCATATCCGAAACGTCAACGGCTTCCGGTGCCGGCCGCACCTGCCTGCGGGCAGTGCCGGCGCGCGGGGCCTCACCGCCAGGAGGCAGATATGTTCAACTTCCGCAATGACCGCGGCAGCCGCGGCCGGCCCGAAGCGCAACGCCGCGACCGCGGCCCCGAGCAAAGGATGCGCGATGAGAGCGAGGGCCGCGGCTCGGAGGACTGGGGACAGGAATGGGGCGAGGACTGGCGCGGCGAGAGCGGCCAGCGCCGTGGCGAGTTTGGCGGCTATGGCTATGAAAGCCGGCAGCGCTGGGAGCAAAGCCGCCGCGACGAAGATCGCGACCAGGATCGCGACGAACAGCGCAACCGACCGCGCAGCGAACAGCGCAATGAACAGCGCAACGAAGGCCGCAGCCAGGGCAGCGAGCGCGAATCCTCGCGCCACGGCGGCCCGTGGTATCAGCAGGACACGCCCGCCGGCCAGCGGCGCGGCAGCTGGGGCGAGAGCGGCTATGGCGCCGCCGATGTGGGCGGCAGCGGCCATCCGTACAGCAGCGCCTATGGCGGCTACCGGCCATCGCAGCAGGACAGCGGCTATCGCAGCGAGGAGCGCGAATCGGGCTATGGCTATCGCGACGAGGACCGCTTCGGTCCGCGCGGGCGCCGCAGCGAATCGAGCGGGCGCGGCGAACGCTATGAGCGCGACCAGCGCAGCGAGCGTGGCCAGGGCGGCTGGGGCGCCGAGCGTGGCCGCAGTGAAGGCGGCCGCGCCATGCATTGGCAGGAAGGCAGCGAACGCGATCGGGCCCAGCGGGGCGGACAGCCCAGCTACGGCGGCGGCTACTTCGGCGATGCTGGTCGTGGCGGCCAGTCGTTCAGCGGCGGGCAGCGCGTCTACCCGGACGATCCGGGCTACCGCCGCCGCACGCCCTTCGCCGGCCAGGCTGGCGCCTCCGGCACGCAGGGCGGGCAGCATGCGGGCCGCCGCGCCACCGGTCCCAAGGGCTACCGCCGCTCCGACGAGCGCGTGCGCGAGGATGTGTGCGAGCGCCTGGCGATGAACCCGTATATCGACGTGGGCGAGGTCACGGTGGAAGTGGCGAATGGCGTCGTGACGCTGGACGGCACCGTCAGCGAGCGCCGCGAGAAATACGTGGTCGAGGAAATCGCTGACGCGGTGTTCGGTGTCACCGAGGTCGACAACCGCCTGCGCGTGCAGCGCCAGCAAGGCAGTTCGTGGGCCGCGGGCTCAGAGGTGGGCGGCGACACCTCGAACGGCAGTACCGGCAGTACCGGCAGTACCGGCAGTACTGGCACGGCGTCGGCCGGCGGCACTTCGCCGGACCGCACGCTCAACAAGAGCTGAGCCTTGCCCTCCGGCCAGGCCCTCGCGCGCACGGCGCCCGCCCCGCGGCGGGCGCCGCGCAAGCTCGCGCCCGACAGCAAGCTGATGGTGCCGCTGGACGCGCTGCGCCCGACCCAGATCACGGTGGGGGGCTACCACGTGGCGCAGAAGATCCACGTGACGCGGCGGATCGCGCCCGAGGCGCGCGCGGCGTTCCTGGACCGGCACCGCGTGCACCTGGTGATCGGGCCGGAGCAGGTGCTCTATGTGGTCGATCACCACCACTGGGTGCGTGCCTGGCATGACCTGGGACTGACCCATGTGCCCGGCATCGTGCGCGCCGACCTGAGCGACATGGACCTGCCAGCGTTCTGGCGCCACATGGTCGCCAATCACCTGGTCCATCCCTACGACGAACACGGCCGCCGGCGGCCGCTGACCGAACTGCCCGAGGCCATCCACGACATGCGCGACGACCCCTACCGCAGCCTGGAGGCCTTCGTTCAGTTGGCCGGCGGCTATCGCAAGGTCAAGACCGCCTACCTCGATTTCCGCTGGGCGGACTTCTTCCGGCGCCACGTGCCCGGCCCGTTCGACACGCCGCATCATTTCGCCTTCGCGGTGGCGAGCGCCTTCAGGCTGGCGCACTCGCGCGAGGCCAGGGACCTGCCCGGCTATATCGGCGCACTGGGGTGCTGAACGCCGCGCCGGGGACCCTCACCCGTTATTGGCCTTCTTGCCATTCGCCGGCTGTGCCTGGCTTGCCGCCAGCAACTGCAGCAGCCGCGCCTCGTCCGCGCGCAGCCGTGTCATGACGGGCGCGCGGCCGCCGGCCTGCAGCACGCCGGACAGATAGGCATCGATGACGTCGGGGTGCACATAGCATTTGCGGCACACCGCCACGGTATTGCGCAACTGGTTCGCGACTGCGCGGATGGCGTCGGTCACGGCCTTGCGGCGCGCGCTCTCGCTGGCCGCTTCCGGCAGCTTGCGCAGGATCGCCAGCGCGTGCACGCTGCCGGCCCAGGTGCGGAAATCCTTGGCAGTAAAGTCCCCGCCGGTCACTTCCTGCAGGTAGGCGTTGACATCCGCCGAGCCGATCTCGCGGATCTCGCCGTCGCTGTCGCGGTACTTGAACAGGCACTGGCCGGGCAGGTCGGCGCAATTGCGCACGATGCGCGCGAGGCGCGGATCGTTGACCGAGACGTCGTGTGTGATGCCGCTCTTGCCGGTGAACTGGAAACGCAGCCGGCTGCCGCGCACGGTCACATGGCGCCGCCGCAGCGTGGTCAGGCCATAGGTGCGGTTCTGGCGCGCGTAGCGCGGCGAGCCGACGCGCACCAGCGTGGCGTCGAGCAGCAGCACCACCGCGCCCACCACCTTCTCGCGCGGCATGCCGTTGCGGCGCAGGTCGCGCGCCACGCGCGCGCGCAGGCGCGGCAGCGCGGCGCCGAACGCCGCCAGCCTCGCATACTTGTCGGTATCGCGCAGCGTGGCCCATTGCGGGTGGTAGACGTACTGCTTGCGCCCGCGCGCATCGCGCCCGGTGGCCTGCAGGTGGCCACGCGGATCTGGGCAGATCCATACCGACTCATAGGCCGGCGGGATGGCCAGCGTCGCGATACGCGCCAGCGTGGCGGCATCGGTCACCCGCTTGCCGTCCGGGCCGGTATAGCTGAAGCCGCTGCCATGGCGCCGGCGCGTGATGCCCGGGCTGCCGTCGTCGACATAGCGCAGCCCGGCGTCGCGCAGCACCGTGTCGAGCGCGGCGGGGGCTTCGGTGCCGGGCAGCATGCTGTCCATGGGCGGGCGAACTCAGGCGCTGCCCGGGGCGCTGGCCGACTCGGGCTGCGGTGTCTCGAGCCCGGCGTCGGGCGCCGGCGGCGCGGGCTTTGGCGCTGGCTTCGGCGGCACCGCGCGCTCGGCGGTGACCGGGCCGGCGCGGGCCACAGTGACCATTTCGCGCAGCCAGTTGACCAGCATGCTGCTGTAGGTGCGCTGGAATTCCTCGTCGCTCAGGCCATGGTCGGCGCCCTTGATCACGCGGTAGGTGAGCGAGTTGGCATGGATGCAGGAATCGACATAGCTCATCACCGCGGCATGGGGCACGATCTGGTCGTGCTCGGATTCGATCACCAGCACGTCGCCGGTAAACGCGGTGCACGCGCGCAGCGCGCGATTGCTCGCGGGCGGCACCATGCTGCGCCGGTAGGTCACCAGGTCCTGCTCGCGGTGCAGCTGCCGCTTGGGCAGGTCCCAGCCCGTGTCCATGTACAGCGCCGGGGCCCGGAACGCCAGCCAGCGCACCTGGCGCAGACCGCTGAGCAGCGCCGCCAGGTAGCCGCCATAGCTGCTGCCCACCACCGCGATCGCGTTGCGGTCGACCTCGGGCTGGCGCACCAGCACATCGTAGGCCGCCACCACGTCGGCGAGGTTGCGCGTGCGGCTGACGGTCTCGTACTGCGCGCGCGTGCCGGCATGGCCGGTCAGGTCGAAAGTCAGGCAGACACAGCCCAGCCCCGCCACCTTGCGCGCGCGCGCCAGGTATTGCTGCTGGCTGCCGCCCCAGCCATGCACGAACAACACGCCCGGCAATTTGGTTTCCGGGCTGATCAGGGTACCGGCAATGGTGCCGCCTTCGCTTTCGATCTGCAGCAGTTCTTCATGCGTTGCCATCGGATTCAGGCTCCAGTCGTGCGTACTTGGTCAGGGGGCCGACATGGCGGTCTTCGCCCTGGTAATAGATCTCGGCGTCATCCGGCACGCGCACATCGTTGCCGTAGACCTCGCGCGTCGACGCCACCACGCGCGTGCGCGCCGGGTTGTCGCGCAGCGCCGCCAGCGCCACCAGTTCGGCACCGGTGGCACCGCCCACGCGCCAGGACTGCTCCAGCACGCCGCCGAGCATCTGCCCGCAATCGGCGTTGCCGGCCGGCGCGCCGAAGGCGACGTCGTAATTGCAGCGCGACAGCACCATGCCGCCGCCCTCGCCATAGCAGGCCAGCGCGGCCTCGTGGTACACCATCGCCGCGCGCACCGCGGCGAGGATGCGGGCGTCGAACGGGTGCTGCAGCAGCGCGTCAAAGCCGCCCCGCACCACCGTCAGCGTCGAGCCGCCGTAGACCTTCTGGCCCCGGTTGTTCTCGGTCAGCCCCTGCGTGCCGCAATAACTCGCCTCCAGTCCCGCCAGCATGACCTTGCCGACGCTGTAGGTCTGCGGCGCGCGCAGGTCGCGCTCCACCACCAGGCCGTCGCGCTCCACCGCTTCCGGGGCGAGCGCGGCCAGCGCGGCTTCCAGCGCCGGTTCGTCGCCGACCACGCGCTGGCCCAGCCCGCCGACACCGCCGGTATCCTTCAGCCGCACCGGTCCCAGCGTCAGCAGCCGCCGCGCCGCGGTGCGCGCATCGCCGATGCTGAAGGCGGTAAAGCCCGGCAGCGTGGCGCCCACCACGCGCCGCACGAAGGCCTCGGACCAGCCCCGCGGCGCCGCGGCACCGGGCTCGACCAGGCCGTGCGTGATCGCCTTGGTGGCGACGAACGCGTACGGCACCACGCCGCCGAAGAGATCGTCCTCGCCCTGCACGCCCAGGCTTGCCGCCAGCTCGCGGCCAACCAGGGTCTGCGCCGGCACCAGGTACGGCGCCGGGCATTGCGCCGATGGCGCCGCGTAGCCGCCGGCGAACGACAGTCCGGCAAGCTCGGCCACCTTGCGTGCGATATTGGCAAGGGTCATGCCATGGTGGCTGTCGGCCTCGTCCAGGGTCTCGCAGCCGTAGGCCATCACCGGGCGGCTGCCCTGCTGCGCGGCTGCCGGACCTGCAGCCGGCAGCACCGGTTTTCGCTTGCTTGCGTTGCTGGATGCGGTCACGGCCTGCTCCTGTTTCGGTTGGTCGCATGGATCCTGCGCAAGGGGCCGCTGGCCGGCAAGCTAGGGCGCTGCCGAGGCGGGGGTTGCGGGTGTGCCACCGGCGGTCGCTGCGGGCGGATGCCCGCGCGAGGCCCGCGCGTGACGCTTGGCGGCGTGGTTTTCGCGCGCCTCGTCGAGCGAATGGCTGGTCTTGATGCCGTCTTCCTGGTCGGCCAGCTCGGCCAGCTGGCGGTAGAAGGTGACCAGCTGGCGCAGCTCTTCCTCATCCAGGTCTTCGATCGACACCAGCATGTTGCTGGCCTCGCGGTGCGAGGCCAGCAGTTCGTTGAGCTTCAGGTGGACCGCGACGGCATCCTTGTTCTGGCTCTGCTGGATCAGGAACACCATCAGGAAGGTGACGATGGTGGTGCCGGTATTGATGACCAGCTGCCAGGTTTCGGAGTACCCGAACATCGGGCCGGTGAGGGCCCACGCCACCACCACGCCGACAGCCAGCACGAACGCGGTCGGCGACCCGGCATGGCGCGTGGCGCTGCCGGCAAAGCGGTCGAACAGGTGCAGCACGGTGGCACGTTTGCCGGCGCCGGGCCGATGGCCAACGCCGGGCAGGATGGGGCTGGAATTGCGCATCGTTGCACTCCACGGATAAGTCGCCGGATCGGCCGCCGAGACTGGTGATGGCTTGGGCGGCATGCTGATTTCATTGTATGGAGCGCATGGCCAATGTGCAGCGGGCGCAGTCCTACAACGGGCGCAGCACTTGCCGCACCCTCTCGCCTTTCGTTTCTACATCGGGTGATAAATCTTGCCGGCGGCGTCGCCGCGTGGATGCGCGCCGCGCGCGCGGGGCCACGGGAACGCTTCTTGCGCCGCACTCGATGACGAAGCGGCGACTCCGGTGCGCCGGTGGCCCGTCGCCGCCCTCCTGACCAGGGCCCGGGCCGCACCCGGTGCCGGTCCCGCAGCAAACGGAGCCAGCCATGTTCCAGTCCCCTGCCACGCAACCCCGGGCGCCGCGGCGCGTCGTCGACATCATGACGCGCCAGCCGGCCTATATCACCCCCGATGAAACCATCCAGCATGCCGCGCAGCTGATGGCGGACCTGCACGTCGGCGCGCTGCCGGTCTGTGACGGCCGGCGCCTGGTCGGCATGCTGACCGACCGCGACATCACCGTGCGCGCCACCGCCAGCGGCCAGCCGCCGCAGGCCACGCGCGTGGCCGATGCGATGTCGCCGCAAGTGCAATGGTGTCTCGAGGACGAGTCGCTCGAGGACGCGCAGCACAAGATGGAAGCCGCGCGGGTGCGGCGCCTGCCGGTGCTCGACCACGACCACACCCTGGTGGGCATCGTGTCGCTGGGCGACCTCGCCAGCAAGGGTGCCGATACGCGCGATTCCGGCGAGACGCTGGCGTCGATCTCGACCCCTTCGGCGCCCGCGCGCTGAAGCCGCATCGACCAGGAGCCGCGATGAGCGCTACCCCTTCCGCCGATGACGAAGCCCTGCGCGTGGCCGTACGCGCCGAAATTACCGCGGCCTTCGACGGCCGCTTTCCCGACGGCGTGACGCTCGAGGTGGCCGACCGGCGCGTGACCGTGCGCGGCTGCGTGGAAGACGTCGATACCGCGCAGCGCGTGGAAAAGGCCGCCGCTGTCAGTCCCGGCGTGCTGGGCGTGCATAACGCGCTGTCGACACGGCAGCCGCCTGCGCCCGAGCCGCAAGGGCAGCCCCCTGGCAGCGGCCGGCACGCCGACCCGGCCGACAAGCCCGCCGGGCAGGTGAACCACAAGGTCTGAACACGCTGAACGACAAGGCGCCGGAGGTCATCTCCGGCGCCTGGCGTTTACGAGGGGCTAGTAGCCCGAGCGGGGGTGCTCAGCCCCAGGGGTCATAGCGGTCGGCTTCCCAGTACGGCGAGATGCCGTAGTACTGGTGGATGCTGGTGGCCCATTGCGAGTCGGCCATGGTCGGCCAGTGGTCCTTGTCGAAGCCCGGCGCGGCCTTGAGGCGGTCTTTCTCGACGCCGAGCACGAAGCACTTGCGGCGCGTGTCGAGCGTCAGCGCCGACCACGGCAGCGCGAACAGCTTTTCGCCGATGCCGAGGAAGCCGCCCATGGCCAGCACGGCATAGGCGACGCGCCCGCCGAGCACGTCGATCATGATGTGGTCGATGGTGCCAATGTCGTCGCCGGCCGGGTCAACCACCTTGTTGCCCTCGAGCGTGTCGGCCGCCATCACGAACGGGCCGGGCCCCGGGGAATTGCGGTCGATGCCGCCGACGATCGAGGCGCCGTGCGGATGTTCGGCGCCGGGCGTTTCAGGTTGGACTGGATTCATGGATACCTCCTTTTGTCTGCTCGGGTAGCGGGGTGGGGCGAAATGCGAAGCGCGACGCGCTAGCGGCGTTCCGTGTCGGCCGGCACCGGCGGCACCAGCGGATCGAAGTCGGCCCAGCGGCCGTCGACCCACTCGCCGTCGGCGCGCTCGACATCCTTGGCGCCGCCCTGGCGCAACACGGTCGCGACCGTGTCCACCGTGGCGGTGTCGGTGCTGGTCAGGTGCGCCGCCAGCACGACCCCGGCATTGCGTACCGGCGGCTGGCCGGTGCGCGGGTTGCGCGCGGCATGGCGCGCCAGTGCCAGCGCGCCCGCGAGCGAGCCCAGGTAGGCACCCAGCCCCACCGCGAACACCAGCACCAGGATCGACAGCGGCGGCGTCGCGCCCAGCGCGGCAACCAGCGCCGCCCCGACCGCGGCACCCGCGGCAGCGCCGATCAGCACCCCGCTGATGGCGCCCACGCCCGCTTTGCGCGCGCCGGCGTCGGCGGCGTGATCGCCGCCGATGGCATAAGCTGCGTGCTGTCCCGGCGGGTTCACGTAGAACAGGTTCAGGTCCTGGTCGGCAAACCCCTGCGCACGCAGCCGGCTTGCGGTGGTTTCGGCGGTGGCGAAGCTGTCGAAGCGGCCAGCGATGATGGCGGACATGGTGGCTCCTTTTCGTTCATCGATGCGGTCGGAACCGCGGCGGGGCTGGTGGCAGCCGCGCCGCGGCGCTTGGACTCAAGGTGGACTAAAGGGGGCAGGCACGCTCCTCAGCGCTTGGCCGACTTGCCCGGCTTGGCGGATTTGGCCGCGGTCCTGGCCCCGGCCTTGCCCCCGGCCGCTGACGCTGTCTTCGCGCCAGGCTTGGCTGCGGTCTTGGTAGCGGGCTTGGTAGCGGCCTTCGTAGCGGACTTGGCGGCGGGCCTGGCCGTCGCGGACCCGGTCGTGGTGGACCTGGTGGTGGATTTGCCAGCAGTCCTGGTCGGCGCCTTCGCGGCCGGCATGTCGCCCGCCTTGGAACCCGCCTTGGAACCCGCCTTGGAACCCGCCTTGGCACTTGCCTTCGCGCCCGACTTTGCGCCCGTCTTTGCAGCGGGCCTGGCCGAGCGTCCCGACTCCGCGGCGGCGCCCTTGCGCTGGCCGGCCGGCTTCGCGCCTACCGGCTGCTCCTGGCTGCCCTCCCTGAGCTTCCAGTCGACGTCGTCGCGCGCGGTCTGCGTCTTCTTCTCGGCGTGCATGGCAGCGCTGGGCGAGATCGGATCGCTGGCCGGGAAGGTCATCTCGAGCGAATCGTCGACGGCGGCCTGGTAGGTCTTGGCTTCCTTGCCGCGCGGCCTGGTTCCCGCGGCCGGCTTGGCGGCTGCGCCCTTCCCCGCGGACGGGCCGCTGCCGCGCTCGGCCGGCGCGGTGCCGGCACGCGCCGATGGCGTGGCCCTGGTGGACTGCGCGGACCGCGTAGCGGTCGCGGACTTCGCCCGGGACGGCTTCTGTGCAACCTGCTCGGCCTGGGCGGACTTGCGGCTGGCGTTGGGCATGGTTGTTCCCTCCTTGGTTTAGGGTGCTTGATCCATGCAAGGGGCGGGCCAGAACGTTGTCAGCGGCCCTGCACGCAGGCAGGCGCCGCAGCGCCCGTGTGAACGCTGCCGTACCATGGCGCGCGCCGGCCGCGCGGTGGCGTCGCGGGCAAGTGGTACGCGTAGCGTTGGCGACGGCCTGGTAAAAACTACATCGACCTCGGCAGCGGGACCGCCTTCAGGCCTGGCGCATATGCCGCGGAAACCGGACCGCGATGCAGACGCTGACCTTGTCGCTGTCGCAGCCGTCGCTCTCCGCGCTCAGCACCGCGCCATGCATTTCCACCATGCGCCGCGTCAGCAGCAGTGCGCTGCTTTGCCGGGACGGCGGCTCGCCGCCCTGCGGCGGGCGGCGGCCGAAGAAGTCAGTCAGCGCCGCCAGCCGGCTCGCGCCGCGTTGCGAATCCAGCGGCGGGCTTTCGGTAATGCGCAGCTTGACGTAGTCGGGCTCGCTGGACAGGTGCACGCTGACCGCGCCGCCCGTGGGCGCGCGCCAGATGCAGTGCACCAGCAGGTGCCGCAGCAACGGCGCCAGCCGCGTGGCATCCCCGTCGATCCGGTAGGCGCCGGCATCCGGCGCGTCCGGCGCGGTGGCTGTGCTTGCAGCGTCCGAGCATATCGCGGAGCCGTCCGCGCTCAGCGGCGACAGCAGCACGCCGCGCGCCTCGGCCGCATGGCGCCGGTCGGCAATGGCCTGCAGCGCCAGCACGCGCAGGTCCAGCTGCTGCCAGCGCGGCGGCGCCTCGTCGGCGAGCAGCCGCACCCCTTCTTCCATTTCCTCGATCAGCGCGAGCTGCTGCTGCATGCCCGAGCGGATGCCGTCGAGCGCGCGCTGCGCCGGCGCCGGCGTGGTATCGAAGGCGCGGTCCAGCACATAGGCCCAGCTCTGGATGGCGTTCAGCGACGAGCGCAGGTCATGCGCGGATTGCTCGATCAGCGTGCTGACCTCCTGCACGCTGCGCACTGGCAGGGCGCTGCCGTTGCCGGCCGCGGCCTGCGCGTTCGGCACCTGCGCATCGGACGACTGCGCGGAATCTGGCTCGGAGGTGCCCGGCAAGCCGGACGGCGGAGATAGCTGCGTCATGTGCGGATCGGCCGCAACGGCCCGTGGACATGGCAGGCCGGATCGGCCGGAGACATTGCCCTGCTCGGAAGCAAGAAACGTGCTCCACGCGCCCAGCCCGTCACCGGGGTCGCCGCGCGCCCCCGCCATCCCCGTGGTCCCAAGCCATGGCCCACGCCGTCATCCGGTTGCGGACGGACCCGAGTCATTGCGCGAGGCGCGCAACCACTCTGGCAATTCGCCACGGGCGGCATAATCTTCCAGCCGGTTGTACAAAGTCTTCAGGCTGATGCCGAGGATCTCCGCGGCGTGCTTCTTGACCCCCGCGCACTGTTCCAGCGTGGCGAAGATCAGCTGGCGGTCGGCGTCGGCCAGCGACATCCCCACCGGCACCGACACCACCGCCGCGCCCGGCGCCTGCGTGGCCGCGACCTGCAGCGGCACCTGCGCCTCGGTGATGAGATCGTCGTCGGCCATGATGAAGGCGCGCTGGACGAAGTTGCGCAGCTCGCGCACGTTGCCAGGCCATGCATGCAGGCGCAGGCTGTCGAGCACATTGGGCGCGAAGCGGCGCTGCACGCCCTGCTCGGCATTGAGCTGGTCCAGCATCATGTTGGCGATCTGGATCACGTCGTCGCCGCGCGCGCGCAGCGGCGGCAGCTCCACCGGAAACACGTTGAGGCGGTGGAACAGGTCGGCGCGCAGCTTGCCGTCGGCGACTGCTTCCTCGGGGTTGCGGTTGGTGGCCGCCAGCACGCGCACGTCGGCATGGCATTCGCGGTTGGTGCCCACCCGCATGAAGGTGCCGGTCTCGAGCACCCGCAGCAGCTTGACCTGCAGCTCGGCGGGCATCTCGGTGATCTCGTCCAGGAACAGCGTGCCGCCGTCGGCGCGCTCGAAATAGCCCTTGTGCTGGCGGTCGGCGCCGGTAAAGCTGCCGCGCTCGTGGCCGAACATCTCGCTTTCTATCAGCGTGGGCGAGATCGCGCCGCAGTTCACCGCCAGGAACGGCTGGCGCCGGCGCGCCGAGAGTTCGTGCACGGTCTGCGCAGCCAGCTCCTTGCCGGTGCCGCTTTCGCCGATCAGCAACACCGTGGCCTCGGTGGGCGCAACGCGCGCCAGCTGGTCGTAGACCGCCTGCATCACCTCGGAGCTGCCCATCAGGCGCCCGAAGCGGCCGTAGCGGCGCAATTCGCCGCGCAGCGAATGGATCTCGGCGCGCAGCTCGCCGGTGGTGGCGAGGCGCTTGAGCACGGTCTGCAGGCGCGCGACGTTGATGGGCTTGACCAGGTAATCGGTGGCGCCGGCGCGCAGCGCTTCCACCGCGCTTTCCACGCTGGCGTAGCCGGTGGTCAGGATCACCTCGACGCCGGAGGCGCCGACCTCCTCGAACAGTTCCATGCCGTTGCCGTCCGGCAGGCGCAGGTCGGCCACGATGGCTTCCGGCATGCGCCAGCCGATCTGCAGCCGCGCTTCACGCAGCGTGCCGGCGGTGGCGGAGGTGAAGCCTTCCATGGCTACGATCTCGGCCAGGGCGGCGCATGCGTTTTCGTCGTCATCGACAATCAGGATGTGGGGCATACGATCCGTCAGTGAGACCTAATGGAAACTCAAGGCAAAGCCCCGGGCGCTGCCTTCCGCAACCGCAACACCGACCGGCGCAGGGTCTGCGGAAATCCGCCGGCGCGCCTCATGCGTGGCGCGTACGGCAGCCATGGCAGGGACAGGAGGCACGGCCCTGACTGCGGATTCTGGTCCGCGGGGCGGGTCCACACTGCGTAATGCCAGTCTAAGCCCGGGCAGGCACGGTCGTTGCCGGTGTCCGTCTGACACAGCTGTCGGAAGTTGCCGCGCAAGCGCGCGCCGCTATGGCAAGCCCCCACGCCAAAGGCTAGCATAGGAACTTCTCCCGGCAACCCGCCACGTGCAACCCTCGATCGGCCGATTTCGGGCCAGCAACCCGTGCCAGTGACCGCCAGCACTTCGCGGCGCAGCAACGCCGCCGCCCCTTCCAGCCACGCCGCCAGCCACGCCGCCGGCACCGCGCCGGCCAGCGAACCCGCGCCGCGCCGTGCCGTGCCGTCGCAGGTGTCGCTGCTGTGGGAAAGCACCGCGCCCGCGATGCAGCGCCTGCTGGCGCAGATCGAGCGCGTGGCGCCCACCGATGTCACCATGCTGGCCGTGGGGGAAAGCGGCTCGGGCAAGGAAGTGGTGGCGCGCGCGGTGCATGAGCGCAGCGCCCGTCGCAACGGCCCCTTCATTGCCGTCAACTGCGGCGCGATCCAGCCCACGCTGATCGAATCCGAACTGTTCGGCCATGAAAAGGGCGGCTTTACCGGCGCCATCGAGCAGAAGGCGGGCTACTTCGAGCAGGCCCAGGGCGGCACGCTGTTCCTGGACGAAGTCACCGAAATGCCGCTGGAGATGCAGATCAAGCTGCTGCGCGTGCTGGAAGGCCGCACCTTCCACCGCGTCGGCGGCGATACGCTGATCGCCACCGACGTGCGCATCCTGGCGGCCACCAACCGCGACCCGGTGGAAGCCGTGCGCGGCGGCCAGCTGCGCGAGGACCTGCTGTACCGGCTCGCGGTGTTCCCGTTGCATATCCCGCCGCTGCGCGAGCGGCCCGACGACATCGTGCCGCTGGCACGCCACTTCCTGGCCGAATACAACGCCATGGAGCGCACCGACAAGAGCTTTTCGGCGGGGTCGCTCGACCGCCTGGTGCGCTACGACTGGCCCGGCAATGTGCGCGAACTGAAGAACGCGGTCTACCGCGCCTTTATCCTCGCCGACAAGGTGGTGGAGATCGGCAATCCCAACCTCGCCACGCAGGCGCCGCGCCCGACCACCGTCGACGGCGTGGTCAACGTGCGCGTCGGCACCACGCTGGCCGACACCCAGCGCGAGATCATCATGGCGACGCTGGCGCGCTTCGACGGCGACAAGCGCCAGGCCGCGCGCGCCCTCGGCATCAGCCTGAAGACGCTCTACAACCGGCTCGACGCCTACCGCTCCTTGTGAGGCGCCGGGGCCGGCCCCACGGGGCTTGCCGGCACCGGCTCGGCCAGGGCCCGCGACAGGGCCTCGATCGACAGCGGCTTGGTCAGGTGTGCATCGAAGCCGGCCTCCCGGCTGCGGCGCTGGTCTTCGGCGGTGCCGCGCCCCGACAGCGCGAGGAACTGCACCACGTGGCCGCGCAAAGCCTTGCGCAGCGCTTCCAGGACTTCATAGCCCGACATGTCGGGCATCTGCAGGTCCAGCAGCACGCAGTCGGGCCGGAACGACGTGGCCACGCCGAGCGCCTGCTGGCCGCTGTGCGCAGCCTGGGCTTCGTGGCCGAGCAGGATCAGCAGTTCGGCCATGCTGTCGGCGGAGTCGGCATTGTCGTCGACCACCAGCACGCGCCGGCGCGGCGCCTTGCCCGGCGCCGGCGCGGCGGCCTCGGCCGGACGCGCGCTGGCGCGCGGCAGGATCACGGTGAAGGTGCTGCCCTTGCCCGCGCCCGCGCTGTCGGCCTGGATCGCGCCACCATGCGCTTCGAGGATGGCCTTGGCCAGCGCCAGGCCGATGCCAAGCCCGCTGCGGCTGCCGGCGTCGCTTTCCTGCGCGAACAGGTTGAAGATCCGGTCCAGCGCCGCGTGTTCCAGCCCGCGGCCGGTATCCGACACCGCGGTGATCACGCGCGCCGGCTCGACGCTGACCTGCACGCTGATGGTCCCCCCGCGCGGCGTGTACTTGGCCGCATTGCTGAGCAGGTTCAACAGCACCTGACCGAGCCGCGCGGCATCGGCCCGCACATAGGGCGAGACCTCGGGCAGCGCCACCACCAGCTGCTGGCCGGACGCTTCCAGCGTGGGACGGATCGCTTCGAGGCTGGTGGTGACCACGTCGTTGTACGACGTCGGCGTCAGTTCCATCTTGAGCTTGCCGGCGGTCACGCGGCCCACGTCGAGCAGGTCGTTGACCAGCCGCTCCACCTGGCGCAGCTGGCGGTCGATGATCTCGGCGCAGCGGCGCACGCGCGGCCCGGCGTCGGCGGTCAGCACGATCACTTCCACGGCATTGCGCACCGGCGCCAGCGGGTTACGCAGCTCGTGGGCGAGGATGGCGAGGAAGGACTGCAGCCGGCGGTTGCCGGCATCGAGCATTTCCAGCCGCAGCGCATCGCTGAGGTCGCGCGCGGTCCACAGCAGGCTTTCCGGGCACCCCGCCGCGTCGCGCACCAGCACCATGCGCGTGGCGCAGCGCACCACCGAGCCGTCCTTGCGCGCCAGGCGTTCTTCGCCGGCCCATTGGCCGCAGGCCCGCGCCGCTTCCAGCGCCGCCTGCGGGCGGCCCGCGGCGGCATCCTGGCGGGTATAGAGCCAGGCCAGCGGCTGGCCCGCCGCCTCTTCCGCGGTGTGGCCGGCAAGCGCGCGCGCGCCCGCGTTCCAGCTGCGGATGGTGCCGTCGAGCGAGAGTTCGCACACCGCCGTGCAGGGCAGGTTCTCGGCCAGCAGGCGCAGCTTGTCGCCGGCCAGGCGCGCTTGGTCGGCGGCGGCCTGCTGCACCGTGGTGTCACGGCACGAGACGATAAAGCCGGCGCCCGCGGCGCCGTCGGCAAACCCGCCTGCCGCACCTGGCGCAGGGGGCGACAGCTCGGCGATGCCGATGCGCCGCATCTCGCAGCGGGCGCGCAGCAGGCTGCCGTCGCGGCGCACGCGCCAGCCTTCATCCTGCGCCTGGCCGGCCTGCGCGGCCGCATCCAGCCATTGCTGCGGCAGCCCGGCGGCAACGTCTTCGGCACGGTGCAGCCGCGAAACATGGCAGCCGGCGATCTCCGCGGCACTGTAGCCGAACAGCCGGCGCGCCGGCTCGGGCCACGCCACGATCACGCCATGCGCGTCGAGCTCGAACACCGCGCAGTCCTGCACCGCGTCGAGCAGGCGGCGATACCGTTGCGCCAGTTGCGCAGCTTCATCCTCCGGCGCCAGGCCGGCGGAGGCTTCCAGCAGGGTCGAGCGAACTTCGCTTGCCACTTGCAGCCCGGACATGTGGACCTTCGGTAGGGTGGGATTGACGGCGGCAGGCCCGTGTCGCCGCACAGGGCCAAATGCCCGCGAACGCGGGCATTGCCAGTCAATGATAGGCGCTCGCGGCCCATGCGCCACCCGATATGGTGGCGCAGGACGCGCAGCGGCGGGCCGCGAACCAGGCCGCGCCACGCCGGCGGGGCGCTAGCGGCGGCGCAGCTGGACCATTGCCGCGACCGCGGCCGAGGCCCCCACCACCAGCGCGGTGGTCAGCATCGGGTAGCGCGCGGTAGTGGTGTAGGGGCAGGAGTGCAGCGCGGCGCGGGTGCCGGTGCGCTCCTGCAGGCCGCTGCCGCTGCCGTAGAGGGTATTGTCCTCGAGCGGGCCGGCCGGATGGCGGGTCTGCTGCGCGCGGCCCATGAAGCGGCGCATGAAGCGGTCGAAGGTGTGCGGCGCATGGTACGCGGCGGCCGAGAAGGCCTTGGCCGCCGCGCCGACGAACAGCTCGCGGCGCGGGTTTTCCGCGGCGAACAGGATCGCATCCGCGGCCAGCGCCGGGTCATACAGCGGCGGCGGCAGGCGCGGCTCGACGTCGAGGAAGTTCTTGGCGTGCATGGCCAGCGGGGTTTCCAGGCCGGCGGGCTTGATCAGGGTCACGCTGACCGGGGCCTGCTCCTGCTCCAGCTCCAGCCGCAGCGAATCGGTGAAGCCCTTGATCGCGTGCTGCGAGGCCGAGTAGGCGCTCTGCAGCGGCATCGGGCCGTCGGCGGCCTCGCTGCCCATGTTGATGATGGCGCCGCCACGCTCGCGCAGGTGCGCCGCGGCCGCCAGCGAGCCGTGCACGGTGCCCCAGTAATTGGTGTCGAACAGCCGCCGCTGGTCTTCCAGCGGCACGTCGCAATGGCGCCCGAAGATGGTCACGCCGGCATTGTTGATCCAGGTGTCGAAGCCACCGAAGCGCTCGATCGCGGCATGCGCCACCTTGCCGACCTCATCGTGCCGGCCGACATCGGCGACCACGGTGATCACTTCGGTGCCCTGCTCGCGCAACTCTTCCGCCAGCTGGTGCAGCGACCCCTCGCTGCGCGCCACCAGCACCAGTCGTGCGCCCTGCTGCGCCGCCTTGCGCGCAGTGACCAGCCCGACGCCACTGCTGGCGCCGGTCAGCACCATGACCTGCGAGCTGATTCTCTTCAAGGTGGGTTTCATCTGCCCTTCCTCCAGTGGGGAGGCCCGGCCCGGCGCCGGGCGTATCGGTCGAAAGTCGCAAGGAGCGTTCCCGTTGCGGACCCGCCGTGACCGCGGCGCCGGGGCATGGCGTCCACGGCAGATTTACAACGCCTGGTAAGAACCACATGGCGCCGGGGACGCATGCCGGTGATGGGCGCGGTTGTGCCGATCGGGCTGCCGCGTGCGGTGCGGCATGTAGGACGGGCGCCGATTTCAGCGCGGCCATGTGCTGCCTAAGCTGGATGCATCCACGCAACCGGCGACCGCCATGGCCAAGACCACTTCGCAGGACTCGGGCGCGCAGGGCGCCGCTGGCAAGCGGGCCGCGAAGCCTGCCGGCAGCACGGGCGGCAAGCCCGGCAAGACGACCGCGGCCAAGCCCGCAAGCAAGTCCGCCGGCAAGACCGCACGCACGCGCGCCGCAAGCGCCCGCCCGGCGGCACGCGGCGCGGCCCCGGCCCCCGCAACACCCGCGGCGCTCGATAAATACCGCCGCATGCGCGACTTCGGCGCGACCCCCGAGCCCAGCGGCGCCGCTGGCCGCGCCGCACCGCGCAAGCGCGCCGCGGCGTTGTCGTTCGTGATCCAGAAGCATGCGGCGCGGCGGCTGCACTACGATTTCCGGCTGGAGCTGGGCGGCACGCTCAAGAGCTGGGCCGTGCCCAAGGGGCCCAGCCTGGACCCGGCCGACAAGCGCATGGCGGTCCATGTGGAAGACCATCCGATGGACTACGCCGGCTTCGAAGGCGTGATTCCCGCCGGCCACTATGGCGCCGGCACGGTGATCGTCTGGGACCGCGGCACCTGGGTGCCGGTGGGCGACGCCGAGGCAGGCTACCGCAGCGGCAAGCTCAAGTTCGAGCTGCGCGGCGAAAAGCTGCACGGACACTGGACCCTGGTGCGCATGCACGGCAGCCGGCAGAAGGAGCAGGACGCCTGGCTGCTGATCAAGGAACGCGACGATGCCGCGGTGCCGGCGTCGGAGTTCGACGTGGTCGAAGCCCTGCCCGACAGCGTGCTGGGCGGCACGCAGCGCAAGCCCGCCGCCAAGCGCGCCGGCGCCGGCAAGCCAGCCACGGCGGCCGGAGAGGCCGGAGCGGCCGGAGCGGCAGAAGCGGCTATGCCTGCAGCGCACGATGCCCGCCGCGCGCTCAAGCCCCCGCCCGGCGCAACCCGCGCGGCGCTGCCGCTGGCACTGGCGCCGCAACTGGCAACGCTGGTCGAAAAACCGCCGCCCGACGCCGCGGCCTGGCGCTACGAAATCAAGTTCGACGGCTACCGACTGCTGGCGCGCGTCGACGGCAAGGACGTGCGGCTGTTCACGCGCCAGGGCCACGACTGGACCGGCAAGCTGCGCGCGGTGGCCCGTGACGTCGGCGCGCTGGGCCTGCCCGACGGCTGGCTCGACGGCGAGATCGTGGTGCTCGGCAAGCACGGCGAGACCGACTTCCAGGCCTTGCAGAATGCGTTCGACACTTCGCGTGTCGAAGCCATCCAGTACTTTGTCTTCGACTTGCCGTACTTTGCCGGCCACGACCTGCGCAAGGTGCCGCTGGTGGAGCGCCGCGCGCTGCTGCGCCGGATCTTCACGCTCAATGCCTCGCCGCGGTTGCAGTTCAGCGAAGACTTCGAAGCCAGCGCCGGCGACATGCTCGATGCGGCGTGCCGCATGAAGCTGGAAGGCGTGATCGGCAAGCGCGTCGACTCCGGCTACGTCAGCGCGCGCAGCAATACGTGGATCAAGCTCAAATGCACCTTGCGCCAGGAATTCGTGGTGGCGGGCTTTACCGATCCCAAGGGCAGCCGCACCGGCATCGGCTCGCTGCTGCTGGGCGTGCACGACAGCGGCGGACGCCTGCGCTATGCCGGCAATGTCGGCACCGGCTTCGACACCCGCACGCTGGACGAGCTGCGCGCGCAACTGGACGCGTTGCGTGCCGATGCCGCGCCGTTCCACACGGTGCCGGCGGGCGTGCGCGGGCATTGGGTCAAGCCCAGGCTGGTGGCCGAAGTCTCGTTCGGCAGCTGGACCCGCGAAGGCCGGGTGCGCCATGCGGTGTTCCACGGCCTGCGCACCGACAAGCCCGCCGGCGCGGTTTCGGTGGAGCAGCCGGCGGCGCCCGCGGGCCAAGGCAAGGCGGCGGCCACGACGCGGGAGAAAGCCACGGGCAGGCCCGCGCCGGGGAAGAAGGCCGGCGCGGCCAAGCGCCAGACCGCGGTGGGCGGCAAGGTCTCGATCAGCCACGCCGAACGCGTGATCGATGCCGGGTCGGGCCTGACCAAGGGCGAACTGGTGCGCTACTACGAACGCGCCGCGCCGCTGATGCTGCCGCACCTGCGCGGACGGCCGATCGCGATGGTGCGGGCGCCCTCGGGCGTGGGCGGCGAGCAGTTCTTCCAGCGCCACAGCGACACGCTGCGCGTGGAGGGACTCAACGTGCTGGACCCGGGCCTGTGGCCGGGACATCCCGCCCTGCTGGAGATCGCCTCGGCCGAGGCACTGGTCGCGGCGGCGCAGCTCAACGTGGTGGAATTCCACACCTGGAATGCGAGCAAGCGCAGCATCGACCGGCCCAACCGCATCATCTTCGACCTCGACCCCGGCGAGGGGGTGCCCTGGGCCCAGGTGCGGGAGGCGGCCGCGCTGATGAAGGCGCTGCTGGACGAGCTGGGTCTGTCCAGCTTCCTCAAGACCAGCGGTGGCAAGGGCCTGCACGTGGTGGTGCCGGTGACGCCGCGCGCGGGCTGGGACGAGCTGAAGGATTTCGCGCGCGACGTGGTGCTGCACATGGCCGCGACGCTGCCGCAGCGCTTCGTCGCCAAGAGTGGCGCGCGTAACCGGGTTGGCAAGATTTTCATCGATTACCTGCGCAACGGCATGGGCGCGACCACGGTAGCGGCGTTCTCGGCACGCGCGCGGCCCGGGCTGGGCGTATCGATTCCGGTGGCGTGGGACGAACTGGAGGCACTGACCAGCGCCGCGCAGTGGACCGTCGCCAACGTCGAAGCCAGGCTGGACGCGCTGGAGGCGGCGGATCCGTGGGCCGACTACGCCGGCACCCGGCAGGCCATCACGCGCGCCGCGGCACGGCTGGCGCGGACCGGCTAGCCTGCGCCAGCGGACTCCCTCGCGGACGTGGCGGCGGCACATTTCTTGCCCGTTGGTGGCGAGCGTGTCCCGGCGCTATCCACGCAGCAAGCCGCGCCGGGTCGGCAACACCCTACGGAGACAGACCATGCCCCCACTCAAGATCATCGCGAACCTGCGCGCCGCCGGCACCACCGGCGCGGCCCCGCGCAATCGCCGCAGCCTGCGCCGCCTGCTGGTGTCGTGCGCCATGCTGTCCTGCGCCGCCGCACCGGTGCAGGCCAAGCTGCCTCCGCCGACGCCCGAGCAGCAGCAGGCCGCCGAAGCCAAGAAGGCCAAGGAAGCCGAAACCGCCAAGCAGCAAGCCGACGCGCTGGCCGCGGTGCAGGACCGCATTGCCGCACGCTTTGGCAAGGGCACCGACTACAAGGGCTGGACCGAGCCGGGCAAGATCCCGCAGAAGGCAGCCGAAGCGCCGCGCTCCACCGGCCCGCAAGGCGGCACCTCGCCCAGCGCCGAGGCCCATAGCGGCGAGGCGGCGCGCCGCTAGCCCCGCACGGCGATCCGGCAGGTTTCGGTCCGGATGCCGGCATGCCACCCCGCGCTTTGCCCGCCCGCGACGTTGCCAAGCCGGCACGCCTCTTGCCACTGCGAAGCGGAACGGCCCGCGCAAAACTCCGCGGCGATGTTGATGAACAAGGGGACGGCGATGATCTGGGGGATGGGGGATTGCAGGATTTTCAAAGGCAGTGCGCGCCACCGTGGTAAGTCTTACACGCGACACCCCAGGACCGGCGCGCATTTACACGCCGCGACCGTGCCGTGCCGCCCGATGTCGGGGGCGCGCGCCGTAGCGCCGCGCAAGGTGCAGCCATGAAGCCGCAAAGCACGCGCGCCGCGCTGATCCTGAATGTGGAGGATCGTGAAGGACCGCGCTACGTCAAGAGCCGCATCCTGCATCGCGGCGGCTTTTCCGTGATCGAGGCCGTCACCGGCCATTCGGCGTTGTCGCTGGTGCGCCAGCACGAGCCGTCGCTGGTGCTGCTGTCGGCCAAGCTGCCCGATATCAGCGGCCTCGAAGTGTGCCGCCTGCTCAAGGAAGATCCGCAGACGGCGCGCACGCTGGTGCTGCTGACCTCGCCCGGGCTGGCGCAGTCGCGGCAGCGCGTGGAGGCGCTGAACTGTGGCGCCGACGGTTACCTGGTCGAGCCCGCGGAACCCGAGGAAGTGCTGTCCAGCATCCAGGCGCTGCTGCGCCTGCGCGGGGCCGAAGACGCCTACCACCGCACCTCGCGCGCGCTGCACGAGCATGAGGACATGTTCCGCCAGCTCGCCGAATCGCTGGCCGACGTGGTCTGGATCCTCGATCCGACAACGCGGCGGCTGCTGTTTGCCAGTTCGTCGCTGGCGACGATCTGCGGCCACTCGCCCGAGCAGCTGATGGACGATCCCCGCCGCTGCCTGGAACGCGTCGCGCCGTCCGACCGCGCGCGCGTCGAAGCCGCCGTGAGCAGCATGCTAAGCGACGGCAACATGGATATCGAATTCGCACTGGCCCTGCCCGGCGGCGAGACGCGCGAAGTCCGCGCGCGCGCGTTCCCCATGCGCAGCCGTGGCGGCGCCGACGACAACGGCCCGCAGGCTGTCGCGGGCGGCCCGCCGCTGCGCATTGCCGGGATCTGCCAGGATGTGACGCTGCAGAAACGCGCCGGGCGCACGCTGCGCAACGAGGAACGGCGCAAGGACCAGTTCCTGGCGATGCTGGCGCATGAGCTGCGCAACCCGCTGGCGCCGTTGCGCAGCGCCGCCGACCTGCTGCAGCAACTCGCGCCGACGCGCGAGGACATGTTCCGCGCGCGCGACATCATCGGCCGGCAGGTGCACCACCTGACCCGCCTGGTCGACGAGCTGCTCGACATCTCGCGCTTCAACCAGGGCCGCATCACGCTGCGGCAAGACCTGGTGGAGCTGCGCACCGCGCTCAATACCGCGGTGGAAGCGGTGCGTCCGGTGCTCGACGCCTACCGGCACACGCTGCGGCTGTCGCTGCCCGAACAGCCGCTGCCGGTGCGCGGCGACCTGGTGCGCCTGACGCAGATCTTCAGCAACCTGCTGCAGAACGCGGCCGCGTACACCCCGGCCGGGGGCGTGATCTCGGTCGAAGCCGGCTTCGACGAGAGCGCGCCCGAGACCGTGCCGGATGCGGTTTCGGGCGGACAGGTGACGGTACGCGTGCGCGACAACGGCACCGGCCTGTCCGCAGCACTGCAGCGGCAACTGTTCGATCCGCTGGCCCCGCCCGACCCGGCCGGGGACAACGAGGCCCCCACGGAAGCATCGCACAGCGCCTTTCCGCATGATGGACCGGGCATTGGCCTCACGCTGGTGCAAAAGCTGGTGCAGCTGCACGGCGGCACCATCCGCGCCTTCAGCGCGGGCCCCGGCCAGGGCAGCACCTTCACCGTGACGCTGCCGGTCGAGCCGTGGCAGCACTGGCATCCCGGGTCCGGCAAGGCCGGCCCGCGACGCAGCGTGCCGCGCCGCATCCTGTTGGTGGACGACAACGTCGACGCGCTCGAGGCCATGACGATGGCGCTGCAGGCCATGGGGCACACCGTGGTGACCGCGCCCGACGGCCCCAGCGCGCTGGCGCGCGCCAGCGACGCGCGCCCGGACCTGGTGCTGCTGGACCTGGGCATGCCGGCCATGGACGGCTTCGAAACCGTGCGCCGGCTGCGCGCGCTGCCCGAACTGCGCGGCGCCAGGCTGGTCGCGCTGACCGGCTTCGGCCAGCCCGAGGACCGCCGCCGCGCACTGGCGGCGGGATTCGACCAGCACCTGGTCAAGCCCGCCGACCTGGACGCGCTGACGCGGCTGCTCGATGAACTGGACCAGGAGCGCGCCTAGCGTCATGCCCGCGCCCGCCGGAGCCTTCACCCAAGCATTCAACAAGGAGCTATCCGTGCATACCACGCCCGATCCCGACATCCCGCCCCGCGAGCCCGAAGTCCCGCCGCCGGAGCCGCCGCCGGGCCCGCCCCAACCCGTGGAAGACCCGCCTCCGGGCGACATGCCGCCACCGCCGCCGCAACGCGCGGGCGCCCGTGGCAAAGGAGCGATCAAGTGTCTCGCATCATCTGGAAAGGCGCCATAGCCTTCGGCCTCGTCAACATTCCCGTCGTGCTGCGCCCCGCGTCGCGCAGCCAGTCGCTCGACCTGGACCTGCTGGACGTGCGCGACATGGCCCCGGTGGGCTACCAGCGCATCAACAAGAGCACCGGCAAGCCGGTCGACAAGGAGCATATCGTCAAGGGCTACCAGTACGCCAAGGACGAGTACGTGCTGCTCAACGATGAAGATTTCCGCCGGGCCAATGTCGAGGCCACGCAGACCGTGGACATCGTCAGCTTTGTCGACGCCGAGAGCATTCCGCCGTACTACTTCGACACTCCGTACTACCTCGAGCCCGACAAGCGCGGCGAGCGCGGCTATGCACTGCTGCACGAGACCATGCGCCGCACCGGCAAGGCCGCGCTGGCGCTGGTGGTGCTGCGCGCCCGCCAGCACCTCGCGGCGATGCTGGTGCATGACGATGCGCTGGTGCTGAACACCATGCGCTTCGCCGACGAGGTGCTGCCGATCGCCGAACTGCGCCTGCCCAAGGCAGCCAGCGGCAAGGCCACCGGCGCACGCGCGCGCGAGATCGAGATGGCCACCAAGCTGGTCGAAGACATGACCGAGGACTGGGCCCCCGAGCAATACCGGGACACTTACCGCGACGACCTGATGGCGCGCATCGAGGAAAAGATCGAATCCGGCAAGACCCACCAGCTGACCCCGGCCGCGGAAGAGGAAGAAGCCCCGCGCCAGGGCGCCAAGGTCATCGACATGGTGGCGCTGCTGCGCCAGAGCCTGGGCAAGCGCGGCGGCAAGGGCAAGCAGGAAGACGAGAGCGAGGCCGAGGCCGAGACCGAAACCGAGACCGATGCCGAAGCCGAAGCCGAGCCCGCGCGCCGCAAGACCCCTGCGCGGCACGCCGCCGCGCGCAAGCAGCCCGCGGCGAAGCGCTCCAGCGCCACGCCGGCCAGGCGCACGCGCAGTACGAGCTCGAAGACCACCAGCACCAAGCGCCCCGCCAAGAGCGGATCGCACGCGCCGGCCGCGCGCAAGAGCGCCGGCGCGACAGGCAGGAAGCGCGCGGCTTGAACGCCCGGCGAGCCACGACGACACCACCGTCCACACGTGCCGCCTGTGTACCCCCTCTCCCGCGCGGAGAGGGCCAGCGCCTCGACGGAGTTCAACACGTCGGGAATGCCGCCGGCTGCCCTGAAGGCGTCGACAGCATGCCA
The DNA here is from genome assembly GCF_000372525.1 of Cupriavidus neocaledonicus. Classification (GTDB taxonomy): domain Bacteria; phylum Pseudomonadota; class Gammaproteobacteria; order Burkholderiales; family Burkholderiaceae; genus Cupriavidus; species Cupriavidus neocaledonicus. Next base: position 52,698 of record NZ_AQUR01000090.1, read on the forward strand.
CCACCGCCCTTCATCGCGCCGACACCTTCAAATTGTCATTGACCGACGTCACGCCCTCGACGCTGCGAATCGTCTTCAACGCAAGGTCATGCTGCTGCTGCGTCGGCACCGTGCCGCTGACCTCAACCGCGCCCTGCTGCGTCTTCACATGAATGCCGGTGGACTTGAGATCCTTGATGCCGAGCAGCCGGGTCTTGATTTTCGTAGTGATGGCGCTGTCCTCGAGGCTTTGCCCGGCCGGGTCGACCCCAGTCACCGCGCTGGTATCCGGGTCGGGCCGCCCCGGCATGCCCGGCGCCGAGTTGACCGGTGCCACCGGCGCATCGTCGGCAGCAACGAAGACCAGCCCGCTCTTGTCGAGCGCCAGCGCACTGCCGGCAGCCGCCGCCAGCGCCGCGGCGCAGGCCATGCGCACGGTGCGCGCGGTGATTCGGGAAAATCGCATGGCTTCCTCCTTGACGGTCCAGCGCACCCGCTGCCGGGCCGGCACGCGGCGCCACTGGCAAGCCATTTTTCAGCAAGCTCCATACCCGCGGCGGCGGGCCGGGTTGGGCCCACCGCAGCCGGCGGGACGCTGTGTAAAACGGGCCACGCGTTGTAAAAGCGCCGCGGCGCGCGCGTGGCGCATCGCGCGCATCGCACCGACCCAGGCGGCGTAGCGGCGCTGTCGCGCTTGGCATGGCGATTGCGAAGCAAGGTCTGCGGCAGTTCGCCGCGTCAAGGAGCTAGCAATGGGACAGCAGCAACAGCCGGGTCAATCGCAGTCGGGCCAATCGCAATCGGGCCAGAAGCAGCAGGAACAATCGCAAACTGGCCAACGCGGCAGCCAGCAGCAACCTGGACAACAAGGCGGCGGGCAGATGGGTGACAAGGACCGCATGCAGGATCAACAGCAGCAGCAGGACCGCGGCAGCTCGCAGCCTGGCCAGCAAAGCGGCCAGCGCAGCGGCCAGCAAAGCGGCCAGGGCGGGCAGATGGGTGGTCAGCAGGGTGGACAAGGCGGACAAGGCGGACAACGCCAGCAGTAACACCCAGCCGCTACAACAAGGCAGCTATCCGGGTATGTGCGTGAGCAACATGCGGTGCTGACGCAGGGGCATACGCCGGAGATTGGCAGGCCGGAACCCTGAAAGGGGCTCCGGCCCTTTTTACGCGTGGGGTCACGGCGGCGCGTTGCGCGCGCAGGGCGCCGCCATCCCGTGTATGCTGGCCGTGACCCGATCCCTTTTTCTTCCAGGCAGTTCCCGCCTTGTCCAGCGTCACCGACCCCGCCCCGGGCAGCGCCACGCCGCAGCGCCGCGGCCCGTTGCATCAGCTCTCCGCAAGACTGCGGGAGCAGGCCGGTGCGCACGTACGCGCGCTGACCCGCAGCAACTCCGGCCTGCGCCTGGACTATGACAATCCCCCCGGCGACCCCGGCCTGTTCGGCCCGGAAGCGGTTTGCTGGCGCGTGCATGCGGATTTTCCCGCGATGCTGGCCGGCGGGGTCAGCGCGTTGCTGCTGCAGACCTTGCATCCGCTGGCACTGGCAGGGGTATGGGACCACTCCAGTTTCCGCACCGACATGCAGGGACGGCTGGGCCGCACCGCGCAGTTCATTGCCGGCACCACCTATGGCAGCCGTGCCGACGCCATGGCGCTGATCGAACGGGTGCGGCGCATCCATACCGGCGTGTCCGGCATCGCGCCGGACGGACGGCCCTACGCGGCGTCGGACCCCGCGCTGCTGACCTGGGTGCACGTGGCCGAGGTATCGAGCTTCCTCGCAGGCTACCTGCGCTATGTCGGCCCGCTCGGCGCGGCCGAGCAGGACCGCTATTACGCCGAAGTGGCCCGCATCGCACAGTTGCTCGGCGCGGCCGAGGTGCCGCGCTCGCGCGCCGAAGTGGACGCCTATCTCGAATCCATGCGGCCCGCGCTGCTGGCCAGCGAGCGCACCCGCGAAGTGGTACGGCTGGTCAGGAAGATGCCGGTGGCCAATCCGCTGCTGCAGCCGGCAGTCCGCATCATGGCCGACGCCGGCATCGCACTGCTGCCGCCATGGGCGCGCCGCCAGCTTGAGCTGGATGGGCCGTCGATCCGCCGCCCCGCGGCGCTGGCCGGCATGCGCGTGCTCGCCCCGGCACTGCGCTGGGCCCTGGGCGCCGGCCTGGCCGCGCGGGCCCGGCGGCGCGTGGCGCTCGGCACGGACGCCCGGGCGGGTTGAGGGATCGAGGCCGGAGCGACCGCGACCGACGCGCGCGGCGACGACACCGGCCGATCAGCGAACGCTTCTGGAAGGGAAAACGGAATTAGCGGCGGAATCCCCCGCATTTCACGAAATCGGGCCGCCGGGAAGTGGCGTTAAATGTCGCTGGGCATTCCGAACGGCCGGTCAGGTAATTCGACCGCCCGGCCACTGCGCCGCAGAGCGCGATTCAAACGACGCGGGCAAAAAAAAGCCCACGCGCGGGGTGCTCGTAGGCTTTCCAGGACTGCTCGAGCCAAACAGCTCTTGTGACGAATATAAACGCGCTTACATGAGGTGTAAATCCCGCTTCTATCAGGGGATTCCCCTAGCGCGAAACGCGCGCTTTTGCGTATTTCTGGCAATTCTGCCCCTGAAATCATTTTCAGGTTATTTCTTGCAGAGGCTGGCAAATCCCCGCCAGCCCAATGCCCGCCTGCGCTTGCCGGCCAAGGGCGCGCCTCCGCTCGCCCGCTCGGGCGCAGCTATCTATCAAAAAATACGACGGAACGCAACAAAATAAGTAGAGCATTGCCTCTAGATGATGAGTGCCATGCCGTCCGTCAACGCTTGTAAAACTTTGTTACCCTCAGCCCTGAAGTATTCCCCTTCTCTTCTGGCAGCGCCAACCGCCGGCCATTGCGCGACATTCCGTGGCCCGCACGCCGGGCCGGGCCTGGGCGCAATGCAGGCGGCCAGCCCGGTCGCCGTTACCGAGAGCGGATGTTTCCCCTGCCGCCCAGGCCGTGCCGCATCCCAGGCCGCCGGCCAACGGACCGTTATCAGCCGCCAGAACCCTTGCGGGCTCTTCCGGAGTCGTTGTGAAGAAGAAGGAAATCCCGCCCAAGCAACCCAGCCGACGGCAACTGCAGTCCCAGCAATTCGCGGCGTACCGCATCACCCAGTCGCCGGTGATCGTGCATTTATCCAATGGCGCCCGGCTGCACGGGCTGGTGCTGGCCGCCGACGATTTCGTGCTGCTGCTCGGCCGGCGGCCCGACGACATCCAGCCCACCGTGGTCTACAAGCGCGCCATCTGCCTGGTCACGTCGGCCGACGCGCCGGAGGCGATAGGCGTGGCACCGGAAGCGGTGGCCGCGCCGGATTTCGTGCCGCTCTATATTCCGCGCACGCGCAAGCGGCGCTAGGCCGGCGCACGGCCCAAACCCTTTCCCACCCCCGACCCACGTCGCCGTACGACGCCTCCCCCGCCCTGCCGGCACCCCGCGAAACTATCGCGGAGATCACTCTAAACCTTTGCCTTGCCCGGTCGATAACCCAAGCAACGGAGGCACTCTACGCCCTGCAAAGCAGGCCGCCAACGTTACGGCACTAGCCGGAATGCCCAAAACTTTGCATACAGGAGTCGTACCATGGCGCAAGTCATTAACACCAACTCGTTGTCTCTGATGACTCAGAACAACCTGAACGCTTCGCAATCGTCGCTGAACACCGCGATCCAACGCCTGTCGTCGGGCCTGCGCATCAACAGCGCCAAGGACGACGCCGCCGGCCAGGCCATTGCGAACCGCTTCACCGCCAACATCAAGGGCCTGACCCAAGCCCAGCGCAACGCCAACGACGGCATCTCGCTGGCGCAGACCACTGAAGGCGCGCTGACCGAAGTCAACAACAACCTGCAGCGTATCCGTGAACTGAGCGTGCAGGCCGCCAACGGCTCCAACTCGGGTTCGGACCTGAAGTCGATCCAGGATGAAATCACCCAGCGCTTGGCTGAAATCGACCGTACGTCGCAACAGACCGACTTCAACGGCGTGAAGGTCCTGTCGAGCAGCGCCAAGCCGTTGACGATCCAGGTTGGCGCGAACGATGGCGAAACCATCACGATCAACCTGACGGAAATCAGCTCCAAGACCCTGGGCATGCAAGGCTTCAACGTTGCCGGCCCGACGGCGACGGCCAGCTTCGCCTTCGACGGCACGACCGCATCCGCCGCCGGCGACGCACCGACGGCTGCGCAGCTGCAGGCTATCTATGGCTCGACCACTGCCGTCACGGCCACGACCGTGGCAGAGAAGACCACTGACGATCTGTCGACCAAGCTCGGCCTGGCTGCCGGCGGCGCGACCCTCACTGGCAACGCGGTGGCCGACAAAAACGGTAACCTGTACGCGGAAGTGAAGATCACCCCGGCAAGCGCTGGTGAAGCCACCTCGCTGATCAACCAAGGCTTCACCGGGGCTGTGAACGGCACCTCGATGTACCGCTACGTCGCACTGGACCCGCAGTCGGCCGACACGACGACGACCAGCGGCACCGCCGCATTTACCGTCGACACGTCGAAGATCTCCGTGGGCAGCCTGCAGACCGGCTCGACCGCCAGCCCGCTGGCTTCCATCGATGCCGCCATCAAGAAGGTCGACGACCTGCGCAGCTCGCTGGGCGCGGTGCAAAACCGTTTTGACTCGGTGATCTCCAACCTGGGCACCGCCGTGACGAACCTGTCGGCCTCGCGCTCGCGCATCCAGGACGCCGACTACGCAACGGAAGTGTCGAACATGACCCGCGCGAACATCCTGCAACAAGCTGGTACCTCGGTTCTGGCGCAAGCCAACCAGACCACGCAAGGCGTGCTGTCGCTGCTGCGTTAATCGCATCCGCAGACTGGCATACGAGGCTGGGCCGCAAGGCCCGGCCTTTTTGCCAACGCCCAGGAACGCGCTGGAGCGTTTCGCAGGCAGACCGCTGCCCGCCAAGCGTTTCACCCTGAACCAGCCACACGCCAACGGAGCACAGCATGGCGCTTCTTCCCACCGTGAACCTGACCGCAGGACGCCTGCCGCCCGACGTGCCGGCCCACGGCACGGCGGCGATGCCCGCACGCGCCGGCCTGCGCGCGCCGGAGGAAGACGTCGCCAATGCCCCGGCACAGACCGGCGCCACCTCCGCCGCAATCAGCGAGCTGGTGGAAGCGTTCAAGACCACCTCGATCGGGCTGCGCTTCGAGATCGACGAAACCACGCACCGCGTCATCACCAAGGTGGTCGACAAGGAAACCGGCGACCTGATCCGGCAGATGCCGACCGAAGAGCTGCTGCGCATCGCCCGCGCGATCGACAAGCTGCAGGGGCTGTTCGTCAGCCAGGCGGCCTGAGACCTGATCAACAGTTGAAGACGAGACAATAAAATGGCAACGATCTCCTCCATCGGCATCGGCTCCAACCTGGACCTGAGCACCCTGCTGGACCAGCTGCAGAAGGCCGAGCAGGTGCCGCTCGAGGCCATCAACACCCAGGCCAAGAGCTACCAGACCAAGCTGTCCGCGTACAGCCAGGTGCAGAGCGTGCTGGATGCGTACAAGGCCGCCGCCACGAAGCTGTCCGGCGCCGCCACCTTCGGCGCGGTCAAGGCCGCGGTCGGCACGCCGGACGTCATGTCGGTGACCACCGCGGCCAATGCCGTGCCGGGCAACTACACCATCACCGTCAACACGCTGGCGACCGCGCAGTCGCTGGTCAGCGGCAACGTGGCCGACCAGAAGGCCGCGATCGGCGGCGGCGAGCTGGTGTTCGACTTCGGCGAGGCGCTGGCCACCGGCGGCGCTCCCGCCAGCACCAAAAAGGTCACCATTGCGGCGGGCTCGTCGCTCGAGGGCATGCGCGATGCCATCAACAAGGCCGGCATCGGCGTGACCGCCAGCATCGTCAATGACGGCAGCGCCAGCCCGTACCGCCTGGTGCTGACCTCGGACAAGACCGGCACGCAGGCCACCATGCGCGTGTCCTCGACGGACCCGGCGCTGAACAACGTGGTCGCCTTCGACCCGGCCGCCGCGCCCGCGGCCAACAAGATGGAACAGAAGGTGCCGCCGGCCAACGCGACGCTGAAGATCAACGGCATCGACGTGGTCAGCCAGAGCAATGCCGTGGTGGACGCCGCGCAGGGCGTGACCATGAACCTGTCGAAGACCGGCACCACCTCGCTGGTGGTAACGCGCGACAACGACGCGATCAAGGCCTCGATCCAGGCCTTCGTCACCGCGTACAACAACATCCAGAGCACCGCCAAGTCGCTGACGGCGTTCGATACCAAGGCCGGCACGTCGGCCGCGCTGACCGGCGACGGCACGCTGCGCTCGATCCAGTCGAGCCTGCGATCGATGCTGGGCGGCGCCATGGACGACGGCAACGGCGGCACCATCACGCTGATCGACGTCGGCATCACGTTCCAGAAAGACGGCACCATGAAGCTGGACGATGCCAAGCTGACCAAGGCGCTGAACGACAACCTGGGCGGGGTCACGTCCCTGTTCTCCAGCACCACCGGCGACGGCGGCATCGGCAAGCGGGCCACCGCCTATATCGAGGGCCTGAGCAAGACCGACGGCGCGCTCAAGGTAGCGCAGGATGGCATTACCAAGACGCTGAAGGACCTGGAGGACGACTATGACCGCGTCCAGGACCGCGTCACCGCCACCGTCGACCGCTACAAGGCCCAGTTCACACAGCTGGACCTGGTGGTGGCGCAGATGAACCGCACCAGCAGCTACCTGACGCAGCAGTTCAACGCGCTTAACAACAGCATCAAGAAGTAAGCCGCCGCATCCCACCGCCACTTAGGAATCCAAGCCATGTTCGCCCGCGCATCCGCCAACGCCTACGCCCAGGTCGGCGTCCAGACCGGTGTCATGAGCGCCAGCCCGCACAAGCTGATCACCATGCTGTACGACGGCGCGCGCGCCGCGATCGCGCGGGCCAGGTTCCACTTGGAGGGCGGCAATGTCGCCGAACGCGGCAATGCCATCTCCAAGGCCATCGACATCATCGACAACGGCCTGCGTGCCGTGCTCGACCACGACGCCGGCGGCGAGATCTCGGCCAACCTCGAAGCGCTGTACGAATACATGGTGCGCCGGCTGATGCTGGCCAACCTGCGCAGCGACGCGGCGCTGCTGGCCGAGGTCGACGCGCTGCTGGAAAGCCTGGCCTCGGCCTGGGCACAGATCGATGACGCGGCCGCCGGGACCGAGCGGCAACCCGCCTTACAGGACAACTGACATGGCCTTCCCTCCAGTGTTTTCGCCGATCGTGGCCTGCTACGAGGAAATCCTCGCGCTGTCCGCGCGCATGCATGAGGCCGCGCAAGGCGCGGACTGGGACACGGTGACCACCCTGCAGCAGGCCTACCTGGCACAGGTGGAGCGCCTGCGCCTGCTCGACCACGACGCCCCCTTCTCCGATGCCGAGCGCATGCGGCGCTACCAGCTGCTGGATCGCATCCTGACCTACGACGCCCGCATCCGCGACCTGGCGCTGCCGCAACTCAAGCGGCTCGGCGACATGCTGACCAGCTCGCGCCGGCAGTTCGAGCTGAGCGCCGCGTATGGTGCGACGGCAGGCGCCACCACCTGAGGCGGACTGGGCGCCGCTCCCCGGGGCGGACTGAACGCCGCTCCCCGAGGCGGCCTGAACGCCGCTCCACACTCCCACCGGCAGGCCGCACCGCCCGCCGCCCCTGAGCCACGCGACCCGTATGACCGGCATCCACCTGCCACCAGGCCTGGCACCCGGTCAGGCCCCCGACCCCCAGACGCTGCGCACCGCCATCGCCATCGACCAGGTCGCGGCGCTGCAGCCCGTGGCCGAGGCGACCGAATCGAACGTCCAGAACACCACCGGCCAGGCCATCCGCCACAGCGCGCTGGCCGGCGGCCCCAATGCCATCACCGGCCAGGGCGCCCTGCTGCCGGGCGCATCGACGCAGGAATCGCTGAGCGCCGCGGCGCGCGCCATCCTGGCCGTGATGGACGGTGCCGAAGCCCGGCCGGTGCGGGGCAATGCGTCGCTGCTGCCCGCGGCGCCCACGACGGCATCGGCGCAGGCTACCGCCGCGGCGCTGGCCAATGCGGTCGGCCAGAGTGGCCTGTTCTATGAATCGCATCTGGCGCAGTGGGTGGCCGGCGCGCGCGGGCTCGCCAGCCTGCGCCAGGAGCCGCAGGCGCAGGTTGCGGTGCCAGGCCGGCCAGCTGTCCCGGCCGGCGCAAGCCAGGGCGCCGCAACCACGCCGCCGTCGCTGCAGCTGACCTATGCCGGCAGCGGCGCGGGGGCAGAACCGGCGCGGCCGTCCATGCCGCCGCTGCTGCCGGCGTCGCAGGTGCTGGCCGAAGCGCTGGCGTCGGCCGGCAATCCGCGCGTGGCCCACAGCCATGCGGCAGCCGAGCAGGCGCTGCGGCAAGGCACCTCCACCACGGCCGTCTACAGCCACACCGCCGCCGAGCCCGCGGCGCAGCGTCCCTCGGCCGCAGCGCTGGCCACACAGGCCTACCAGTCCACGGCCGAGGCCGGCGCGCGCATGGCCGCACTGGACAGCCTTGCCAGCCAGCCACAGCGCGCATCCGATGGCGGTGCGCAGGCCGCCACGGCGGATGCCGGCCGGCCGGCGGCCGCAGGTCCGGCCATCCATCCCGCCACCGAAGGCGTGGTCCGCCAGCAGCTGGAGTTGCTCGCCACGCAGCAGTTCCGCTTTGCCGGCGAAGCCTGGCCAGGCGTGCCGATCGAATGGGAACTGCTGCGCGCGGAGGCGGACGCCGCTGCCGGCCATGGCGAAGCCGCGCGGCCGTGGTCGAGCCGCCTGCGGCTGCAGCTGCCGAACCTTGGCGTGGTCGAAGCGGTGCTGACCCTCGGCCCTGGCGGTCTCGACGCTCGTGTAGCCACGCCCGAGACCGACGTGGCCGCGCGCCTTATCGCGGCGCGGCCGCAGTTGCGCGGCCAGCTCGAGGCGCATGGCATCGCCGTGCAGCGGCTGAGCGTGCAGACACAGGACAGCCTGGCGCAAGGCGGGATGCAATGAGCGACACAGCACAAGAACGCGGGGCGGCGATCGCGCTGTCGTACCAGCACAGCGACAAGGCGCCGCGCGTGGTGGCCAAGGGCTATGGCGTCGTCGCCGAGGCCATCATCGCGCGCGCCCGCGAAGCCGGCGTCTATGTCCACGATTCACCGACGCTGGTGAACCTGCTGATGCAGGTCGACCTGGACAGCCACGTGCCGCCGCAGCTCTACGTGGCGGTGGCCGAATTGCTGGCGTGGATCTACCAGCTGGAATCCGGGCTGGAGCCCGGCGCGCCGGGTCCGGGGTAGGCCCGGGCCCGACGGCAAAAGCCCCCGGCCGCTTGCGCGCGCCGGGGGCTTTTTCCGTCGGGCGAGGCACTGGCCTCACACCGGCATATTCATCATCTCCTGATAGGCCGCCACCAGCCGGTTGCGCACCTGTACCCCGGTCTGGAACGATACGTTGGCCTTCTGCAGGTCGATCATCACGTCGTTGAGCGCCACGCCGGGCTTGCCCAGCTCGAACGCCTCGGCCTGGCCGTAGGCGCGCTCCTGCGCGGCGTTGATGCGGCCGAGCGAGCGCTGCAGCTCGCCGGCGAAGCCGCCGCCGACCGGCGCCGCGGCCTGCCCTGCGGCGTTGCCGGAGGCAACCTGGGACATCCCGCGCAGTTGCTGCAGCATGCCCTCGATGGAAGAGATAGTGGTCATGGGTCGTGATCGGCCGGTGGTCCGGCCCGGTTGGTCGTAAGGCGCACCGTTGGCGCCGGTTGGCCGGTTCCCGGCCTGGGACGGGCCCGCGCCAGGCGGATCCGGGGCCAGTTTCAGCCCTCGCAGCGTACCCGCCGCCGGCCTCGCCCCATGGACCGAAATCGGCCGGAAAACCGGGTCTATTCGCCGCATTGTCTCCCTCAAGTCTGGCCGATCATTGCCACCGTGCCGCAAAAGCGCAGGCCAGCGCGCCTGCCCTGGTGCCCGCCTCGCGCCGGGGCCGGCCGATCCACAGACAACCATCGATTCGGGAGTACGCGTGTTTTCTCTGCAGCGCAATGTGAGCCGCACGGCTAGCCGTGCCGCGAGCCGGGCCGACAACCAGGGCGAGCCGCAGCGCGGTTGCCGTCGCGCGCCTGGCCGCGCCGCCTCCGGAGCACGCGCATGACCGCGGCAGTGGCACTGCCCGGGCGTCCGGCCGAAATGCTGGAGCGCCTGAAGGCCAACCCCAGATTACCGCTGATGCTGGGCGGCGCGGCCCTGGCCGCGGCGATCGCGGTGGGCGTGCTGTGGTCGCGCGGCCCGGACTACAAGGTGCTGTACAGCAACCTGTCCGAGCGCGACGGCGGCGCGGTGCTGCAGTCGCTGCAGCAGATGAACGTGCCGTACAAGTTCGCCGAAGGTGGCGGCGCGGTGATGGTGCCGGCCGAGAAGGTGCACGAGACGCGCCTGCGGCTGGCCTCGCAAGGCCTGCCCAAGAGCGGCACCGCGGGCATGGAACTGATGGACAACCAGAAGTTCGGCATCAGCCAGTTTGCCGAACAGGTCAACTACCAGCGCGGGCTGGAGGGCGAGCTGGCGCGCTCGATCGAATCGATCGCCGCGGTGCAGTCCGCGCGCGTGCACCTGGCCATTCCCAAGCCGACGCTGTTCGTGCGCGAGCGCCAGAAGCCTACCGCGTCTATCGTGCTGCAGCTGTACCCGGGCCGCGCCATCGACGAAGGCCAGGTCGCGGCGATCAGCCACCTGGTGTCGTCGAGCGTGCCGGAGCTGACGCCCAAGTCGATCTCGATCGTCGACCAGCACGGCAACCTGCTGTCGAACACCGGCAACGAGCGCATGCTCGACGCCACCCAGCTCAAGTACGTGCAGGCGCTGGAGCAGAACTACCTGAAGCGCATCGAGGCGATCCTGACGCCGATCGTCGGCAAGGACAACGTGCGCGCGCAGGTCACCGCCGACGTGGACTTCTCCATCGTCGAGCACACCGACGAGAGCTACAAGCCCAACCAGGACCCGACCCGCACCGCGATCCGCAGCCAGCAGACCAGCGAATCGACCCAGCAGGGTGCAACGCCGCCGGGCGGCGTGCCCGGCGCGCTGTCGAACCAGCCGCCCGCTGCCGCCGCCGCGCCGGTGACCACGCCGCAGACGCCGCGCGCGGGCCAGGCGCCGGGCCAGGCCGGCGCGCCGGCCCAGGGCCAGCCCGGCCAGGCCGCGCAGGGCGCCACCACCACCGCGTCCAGCGGCCCGAGCAGCAATCGCCGCGACTCCACTGTCAACTATGAGCTGGACCGCTCGGTGCGCCATGTGCAGCAGGCCCCGGGCGGCGTGCGCCGGCTGTCGGTGGCGGTGGTGGTCAACTACCGCCAGCAGGCCGATGCCAAGGGCAAGCTCGTCGCCGAGCCGCTGCCGCCGGCGCTGCTGGCGCAGATCCAGAACCTGACCAAGGAAGCGATGGGGTTCTCGGCCGATCGCGGCGACTCCATCAACGTGGTCAACAGCCCCTTCACCGCCGAGCGCGAGAAGGCCGAGCCCGAACTGCCAATGTGGAAGCAGCCCGAGATGATTGCACTGGGCAAGAGCCTGGCCGGCTACCTGCTGCTGGCACTGCTGGCGCTGTTCGTGTGGTTCAAGGTGGCGCGCCCGATCCTGCGCCGCTACACCGCGCCGCCGTTGCCGGCGCCCGAGCCCAGGGACGAGACCGAGGCGGTGCTGCTGCCGCCCGAAGAGCCGGCCAATCCGGAAATCCTGCGGCTCGCCGCCAAGTATGAAAGCGACCTCGCGCTGGTGCGCGACGCCGCCCAGCGCGACCCCCGCCTGGTCGCCAGCGTGATCAAGAACTGGATTAGCAATGACAACCGCTAAGGGCATCTCTGAATCCGGCCTGCAGAAGAGCGCGGTGCTGATGATGGCGATCGGCGAGGATGCCGCGGCCGAGGTGTTCAAGCACCTGTCGCAGCGCGAGGTGCAGGAGCTGGGCTCGGCCATGGCCACGCTCAGCTCGGTCACCCGCGAGGAAATGGCCGAGGTGCTGGGCGAGTTCCGCGCCGAGACCGAGCAGTACCTGGCGCTGAACGTCGATTCCAGCGCGTTTATCCGCAGCGTGCTGAACAAGGCGCTGGGCGAGGAGCGCGCGCAGTCGGTGATCGAGGACATCCTGGAGTCGCGCGATCCGGGCGGCGGCATCGACTCGCTGAACTGGATGGACGCCACCGCCATCGCCGAGCTGATCCGCGACGAGCACCCGCAGATCATCGCCACCATCCTGATCCACCTGGACCGCCAGAAATCGTCCGAGGTGCTGGGGCTGTTCACCGACCGCCTGCGCAACGACGTGATCCTGCGCATTGCTACCTTCGGCGGCGTGCAGCCGGGCGCGCTGCAGGAACTGACCGACGTGCTGACCAAGCTGCTGGCGGGCCAGAGCCTGAAGCGCAGCCGCATGGGCGGCGTGCGCACCGCGGCCGAGATCATCAACCTGATGAGCACCGCGCACGAAGAGGCGGTGATCGACGGCGTGCGCCTGCACGACGGCGACCTGGCGCAGAAGATCATCGACGAGATGTTCCTGTTCGAGAACCTGCTCGAGGTCGACGACCGCGGCATCCAGCGCGTGCTCAAGGAAATCGCCACCGAATCGCTGATCGTCGCGCTCAAGGGCGCGCCGCAGGAGCTGCGCGACAAGTTCATCCGCAACATGTCGACCCGCGCCGGCGAGATGCTGCGCGAGGACCTGGAGGCGCTGGGCCCGGTGCGCGTGTCGCAGGTCGAGGCCGAGCAGAAGGCCATCCTGCAGGTGGTAAGGCGCCTGGCGGATGCTGGCGAAGTGCAGATCGGCGGAGGCGACGATGCCTATGTCTGAGGCAGACCCCGAGCGCGGGGCCGGGCGCCGCGGCCTGGGCGCCGAACCGCTCTCGTCCCTGGGCGGCCATGGTGCCGCCACCGGTGCCGGCGGCTTCGCGCCGTTCGAGCCGCCGCGCCGCGCGCGTGGCGGTGCCGGCTGGCAGCGCTGGCAGATGGGATCGCTCGATTCCCGGCATGCCGAGCCGCTGGAGACGCTGGCCGCCGTGCCGGCCGAACCCGCGCCGCCGCCGATCGATTTCGCCGCGCTCGACGCGATGCGCGAGGGCGCGCGCAAGGAAGGCTACGCCCAGGGCTACACCCAGGGCCAGACCCAGGGTTACGGCGACGGCCATCGCGAAGGCTATGCGCGCGGGCTGGAAGCCGCCCGCAACGAGGCCGCGCAGCTGCAGGCGCTGGCCGGCAATTTCCGCAGCGCGCTGAGCAACGTCGACGACGCGGTCGCGCACGCGCTGGTATCGCTGGCGCTGGACGTGGCGCGCCAGCTGGTGCGCACGACGCTGGCGCAGGACGCCGCGGCGCTGCTGCCGGCGGTGCGCGAGCTGCTGACCAGCGAACCGGCGCTGTCCGGATCGCCCACCCTGCTGCTGCACCCGGACGACGTGGCGCTGGTGGAAGCCCATCTGCAAGGCGAACTCGCCGCCGCCGGCTGGACCGTGCGCGCCGATCCGTCGGTGGCGCGCGGCGGCTGCATCGCCAGCGCCGCCAGCGGCGAGCGCGACGCCACGCTGCCCACGCGCTGGACCCGTGTGGTGCGGGCGCTGGGCCGCGACGATCCGTGGGAGCCGCCGCATGCCTGACACCGCGCAGGACACCCACCACGTCGCGCACGACCATGCGCAACACTGGATCGGCGCGCTCAACGGCGCCGCCGCCGGCATCGCCCGGCTCGACAGCAAGCGCAGCTGCGGCCGCCTGACGCGCGCCGCGGGGCTGGTGCTGGAAGCCGTGGGCCTGCGCCTGCCGGTGGGCAGCGATTGCCTGATCGAGCTGCCCGCCGGACAGTTCACCACCGACAGCAACGCCCCGCGCACCGCCGAGGCAGAAGTGGTCGGCTTCGGCGCCGACCGCCTCTACCTGATGCCGCAGTCCGACGTGGTCGGGCTGCTGCCGGGCGCGCGCGTCTACCCGCTCGAGCCGTCGCCGCAGCCGGCCGGCACCACCGCGCCGCGCGAGCCGGGCTCCAAGCGCCTGCCGGTCGGCGCCGGGCTGCTGGGCCGCGTGCTGGATGCGGCGGGCCGCCCGCTGGACGGGCTCGGCTCGCTCGCCGCGGCGATGGAAGTGCCGCTCGCCGGCGAGCAGATCAACCCGCTGATGCGGGCCCCGATCGAAACCGTGCTCGACACCGGCGTGCGCGCCATCAACGGCATGCTGACCGTCGGCCGCGGCCAGCGCATGGGACTGTTCGCGGGCTCGGGCGTGGGCAAGAGCGTGCTGCTGGGCATGATGGCGCGCTATACCAGCGCCGACGTGATCGTGGTCGGCCTGATCGGCGAACGCGGCCGCGAGGTGAAGGAATTCATCGAGAACATCCTGGGGCCGGAGGGTCGGCGCCGCTCGGTGGTGGTGGCCGCGCCGGCCGACTGCTCGCCGCTGCTGCGCATGCAGGGCGCCGCCTATGCGACGCGGCTGGCCGAGTATTTCCGCGACCAGGGCCAGCACGTGCTGCTGATCATGGATTCGCTGACGCGCTACGCCATGGCCCAGCGCGAGATTGCACTGGCGATCGGCGAGCCGCCCGCCACCAAGGGCTATCCGCCGTCGGTCTTCGCCAAGCTGCCGACGCTGGTCGAGCGCACCGGCAACGGCCCCGAGGGCGGCGGCTCGATCACCGCGTTCTACACCGTGCTGACCGAAGGCGACGACCAGCAGGACCCCATCGCCGATTCCGCGCGCGCCATCCTGGATGGCCACATCGTGCTGTCGCGCAGCCTGGCCGAAGCCGGCCACTATCCGGCCATCGACGTCGAGGCCTCGATCAGCCGCGCCATGACCGCGCTGATCCCGCATGAACAGTTCGGCTCGGTGCGCCGCTTCAAGCAGCTGATGTCGCGCTACCAGCGCAACCGCGACCTGATCAGCGTGGGCGCCTACGTGCCGGGCAACGATCCGGAACTGGACCTGGCGATCCAGCTGCATCCGCGCATGGAAGCCTTCCTGCAGCAGGACATCCACGAGCGCGCCGGCTACGCCGACGCCATCGCCGCGCTGCACAGCCTCTTCGACAGGAGTGAACATGCTCAAGCATTCACCGCTCAACACGCTGGCTGACCTGGCCCAGACCGACACCGACGCCGCCGCGCGCGAGCTCGGCCGGCTGCAGGGCCTGCGCACGCAGGCGGAACTGCAGCTCAACCAGCTCACGCAGTACCGCCAGGAATACCGCGAGCGCATGCAGGTGGTGGCGGCACAGGGCATCACCTCCAGCCGCTGGCAGGACTTTTCGCGCTTCCTCGATTCACTGGACCAGGCCATCCGCCAGCAGGGCGCGGCCCTGGCCAAGGCCGAGGCCGACCTGCTGGCCGGCCGCAACCGCTGGCAGCACCAGAAGCGCCGCCTGAACTCGTTCGACACGCTGATCGCGCGCGCGGAGGCGAAACAGGAACAGGTGGCCGCGCGCCGCGAGCAGCGCGCCAACGACGAATACGCCGCCCGCCTGGTCCGCACCGCGGCCGGCCGCCTGAGCGAAGCCTGAACGATGCCCGGACGGCAACCACCCGCCGGGCCACACCGTAGCGAATCCCCATGATCGATATCAGCCAGATTGTCAGCAGCGCCGCCAACGCGGTGGAAGGCGCCCGGCGCGCCAGCGCCGACGCCGCCACCAGCGGCTTCCGCGACGCGCTCTCGCAGGCGCGCGACAGCCACCAGGCCGCCGCTCCGGCGCCCGCCGCCAGGGAGACGGTCGCGCGCGACAAACCCGCGGCGCGGCCAGCGTCAGCACAGGCAGACGCCGGCAAGCCGCAACACACCGCCGCCACGGGCAAGAAGGCCGCTGCCGGCGAGAAGGATCAGGACCAGGAAGACGCCGCGGCGGCAACGCCGACGGATGCAGCCGCCGCCGCAGCCGCCGCATTGGCGCTGATGCGTCCCGCCGCCGCGCCAGCGAACCCCGCGACCGTGCCAGCCGGCGCCGCAGGCGCCGCTGTCGCCGGCATGGCCGACACCGGCAGTGCCGCGGCCTTGCAGGCGGCGCTCAGCGGCGCCACCGTGCCGAACGCCACCGCGCAAACCCAGGTCCAAGCCGGCACCACGGCAGCCCCTGCCGACGGCACCGCATTGGCCGACCCGTTGCAGGCGGTCACCGCCGAATCGCGACCGGCGCAGCCGTCGGTCGCCGACACGCTGGCCACCATCGCCTCGCAACGCGCGGCGCTGCAGCCCGGCAGCGCCGGCACCGATGCAAAAGCCGGCGCCACGCCCACCGTTGCGGGCGACGCGCTGGCGCTCCGTCAAGCGGACCTGCCGGGCCAGGACACCGGCGCCTCCGCGGGCGGATCGGGGCATCGCCCCGACAGCGGCCTCGGCCAGCATCGCGCCGATCCGCTCGCCGCCAGTCCTGCCGCGCCGGATGCCCGCCCCGCCGCCGGCCAGTTCGCTGCCACGCAAGCCGCCGCGCGCGCCGGCGAGACCGCTGCGGCCACTCTCGACAGCGCCCCTGCGGTGGCCGCCACGCTGGCCGGACAACCCGCTCCGGCCGCTGCCGCCGCTGCCGCCAGCCGGCCCGTGGTCGCCCCGCCGCTGTACGACAGCCAGTGGCCGCAGGCACTGAGCCAGCAGATGATCCGCCTGGGTACGCAAGGCCAGCAAAGCGCCGAACTGCAGCTGAACCCACCTGACCTGGGGCCGCTGAAGGTGGTGCTGAACGTGGTCAACGACCAGGCCCAGGCGCAATTCGTCTCGCCCCACCAGGCCGTGCGCGCCGCGGTCGAAGCCGCGCTGCCGCACCTGCGCACCGCGCTGTCGGAAAACGGCATCCAGCTGGGCCACACCTCGGTGGGCGCCGATGGCTTTGCCAGCCAGGCCGGCAACGGCAACGGGCAGCAACAGCAGGCGCCGGGGCACGGGCGCGGACAGGCCGGCTTTGGTGGCGCTGCGGTGGCGGCGGCTGAGGCGGGGCCAGGAGCCAGCGCCGCGGCACGGCCCGCGCGCGTGCTGGGGCGGGGAGAGATTGATACGTTTGCGTGAGCGCGCGCTGGATGTTTGCTCCCCTCTCCGGCTTGCGGGAGAGGGGCGGGGGTGAGCGCGGGCGCAGGCATACCGCCGCACCTCACTTCGTCGATGCACCGGCCCTCTCCCCGGCCCTCTCCCGCAAGCGGGAGAGGGAGTACACCGCTGGTGTTGGAAGGCCTATGGTGCTTCGTCATACCTCTGGTTTGCTCCCCTCTCCGCTGCGGGAGAGGGGCGGGGACGAGGGCAGGCGCCAGCATACCGCCGCGCATCACTTCGTCGATGCGCCGGCCCTCACCCCTACCCTCTCCCGCGAGCGGGAGAGGGAGTACACCGACGCGGCACACGGCCGACGGAACACCTTGAAACGTTGAGGAGGTGCGGCTGGCCTTGGTAAACATTATTGATTACCATACAAGCCTCTGTTGACGTGGGAGGAATTCCAATATGCTTCGTTTCCCCGCCAACATCGTCCCCGACGGCGATGGCTTTGCGGTCTCGTTTCCCGATATCCCGGAAGCCCTGACCAGCGGCGCCACGATCGAGCAGGCCCAGGAGATGGCCGCCGATGCGCTTGCCACGGCCATGGAGTTCTATTTCGAGGATGGCCGCCCGGTGCCGCTGCCGTCGAAGGCCGGACGCGGCCAGCATCTGGTCGAGCTGCCAGCCAGCATGTCGGCAAAGGTGCTGCTGCTCAACGAGATGATCGCGCAGG
Organism: Cupriavidus neocaledonicus; assembly: GCF_000372525.1. Classification (GTDB taxonomy): domain Bacteria; phylum Pseudomonadota; class Gammaproteobacteria; order Burkholderiales; family Burkholderiaceae; genus Cupriavidus; species Cupriavidus neocaledonicus. Next base: position 70,453 of record NZ_AQUR01000090.1, read on the forward strand.
GGGTCACGCAGGCGGAGTTGGCACGCCGCCTGCGTACCCGCAAGCAGGAAGTCCAGCGCATCGTCGACCTGGATCATGCGACCAAGATCGACACGATCGAGGCCGCGTTCCGGGCGCTGGGAAAGCGGCTGGAACTGAAGGTCGCCTGAACGCGCCAAGCTATCGCAGGACCCTCTCCACCATGACGTTCGACCTGTTCGACGACCTGCCCGAAGACAGCGCCGCCACCCCCGCCATCGAATCCCTCGCCGACGGTGCCGTCGTGCTGCGCGGCGCGGCGCGAGCCAATGCCGACGTGCTGCTCGCCGACGTGCAAACCATCGTGGCGCGGGCCCCCTGGCGGCACATGGTCACCCCCGGCGGCCTGAAGATGTCGGTGGCGATGACTAACTGCGGCGCGTGCGGCTGGGTCTCCGACGCGCGCGGCTATCGCTACGACGCGGTCGACCCGCTGAGCGGGCAAGCATGGCCAGACATGCCCGCGAGTTTCCGCGAGCTCGCTGCCAGCGCGGCGGCGCAGGCGGGCTTCGCCGGATTTGCGCCGGATGCCTGCCTGATCAACCGCTATGTGCCGGGCACCCGCCTGTCGCTGCACCAGGACCGCGACGAGCGCGATTTCACCGCGCCCATCGTCTCGGTGTCGCTGGGGCTGCCGGCGGTGTTCCTGTTCGGGGGCATGCGCCGTGCCGACAAGCCGCAGCGGATACGGCTGGCGCATGGCGACGTGGTGGTGTGGGGCGGGCCGTCGCGGCTGGCGTTCCACGGCGTGGCGCCGCTGGCCGATGGCGATCATCCGCTGCTGGGGCCGCTGCGCATCAACCTGACGTTCCGCAAGGCGCGATAGCCGCCTGCCTGGCCTTGGCACTTTGCCGGGGGTTTTCTACAGTCAATGGACTGCCCCGAACGCCACCGTGCAAAGGACCCTCCCATGCATCTCGACGGCTCCTGCCATTGCGGCGCGGTCCACTTCTCGCTCGAGTCCGATTCGCCCTGCCCTTACATGCATTGCCATTGCTCGATCTGCCGCAAGACCGCGGGCGGCGGTGGCTATGCCATCAACATCGGCGGCGATGCCGCCACGCTGCGCGTGCGCGGGCGCAAGTACCTCGGCGTCTACCATGCCGTGCTGCGCGAGCCCGGCAAGCGCGCGCGGCGCTCGCCGGCGCAGCGGCATTTCTGCGTCAAGTGCGGCAGCGCGCTGTGGCTGTGGGATCCGCGCTGGCCCGAGCTGCTGTATCCCCATGCCTCGGCCATCGATACGCCGCTGCCGCGCCCGCCGGAGGTGGTGGAGGCCTCGCTGGAGTCCGTGGCGCCATGGGTCGATGTGCCGCGCGGCAAGGGCCATGTGCACTGCGACACATGGCCGGAAGAATCGCTGGCCGACTGGCACAAGCGGCACGGCCTGCTGTCGCGCTGAGCGGGTCGGAGGCGATGTGAACGTTTTATCGCCTGCGCGCGCGTGACGTGCTGGCGTTGGACCTGTACGACCGCTTCAGCTGGGGCGACGTGCCCTGCTTCCAGATCAACGAAGCGTTCCGAGCGCCCGCGCCGGGCGCTCGTCGCGACGTCGTCGCTTACGCGGGCAGGAAGCCTTCGACCGTCAGGTAGCGCTCGCCGGTGTCGTAGTTGAAGCCCAGCACGCGCGCGTTGGGCGGCAGTTGCGGCAGCTTCTGCGCAATCGCGGCCAGGGTCGCACCCGACGAGATCCCGACCAGGATGCCTTCCTCGCGCGCGCAGCGGCGCGCCATCTCGCGCGCGGGTTCGGCGTCGACCTGGATCACGCCGTCCAGCAACGCGGTATCGAGGTTCTTCGGGATAAAGCCCGCGCCGATGCCCTGGATCGGGTGCGGCGCCGGCGCGCCGCCGGAAATCACCGGCGAGGCCACCGGCTCGACCCCGAACACCTTCAGCCCCGGCCATTTTTCCTTGAGCACCCGCGCGCAACCTGTCAGGTGGCCGCCGGTGCCGACGCCGGTGATGAGCGCGTCGAGTCCTTCGGGGAAATCGTTCAGGATTTCCTGCGCGGTGGTGCGCGCATGCACGTCGGCATTGGCCGGGTTCTCGAACTGCTGCGGCATCCACGCGCCCGGGGTGGCGGCGACCAGTTCCTCGGCGCGCGCGATCGCGCCCTTCATGCCTTTCTCGCGCGGGGTCAGGTCGAAGGTGGCGCCATAGGCCAGCATCAGGCGGCGGCGCTCGACCGACATGCTGTCGGGCATTACCAGCACCAGCTTGTAGCCCTTGACCGCGGCCACCATGGCCAGGCCGATGCCGGTGTTGCCCGAGGTCGGCTCGATGATGGTGCCGCCCGGCGTGAGCACGCCGCGACGTTCGGCGTCCTCCACCATCGCCAGCGCGATGCGGTCCTTGATCGAAGCTCCGGGGTTGCTGCGTTCGGACTTGATCCAGACCTCGTGGCCGTTGCCGAACAGCCGGTTGATGCGGATATGCGGGGTATTGCCGATCGTCTGCAGGATGTTCTGGACCTTCATCGTGTTCTCCGTGACGGGTGCGATGCAGCAAGCCTGGCGGGCCGCGCAGCGCAGGATCGAATGACCCCGCCGATTTTAGTGCAAAGCGCCGGCGGGGCCGCTCGCGTATGATCGAGGCCGCCGCGCCTTGCCCCCGCTTGCTCCGGCATCCGCCTCACATCCCCGCTTTGCCCCCCTTGCATCGATGCCTGACCACCTGCTGCTGCCCTCCCTGCTGATCTTCGGACTTGGTGGCTTGCTCGGCGCGGTGGGCGGGCTGTTCGGCATCGGCGGCGGGCTGATCGCGATTCCGGCGCTGGGGCTGCTGTTCGGCATGGACCAGCAGCTGGCACAGGGGACCGCGCTGGTGATGATCGCGCCCAACGTGCTGATCGGCTTCTGGCAATACCGCAAGCGGGCCGGCATTGCGCTGCGCACGGCGGTGGTGCTGGGCTTGTCGGCGGTGCTGGCGACCTGGCTGTCGGCGCGCGCGGCCACCGCGATGGACGCGCAGCTGCTGCGGCGGATCTTCGCGCTGTTCATGATCGGCATGGCGCTGTACTTCCTGTGGCGGCTGCTGCCGGGGCGCGCGGTGACCGCGCCGCAGGCGCGGCTGTCGGCGCGCTGGATGCCGCTGGTGGGCGTGGCCGGCGGCTTGTTCTCCGGCTTCTTCAGCGTGGGCGGCGGCGTGGTGGCCGCGCCGGCGCTGGTCGGCCTGTTCGGGCTGCGGCAGGCGGCGGCACAGGGCCTGGCTCTGGCGCTGGTGACGCCCGGCGCGGTGGTGGCGCTGGCAACCTATGCCCATGCCGGCCAGGTCGACTGGGCCCGAGGCATGCCCCTGTCGCTGGGTGGCATGCTGACCATCTCGTCGGGCGTGGCGCTGGCGCACCGGATGCCAGAGCGCCGCCTGCGCGCCCTGTTTGCGGTGTGCCTGATCGCCACCGCGGTGGTGATGCTGGTGCGCGGCTGAATCCGGCGACTTTTGCCAATGCCGCCAACCCCGTGCGGCGCCTTACTTGCGCAGCACCAGGCAGAAGTTGTTGGCCGGCATCGGCACCGGCTCGTCGCAGCGCAGGCCCTGCGCCGCGCCCAGCGCGATCACGGCCTCCATGTCGCGCACGCCCCAGTCAGGATCGGTGGCGCGCAGCTGTGCGTCGAAGGCGGCGTTGCTGGGCGCGGTGTGCGCGCCGCCGCGGCGGTAAGGGCCATACAGGAACAGCACGCCACCGGGCCCCAGCAGCTTGCCGGCGCCCGCGAACAGCGCCTCGGCCGCGGCCCACGGGGCGATATGGATCATGTTGATGCAGACCACCGCAGCGGCGGCGTCGATGCCCCACGGCTGGCGGCAGACATCGAGCGCCAGCGGCGCGCGCACATTGGCGAGGCCCGCGTGCGCGGTCCAGGCCGCGATCGATGCGCGTGCGGCCGCGTCCGGATCGCTCGGCTGCCAGGTGATGCCGGGCAGCGCCGCGGCAAAGTGCACGGCGTGCTGGCCGGTGCCGCTGGCGATTTCGAGCACGGTGCCGCTGGCGGGAAGCACCTGGCGCAGCACCGCGAGGATGGGCTCGCGGTTGCGCTCGGTGGCGGGCGCCATGCGGCGCGCGTCGGGGTCGTGGGTCGGGCCGGTCATGATGGCATGCGCAGGCGGTAGCTGGGGAACGGGCCTAGCGTAGCAGAAATGGCGCGCGGCCTGCCGCCGCGCGCCGATCCGCCGGTCAGCCCGGCGTGCACGGGAACGCCTGCGCCACCGACGGCCGCAGCGCCGCCGTGGTCGGGCTTTCCTCGCCGCTCGCCAGCGTGTTGTCGGTGAACTTGCAGCCGTAGGCCGGGCTGGCCACGGTGGCGGCATCCAGCACTTCGTCGCCGCCCGGTTTCACGCCGTTCTGCTCCCAGTTGACCATGTCGTCGAAGGCCCTGGCCTGCTCGGCCACGGTGAAGTCGCAATGGCTGACGCCGCGGATGGCGCGCTGCACCAGCCATTGCGCGGTGCCGTTGGCATCGGCGCGGCGCTTGTAGATCTGCTCCATGCTGAACGGCACGTACATGTCGCCCAGCGTATGCAGTGTCACCACCGGCACGCCGATGCGTGCATTGGTCCTGGGGATCCAGCGCAGGCCGTCGCTGCGCGCACGGTTGGCCTCGGCGCTGCCGCTGACGCGGAAGATGCCCGCGTTGAACGCCTGCTCCGCCGCCGACTGCGCGGGGTCATTGTCGAACTGGAAGGTGATGCCGGTGGTGTTGACCACGTTCTGCGTCAGGATGCCGTTGACCGAGCCGTCCTGGCCGAAGGTGCTCCACACCGCGTCCTGCAGCCCCTGCGCGCCCGGGCCGCCGAAGCCCCAGTCGAACAGCGGCCGTTGCCCGCCGGTCAGGTTGCGCACGATGGCCTTGAGGGTGTCGCCCTGGGCCGTGGTCTGGCCTGGGTAGGTGGTGAACAGCGCGGCGCGTACCGCGGGCGCGATCTGCGCCCAGTTGGCCGCGGGCCACGCCGTCGCCGGATAGCCCGCCAGCTGCTGCGCGGCGGTCTGGTAGGCGCCGAAGTAGTTGAACAGCTCGGTATCGCCGAGCACGCCGCACATCGGCACCGCGCCGTGGTAGCGCACCTTGTGGTTGGCGGCCTGGATGTTCTCCTCGTCGACCGCCGCGGCCGAGACATGGCCGCCCATCGAATGGCCGACGATGTAGAGGCGCGACGGCGCCGCCAAAGTGCGCCCGTTCTGCGCGGCAATGCGCGTGAAGGCCAGCGCCAGCGCGTTGGTGTCTTCCAGGCCGGCGCGCACGTCATAGTAGTTCCTGGCATAGCTGGATGCGGCCCACGCGTACCCGTTCGCCAGCAGGTGCCGGCGGATGCTCGGCAGGGTCACCGACAGCGCCGCGCCCGTGCCCGCATAGCCGTGGGCATACATCACCAGCCGGCCGTTCCAGTTCTTCGGCACCTCGATGCGGTAGCCGGCGCCGTCCTGCACGCCCCACCAGCGGTCGGCCTCGGGCGCGCCGGCCAGCGCCGCGAACGGCAGCGTGGCCGCATCCATGGTGAAGGTGCGGTCGTCCTGCGGGCGCTTCTCTTCGGCTTGCGGCGGCGGCTTCTGCGCCGGCTCGTCGTCATTGCCGCCGCAGCCGTACAGCAGCGTGGCGGCGAGGCAAAGCATCGCGGCTTTCCCGACAGCTCGTTTCATGCCTGGTCTCCTTGTTATGCGGTTCTTGTTGTCCTGGCTGATGGCGCGCCGGCGGCGAAGTGCCGTGGCCGGCGCCCCCACCACTGTAGGACACGGCGACGCAAGCCGCATGGAGGCCATCCTCGACGCGCTGTGGCCGTTGCAACGGATGCGGGTTAGCCCCGGCTCGCCTGAACCGGTGCCGCGTGTTAGCGGACCACAGTCGGATATCGACGTCCGTGCCCCAATGACAACGGCGGGCCGAAGCCCGCCGTTGTCATGCCTACGCGCAGTCCCGCATCAGGTCCTGGCGAGCCTGATGCCGGTGGGATCGCCGGTCAGGTAGCCGACCGCCGCGCCAAAACGGTCCTTGTAGTTGGCGCGCACCAGCGGATCGAGCTGCGCCTTGACCTTGTCGTGCAGCGGGGATTCCCAGTCGCCGACATGCTGGAAGTTGCTCATCACGTAGGTCCAGCCATTGATCTCGTCGACCGCATGCAGGCCGGTGGACTCGGCGCCGGCCGGGCACGACAGCACGCGGCTGAGCACCTTGGTGTCGACGTTGTACGCCCACAGGAAGTTGTTGACGTGGGTGTTGCTGTCCTCGCCGACGAACAGCGTGCGCAGCTTCTCCGAGAACTTCAGGTTGTCCGGCGTGGCCACCTTGTCGGGATTGGCAAAGTTGCCCAGCGCATCCTGCTGCTTCATCTTGCCGCCACCCAGGTCCTCGCTGATCAGCGCAGGCACCGCGGCCATGTCGACCGGCACCCATTCGCTGGCCATCGCCGTGCCGGTCTTGTCGGCCTGGCCGCCCTTCAGGTTGAGCTCATAGACTGCGCCGGAATACGGGCCTTCCACCTGGATGTCGCCAGCATTGGCGGCGTTGCCCGCCAGCATGCTCGACTCGATGCGCGACATCGCCGAATAGGCCTTCTTGTCCTTGATGTTGACGGTGGTGCCTTCCATCTTGGTAAAGCCCAGGCTGCCGCCGACCAGCGCGGCATAGCGGTGCGTTTCCAGGAACGCCGCGGCCTTTTCCATGCCCGGCACCAGCTTCACCCAGTTCTGCCTGCCGCTGTAAATGATGCGGGTGTAGCTGGCATCGGCCGGATCGGCGGTCTTGACATCCATGATGTCGGCCAGCCGGATGCCGCCGTCGACCAGCGCGCGGATCTCGGCGCTGGTGGCGTGGCCCAGCCGGATCCACGACAGCGTGGCACTGCCCGGGCCGGTGCCCGAGGTCTGGTGCCACTTGGCCACGTAGAGCGTGCCGGCGGACAGGTCGCGCGCTTGGTCGGCGATAAACAGGAACAGGCCGCCGTTGGTGGCATCGTCGCCCATCAGCACGGTGCGCTCGTCCGGCATGACCTGCACCAGCTCGTGCGAGATGCGGCCCAGGCAGTAGTGCTTCCTGATGGTGCCGGTGCCGTCCGGGTGCACCGTGACTTCGGGCAGGTGGCCATAGTTGTAGGCGTTGGCGCGGGCCGGGTCGCCGTACAGGTTGCGGCTGTAGCCCTGCAGCTGCGTGACCGCGTTGGCGTCCACCAGGTCGGTCTCGTACTCCTCGCTCGACAGGTGCGTGTTCCACGGCGACAGGCTGGCGCCGCAGGTAATCCACAGGCCGTTGACGCCCGAGGTGTCGACGTTGTGGTACTTGACGGGGGTCAGCTTGCCGGTGGCCGGGTCCTGGTCCAGCGTCAGTACCGCGATCGGCGACGGCAGCAGCCCGTACATGCTGGCATTGCCCTGGTTGCGCGAGGTGTATTCGAACTGCACCACCGCGAACACCGTGTTGCCCTTGACGCCCGGCACGGTGGGATTGGCCAGCGTCAGCAGCGAGCTGCCGTCCGGCGCGTCGGAGAAGAACTGGCGCTCCTTGCCGGCGACCGAGGTATCGATGATCGGCTGGTTGTTGATGTCGTAGTAGCCGCCGGCCACGATGGTGCCGCCCTTGCCGTCGGGCAGCGTGTCGCCGGTGACGAAGAAGGGCTGGTAGGCCAGCTTGTAGGTCTGGCTGCTGCCGTCGCTGAAGGACACCTTGAGGCTGGAGCCGACCGTGGTGGTCGCCATGGCCTCGGGCGTGGCCAGCGTCGGCGCGCTCATCGGCACGAACTCGGCGGTGGTGAAGGTGGCGGCCGGGCCCGGCGCGGGCGCCGGCGCCGGCACGACCGCGGCGTCATCGCCGCCGCCGCAGCCTGCCAGCAGGCTGGTGGAGGCGAAGCCGAGCGGCAGCATGGGTGCGCCGGCCAACAGCTTCAGGGCCTTGCGACGGCCAGCATTGGGTTGTTCGAGCATGTTTTCGATCCGGGGAAAGGAAAGGGATGGTTCACTACGTGTTTGCGCCAGTCCCGGGGGGCGGAACCAGGCACCTGTTGCACAGGCGGGCGGCGGGCGTCATCGCGCACGTCCGGGGCGCATCGTAGGCGCCGTTTGTGACACCAGGTTGACGATGCAACACAAATTGGTGCGGCTTGATGCACGTCCGGTTCGCTGCGGTACACTGCCGCCTTGCTTCCGCGGCCCGGCCGGCGCGGATTTCCGTACCGTTCCTGCGCCGCTTGCCCTTGCCCACCTACACGCTAGCCAGCCCCGTCCACGCCGAGATCGAGATCCGCAAGAGCCGCTTCCTGGCGCTGGCGCTGCCGGTTGCCGACCGCGACGCCGCCATGGCCACGTTGCAGGCGCTGCGCGCCGAGCACCCCACCGCCACCCATGTGTGCTGGGCACTGCTGGCCGGCGGGGCCTCGGGCATGTCAGACGATGGCGAACCGTCCGGCACCGCGGGGCGGCCGATCCTGGAAGTGCTGCGCCATCACGACCTCGATGGCGTGCTGGCGGCGGTGGTGCGCTACTACGGTGGCGTCAAGCTGGGAGCTGGCGGGTTGGTGCGCGCTTACACCGATGCCATCGCCGCGGCCCTGAAAGGCGCCGAACGGGTCGAGCGCATCGCCTATGGCACGATGGCCGTCGCGGTCGACTACGCCGACGAGCCGCGCGTGCGCCGCTGGCTGGACTACGAGGCGCCCGCGGGCTGCACGCTGGCCGAGACCGGCTACGGCGCGCTCGCGACGCTGGTGCTGCGCATGCCCGCGACGCAGCTCGATGCCGCCCGCGATGCCTTGCGGGACGCCACCCATGGCCGCGCCCAGTTCCCGCAGGCGGAGGACGACAGCCATGGCTGACACGGAGCGCGCGGACGAAAGCGCCGAATTCACCGCACAGGTGCTGCCGGGCTCTACCCGCTTCGCCGCCCCGGCGGCGCTGAGCCTGCTGGAGGCAGCCTTGCTCGAAGGCGTGGCGCTGCCCAATTCGTGCCGTAACGGCACCTGCCGCGCCTGCGCCAGCCGGCTGCACGCGGGGACGATCCGCTACCGGATCGAGTGGCCGGGGCTGAGTCCGGACGAGAAGGACGAGGGCCTGATATTGCCCTGCGTGGCTTGTCCGGAGAGTGATGTGGTGATTGAGCCTGTCAGGCTGGGGTAGGGCGTCAAGGCCGGCTTACCCCCCAACTGCCAGAAAAAACCGCAACGCCAGCTTCAGCCCATCCGGCCCCGCCGGGTCCGAGAACGCCTGCCCGCCGGGGCCGCCGCTCCAGGCGTGGCCCAGGCCTTCCACGCGCACCAGCTGCAGGTAGGGGGACCTGCCGTCGTACCAGTCGAACACGTCGATGGCGCGGCGCATGCCGCGCTGGATGCGCCGTGCCGGCACGCCGGCCAGCGGCGGGGTGCCTTCGGGCTGCAGATGCATCCACATGCCGGCCGCGGCAGTGGCGTTGCTGAAGTCGACCATGTGGTCGGCATCGCCATGCAGCAGCAGCAATGGCGGCGGTCGGCGTCCGGCAAGGCCGAAGCGCAGCGCTTGCATGGTCTTGGCGTCGGGCCCGCGCTGCCCGCGCATGGCGCGCGTGGCCTGTGCGGCATTGCCGGCGCTCCAGGGCACGGCGCCCGAGTGCGAGCCCACCGCGGCGAAGCGCGACGGATAGCGCAGCCCCAGCATCAGTGCCATCACACCGCCGGCGGACAGGCCCAGCACGCTGACGCGGTCCGCCGCCACCGGATATCGGCGACAGGTCTGCTCGATCAGCGTCAGCAGCAGCCCGGCTTCGACGGCGCCCTGCGCCGCGGGCCGGAACCAGTTCCAGCAGCGCTGCGCATTGGCCTGCGAACTCTGCTCGGGCAGCAACACCACCCAGCCGGATTCGCGCGCCACCGCGGCGGCGCGCGTGACCGCGGCAAAGCTGGCGGCGTCCTGGCCGCAGCCATGCAGCAGCACCAGCATCGGCGCGCGGCGCGACGCGGTAACGCCGGCCGGCACGAAGATGCGGTAGCGGCGCGGCGCCAGCGGCGCGCCCCACGTGCCCTCTTCCCAGCGCCCGCTGCCACGGCTTTGCGGCGCCGCCACCGGCGACACCACGCCCGACAAGGCCCGTTGCGTGGCGGCGGTGACTGCAGCGGATTGCTTCACTGCGTTGCGCACGATGGCCTCGGTCATCGGCTTGGTGAGGTTCTTGTTGACGGCGCGCTGCATCTGGCGCGCCTGGCGGGTGGCGGCCTTGTTCAGCGTGGACCAGAGTTTCGCGCCGGGTGAGCGGGGCATGCGGCTTCCTGTGCAAGGGATCACCGCCACATGATATGCGCTGTGGCCGACGCAACTTGCATGCAACGCGCGCCGGATGTCTGCCTACAATGCAAAGACCGTGTCGCCCCAGACACGAACCGGAGGCAAGCATGAGCGATGTGACCAGCGAGTTCAGGCCCCTGGATCCGGGCCGCATCAACCTGACGGATCCGCTCGAAGTGCAGTACTGGTGCAGGGAGCTCGGCTGCAGCACCAGCGACCTGGAAAACGCCGTCGACCAGGCCGGCGATCATATCTCGGCGGTGCGCGCGCAGCTGGAACAGCGGCACGCGGGCGCGCGCCCCGGCTGACATCCTCCCACCCTGGCGGGATGCCAGCGCGCCGCGTCGCGCCCGGCTGGCGTCCTAGCCCCCCAGGTTGAGCGCCTTGGGCAGCCGGATCTGGATGAACTCGCTGTCATCCGGCATCTTGCTGCCGACATGCCGCCCCACGCTGAACGGGAAGTTGTTGTCGTCGATCACCAGCAGCGTGGTCGCGTCCAGCACCAGCACGTCTTCGATGGTGTTGAACGGCATGCCGAACGGATCGCCCAGCGCCACATCGCCCGGGGCGCCGCCGGCGCTGATGCCGGACGGGTCGCGCAGCGCCATCAGGTTGGCCAGTTCAGACTTGGCGACGTAGTCGCCCGCCTTGCCCAGCTTTACCTGGAACAGCTTCTTGAAGCCGTTCGGGTCGCCCTGCGAGCCGTCGCGCTCGATGACAATGCCCTCGCTGGCGTTGAACAGGATGAAATCGCCGATATTGGTGCCCTTGTCGTCGAGCCGGTACTTGTATTGCACCCCGGTGTACCGGCGCGTGGCGATATCGAACTCCGAGATCAGCAGCGTCTTGCCGTCGTGGCCGGCCAGCGGCAGTTCCAGCAGCGGATAGAGCTTGCTGCCGTCCGGGCTGATCGCCATGCCCTCGAAGCCGCCCGAGCGCTTCGCGCGCATGGGGTTCGACGTCACGGTGGCACGGTACGGCCAGTACAGGCCCGCCATCCACGGCGTGTTGGCGCCGGCCTCGTCCTGCATGTTGGTGCCGTCGTCGCTGTTGGCCGCGTCGCCATAGATCGGGAAGTCGCCGAACAGGTACACCGTGCGGATCGCCGGGAACTTCTCCTGCACGCGCAGCAGCGTGCGGAAATCGAAGCTCTGGATATCGGCGCGCTGGGCCATGCCGGCGGTACTGATCACGCCCGCCAGCGTGTCGGCCATCTGCTCGGCGCCGACGGTGCGGTCCTTGTAGACGTTGCCCTTGCCGTCCTTGTCGCTGCGCGGGTTGAGCTTGGTCTCAAGATTGAAGCGCACCGCCTGCGCGTTCTTCACGCGCTGCGCCGCCTGCGGATGGCCCTGGCCGGCGCCGCTGCTGTAGTACGCCACATAGGCGCTCACCAGGTCGAACACATCCTGCGCGCGCGGCACCACGTACGGGCTGGCGTAGCCCTTGCCGGCCGCCAGCGCCGCCGACACCGGCGACAGCGCGGCATCGTTGCGCTGGCTCGGGCCGCGGAACAGCTTGTCGCAGATATAGGTGGACTGGATCTGCGCCGCGGTCAGGTTCTTGATCAGCACCTCGTCGGCGGTGCCGTAGGGCGCGCCGTCAGCGCGGCGGCACTTGACCGATTCGATATAGGGATCGTGCTTGAGCACCGCGACGCCGTCGGCGGTGATGCCGACATCGGTCTCCAGCGTGGTCATCAGGTTGTCCAGCGCGGCCTCCATCGCCGGCAGGGTGTTCTCCGGGCGCAGGTCGCGCGCGCCGCGGTGGCCTTGCGCATCGAACTTGGCGGCATCGATCCGGCCATCGGCGGTCAGGTAGTCGCCGGCCTTGCCGTCGCCGTTGGCATCGTAGGCCGCGACGGCCGCGTAGAGCAGGTCGGGCCGGTCCGAGATGATGCCGTTGACGCCGGCCTTCAGCAGCTCGGTCATCCTGGCGCTGTCGTTGACGGTCCAGGTCACCACGCTGTAGCCGGCGGCCTTGACCGAGGCCAGGTCGAGCGTGTCGGACACTGCCGGCGCCAGCCCCGGCTGCGGGTTGCTGCCGCGCGCGTAGTGCGCGTCGGGACTCGACTTGACGCCGTTGGCGTCGTACTTGAGCTGCACGTGATACGGCGCGAACACCGGCGCGCGGGTGCCGCCATGTGCGAACGCATGCGCGCGCACCGCGTTCATGATGCGCACCGGCGTGGCCTCTTCGTTGAACGGGTTCTGCGGCGAGCGGATCTCCTTGCCGGGGTTCTCGAAGTCCGGCAGCGGGATCGGCGCTTCCAGCAGCACGCCGTTGGCGTCGGTATGCAGCAGGAACGGGCCGAACTCATCGCCGAACCACAGCGTGCCGTCGCCGGCGCGCTGCATGCTCTCGATATCGAAGTCGGCGCCGGTCAGCACGCGCTCGCTGGTGAACTGGTTCGCGATGGCAAACTTGACATGCCGGTTCGGATCCTTCAGCTCGATAAAGCTGCGCACCGCCACGCTGCCGGTGCCGCCGGCCGCGGTCTTGAACGTGGGCGCCACCGTGTAGACGCGCAGGTTGAAGTCAGCCGAGTTCTCCAGCGAACCATAGCCGTTGTCGGCCATCACCATGAAGCTGCCGTCCGGGTTGCGCAGCACCGCCGAGAAGCCCTGCACCGGCTGCGAAGCAAACGGCGCGGTCTGCCCGTTGAGGTCGCCGGTGACATAGCGCCCCGACTGCGGCCCGCTGGCAAAGGTGGCGGCGGGCAGCACGGCGCGGCCCACCAGCGTGGGCGCGCTGACCGTGGGCGAGCCGTTGTCGTTGTCGTTATCGTCGCCGCCGCATGCCGCCAGCAGCAAGGCCGCCACCGCGGCGCTGGCCAGTGCCGCGCGGGTCCGGCGCGAAGGGAAGACGCTCAGGCGCATTGCAGGTTCCTGGAGTTGGGCAATGCGCCATGGTGGTAGGCCGATATGTCGGCTTGATGTCGCTTGCGTGACAGCATGAGCGACACGCATCAATCGCGCACCGGCATGCAGCCCTTACTCGCGTTAAGCGCAGTGCAGACCGGAATTCAGCAATGCCTTATTCGCAGGCTGGCAGTTTTGCTGCATGATTTCCGGCCCGGGCCCGGGTCCGGCACTCAAGACTGGGACAGATCGATAACACCACGTCGGAAAACAAGGGGTTTACCAACACGAGGACGCATCGACACATGAACACCAAGCTGCCGCTTTTCACCCTCTGCGCCGCCTTGCTCGCACCGGCCGCATGGGCCGGCAACGAACCGCACTGGAGCTACACCGGCCCCACCGGCACCAGCCACTGGGCCGAGCTGGACCAGGCCTACCAGACCTGCGCGCTGGGCAAGCACCAGTCGCCGATCGACATCCGCACCGGCAAGGCGCGGCCGGCGGACCTGAAGCCGATCGGCTTCGGCTACGCCGCGGCACCCGGCACCGTGGTCAACAACGGCCATACCGTGCAGGTCAACCTGCCGGCGGCGGGACAGATCGAACTGGACGGCGTGCCATACAAGCTGTTGCAGTTCCACTTCCACACGCCCAGCGAAGAGAAGATCAACGGCAAGACCTATCCGCTGGTCGCGCACCTGGTGCACCAGAACGCCGAAGGCAAGCTGGCGGTGGTGGCCGTGCTGTTCAAGTCGGGCCGCGAGAACGCCGCGCTCAGGCCGGTCTTCGCCAGCCTGCCGGCCCATGCCGGCGAATCGCGCGAACTGGCCACGCCGCTGGATGTTGCGGCGTTGCTGCCGGCGCAGCAGGCGTACTGGTCTTTCACCGGTTCGCTGACGACGCCGCCATGCAGCGAGGACGTGCGCTGGCAGGTGCTGAAGACGCCGGCGGAAGTGTCGCCGGCACAATTGGCGGCGTTCCGGAAGCTCTATCCGATGAATGCGCGGCCGGTGCAACCGCTGAATGGCAGGACGGTGCAGGCGAGCCGCTGAGGAACCTTGTAAGGCTGACGGATTCCCAACACCGATTGTGTACTCCCTCTCCCGCTTGCGGGAGAGGGTTGGGGTGAGGGCGGGAGCTTCCACGAAGTACAACGGCCTCGTGCTTGCCACACGCCGGCCCTCCCCCGCCCCTCTCCCGCGCGCGGGAGAGGGGAGCAAACCACCGCAAGCAACAAGGCTCAACGTCCCTCACCCCAACCCCCGCATCGCCAGCTCCCCACCCAGCACCAGCAACCCGCAGAAAAACAGCTTGCGAAAGCGCTCCGGACTGATCCTGTGGCGCAGCCACTGCCCGAGAAACATGCCGCCCAGCGCAGGCACCAGCGCAAGCGCAGACGCCCCGAGCACCGGCATGTGCAGCAACGCCCCGCCCAGCGCCAGGCTGACCGCCAGCGCGACGGTCGACACCGTGAACGACAGGCCCAGCGCCTGCACCAGGCTCTCCTTGTCCAGCCCCAGCCCTTGCAGGTAGGGCACCGCCGGAATCACGAACACGCCCGTGACCGCGGTGATGCCGCCCGTCACCAGTCCGACCAGCGGCCCGAGCCAGCGTTCGGCGCCGGCCGGCACCGTCAGCTTTACCGCGGCCAGACCCACCACCGCGTACAGCACCAGCGCGACGCCCAGCGCGGAAGTCGCGTGCGTCATCATGCCGGCCGGAAGCAGTGCCGCGCACAGCCAGGTGCCGGCGCAGATCGCCGCAAGCATCGGCCACAGGCGCCGCACCAGCAGCCCGAAGCGCGGGCCGCTGAACAACTGCACCACGTTGGTCACCATCGACGGCGCCACCAGCAGCGCCGCGGCCTGCGCGGGCGGCATCACCAGCCCCAGCATGCCCACCGCGACCGTGGGCAGGCCCAGCCCGACCACGCCCTTGACGAAGCCCGCCAGCAGGAAGGTCAGGCCGATAAACGCGGCCTGCGTGCCCATCGATTCCATCGTCATCACCGCGTCCTCAGTCCGCGTCGCGGTCGTGCACGGCGCGGCTGTCCGCCGGCGCCTGCTCGCGCGCATCGAGCCCGTAGTCGCGCAGCACCTGCGCCACGCGCAGCCGGTAGCCGGCAAACACGCCGCCGCGCCCGGCGGCCTGCGCCTGGCGATGCGCCAGCGTATTGCGCCAGGCGATCACCGCGGCTTCGTCGCGGAAGAACGACAGCGACAGCAGCTTGTCAGGATTGGTCAGGCTCCGGAAGCGCTCCACCGAGATAAAGCCGTCGATGGCCTCGAGCTGCGGGCGCAGGTGCGCGGCGATGTCGAGGTAGCTGTCCTGCCGGCCCGGCGCGGGCTCGGCTTCGAAGATGACGGCGATCATGCTGGTCTCCATGAGATCAAAGGAAATGGGGAATGCGCGCATTCAGCGACGGACGATAGCGGAATGCCTGCGCCAGCGCAGCCGGATCGGCGCCCCGCGCACGCAGCGCGGCCACCGTGGCGCCGGCCAGCGCCTGCGCCAGCCGGTCGCCGGGGCACGCGTGGCGGCCATGGCCGAAGGTCCATGCCCGCCCGTCGTGCGCAAGGCCGCTGCACGATGCCGCCGCCAGCAGCACCAGCACCGTGTCGCCGGCCCTGACGGCGTGACCGCACAGTCGGGTATTGGCGGCAACGAACCGGCGCGTGTTCTGCACCGGCGGGTCCGCCTGCGCGACGCGCGTCACCACGGCCTCCAGCGGCGTATCGCCCTGCGCGGGATGGCGCCCCAGCCATAGCAGTGTGTTGCCCGCCAGCGCGGCAGTCGCTTCGCAGGCCTGGACCAGCACGCCGATGATATTGGCGGCGACCGCCTGCGCTTCGATGCCGGCGGCCTGTGCCGCGTGCTGCAGCGCCGGCAGCGGGCCGTCGGCCGCCACGCCGCTGGCCAGCGACGACGCCAGCCATGTGCCGAGCCACCGCGCGGCGGCGGCACCGGCGCGCACGGTGTCGGCGTCCGCCAGCGGCGACTGGGCGGCGGCGAAGGCCGCGACCTGTTGCGCGACCTCGACCGCCATGCCGGGCTTGTGCGCGACTGGCAGGCCGAGCACCGAGGCCACCGTGACGACGGGCAACGCAAACAGCCAGCGGTTGACCGACGCGGCCGGCATCGCGGCGTGCGCGCCGTCGCCGGCATCCAGCACCTGCGCCATCGCGGCGGCCTGCCGCGCCGCGTGGCCCGCCTCCACCGCCGCCAGCATCGGCATCAGCAACGCCTTCAGCGGCGCATGCGCGGCGCCATCGTTCATGCGGATCAGCCGGCCGAACAGGTCACCGGCGGCAGTGCCGGCGAGCGTGGGCGGCACCGGCTGCGTGGCCGGACGCACGCGGCAGTCGGGATGGGAAAGCACGGCTGCCACCTCGCGCGGCCCGGCGGCCACCCACAGCCCCAGGCGTGGGTCGCGAAAGAAGGGGCGGGTAGCGGCCAGTTCACGGTAGTAGGGATACGGGTCGGGATGCGTGACGGCGCTGAGCGGGTCGATTCCGGCAAAGGGAGCAGTGATGGTTTCTGGCATGGCGGCGCGAATCGCATGTATGGGCTGGCTGCGCCGCAATTCCTGGCGCACACCGGCATCATGCCGCCGCGGCCGGGACGGAAGCTTCACGCTGTCGTGAAGGGTCGAATGCAGGACGCTGCGGCCCGGCGATTGGTTGTATGCTTTGAGCACGGCGTGCCGGGCGCCTTCGCGCGGCAGCGCCGGCAGCGCGGCCCTTACCGCGCTGCCGGCCACGCCCTACCAAGTACGGCGGTGACGACATGAAGCGTGTTCACGCACTGGTTGTGGCCGGCATCATGCTGGCGGCGTGCGTTTCCACCGGCGTCGACGTGAAGCCCGAGCAATTGTCGAACTTCCTGCCCGGTTTTTCCACGCTCGACGAGGTCACCGCGCAGCTCGGCCCGCCTTCCTCGCACGCCACGCTGCGCGACGGGTCGACCATCCTGCTCTACTCGTTCGCGACGTCCCAGCCGCACCCCGAGAGCTTTATTCCGTTCATCGGCCCGTTGTTTGCCGGCGGCGCGATCCGCGCTTCGACGGTGCTGTTCGAATTCGACCAGAACGGCGTCCTCAGGAGCCAGCGCCGCACCACCTCGAGCGGGGTCTCGGGATGGAGCGTGCTGACTCCTGGTGCGCTGCCCGGCACGCCGCAGTAAGCAATACAACCCGTCACTTGGCACCGGGCACGATGGTCACGCGTCCATTGGCGTAACCTGCCCATCGGCGCGCACCGCCACCGGCGCATCGTTGCGATGCGCCAGCCGGTACAGCACCGGCAGCACCAGCAGCGTCAGCGCCGTCGACGACAGGATGCCGCCGATCACCACCGTCGCCAGCGGCCGCTGCACCTCGGCGCCGGTGCCGGTGGCCAGCGCCATCGGCACGAAGCCGAGCGACGCCACCAGCGCCGTCATCAGCACCGGGCGCAGCCGCGTCAGCGCGCCTGCGCGGATGGCATGGTCCAGGCCGTGGCCGGCCTCGCGCAGCGAGCGGATGAACGACAGCATCACCAGCCCGTTGAGCACCGCGACGCCGCACAGCGCGATAAAGCCCACCGCCGCCGAGATCGACAACGGGATGCCGCGCAGCCACAGCGCCAGGATGCCGCCGGTCAGCGCGAACGGAATCCCGGTGAAGACCAGCAGGCCATCCTTGACGTTGCCGAACATGGCGAACAGCAGCACGAACACCAGCCCCAGCGCCAGCGGCACCACCACGCGCAGCCGCGCGGTGGCGGACTGCAACTGCTCGAAGGTGCCGCCCCAGCTGGTCCAGTAGCCGGCGGGGATTTGCACGCGCGCGCGGATCGCGGCCTCGGCCTCGGGTACGAAGCTGCCGATATCGCGCCCGCGCACATTGGCGCTGACGACGATGCGGCGCTTGCCGTTCTCGCGCGAGACCTGGTTGGGGCCCGGCGCCATCTCCACGCTGGCGACTTCGCTTAGCGGGATGTAGCTGGTGCGCGCACCGGCGTCCCTGGGAAGCGCCACCGGCAGGCGCCGCAGCGCGTCGACGTCGGCGCGCACGGCCTCGGGCAGGCGCACCACGATATCGAAGCGCCGGTCGCCGCTGAAGAAGGTGCCGGACACCTTGCCGCCGATGCCGATCGACACCGCGTCCTGGATATCGCTCAGGTTCAGCCCGTAGCGCGCGGCCTGGTTGCGGTCGATCTGCACCGTCAGCATCGGCAGCCCGGTGGTCTGCTCGACCTTGACCTCGGCCGCGCCCGGAATGCCCTGCAGCACCGCGGCGATGCGGCTGGCGGTCTGCTCCAGCACGGCGTTGTCGTCGCCGAAAACCTTGACCGCCACGTCCGAGCGCACGCCCGAGATCAGCTCGTTGAAGCGCAGCTGGATCGGTTGCGAGAACTCGTAGTTGTTGCCCGGCAGCTTGCCCACTTCGGCGCGGATCGCGGCGATCAGCGCGTCGCGCGTGCGGCGCGGCTCGGGCCATTGCGATTCGGGCTTGAGCATGATGTAGCCGTCGGAGATATTCGGCGGCATCGGGTCCGAGGCAATCTCCGCGGTGCCGGTGCGGGCAAAGATGCGCGCGATCTCCGGGAATTTGGCCTTCAGCGCGATCTCCACCTGCTGCTGCATCGCCACCGATTGCGTCAGGCTGGTGCCGGGTATGCGCAGCGCCTGCACCGCGAGGTCGCCCTCGTTGAGGCTGGGCACGAACTCACTGCCCAGGCGCGTGGCCATCGCCAGGCACAACACCACGGCGACGCCGGCGCCGGCCAGCACCACCGGCGTCGACGCCAGCGCGCGCTCCAGCAGCACCGCGTAGCGGCGTCGCGCCCACGCCATCAGCCGGTTCTCGCGCTCGGCCACGCGGTTGCCGATAAACAGCGCCACCGCCGCGGGCACGAAGGTCACCGACAGCACCATCGCCCCCAGCAGCGCCAGCACCACGGTAAAGGCCATCGGATGGAACATCTTGCCCTCGACCCCGGTGAGCGCGAAGATCGGCAGGTACACCACCATGATGATCAGCTGGCCGTACAGCAGCGGCCGGCGCGCCTCGCGTGCCGCGGCAAACACTTCCTGCAGGCGTTCGTCGCGCGTCAGCGCGCGGCCCTGGCTGGCCTGCACATGCGCCAGCCGGCGCACGCAGTTCTCGACGATCACCACCGCGCCGTCGACGATGATGCCGAAGTCCAGCGCGCCCAGGCTCATCAGGTTGGCGCTGATGCGGTAGTGGACCATGCCGGTGAAGGTGAACAGCATCGACAGCGGGATCACCAGCGCGGTGATCAGTGCCGCGCGCAGGTTGCCCAGGAACAGGAACAGGATGGCGATCACCAGCACCGCGCCTTCCAGCAGGTTCTTCCTGACCGTGGCGATGGCCTTGTCGACCAGCGTGGTGCGGTCGTACACGGTGACGGCCTGCACCCCCGCCGGCAGCGTGCGGTTGATCTCGGCCATCTTGCGGTCGACCGCCTGCGACACCGCGCGGCTGTTCTCGCCGATCAGCATGAACACCGTGCCCAGCACCACCTCGCGGCCGTTCTCGGTGGCCGCGCCGGTGCGCAGCTCGCCGCCGGTCTGCACCGTGGCCACGTCGCGCACGCGGATGGGCTGGCCCTGCGCGCTGCCGACGATCACGTCGCCGATCTCATCGAGCGAGCGCACCTGGCCCGGCACGCGCACCAGGTACTGCTCGCCGCGGCGCTCGATATAGCCGGCGCCGACGTTATCGTTGTTCTTCTCCAGCGCGCCGACCACATCGGACAGCGCCAGCCCGTACGACGCCATGCGTGCCAGGTCTGGCGCCACCACGTAGGCGCGCGCATGGCCGCCGATGGCATTGACCTCGGTCACGCCCGGCACGTTGCGCAGCTGCGGCCGGATCACCCAGTCCTGGATCTCGCGCAGGTCGGACAGCGTGTAGGCGCTGCCATCGGCCTTGCGTGCGCCGGGCCCGGCCTCGACCGTCCACAGGTAGATCTCGCCCAGGCCGGTCGAGATCGGCCCCATCGCGGGCGTGATGCCGGTCGGAAGCTGGTCGCGCGCCTCCTGGATGCGCTGGTTGACCAGCTGGCGCGCAAAGTGGATGTCGGTGCCGTCGCGGAAGATCACCGTCACCTGCGACAGGCCGTAGCGCGACAGCGATCGGGTCTGTTCCAGCCCGGGCAGGCCCGCCATCACGGTCTCGACGGGGTAGGTGATGCGCTGCTCGGTCTCCAGCGGCGAATAGCCCGGCGCGGCGGTATTGATCTGCACCTGCACGTTGGTGATGTCGGGCACCGCGTCGATCGGCAGCCGGGTGTAGCTGTACAGGCCCAGCGCGGCCATGCCCAGCACCGCCAGCAGCACCAGCCAGCGTTGCGCAATGGCAAAGCGGATCAGGCGTTCGAACATGGGCACCTCCCGCTCAGTGCTCATGCCCGGCGCTGGCCTTGCCCAGCTCGGACTTGAGGATAAAGCTGTTGGCCGCGGCGTAGCGCGCGCCGGCCTGCAGGCCCCGGGTCACCTCGACCCGCTTGCCATCGGAGCGCCCGGTCTGGACCGGCTGCACCGCAAACCCGTCCGGCACCGCGACGAACACCACGCTCTGGCCATCGACCTGCTGCACCGCGTCGGCTGCCACCGTCACCGGCACCTGTACCG
Source organism: Cupriavidus neocaledonicus (assembly GCF_000372525.1). Classification (GTDB taxonomy): domain Bacteria; phylum Pseudomonadota; class Gammaproteobacteria; order Burkholderiales; family Burkholderiaceae; genus Cupriavidus; species Cupriavidus neocaledonicus. Next base: position 91,198 of record NZ_AQUR01000090.1, read on the forward strand.
GCGCGCCCAGCACGCTGACCGTGACGAACAGCCCGGGCCGCCAGGCCGTGCCCGGATTGGCCAGCGTCACGCGCGCCCTGGCGGTGCGGGTCTGCTCGCCCAGCAAGGCGCCGACGTAGGACACCTTGCCTTCGGCCTGCGTGGCAGAGGCGCTGGAGCGCACCGTGACCGCCTCGCCCACGCGCACGTGGTCCAGGTCGCGCGCGGACACCACGAACTCGGCCCATACCGAACTCAGGTCCGAGACCGTGAAGACGCTGGCGTCTTCCTTGACCGCTTCGCCCAGCGACAGGTGTTTCTCGACCACGATGCCGTCGAACGGCGCGCGCAGCGCGAACTGGTTCAGCCCGCCGCCGGCCCCGCCGCGCTCGGCGGCGCCGATCGCGGTGAGCTTCTGTCGTGCGTTCTGCACCGCGATCTGCGCCTCCTCCAGCGCGGTGCGCGCCTGCTGGTAGTCCTGCTCGGCGGAGATTTTCTCCTGCCACAGCGTCTGCTCGCGCGCATAGGTGGCCCGCGCCAGCGCCTCGCGCTTCTGCGCGGCCAGCAGTTCGCTGCGCTGCTCCGCCACCGTGGTGCTGGCAATCAGCGCCAGCACCTCGCCCTGGCGCACCGGCTGGCCCAGGCTGGCCGGCACCGCCTGCGCCACGCCCGCCACGCGCGGCACCACGTGCGCGGTGCGGTCGTCGTTGAAGCGGATCTCGCCGGGGAAATCGACGCTGCTGCGCAGCGCCGCAGCCGCAGCGGTGGCCATGCCGATGCCGGCCTGCTCGATCTGCGCCGGCGTCAGCGCGATCACGTGCGGCTTGCCTTCGGCTTGCGGTTGCGCCGCGGGCGCGCTGGCGCCGGCATGCGCCACCGCCTTGCCCGCCATCTTGTCCGCTTCCTCGCCGTGCTCGTGCCCGTGTTCGTCGCCATGTCCGGCATGCCCGTGCGCAGCCTCGCCGGTGGCGCCGCCCCCCGTGCCGGTGAACAGGATCGCCGCGCTGCCCAGCAGCCCCGCGAACAGGATGGCCGCCACGGCGGCCCGTTGTTGCTTGCTCATTGCCATGTCTGCAGCTTCCGTATCAGTGTCCGAGGATGCGGTCGATGCTGGCGGCCGCGTCATAGGTGCGGGCCAGCACGTCCAGGTAGCGGATGCGCGCCTGGAACAGCGTGCGCTGGGCATCCAGCACGTCGAGGAAATTGAACTTGCCGGCCTCGAACCCGCGCGAGGCGGCGGCGTAGGCCTGTTCCGCCGCCGGCAGCACCGAGGCCTGCAGCGTCTGCGCCGCGGCGCGCGACACCGACAGCTGTGTCGAAGCCTGCTGCAGCTCGCCTTGCAAACGCACGCGCGTGGCGGCGTGCGCATCCTGTGCGCCGTCGGCACGGCGCAGCGCCGCGTACAGGTTGCCCTGGTTGCGGTCGAACAGCGGCAGCGGAATCGCCACGCCCAGCACCGCCATGTTGCGGTTGGCCTCGTTGTCGCGCTTGGCGCCCACGCTCACGGTCACGTCGGGATACTGGCGGCTGCGCTGCACCGCCACTTCGGCACGGCTGCGCTCCGCCGCCAGGCGGCTGGCTTCCAGCAACGGCGAGTCTGCCAGCGCCGCCTGCAACGCGGCCGGCGCGGGCCGCGACGGCAGGACATCGAGATCGCCCTGCCCCTGCGCAAAACGGGGTGTGCTTTCGCCCCACAGTGCCGCCAGCGACTGCCGCGCGGACTGCAGCGCGCCGGTGGCCTCGGCCAGCTCCAGCTCGGCGTTGGCCTGCTCGACGCTGGCGCGTGTGGCCTCCAGCGGGGCCACCTTGCCGGCGGCGACACGCCGGCCGGCGGCGTTAGCGGCCTGGCTGGCGATGCCGACCGAAGCCTCGGCGAGCCGGACACGCTCCTGCGCCACCAGCACGCCGAAGAAGCGCGCGATCACCGCGGCGCGCAGCTCGGCCCGTGTGCTGCCCAGCTCGGCCTGCGCCAGCTCGCGGCCGCGCTCGGCCAGGCCGATGCGCGCGGCGCGCTTGCCGCCCAGCTCGACCGGCAGGTTGACCTGGCCGGTGGTCGCGCGCGACGCCTTCCTCGTGTCTTCCATCGACACAGCCAGTTCCGGGTTGGGCAGCACGCGCGCCTGGATCAGGTCGCCTTCGGTGGCGTCAAGCTCCTTGCCGGCGGCGGACAGGGTGAAACTGCCGGCTTCCGCCAGCGCCAGCGCGGCATCGAGGGTCAGCGTCCCGGCCGGCTGCGTTGCGCCGGCAGGCGCGGGAGCCGACGGCAGCGCCACGGCGGCGGGCGGCGTCTGCGCGACACCGGGGAAAGGGCTGGATAGCACGGCCGCCAGCCCGAGCGGCAGCAAAAGTCTTCGCATCGAATTGCACCAGAAGAAAACCGGGGAAATTCGGCGAGACGTCCGACGTCATGCGGTCATGACGCCAGCAGGCGATCGCAAGGGATCGGGATAGCGGGGAAGCGTCGTCTCGCCGGCTAAGCGAGACGCGGCCACTGCGGCCGGTCGGGCGCGCGCGCGCTGTGCGAGGAGAAGCGGGGCTGCGGCACCGGCGGCGCCAGCTCCACGCGGCGCAGCGCAGGCACATCCTGCGCATCGGCCGGCGCGAAAGGCAGCGAGGCGATATGGCAGACGCCGCAGTCGGGGTCGGCCAGGTTCAACTTGGCCTTTTCCTGCGCAGGATCGGTTTGCTGGTCCGGCTTGCCGCTGCCGGCCTGGTGCCGGTGCTCATGGTGGCCGAAATGGGCCCTGGACAGCGCGACCTCGTGCCCACAATACGCGGCCGCTCCCGCCCAGGCGAACTGGAGCGGCAGGACGAGCGCAAGGAGGACGAGCAGGAGCCGTTGCATGAATGGTGAGATCGGCGCAGCAGGCGCGACGAGCGGGGCGCCGGCGGCGAGTCGCAAGTTTAACCGAGGCGCGGCGGGCAAGCGGCAACGGGGTCATTACATTTGCGTCATCGCAGGCGTGCGCGCTGCCCGGCAAGCTTGTTCAGTATTTTTGAATAACTCATCCGGCAAAGCGCCCGCTTGCTTCATGGCTTGGCTCCTATAGTTCCGTACATGAACGGCACGCACACAAAGCAACGCCTTCTGACAAATTCAACAAGCTAACGGAGAAACACCATGACCAAGACCACCCGCCTCGCTTCCGCCCTGCTCCTGACCCTGGCCGCGCTGGGCGCAGCGCAAGCCGCGACCGCCACCGACGCCCTGCCCGGCGACAAGTACGGCTACAGCTTCCGCAGCACCGTGCCGGGCGACAAGTATGGTTATGAGTTCCGCAGCCACGACGCCTTCACCGACGGCGCCCGCGCCGGCAAGGCCGATCCCTTTACCGACGGTGCCCGGACCGGCAAGGCCGACCCCTTCACCGACGGGGCCCGCACCGTGGCCGGACTGGACCGCAGCGGCGTATCGGCAGCGCCTGCCCGCAGCTTCGATACCTTTACCGAAGGCAGCCGCGCCGGCAGTTTCGATCCCTACGGCGAAGGCGCCCGCGCCTGAGAGGCCCGCCTCCCCCGCAGCGAGAAAACCAGAAGGAAGGCCAGCGCCAGCGCTGGCCTTTTGTCATTCGTCGCGCCCCAGCCGGTGCATGGCTTCGCGCAGCGTGCGCATCTGTGCGCTGAAGCGAGTGCAGGCATCGCAGATCGCCAGGTGCGAGCGCATGCGCAGCCGCTCCGCCCAGGACAGCGGCAGGTCCAGGCTCTTCATGGTCAGGTGGTGGACCTCTTCGCAGTCCGGCAGCAGCCGGCGCGGCGGGCGGGAAGGTGGGGTTTCCGGCATGTTGGTCGGTGGCGGTTCGGTGGCGTGGACGCGTGAGCGGGCTCAACCGGCCTTGCCGGGCCGGCCGCGCTGGCCGAACCAGTGCAGTTCCAGGCATTCGCGCAGGCGCATGCGGGCCCGGTAGAGCATCGCCCACGCATTGGTCGCGCTGATCTGCAAATGCTGACAGATTTCCTCGGTGTCCAGCTCCAGCCATTCCCGCATCATGAAGATGCGGCCGGTGCGCGCCGGCAGTCGGTCCACGCATAGCTGCAGGATCTCGAAGAACTCGCGGCGCTCGAACGCGCGCTCCGGGTCGCCCCAGTCGGAGGGCGGATCCTGGTAGTGGCCGTTGCGCGTGAACAGGGCGTCGAAGGCGTCGTCGTCGGACTGCGGCTGGCCGTCGCCGTCGCTCGCGAGCGCCAGCCTGACCTCGCGCCTGCCGCTGCGCAGCGCGTCGATGATCTTGTGCTTGAGGATGCCGACCAGGTAGGTGCGCAGCGCGGACTGGCCGGCAAAGCGCTCCGGATGCTCGAGCGCGGCCAGCAGCGTTTCCGAGACGGCATCCTCGGCCACCGCCTCATCGCGCAGCTGCAGGCGCGCGAAGCGCAACAGGTAGGGGCGTAGCGCCTGCAGTTCGGCTGGGTCGAGGCTCATCGGGGATCAGGGGGCGGTTGCCTGGTCGGATGCGCCATCATACCCGCGCCCTGCCCTGTGCCGGTATGCCGCAGTGGTCAGCCGATGCCGCGGAACTGCCCGCACAGGCGGAACACATCCATCGTCAGCGCAATCTCCCTGGCCTTGCCGTAGCGCGTTGCCAGCTTCAGCAGCTCCTTGATGTCGCGCCCGCTCGCGCTGGGGTAGGCGTCGGTCAGCGCGTCGATCAGCGCATCGTCCAGTTCCGCGCCGAACTGCGCCGCCTGCAGGCGCCACAGCCGCACGGCATCCTCGCGGCACGGCGTGGTGTAGTGGATGGTGGCGATGCAGCGCGACAGGATGGCATCGTCGACGTCGCCGATGCGGTTGGTGGTCATGAACAGCAAGCCGCTGAAGTACTCCAGCGTGCGCAGGAACTCGGCGACGATGGCGTTGTGCTCGAGGTCATTGGCGCGCCGGCGGATATAGACGTCGGCCTCGTCCAGCAGCAGGATCGCATTCCAGCGCATGGCGCGGCGCAGGATGGTCATCAGCGTGGCCCCCACCGACGCCGCGGTGGTGCCAAGCTGCCCGGAGTGCACGCGGTACAGCGGCTTGCCGACCACCTCGGCATAGACCTCGGCGGTCAGTGTCTTGCCCAGGCCCGGCGCGCCCTGGCACAGGATGGTGGTGCCGCCGGACTTGCCCGGCACGAAGTCCGGCGCCAGCATGTCCATGTGCGAGGTCAGGACGTCGATCAGGTCGCGGTGATGCGCGGGCAGCACCAGCTTGTCGCGCAGGGCGGGCTGGTAGCGGTACTCGGCCAGGTGCTGCACGTGCACCCAGATATTGCGGTGCCACTCCAGGTGGAACAGGTGCACGTAGCCATGCAGCGGCACGCGCTCGAAGCCCTCCATGATGCCCGCCTCGCGCCAGAACGACGGGTCGCAGGTCATCTCGAAACGGCGCTCCAGCCGCTCTTCGTCATTCACGCAGCGCGCGCCCGCGGCGTCGGCGATCGGGATCAGCTCCGCCGCGCCCTTGGCATCGACCGAGAACGCCGCGCGCATCGCCACGCACTGCGCGCCGAAGCCGCGCTGGAAGCGCACGAAGCGCTGCGCGTGCTGTTCATATTCCTGGCGGAATTCCGCGCACTCCTTGTAGAAGCCGAATTCAGCCAGCAACTCCGGGATGGTTCGGTTGGCGATATCGTCGCGCGTGATCACCATCGACGTGGTCATGCCCGAGCGGCGCAGGTGGTGGTCGGTCAGCGCGGAGTTGGCCGACTGCATCGTGTTGGCGAGCAAATCCACCACCACGTAGGCCATGCCCTGCTCGGGCAATACATAGCGCATGCGGCGCACCAGCCAGGGCAGCAGCACGCCGTCGCGGTTGCGCTGGTACAGCCAGCCGTCGATGGCATCGCGCGACAGGTAGGCGGCCAGCCCCGCCACCAGCTGGTCCAGCCCCGGAATCACGCGCGCCTGCGGCGCGTTGTAGATGTTGTCCAGCGCCAGCATCTGGAACATCAGCGCGCGTTCGTTCTGCGTCTTGCTGAGCGTATAGAGCGAACTGAGCGCGTGCGCGTCGAACAGCTTGCTCGACACCAGCATATTGCCGTGGCACACGCCATGCTGCTGCAGCTGCCGGGCCAGCGGCGAACCGGTTTCGAGCATCGCCAGCAGGGGATGGATCAGCGCCTCCGGAATCTCGAAATCCATGTACCGCACTCCCGTTCAATGGCGTGGCCGCGCCGGCCAGCGGCCAGGGTTTCACTGCAGGAAGAAATCGATCGCGCGCTCGACCACGGGCGCATGGATGACATGGGTCCCGTCGAACTCGACGTATTCCACGTCATAGCCCGCGGCGCGCAGCCTGGCCGCATGCGCGCGTCCGCTGGTGGCAATAGGCAGCTGCTCGTCGGCCAGCCCGTGCGCGACGAATACCCTGGGAATACCGGTCTGCATGAACACCGACATGAAGCCGCCGGAAAACGCGATCACATGGCTGGCGATATCGCCATTGGTAATGCCCAGCGACAGCGCATAGCTGGCGCCGTCCGAGAATCCGGCAAAGGCCAGCCGCCGCGGATCGATGCGGTAGTCATCGTCAACTCTACTGTGTATGTATGACGTCACTTACCCAAGTGCATCCGCAAAATTTCTTAGGCTCTAGGCTTAAGTTTAGCGTAAACGCTAATTATATAGCTATAGCGTTCTGTACCGGGCGAGCATATGTCGGTAGAAAAAGGTACTTCCGAGAGCACTCTTTGACGGGATGGACCTTCTTCACGCGGTCGGCCAAGCTATCCGACTCGCTCGCGAACAAGCAGGACTCACTCAGCAACAGCTTAGTGAGCTTTCCGGCGTTCATGTCGTCTCTCTAAGCAAAGTCGAGCGGGGCGCTACCGAAGCCCGTCTGCTTACGTTGGACGCGCTTGCGATCGCCTTATCCCTCCCTCTATCCGACTTACTGCGCAACGCAGAAGTTATACGGTCGCTCCATCCTGCGAAGGACGCCAACAACAAACGGCCTTCGACCGCATAGCTAATTCCGCTCCTTGTTTCTTGAGGCTGGTCACCCGCTGCGCCAGCCGTCGCACAGTCTGCGAATGCGTCCGCGCAAGATCAGCTTGAGGCGAACGTATTCCGCTTAGCCGCGATGGTTCTCTATTCCCGCTTCCCTTGTGAAGCCGAGCTTCCTGATGGCGGCGAGCAACCGGTACTTTGCCATGCATCCGGCTGAACAACTTGACGCAGTCGAAGTGGTCAGGCGCGGCTGGGTCGTCAGTTTGGCTCCGTGACCGACTCAGTCTCCGACTTCAAACGCGGCCACGCCAAAGCGGCAGCGAACGAATTGCTTAACCTCACGTGTACCGCACCATAGGCACCGCCTAGCTTACTGGCGGCAGCAGGGACGTCGGATGGACGTCTATTTGTTGGCTGCTGTACCGGGGTGCCTCTCGCTGTCGTTATTGAGAGACTGTCGTCGACAGGCCTAAGGGGATCGAGACAATGCGCCGGCATGCCTTTGAAGTAACTATGGCGGCCTCACCCGTGCAGAGAATCGACCCGCACGGCAAACAATGTGGACGAGCACGCAATGTTGCGCGCTTTACGCGACGCCGTGGCGACGACGCATTACCCGAGGAACAGGCGGTCGAGGAGCGACGCGCCAGCTGAGACGACCACTACGGAAGGTAATCTGCCGCGGCCCCCCCGAGCGACAGACCACCGGCGCGGGCCGTGCGCTTCTGCGGTTTGGCCACCGTTTCGCGCGGGGTAGTGGTGCGCGACGGAATATTAGGCGTCTCGCTACGTGGAAGTCTATTATAAGTAGCTTCTGGCGCACTTCCATTCGAAAAGAATGAACCTGGTGTGCCAGGTCCGCCAACAATGGGCCGCGCCACCAACCATCTGCCTGACTTGTCAATAAAGTCAGGAAAGCTAGTGCACAGGCCAGTTTGCGAGTTTTTTGCTGTGCCTTTCTCTGTGCTTATTGTCGCAGTTTGTACGACTTTATTGTCCGCGCACACTCGTCCAGCGCTGATGACGTCTCTTTGTAAGAACTTAATTTGCTTGTAAGAACTTAATTTGCTTGTAAGAACTTAATTAGCACCGCTCACCAGCAATCCCCCCGCGTCCTATACTCCGCATCACACCCTTCACCCAACCCCAAACCATGGATTACACCCCCGGCATCAGCCACCTCGCCAGCCTGCTCGCCGACCCGGGCCGTGCCGCCATGCTGTGGGCGCTGATGGACGGCAGCGCCCGGCCCGCCGGCGAGCTGGCGTTGATTGCCGGCCTGTCGGCGTCTTCGACCAGCGGGCACCTGGCGCGCCTGTCCGAGGGCGGCCTGCTGGTGGCGGAGACGCGCGGGCGCAACCGCTATTACCGGCTGGCGGCGCCGGAGATCGGCGTGGCGATCGAGGCGCTGGCGTCGGCATCGCTGGCGAGCCAGCCGCCGCGGCTGCGCGCGGTGCCGGTGTCGCGCACGGCGCCGCCGGCGCTGCGGCAGGCGCGCACCTGCTATGACCACCTGGCGGGCGAGCTGGCGGTGGGGCTGTTCGAGCGCATGACGCAGTCGCGCTGGCTGATGCTGGACGGGCCGCGGGTCGAGCTCAGCGGCGACGGCGCGCAGGCGCTGGGCGGGCTGGGCGTGGACGTGGAGGCGGCGCGCCGCAAGCGGCGGCAGTTTGCCTGCACCTGCCCGGACTGGAGCGAGCGCAAGCCGCACCTGGGCGGCGCGCTCGGCGCGGCGCTGCTGGGCAGCCTGCTGGCGCGCGGCTGGGTCGAGCCGACGCGCACCTCGCGCGCGCTGCGCGTGACACCGGCCGGCCAACGCGAGATCATCCGCATCGCGGCCTAGCGCGCCGCGGCAACCGGAGAAAAAAGATGGCCACACCGCTGGACGACGACACGCAGGACGCGATCGCGCGTTTCTTCGCCCTGATCAACCTTGGCGACAGCGCCCAGACCTCGGCGCAGCTGGCGATGTTCGAGGATGCCCTGCTCGATGCCGAGGACGACGACACCGAGGGGCCGGAACTGCTGTGGGTGATCCGCGAGGTCATCGACTGGCAGTCCGGGTTCTTTGTCGACTGGAAGGATGCGCAGTCCTTTATCGGCTGCCTGAACCAGCTGTGCGAGCGCATGGACCTGGAGCTCGACTGGGGCACCGATGACCCCGAGGACGAAGCCTTCCTGGAGAGCACCAGCGTGCCGGAACTGATGGAGCTGGTGCACAACCAGCTGCGCGTGGCCGGCTATACGCTATGGAACTGGGATACCGGCGGCGACGCCTACGCCGGCTGGATCACGCGCAGCGAGGACGATGAAGAGATGCTGGACCTGGCCGAGACCCTGCGCTTCGAGGTGCGGCCGGCGGACCAGCCTTACTGAACGCCGCGTCGACGCTTGCGTGGCGTGAAGGGACAAGCCGGCGCCGGCGCACCGGCCCGGCTGCGCGCCTAGTCGAACAGGATCACCGAGCGCGCCAGTTCGCCGCGGCGCAGTTCGTCGAAGGCGTCGTTGATGCGGTCCAGCGGCAGCCGCTGCGCGATCAGCTCATCCAGGTGCAGGCGGCCGGCCATGTAGAAGTCCACCATGCGCGGCATGTCCACCGGGAAGCGGTTGGACCCCATCAGCGAGCCCTGGATGCGCTTCTCGCCGAGGAAATCGCTGCCCTTGAGCTCGATCTTGACGCCCGGCGCGATCATGCCGATGACCGTGGCGGTGCCGCCGCGGCGCAGCATGGCAAAGGCCTGCTCGGTGGTCTCCTTCAGGCCGATGGCCTCGAAGGCATGGTGCACGCCGCCGCCGGTGAGGGCGCGCACCGCGTCCAGCACGTTGCCCTCGCTGGCATCGATCACGTCGGTCGCGCCGAACTTGCGGGCAAGCTCCAGCTTGCCGGGCAAGCGGTCGATGGCGATGATGCGGCCCGCGCCGGCAATGGCGGCGCTGTTGACCGTGGCCAGCCCGATGCCGCCGCAGCCGATCACGGCGACGGTCTCGCCCGGCTGCACCCTGGCGGTATGGATCACGGCGCCCATGCCGGTGGTCACCGCGCAGCCGATCAGCGCGGCGCGGTCCAGCGGCATGTCGCGCCGGATCGCCACCAGCGCGTGCTCATGGATCAGCATCTGCTCGGCGAAGGCCGACAGGTTCAGGAACTGGTGCATGGCGTTGCCATGGGCGGCCTGCAAGCGCGGCGCTTCGTCTTCGCGGCGGCGGGTATCGGGCTCGGTGCACAGCGACAGGTGGCCGGTCAGGCAATGTTCGCAATGGCCGCAGTAGGCCGACAGGCAGGTGATCACGTGGTCGCCGGGCTTGACCGTGCGGACTTCGGCGCCGACCTGCTCGACCACGCCCGCGGCCTCGTGGCCCGGGATGGTGGGGACGGGATGCGGGTAGGCGCCGTCGACGAAGTGCAGGTCCGAGTGGCACACGCCGACGGCGGCGGTGCGCACCAGCACTTCGCGCGGTCCGGGCTTGCCGATGGCCACGTCTTCGATCACCAGCGGCGTCCGGGGTTGATGCAGCACTGCAGCTTTCATGGAATTCCTCCGGAGGGGAGCTACGGTGCCGGAAAAAATACCCCCAAACCAGCGTTCAGGAAAGCCGCGGGACGCCCGCCGATGCCGCTTTAAAGCTCTTCCTTGATCGGGAGCACGCGCAGCACGCCGATCCCCAGATGTTGCAGCGGGCCCATGCCTGGCTCGCCGTCGTAGACCACCAGCTGGCCCTTCTCGCGCGTGGTCCAGGTCAGGCGCGGATTGCCGCCGTCGCCGTCGGTCTGCAGCCCGACGCGGTAAGCCATGTCGAGCAGGCCGTCTTCGGTGGAGCGGGTCATGCGCTCGGCCAGCGCCGGGCTGTCGAGCACCACGCCCATCTCGGTATTCAGCCTGGCCGAACGCGGGTCCATGTTGAGCGAGCCGATAAAGACCAGGCGCCGGTCGACGATGTAGTTCTTGGCGTGCAGGCTGGCGCGGCTGGACGACAGCCAGGCGCGCGAGCGCGAGCCGCGCGCGGCCTTGCCACGGTTGGCCAGCTCGGCGTAGGCGCTGGGCTTGAGCTCGTACAGTTCCACGCCGGCGGCGACCAGCGCCCGGCGGTGCGGCGCGTAGCCCGCGTGCACCGGGCTGACATCGGTGGCTTCGAACGAGTTGGTCAGGATGCGCACGCGGATGCCGCGCCGCGCCAGCGCGATCAGCCAGGCTTCGCCGTCGTCGTCGGGCACGAAGTAGGGCGAGATCAGCAGCACCTCCTTCTGCGCGCTGCTGATCATCTTCTCCAGCCGGGCGGTGGCGTGGCCCGGCTCGTCGTGGGTCTGGTGCGTGATCTTGGCGGCCTTGTCGGAGACCACCACGGCCTTGCCGTAGTAGCCGGGCATATGCCCGCTTTCGATGCCCCTGGCCAGACCCGAATCGAGCAGCTCCTGCACGTAGGGGCTGGCCACGGCCTGGTCGCCGCGCGCCTCCAGCCGCTTGCGCAGGCTGCGCATTTCCACCGGCGCTTCCTTGCCGGCGGGGATCAGAGCCACCACGGGATAGGACGACGCGTCGTTCCAGTACTCGTCGAACACCGCGGATACCTGGGGCACCGCCGGCCCGGCCACCAGCACGTCGAGGTCGCTGAAGTCCATGTCGGTGCGCGCCGAGAAATACGCGTCGCCGACATTGCGCCCGCCCAGCAGCGTGATCTGGTTGTCCACGGTCATCGACTTGTTGTGCATGCGGCGGTCCAGGCGGTTAAAGCTGACGAGCATTTCCAGCCAGCGCACGCTGCGGTTGGCGAACGGGTTGAACAGGCGCACCTCGATATTGGGATGCGAGTCGATCGCCGACAGGACCTTGTCGAGGCCGCCGGTATGCAGGTCATCGAGCAGCATGCGCACGCGCACGCCGCGATCGGCCGCGTCGAGGATGTCGCCGAGCACGGCCGCGCCGGTGCCGGTGGGCTCGAAGATATAGGTCTGCAGGTCCAGGCTGCGCTGCGCCGCGCGTGCCATCGCCAGCCGCGCGGCGAGCGCGTCGGGTCCGGATTGCAGCGGATAGAACAGCGACTCGCCCGGACGCTTGGCCAGGCGCGGCGCCAGCACCTTGCCCAAAGGCGTGTCGCTGGTATTGGCTGGCGCGGTCGAGGGGGTGCGCTCGGCCTGCGCCGGCAGGCTGGCGCAGCCGCCCAGCACCGCGGCGCCGAGCAGGGCAGCCAGCGCGAAGGCGGCCAGCTGGCGCGCGCGCCGGCACCAGCCGGCGCCGGCACGCCCCGCGGTCAGCGCCCGCCGGGCGTCGAACGGAACATGGCTGTGCGTGTGGAACATCCGTCAGTCTCCCTGCGCCAGTGAATGAAGGAACGGGGATGGGCCGGTTGGCCGGTTAATCGCACCGGCCGGCGTGCAGCGCCTGCTACCTCGCAAGATATACCCCGCGCGCCGGCATCGGCAGCGGTGCCATTCCTGTCCGCGCCGGGTGTTTGTCCTACAGCGCAAGCGTCCCGGTGACCAGGCACGGCCTGGCGGCGAGTGCGGCACCCGGCACCACGGCCCGGCACGGCCTGTCCGCAGCGGCTTTCCCTGCACAGCGATTTCTCTTATGATGCCGCCCAATATACCGGCCGGTAGCACCGGGAGGAGGCCCTGCGGCATGTGTCGCCGCCCGCGCGGTGGCGGACTCGCAGCTTGCGGCCGCCCGGCGCTGCCGGCAGCGTTGCGCGCCTTCGCGGCCTTTCGCCTGTACCGCAGGGCGCGCCCCCAGACCGGATCCCGATGTCGACCCAACCTTCCCAGCCTTCCTCCGCCGGCGCGAGCGCGCCCACCTTGCGCCGCAGCCTGCGCGCACGCCACCTCACCATGATCGCCATCGGCGGCTCCATCGGCACGGGCTTGTTCGTGGCCTCGGGCGCCACCATCGCGCAAGCCGGACCCGGCGGCGCGCTGGCCGCCTATATCCTGATCGGCGCGATGGTGTATTTCCTGATGACCAGCCTGGGCGAGCTCGCGGCCTATATGCCGGTGTCGGGCTCGTTCGCCACCTATGGCGCGCGCTATGTCGACGAGGGCTTCGGCTTCGCGCTCGGCTGGAACTACTGGTACAACTGGGCCGTGACCATCGCGGTGGAACTCGCCGCGGCGCAGCTGGTGATGCAGTACTGGTTCCCGGACACGCCCGGCGTGCTGTGGAGCGCGCTGTTTCTCGGCCTGATGTTCGCGCTCAATGCGATCTCGGTGCGCGGCTTCGGCGAGGCCGAATACTGGTGCGCGCTGGTCAAGGTGGTGACGGTGGTCGCCTTTATCGGCATCGGCACGCTGATGATCTTCGGCATCCTGCGCGGCGACATGGCGGCCAGCCACGGGCTGGCCAACCTGACCAGCGGCGATGCGCCCTTCGTCGGCGGGCTGCCCGCGCTGATCGGCGTGGCCATGATTGCCGGCTTCTCGTTCCAGGGCACCGAGCTGATCGGCATCGCCGCCGGCGAATCGGCCGATCCGGCGAAGAACATCCCGCGCGCCGTGCGCCAGGTGTTCTGGCGCATCCTGCTGTTTTATGTGCTGGCGATCCTGATCATCGGCATCCTGATTCCCTACACCGACCCCAGCCTGCTCAAGAGCGACGTGCAGACCGTGGGCGTGAGTCCGTTCACGCTGGTGTTCCGCCATGCGGGCCTGGCTTTTGCCGCCGGCGTGATGAACGCGGTGATCCTGACCGCGGTGCTGTCGGCGGGCAACTCCGGCATGTACGCCTCGACCCGCATGCTGTACAACCTCGCCACCGAGGGCCGCGCGCCGCGCGTGTTTGCCCGCCTGACGCGCAACGGCGTGCCGCTGGTGGCGCTGCTGGCCACCACCGCGGTGGGCGCGCTGTGCTTCCTGACCTCGCTGTTCGAAAGCAAGTCGGTGTACCTGTGGCTGCTGAACCTGTCGGGCATGACCGGCTTCATTGCCTGGCTCGGCATCGCCGTCAGCCATTACCGTTTCCGCAAGGGCTTTGTCGCCCAGGGGCATGACCTGGACCGCCTGCCCTATCGCTCGCCGTTCTTTCCCTACGGGCCGATCTTTGCCTTCGGGCTGTGCCTGGTCGTGACGCTGGGCCAGAACTACCAGGCCTTTACCAGCGGCAAGATCGACTGGGTCGGCGTGGCCGCCACCTATATCGGCATTCCGATCTTCCTGCTGATCTGGCTGGGCTACCGCATCGCGCGCAAGACGCGCTTCGTGCGCTACGCCGAGATGAAATTCCCCGCGCTGCCGGCCCGCGAAGCCGACGTGATGCGTACCGCCGTGCCGGCAGCCGGTGAATAGGCGCCGTTCCCGGGCGCCTGGCAATCCGCAGTCACCAAGCAAAACAAGCACAACGACAAGGAGCATGGCTTTGAAGACAGCAATCCGCATCAGCCTGCTGGCGCTTGGCGCCGGCATGGTCCTGGGCCTGCCCGCGCACGCCGCGCCCACGCTGGTGGAATCGGTGCAGGGCTATACCCTGCAGCAGGACCAGCTCACCCGCTTCACCGGGCTGGTATTCGACCAGGGCAAGGTGCTGGCCACCGGCGACGCCGCCACCCTGCGCGCGCAGTATCCGGGCGCGCAGCGCATCGACGGCCAGGGCAAGACCCTGCTGCCGGGCCTGATCGATGCCCACGGCCACGTGTTCCGCCTGGGCTTCAAGACCACCGAGATCTCGCTGTCGGGCACGCGCACGCTGGCCGAGGCGCAGGGCATGATCCGCGCCTATGGCGACAAGAACCCGCAGCGCAAGTGGCTGCTGGGCTATGGCTGGAACCAGGTGAACTGGAAGCTGGGCCGCTTCCCCACCGCGGCCGAGCTCGACGCCGCGGTGTCGGACCGGCCGGTGCGGCTGGTGCGCGTCGACGGCCATGCCGCGTGGCTCAACACCAAGGCGCTGCAGGCCGCCGGCATCACGCGCGACACCAGGGATCCGGCCGGCGGGCGCATCGAGCGCGATGCCAGCGGCAACCCCACCGGCGTGCTGGTCGACAAGGCCATGGCGCTGGTCAACAACGTGATCCCGCCGTACAGCGACGACGACCGCCGCGCCGCGCTGGCCGCCGCGCTGGCGCACATGAACGCGCTCGGCCTGACCGCCGCGGGCGACGCCGGCGTGACCGTCGCCGAAGACCGCATCTACCGCGAGTTCGCCGACCAGGGCAAGCTGACCACCCGCATCTACGGCATGATCCGCGACACCGGCGACGACTTCAAGGCGCTGTCGGCCAGGGGGCCGCTGTCGGGCTACGGCAATGACCGCTATTACCTGCGCGCGGTCAAGCTGTACGGCGACGGCGCGCTCGGCAGCCGCGGCGCGGCGCTGATGGCACCGTACTCGGACGACCACGTGCACAGCGGCCTGCTGTTCATGAGCGATGCCGCCATGCAGGCCGCGGTCAAGACCGCGATCAAGGCCGGCTACCAGGTCAACATCCACGCCATCGGCGACGCCACCAACCACCAGGTGCTGGACGCCATGGAAGCGGCCTACCGGGAGGTGGGCGGGCGCGAACTGCGCAACCGCGTCGAGCACGCGCAGGTGATCGCGCTGCCGGACATCCCGCGCTTCAAGGGCCTGGACCTGATCGCGTCGATGCAACCCACGCACGCGACCAGCGACATGAACATGGCCGAAGACCGCGTCGGCAAGGACCGCATCAAGGGTGCCTACGCCTGGCAGACGCTGCTCGGGCAAGGCACCGTGATCGCGGGCGGTTCGGACTTCCCGGTGGAATCGGCCAACCCGTTCTACGGCCTGCACGCGGCGGTGACCCGCACCGACCATGAAGGCCGCCCGATCCAGGGCTGGCATGCCGAAGAAGCCATGACCCTGGCGCAGGCCTTCCGCGCCTTCACGCTTGACGCGGCCTACGCCGAGCACCAGGAGAAGACGCTGGGCTCGCTCGAGCCGGGCAAGTGGGCGGACTTTATCCTGGTGGACCAGGACCTGTTCAAGGTCAAGCCTGCCGACATCTGGAAGACGCAGGTGCTCGAGACGTGGGTGGCCGGCGAGCGCGTGTACGCGAAAGACGGCAAGCGGTAATCCCGTGACGCGCCGCCGGACCGCCGCGGACGGGCGGGCCGCGGCGTGGCGGCACTAGGGGAGCAGGGCCATGGCGTGTTCCAGCCGGTGGACCAGCGCAGCGCTTGCCGGCTGCAACGGCAGCCTGGTTTCCGGGGCAATCACGCCGGATAGCGCCAGGGCCGCCTTGACCGGTGCGGGGTTCGGCTCCTCGAACAGCAGCGAGACCAGCGGGGCAAGCCTGGCAAACAAGGCACGGGCTGCGCGCAGGCGCCCGGTCTGCGCCAGCTGCAGCAGGCGCACGAACAGGTCCGGACGGATATGGGCGGACGCGGCGACAATGCCTGCCCCGCCGGCCAGCAGGTGATCGAGCAAGGCCGCATCCTCGCCGCACAGCACGGCAACATGCGGATCGCTGCCAGATGCCTGCAAACCGGCGCGGTCGCACTCCTTGACCGCCACGATCCGCGGGTGCGCCAACAGCGTTGCGATCAGCGCAGGCGACATCGGACAACCCGTTCGCTTCGGCACGTTGTACAGCATCAGCGGGCGGCCGGTTGCGCGCGCCACCTCGCCAAAATGCCAGACAAGGCCTTCGTCGGAGGGCCGCAGGTAGTACGGCGGCGGCACCAGGTAGCCCGCCAGATCGAAGGCATCCAGTTCAGCCACCTGCGCGCACACCGCACGCGTATCGACGGCGCCTACGCCGGCCATCACCGGCAGCTCGCCATGGACGGCTTCGAGCACCGCCGCCGTGAAGGCTTGCCGCTCGCGGCAGGAAAGCAGGCTACCCTCGCCCGTCGTACCCAGGATGATCAGGCCGTTCACGCCCGCCTCGACGTAATGCTCGGCCAGCCGGGCTGCGCCCGCCAGGTCCAGCGCGCCGCCACGCATCGGCGTGACCATGGGCACCCACACGCCCCATGGCGAGCGGCGCGGATTCGCACCGATGCCGGCCGCTTCGGTCGCGGTGCAGGACTGCACGGCGGGACCGGTGAAGGCCTCTTCTTCAGTGCGCCACATGGTCGTCCCCCAGCGCCGTCGTGGCGCCGAATTCCGCTGCCGGCAACGCCGTCATGATGGCATGCATGGCCGCGTCGCGATCGGCGCGGGCCAGGTCCACGTGCATCGTGGT
The DNA here is from genome assembly GCF_000372525.1 of Cupriavidus neocaledonicus. Classification (GTDB taxonomy): domain Bacteria; phylum Pseudomonadota; class Gammaproteobacteria; order Burkholderiales; family Burkholderiaceae; genus Cupriavidus; species Cupriavidus neocaledonicus. The sequence goes on from NZ_AQUR01000090.1 coordinate 108,235, forward strand.
TTCCCCGTGCCGGTAGTCCACGCTCACCACGTAGACGCGGATGCGTCCACCGAGCACCTGGTGCAGCGTCCGGCGCAAGGCAAACACCTCGACGGAAGACACGCCAAGGCGCAGCCGGATCCGCGCGGGCGCCGGCAAGGGAACCTTGCGCGGCGCGGCGACGGCGCTTTCGCCGCGGCGCGAGGTGGGACGTCGGGGAACCGTATCAACCGCCAGGCTTGAAGGTCGCATGTTGATGTGAACCCGCGCGTGCGGGTCGCATGTTGGACATAGCCTTATGCTAGCGAGCGACGTCTAAATTTGATGCAAGGATTGGGGGCGGCGCCATCAAATCGGCATCAAGACCGGCACCGGCGACACGAACGCTCAGAACGTTTTGGTCAGCGACGCCCACGCCGTACCACGGCCCATGTAGCGGCCCTTGGCATTGGTGTACACGGCCTTGTCGGCATTGGTATCGATATAGGCCACCGCCAGCGCGAAGCCCTTGCCCAGGTCCTTGGTCAGGCCGATCCTCCAGTCCACATACGATGCGTTGGCCACCTGCACCTTCTGATAGCCGACATGCGTATTCAGCGTCAGGCCCCAGACATTGAGCGGCACGTTCGCCGACAGGTCGACGTACCAGCTATGCTTGCTGTCCGCGAACCCGAACAGGTTGGTCGGCGCATAGGAGTACTTCAGCGTCACCGGGCCATATCCCAGGCCGGCGTAGAGCTCGGTGGTATAGGGTCGCGTGTAGCCTGCCGGATAGTCGCCCGGATAGAAGTACTGCAGCACGCCGACGTCGTAGCTCCAGTCCGTGCCAATCATGCCCTTGTAGCCGCCGTAGAAGTCCATCTCGATCGGCGCCGATACTTCCGCGTTGCTGTCGCCCAGCCAGCTGATGCTGGAGTTCCAGTTGCCCAGGTAAAAACCGCTGGCATGGCTGTAGTCGAAGCCGCCCTGGATGGCAGGCCGGCGGTTGGTCTGCATCAGGCCACGGTAGCGGTAGTCGGTTGCCACCGAGACGTTGGCGCTGAACGCGTGCGTCGGCGTTTCGGCTTCAGGCTGCGATTGCGCCATGGCGGGGCAGGCAGCAAACAGCGTAAGGGCAGGTACGGCGCAGACAAGCAGCGCACCGGAGGTCTGGCGCAGGAAAGTCATTTTCGTTTGGCGAGAGTTGAAGGAACTCCCGAAGCGGGAGCCTCGCCACGATAGGCGCAGACGGCTAAAAACGGTATCAAAAGACTGCCACGCCTGCGTGTAAATCCCATAAAGATCCTGGCTTTCCCGGGGTCTATCCCGCGAACCGGTAGCCCAGGCCGATCTCGGTCAGCAGATGGGCGGGTTGCGCCGGGTCGGCTTCGAGCTTGTGCCGCAGGTGTCCCATGTAGACCCGCAGGTACTGGCTGCTTTCGGACTGCGCCGGGCCCCAGACTTCGCGCAGCAGTTCGCGGTGCGTCATGACCTTGCCGCGATGCGCGATCAATACCGCCAGCAAGCGATATTCGATCGGGGTCAGATGCACGGCCTGGCCGGAACGCGTCACCGTCCTGTTGGACAGGTCGACGTGCACGTCGCCAAACGAAATCTGGAAAGACCCCTGCGGATTGGCCTTGGCATGTCGGCGCAGCAGCACGCGCAAGCGCGCGGTCAGCTCGGCGACGCTGAACGGCTTGGTCAGGTAGTCGTCGGCACCGGCATCCAGCGCGCCAACCTTGTCGGCTTCGCCACTGCGGGCGGACAGCACCAGAATCGGCACATGGGTCCAGGTTCGCACCTCGCCGATCAACTGCACGCCATCGCCGTCCGGCAGCCCCAGGTCGAGAATGACAAGGTCTGGCTGGCGCGTCCCGGCCTCGATCAAGCCGCGCCTGAGCGTTTCCGCCTCGCATACCGTGCAGCCCTCCGCCTCGAGCGTCGAGCGAACGAAGCGCCGGATATGCGGCTCGTCTTCGACCAGCAGGATGGTGGGGGAAAAATCGAACGGCATGACCTTCTCTCCTTGGGTGTACCGCACTTCAGGCATCCGCCGGCTCAGGCTCGAGCGCAGGCGGATTGCCGCGCGGCAGTGCGATGGTAAAGCGCGCTCCGGCCCGGCCGTGGGCCCCCACCGGCAGATCGGGGCGATGCGCAGGCTCGACCCAGATACGACCGCCATGCGCCAGCATGATGGCCTCGCAGACGGCAAGGCCGAGCCCGACGCCTGCCGTGGCAGATTCGCGTTCGCCGCGCGTGAACTTCTCGAAAATCTGCCGTTCCTTGCCCGTGGGTACGCCGGGGCCGTCGTCCTCCACCGAAATCCGGATGTCATCCTGGGCCACCGCGGCCGCAATCCGGATCTCGGTGCCCGCGCGCGTGTACTTGGCCGCGTTCTCCAACAGGTTGCAGAGCACGCGGTCGATCAGTACCGCGTCGCATTCGACCAGCGGCACGGCCGACAGGTCTGCCACCACGACGCGATGGCCGGCCAGCGCCTCGCGCATCGAGGCAAGGCTGGCGCCGACCAGTTCCTCCACCGACTGCCATTCCTTGGTGACGCGGACATCGGGACCTTGCAGTCTCGCCATATCCAGCAGGTTGACCACCATCGTCCTCATCCGCCTGGCCTGTTCCAGCATCGCGGATACCATCTGGTCCACCGCCGGCGCCAGCGGCGGACTGCCGCGCTGCAGGGTCTCGGCCATGCCGATCAGGCTGGTCAGCGGCGTACGCAGGTCATGCGACACGGCGGCCAGCAGCGAGCTGCGCAGTCGCTCCGATTCCATCGACAGCAGCGCTTGCTGCGCGACCTCGACATAGTGTAGCCGCTCGATGGCGATTGCGATCAGCGTGCAGAACACATCCACCTGGCGGCGCAGCGCCGGCTGCGCAAACGCGCGCGATGCCGCGGGCTCGACCGCGAGCACGCCGCGAGTCTGCATGGGCGCCTTGAGCGGCAGGTACAGCACGGTGCTGCCCGGCAACGTGTGAGTGCCGGTACCGGCGGGCTGGCCATGCGTAAAGACCCATTCGGCCAGTATGCGGTCAATCGAATCGGTACGCACGGTCGCATCGTGCTGGCTGGCGTCCGACACGGGCGGCAACAGCCGCCCCTGCGGCGACACCAGGAAAAAGGCGGAACTGGCATCGAACGCCGCCCGCAGGAAGCGGCTGCCGATCGAAACGATCTGGTCTGGCATCAGGGCGCCGGACAACTCGCGCGCCAGTTCGTACAAGGTGCGCGCGTCTTCCTCGCGCTGAACCGCCAGGCGGGCCTGCTCGCGCAGCCCGGCAGTCAGTTGGCCAATGACCAGCCCGACAGAGAGCATGACCAGGAAGGTCAGCAGGTACTGCACGTCGCTCACGGCAAATGACAGCCGTGGCGGTACAAAGAAGAAATCGAAGGCGGCCACCGCCAGGACGGATGCGAGTGCGGCGGGCCCGCGGCCGTGACGCAGCGCGACGCCGACGACTGCCGCCAGGAACAGCATCGCGATGTTGACGACATCGAACCACGGGAATGCCAATGCCGACAACATCGTGGCACAGGCGCACCAGACCACCGCCCAGGCGTAGTCCTTGCGCGTGGCGCCCGGCTGCGGTTCGCCCGGTTCCGCTTCCTGCGCCGCGTGGCGCGGCCGGATGTCGGCACGCGTGGTATCGGCGGCGACCCGGATGATGTCGACTTCCGGACAGCCGATCGCCAGCGCATCGGCAAAACTGCGGCGGCCGAACAGCCAGGCCGGCGCGCTGACGAAAGGCGACAGCGCCAGCGCCAGCAGCGAACGGGCGCGCTCGGCCAGCGAGGCGCCGCCACGACGCCAGTCCGCCGGTGCCCGTCCGATCACCACCTTGGTCAGGTTATGGCGGCGCACGTAGCCGACCACGGCCTGCACCATGTCATTGCCCGCCAGGGTCTCCGTCCGCGCGCCGAGTTCCTCGGCCAGGTGCATGGCCGCTTGCAGCCGGGCCTTGCCGGCCGCGGATGGCGGCGCCAGCCGCGGCGTGGCGATCGTGACCACATGCCAGTCGCAGTCCAGTTGCCCCGCCAGGCGTCGCGCGCTCTTGACCACCTGCTCGGCATCGTCGCCGCTGCCGATGCAGGCCAGAACGGCTTCGCGCGTGCGCCAGACCGCCTGCACGGCTTGCGCCTGCCGCCAGGCCCGCACGTCGTCGTCGACACGATCGGCGGTACGCCGCAACGCCAGTTCGCGCAGGGCGATCAGGTTGCCTTTGCGAAAGAAATTGCGCGCCGCATGCCGGGCCTGCTCCGGCAGGTAAACCTTGCCTTCCTTCATGCGACGCAGCAGTTCATCGGCTGGCAGGTCGACCAGCACGACCTCGTCGGCGCTGTCGAAGACCGTGTCGGGAACGGTTTCCCAGACGCGGATGCCGGTGATGCCCCCGACCGCTTCGTTCAGGCTGTCGAGATGCTGGACATTGACGGTCGTCCAGACGTCGATGCCGGCGCCCTGCAGTTCCTGGATATCCTGCCAGCGCTTGGGATGGCGGCTGCCTGGCGCATTCGAATGCGCCAGTTCATCAACCAGGATCAGGGACGGATGGCGGGCCAGCGCCGCGTCCAGGTCGAACTCCTTGAGCACGCGCTCGCGATACGGCACGTCCTTCATCGCCAGCCGTTCGATACCGGAGATCAGCGCTTCGGTCTCCGCGCGGCCATGGGTCTCGACGATGCCGATGACGACATCGGTACCCTGTTGCGCCGCGGCTCGCGCCGCGGTCAGCATGGCGAAGGTCTTGCCGACGCCAGCCGACGCGCCGAAGTAAACCCTGAGCTTGCCGCGTGCCGACCGTTCCCCTTCGGCCTGCACCATTTGCAGCAGCGCGTCCGGATCGGGGCGCGCGCCGGCGACGCGGAATTCTGCATCAGACATGAGGGGGCTCATCCGTGGCCGTGGCCCGGTAAAGGCCGCACTGTTTCATCCCTGCTATGGTGACCGCGTCAGCGGATCGGTGCAACACCGTCGAGCGCGAGGTTCAGCTTCAGCACGTTCACACCGGGATCACCCAGCACCGCCAGCAGCGGCACGTCGGTATTGGCGGCGATCAACTGCCTGACCTGCTCCAGCGGGATACCCCGGGCGCGGGCGACGCGGGCCGATTGGTATCCGGCGGCGGCCGGACTGATGTGCGGGTCCAGGCCGCTGCCCGAGGCCGTGACCAGGTCCACGGGCACCGGCGCCGCGTTGCCCGGCTCGGCGGCGCGCAACGCCTCGATGCGGGCGCGGGCGGCATCGGTCAGCGCGGCATTGTTCGGACCCAGGTTCGATCCGGCCGACGCCGACGCGTTGAATGGCATCGGCGCCGTCGCGGACAAGCGGCCCCAGAAGTATCCAGGGTCGGAGAACGGCTGGCCAATCAGTTCGGATCCCACGGTCTTGCCGTCCTTGCCGATCAGCGAGCCCCCCGCCTGGTGCGGGAACACGGCTTTCGCGATGCCGGTGATCACGCCCGGATAAAGCAGGCCAGTCACCAGCGACAAGGCAACGAAGACCGCGATCATGGGCCGGAACAGCCCGCCCTGCACCGGCGCCGGGGCCGGCATGGCCGGCTGAAGCGGCGCTTGCGGTGATTGCGCTTGAGGATTCATGTGTACTCCGGGAAAAGTCAGACCCAGCCGAACAGGGCAAGGATCATGTCGATCAGCTTGATGCCGGCGAACGGCACCAGGATGCCGCCAAGGCCGTAGATCACCAGGTTGCGCCGCAGCAGCACCGCGGCGCCAAGGGGCCGGTAGACCACGCCCTTCAGGGCCAGGGGAATCAGGACGACGATGATCAGTGCATTGAAGATCACCGCCGACATGATTGCCGACGCCGGCGTCGCCAGGCCCATGACATTGAGCAGGTTGAGCTGAGGATAGGTCGTGGCGAACGCTGCCGGGATGATCGCGAAATACTTGGCGATGTCATTGGCAACGCTGAAGGTCGTCAGCGATCCGCGCGTCATCAGCATCTGCTTGCCGATCTCGACGATTTCGATCAGCTTGGTCGGATTGCTGTCCAGGTCGACCATGTTACCGGCCTCCTTGGCGGCCTGCGTGCCGCTGTTCATCGCCACGGCAACGTCGGCCTGCGCCAGCGCCGGGGCGTCGTTGGTACCGTCTCCGGTCATGGCGACCAGGCGGCCATCCGCCTGATACTGGCGGATCAGCCTGAGCTTGGCCTCGGGCGTGGCCTCGGCAAGGAAGTCATCCACGCCCGCTTCGGCGGCAATCGACGCCGCGGTCAGGCGGTTGTCGCCGGTGATCATCACCGTCCTGATCCCCATCTTGCGCAGTTCGCCGAAGCGTTCGCGAATGCCGGTCTTGACGATGTCCTTCAACTCGATCACGCCGAGCACGCGCACCGACGTACCGCTGGCATCGGCCACCACCAGGGGCGTGCTGCCGGCGCGTGCCACGTCGTCCACGGCCTGCATCACGGCGTCCGGAAACTTGCCGGCGTGCTCGGTCACGTAGCGCCGCACCGCATCGGCCGCGCCCTTGCGCACCTGCCGGGCGCCGTCGCCGTGCGCGAGATCGATGCCACTCATGCGCGTCTGCGCGCTGAATGGCACGAATACCGGCAGTGCGGTGCTCTGCGGCGCGACGAGGCCGATGCCGGGTTGCTGCCGCGCCAGCGACACGATGCTGCGGCCTTCCGGGGTTTCATCGGCCAGCGACGACAGCCAGGCCGCTTCCGCGAGCTGCAGCAGCGACACGCCCGGCGCCGGGATGAAGTGCGCGGCCTGGCGGTTGCCATGGGTAATGGTGCCGGTCTTGTCGAGCAGCAGCACGTCCACGTCCCCGGCGGCCTCGACCGCGCGGCCCGAGGTGGCGATCACGTTCGCTTCCATCATCCGGCTCATGCCGGCGACGCCGATGGCGGACAGCAGGCCGCCGATGGTCGTGGGTATGAGACACACCAGCAGCGCCACCAGTACGGTCATCGTCACGGGGACACCGGCCTTGGTCACCAGCACGGCATAGAGCGAGAACGGCTGCAGCGTGGCCGTGGCCAGCAGCAGCACCAGGGTCAGGCCGACCAGCAGGATGGTCAGGGCCAGTTCGTTCGGCGTCTTCTGCCGCTTGGCACCTTCCACCATGGTAATCATGCGGTCGATGAAGCTTTCGCCGGGATTGGTGGTGATGCGCACCACGATCCAGTCCGACAGCACGCGCGTGCCGCCCGTCACCGACGAGAAATCGCCACCGGATTCGCGAATCACCGGCGCCGACTCCCCGGTGATGGCGCTCTCGTCAACCGAAGCCACGCCGTCGATGACCTCGCCGTCGCCGGGAATCATGTCGCCCGCTTCCACCAGCACGACGTCGCCGCGCCGCAGGGCGGTAGCAGCCCGCGGCTCGGTGGCGCCGCCGCGCTTGCCGTCCCTCAGCACGCGCGCGGTCACGGTCGTCTTCAGTCCCCGCAGTGCCTGCGCCTGTTGCTTGCTGCGCCCCTCCGCCAGCGCCTCGGCAAAGTTGGCGAACAGCACCGTGAACCACAGCCAGATCGCCACCGCCAGGATGAAGCCCGCGGTCTCGCTGCCTGCGGCGGGCGCGGGCTCGAACAGCGCGCGCAGGAACAGGATCGTCGTCAGGATGCTGCCGACATAGACGACGAACATGACCGGGTTGCGCAACTGGTCGCGTGGCGACAGCTTTCTGAACGCCGCCGCAAGCGCTGGCCTTACCAATTCCGGCGCAAGCATCCCGCGCGAGCTCGGCCGGTGTGGATGATGAGCGTGGTGGTGGGCGGCGTGCTGCGTGCCGGCGGCAGCCGCTCCCTGCGCTTGCGCAGGCCTGGAAACGGTTGTGTCGGGCGCCGTGCCCTTGCCTTTGGCCGTCTGGGCCATCGAATCGTGTTGCATGGTTTCTCCGCAATCCTCCGTAAGCGCCGGCGCGTAGCCCGCTCGGGCCGCAGGTGCCAGGCGCGCAGGAATGCCTGATATCACTGGGTCAGTGGGTCGCCGGTTGGGTTGCGGTCACGGCGCCCTGAAGTTGCTCGGCAACCGGTCCGAGTGCCAGCGCTGGCACATAGGTCAGCGCTCCCACCAGCAGAACCGTGCCAACCAGCAGCGCCACGAACAGCGGGCCGTGCGTGGGCATGGTGCCGCCGCTTACCGGCACGCGTCGCTTGGCCGCCAGCGAGCCCGCCAGGGCGAGCACCGGGATGATGATCCAGAAGCGTCCGAGCCACATTGCCGCCGCCAGCAGCGTGTTGTAGAACGGCGTGTTGGCCGACAGGCCGGCGAAGGCGCTGCCGTTGTTGTTCGCCGCGGACGACAACGCATACAGGATCTCGGAGAACCCGTGCGTGCCGGGATTGAACACCCCGGCGCGGCCCGCTTCGGTCATCACCGCGGCCGATGTGCCGAGCAGCACCAGCAGCGGCGTGACCAGGATCGCCACCGCGGTCATCTTCATCTCGTAGGTTTCGATCTTCTTGCCGAGGTACTCGGGCGTGCGGCCGATCATCAGGCCGGCAATAAACACCGCCAGCAATGCGTACACGAGCATGCCGTACAGGCCCGAACCCACGCCGCCGAACACCACCTCGCCCAGTTGCATCAGCAGCATGGGGACCCCGCCGCCAATGGCGGTAAAGGAGTCGTGCATGGCATTGACCGCGCCGCACGACGCAGCCGTGGTGATGGTGGCAAACAACGCCGACGCGGCGATACCGAAACGGGTTTCCTTGCCTTCCATGTTGCCGCCCCCCTGCAGCAGCGAGCCGGCATGGTCGACAGACAAGCCCGCCAGGGCAGGATTGGCCATTTGCTCGGCGATGCCTGCCACACTGGCCATGGCGACGAAGATCACCGCCATCGCCGCGAGCACCGCTATCCCCTGCCGCCTGTCACCCACCATCTCGCCAAAGGTGAAGCACAGCGCGGCCGGGATCAGGAAAATCGCCAGCATCTCGATGAGGTTGGCAAGCCCGTTGGGGTTTTCAAAGGGATGCGCGGAGTTCGCGTTGAAGAACCCGCCGCCGTTGGTGCCGAGCATCTTGATGGCTTCCTGCGAAGCCACGGGGCCCATCGCCAGCGTCTGCCTGTCCGTCGTCACCGCCTCGGTCACCGGCTGGTGCCCGGCATCGAGTACCGGTTGCCCGGCAGCGTCGACCTTGGGCTGGCTGTATTCCACCGGCGCAACCAGGCTGACTTCCCGATAGGCGTCGAAGTTCTGGATCACGCCCTGACTGACCAGGGCCAGCGCAATCACCGTGGCGAGCGGCGCCAGCACGTACAGCGTGATCCGGGTCAGATCGACCCAGAAATTGCCGATGGTGACGGTGCTCTGCCGCGCAAAGCCGCGGATCAGCGCGAACACCACGGCAATGCCGGTCGCCGCGGACAGGAAATTCTGCACGGTCAGCGCGAGCATCTGGGTCAGGTAAGCCATGGTGGACTCGCCCGCATAGCCCTGCCAGTTGGTATTGGAGACGAAGCTGATGGCCGTATTGAACGCGGAGTCCGGCGACACCGCGCCGAAGCCTTGCGGGTTGAGCGGCAGCATCCCTTGCAGGCGCTGGAGCGCGTAGACCGCAAGCACGCCAAGCAGGTTGAACGCTACCACCGCGATGGCGTAGTGTTTCCATCCCATCCCGGCATCCGGACGCACACCGCCCAGGCGATACAGCAGCCGCTCGAGCGGGCGTCCCCACCCCGTCAGGGCATAGCGGTCATCCTCCACCGCACGCCGGATATAGCGCCCGAGGAACGGCGCGCATGCCAGCAGGATGGCCAGATACAGGGCCAGCAGACCCACGAATTGCGATGACATCAGAATTTCTCCGGCCGGAACAGCGCAACGAGGAGGTAAACGAAGACGGCGACAGCCAGCGCGCCGCCGAGCAGGTCGGTCCACGCCATCACAGCCCCCTGTCAGTTGTGCCGTCCGTGTCCGGCAACGGGATGTGCTGGGCGCCAGGCGCAGTGGCCCCCGTTGCGTCAGGTGCGAGCCTGATGCAAAGCCCCAACAACGCCGCGCTCAGGGCAGCGAGCCCAAGCAATACGATCAGATAGATCCAGTCCATGACAAAACACCTCAGAGCAACTCAGGCTTGGAGCTTAGCGAGGGCGTCGTAAAAACTGGGTATAAAGGCGGCGCAAACGTATAAAGAACGTATAAAGACCGGGCTTGCGCGCGCCGCGCCGGCCGCAGCATTGCGCGGTGCCGAAGATCTTTGCCGGACCCTTCATGCCACACGCGGGCAGCCCCCCGCGGCGTCTGGCCCCGCACCGCTTGCCGTTCCGAGGGCGCAACAGCGGTGCCGCGGCTTCGCCTCCGTCTTTATCGGATCTTTACGTGCGGCAGCCATTTATTGATGCGCGGTAAACGCAGACTTGCATACGCTACCGGTACTGCAGCGTGGCCCCGCACAACGGTCCCGGCATATCAATCCTTCTAGACCGACATGATCAAGCTACTCGTTGTTGCCGACGACTCGGACAGTTCGCTATGGGCCGTCCGCCACGCAGCCTTCCTCTGCACAGAAGGCTGCGCTGCCGAGGTGGTGCTGCTCAACGTGCAACGTCCGATCGAACATGGGCGTGCCAGCGCCTATCATTCGCTTGCCGAACTGCGCGAGCGGGAACGGCAAGCCGGCGAAGCGGTACTTGCCAGGGCTGCCGACATCCTCGCCGACTCAGGCGTAAAGCATGTGGCGCAGATTGGCGTCGGCACGCCTGTGCAGACCATCATCAGCGCGGCCAGGGCCTGCGCATGCGACGGCATCCTGCTGGGCGTGTCGTGCTGGTCGCGCATCCTGGCGCTCGCCGGCGCCGGCGTTCCCGCCAGGATCATGCGGCGCTCGCCCATTCCCGTCACACTGGTCAATGCGCCGCGGACCATGCGCATCCCCGGCGCGACCCGCCCCCAATGGCCCACGTCGGCGCGCAACCATCCGGCGCTGGTCGTCTATCCGGCGAGCGTTTCGTACTGAACCGCAACGCAGTCCCGGACCGCGACTGCCGCACGCTTTGAGGCCGGGCGGGATCCGCAGGTATCGGCCAGCGCCGGCGGTCTCCGCTGCGCCGGCGCTGTCTGTTGGCCGAGGCGCCAGTCCAATGCGGTACCAGGTACCGGTGCCGCGCCGTCGGCACGCCGCGGGTCATGATCTTGTCGGGACCTGCGCACGCCCGGACCGGCCACCATCCGCCGTTGCTTTCACCACAAACCCCATCCTGCCGCCTTGACGCCAGGGCGCGCGCGTGGGCATCATTCGGTCTTTTCCGAAATGCGAATTATTCGCATTTGTATTGACATTTACATACAGGCCTGCCTGTCTTCTGCTGTCCCACCATGAGCCGCCAAGTCCTTCGCGCCGCGCGTGCGCGCGCCCCCCAACCCCGCCATCTCGCCGTGATGGCGCAACTTGCCGTGCTCGCCGGCTTTCCGGCGACGGCCGCGCTGGCGCAGCAAGCCGCAGCGCCGGCCGCTGCGGCCTCGCTGCCGGCGGTGACCGTGAGCGCCTCGGCGGTGGACGATGCCGGCCTGCAGCTTGAGAAAAAGGCCAGCACCGGCGCGCTGGGCTCGCGCACGCAGCTGGACACGCCGTACTCCACCACCATCGTCACCGGCGAAGACCTGGCCGAGCGCCAGGTGGCCAAGCTCGGCGACGTCTTCACCATGGACGCGTCGGTCAGCGACAACGGCAACGGCTACAACAGCTGGTCCAGCTACCTGAGCGTGCGCGGCCTGCAGATCGACTGGCAGAACGGCTTCAAGATCAACGGCCTGCCGTTCGTGGCCTACGGCATTACGCTGCCCTACGAGCACATGGAGCAGGTGGAGCTGCTCAAGGGCCTGCCGGGCTTTATGTACGGCTTCGCCACGCCGGGCGGCATCGTCAACTACGTCACCAAGAAGCCGACCGACACCTTCACGGCGTCGTTCGAACTGGGCTACCGTGCCGCCAACGTGTGGAGCGAGCACGTCGATCTGGGCGGCCGCGCCGGCCCCGACAACATGTTCGGCTACCGCCTGAACGCGACGCACGAGGAAGGCACCCCGTACAACGCGCGCAACATCCGGCGCGACAGCGTGTCGCTGGGGCTGGACGCGCGCCTGACCAAGGACCTGACCTGGAACTTCGACTCGATCTACCAGGACCGCCGCGCCACCGGCCAGATGCCCTCGTTCAGCCTGTGGAGCTATGGCGATACGGCGCTGCCGGGCACGGTATCCGGGCGCATCCGCAACTTCGCGGGTGCCGACCAGCACCTGAACACCAACCTGCAGCTGTACAGCACCGGCCTGCGTTACCAGATCAATCCGGACTGGGCGGTCAGCACCAGCTACAGCTTCACCAAGGTCAACCGCAGCCGCAATGAAAGCACCTACAACCTGCTGAACCAGGCCGGCGACTATATCGACCAGCGCTACGACACCGCGCAGAACCAGCAGGTGGGGCAATGGCAGGCGATGCTGGAGGGCAAGTTCCGCACCGGCCCGTTCGGCCACCAGCTGGTGACGGGCCTGTCGTGGCAGAAGCAGATCGACCGCTATGACAACAATGGCTTCGGCGACGTCATCGGCACCGGCAATATCTTCGCGCCGAACACCAACACGTATTACAGCTCGACCGCCTTCAACAAGGTGCGCAACAGCGACATCACGCAGAAGTCGGTATTCGCCAGCGACACCGTGCAGCTGAGCGAGCGCTGGTCGGTGCTGGCCGGCCTGCGCGTGACCAACTTCGAGCAGAACGGCTATGTGCCGGTCACCTCCAGCTACAGCAAGAGCGGCGTGGTCACGCCGACGCTGGCGCTGATGTTCAAGCCGGTGCCGACGGCCACGGTCTATGCCAGCTATGTCGAGGCGCTGGAGCCCGGCTCGATCGTGCCGGACGGCTACACCAACGCGCGCCAGCTGCTCAGCCCGATCCGCAGCAAGCAGTACGAAATCGGCGTCAAGGCCGACCAGACCGCGTGGAGCGCGACCGCCGCGGCCTTCCGCATCGAGCGCGGCGCCGAATACGACAGCATCAGCGGCGGCGTGCCGACGCGCCAGCAGGACGGCACCTCGATCTACCAGGGCCTGGAGCTGGCCGGCGTGTACCGCCTGGGCGCGCAATGGGAGTTCGGCGCCAGCGCGATGTATCTCGATTCGTACTACGACAAGGGCGTGGCCAACAGCGGCAACCGCGTCGCCGGCGCACCCGGCTTCATCATGGCCGGCCGCGTCAGCTACCGGGTGCCGTTCGTGCCGGGCCTGCGCCTGGGCGTCGACGGCAAATACACCGGCAGCACCAAGCTCAATGCCGGCAATACGCTCGACGCCGGCGGCTACACGGTGTTCAACCTCGGCGCCAGCTACAGCACCCGCGTCGCCGGCAAGGACCTGACGCTGCGCGCCGCGCTGAACAACGTGACCAACAAGCGCTACTGGGGCTTCCAGTACGAAAACTACATCCAGCCGGCGGATCCGCGCAGCGTCAGTTTGACAGCGAAGATCGCGTATTGAAGTTTTCCGCACGCGCGCAATGACACCCGCTCTCTGGAGCGGGTTTTTTGTTGGTTCATCCTGTGCCTGGGGTGCGGCGGTTGGTTGGTTTGTCGTGCTTGGCGGGCGCGGCTGTTTCGCCGGCGCAGCCGGCGACCTACTTCTTGTCCGAGCGACAAGAAGCAGGCAAGAAACGCGTCGCCTATGCGGCTGGCAATCAATTCCACGGCGTTGGTGGTTCGGGCGGTGGTGCTTTCCGTTTGGGCGTGTTTGCCTGTTCGACCCTGCTACGCTATTTGAGTCAGGGCCAGTGCCTTTGATCACCCACTTTTGAACGATCCCAACAGGGTGTAGGCAGCCTGCTGCTCGCGCTATCGGTGGGACGCCTTCGGCTGCGCTGCGCGCGCTCCCTGTCTCAGATCTACGTCTCGGCACAGAGTGCGTCGCTGCGCTCGCACGGCGCTGTCGCGGAAGAGCCCAAAGGACTCTCCCCTCCCGCTTGTTTGCTCCCTCTCCCGCTCGCGGGAGAGGGCCGGGGGTGAGGGTCGGAGCATCCACGAAGTCCACCGCATACATCCCCACCCACTAACGCCCCCCCGCCCCCCAACTTCAGGGAAAACGAATGTTGACAATCGAGAATCCGTGATCTACAACATCGTCTACACCCATAACCAATTTTGTAGACAATTTAGTAGACACATTAAACACCCCCTGGCGCACCGCACAGAGCCCCGAAGGGCCGCGCGTCGCCTATCGTCAAGACACACATCTGCCAGGAGACTCAGATGATGCAAACCACCGCAACCCCCGCCGACGCAGCGCAGGCGCAGGGCGGGCATGCCGCACACGGCAATGCCCTGATCAAGCCCAGCTATGACGAACGCCTGACCAATGAGGACCTGGCCCCGTTGCGCAAGCAGACCTGGGGCACCTACAACATCTTTGCGTTCTGGATGTCCGACGTGCACAGCGTCGGCGGCTATATCACCGCGGGCAGCCTGTTCGCACTGGGGCTGACCAGCTGGCAGGTGCTGGTGTCGCTGCTGGTGGGGATCGTGATCGTGCAGTATTTCTGCAACCTGGTGGCCAAGCCCAGCCAGGTGACCGGCACGCCTTATCCGGTCATCTGCCGGGCCTCGTTCGGCGTGCTCGGCGCCAATATCCCGGCCATCATCCGCGGGCTGATCGCGGTGGCGTGGTACGGCATCCAGACCTATCTCGCGTCGAGCGCCTTCCTGGTGCTGGCGCTGCACTTCTTCCCGGCACTGGCGCCATACGCCGACGTCAGGCTGCATGGCTTCGCCGGCTTGTCGACGCTCGGCTGGGCCGCCTTCATGGTGCTATGGGTGTTGCAGGCGCTGGTGTTCTGGACCGGCATGGAGACCATCCGCAAGTTCATCGACTGGGCCGGCCCGGCGGTGTACGTGGTGATGATCGCGCTGGCGATCTGGCTGGTGAACAAGGCCGGCTGGGAGAACGTCAACTTCACGCTGAGCTTCGTCAAGTACACCGGCTGGGAAGCGGTGCCGGTGATGCTGAGCGCGATCGCGCTGGTGGTGTCGTACTTCTCCGGCCCGATGCTGAATTTCGGTGACTTCTCGCGCTATGCCAAGGATTTCAAGTCGGTCAAGCGCGGCAACTTCTGGGGCCTGCCGGTCAACTTCCTGGGCTTCTCGCTGCTGACCGTGATCACCACCTCGGCCACGCTGCCGGTGTTCGGCAAGCTGATCACCGATCCGGTCGAAACCGTCAGCCATATCGACAGCACCTTCGCCATGCTGCTGGGCGCCTTCACCTTCATGACGGCGACCATCGGCATCAACATCGTCGCCAACTTCGTCTCGCCGGCGTTCGACTTCTCCAACGTGTCGCCCAAGCACATCAGCTGGCGCACCGGCGGCATGATCGCCGCGGTGGCTTCGATCTTCATCACGCCGTGGAACCTGTACAACAACCCGCAGGTGATCCACTACACGCTGGACGTGCTGGGCGCCTTCATCGGTCCGCTGTTCGGCATCCTGATCGCCGACTACTACCTGGTGCGGCGCCAGCATGTGCAGGTCGATGACCTGTACACGCTGAATCCGCGCGGCCGCTACTGGTACCGCAACGGCTTCAACCCGGCGGCCGTGGCCACCATGATTCCCGCGGCCATCATCCCGATCCTGTGCGTGGTGGTGCCGGCCTGGCAGGCGGCGGCCAACTACAGCTGGTTTATCGGCATGGGCATCGCGCTGGTGCTGTACCGGCAGCTGGCGCCGCGCATGATGGCCGGGCACCTGGGCCGCCGCGCCGCCAGCCAGGCGTGATGCCGATCCATCCCTGAACCGACCCACGAACACGATCGCACCGAACCGAGCCGCGTCCATGAAGCTGAAGATCATCAACCCCAATACCACCCAGAGCATGACCGACAAGATCGGGCAGTGCGCCGCCGCCGTGGCGGCACCCGGCACGCGCATCAGCGCGGTCAGCCCGCGCATGGGCCCGGCTTCGATCGAAAGCCACTATGACGAAGCCCTGTCGGTGCCGGGCATCCTCGACGAGATCCTGGCCGGCGAGCAGGAAGGCGTCGATGGCTACGTCATCGCCTGCTTCGGCGACCCCGGCCTGTACGCCGCGCGCGAAGTCGCGCGCGGCCCGGTGATCGGCATCGCCGAGGCCGCCATGCACATGGCCAGCGTGGTCGGCAGCAGCTTCAGCGTGGTCACCACGCTGGCACGCACCTGCAATATCGCCTGGCACCTGGCCGAGCGCTACGGCATGAAGCGCTTCTGCAACAACGTGCGCGCCTGCGACCTGCCGGTGCTGGAGCTGGAGCGCCCCGGCTCCGATGCGCGCCGCATCATCACCGAGGCCTGCCGGGTGGCGCTGGCCGAAGACCGCAGCGAATGCATCGTACTGGGCTGCGCCGGCATGACCGACCTGTGCGACGAGATCGCCGACGCCATCGGCGCGCCGGTGATCGACGGCGTGTCGTGCGCGGTCAAGCTGGCCGAGGCGCTGGTGTCGGTGCGGCTGGGCACCAGCAAGCGCGGCGACTGGGCACGGCCGCTGCCCAAGGCCTATGCCGGCATGCTGGCCCCCTATGCCCTGAACTGAACCCCATGTCTTCCCGCACCTTGTCCGCTTCCACCACCATGCTCCAGTCCCGCTATCCCCGCGATCTGATCGGTTACGGCGCCCGCCCGCCGCACGCCCGCTGGCCCGGCGGCGCGCGCGTCGCGCTGCAGTTCGTGCTCAACTACGAAGAAGGCGGCGAAAACTGCGTGCTGCACGGCGACGCCGCTTCCGAGCAGTTCCTGTCCGAGATCGTCGGCGCCGCGGCCTACCCCGACCGCCACATGAGCATGGAGGGCATCTACGAATACGGCGCGCGCGCCGGCGTCTGGCGCATCCTGCGCGAGTTCGAAAAGCGCGGCCTGCCGCTGACCATCTTCGGCGTGTCGATGGCGCTGCAGCGCCATCCGGAACTGACNCGCGCCTTCGTCGANCTGGGCCACGAGATCGCCTGCCACGGCTGGCGCTGGATCCACTACCAGAACATCGACGAAGCCACCGAGCGCGAGCACATGCGCATCGGCATGCAGATCATCAAGGACCTGACCGGCGAGCTGCCGCTGGGCTGGTACACCGGCCGCGACAGCCCCAACACGCGCCGCCTGGT
>NZ_AQUR01000091.1 GCF_000372525.1 Cupriavidus neocaledonicus
CAAGAAATCCGTCGCGCTGTCGGGCGTGACCGCCGGCAACACCGCGCTGTGCACCGTCGGCCGCACCGGCAACGACCTGCACTACCGCGGCTACGACATCCTCGANATCGCCGAGACCTGCGAATTCGAGGAAATCGCCCACCTGCTGGTGCACGGCAAGCTGCCGACCAAATCCGAGCTGGCCGCCTACAAGGCCAAGCTCAAGAGCCTGCGCGGCCTGCCCGCCAACGTCAAGGCGGCGCTCGAATGGGTGCCCGCCAGCGCGCACCCGATGGACGTGATGCGCACCGGCGTGTCGGTGCTGGGCACGGTGCTGCCGGAGAAGGAAGACCACAACACCCCGGGCGCGCGCGATATCGCCGACCGCCTGATGGCCAGCCTGGGCTCGATGCTGCTGTACTGGTACCACTACAGCCACAACGGCCGCCGCATCGAGGTGGAAACCGACGACGACTCGATCGGCGGCCACTTCCTGCACCTGCTGCACGGCGAGAAGCCGTCGGCGCTGTGGGAGCGCGCCATGAACACCTCGCTCAACCTGTACGCCGAGCACGAGTTCAACGCCTCGACCTTCACCGCGCGCGTGATCGCCGGCACCGGTTCCGACATGTACTCGTCGATCGCCGGCGCGATCGGCGCGCTGCGCGGCCCCAAGCACGGCGGCGCCAACGAGGTCGCGTTCGAGATCCAGAAGCGCTACGACAACCCGGACGAGGCCCAGGCCGACATCACCCGCCGCGTCGAGAACAAGGAAGTCGTGATCGGCTTCGGCCACCCGGTGTACACCACCGGCGACCCGCGCAACCAGGTGATCAAGGAAGTGGCGAAGAAGCTGTCGAAGGACGCCGGCTCGATGAAGATGTTCGACATTGCCGAGCGGCTGGAAACCGTGATGTGGGACATCAAGAAGATGTTCCCCAACCTGGACTGGTTCAGTGCGGTCAGCTACCACATGATGGGCGTGCCCACCGCGATGTTCACGCCGCTGTTCGTGATCTCGCGCACCTCGGGCTGGGCCGCGCACATCATCGAGCAGCGCATCGACAACAAGATCATCCGCCCCAGCGCCAACTACACCGGGCCGGAGAACCTGAAGTTCGTGCCGATCAAGGATCGCAAGTAAGACCGGCTGCCGGATTGCCCCGCGTCGGGTTGCATTGAATCCGAGCCTGTGGGCAAAGGGGTAGCTGGTCGCTGACACAGGGCCACTACCCCTTTTTCATACCTATATCGATTTCCCTACACCATGAATTCTGCAAACCGCAAACCGCTACCGGGCACCAAGCTGGATTACTTCGACGCGCGCGCCGCCGTCGAGGCGATCCAGCCGGGTGCCTACGACAAGCTGCCGTACACGTCGCGCGTGCTGGCAGAAAACCTGGTGCGCCGCTGCGATCCCGCCACGCTGACGGATTCGCTGAAGCAGCTGATCGAGCGCAAGCGCGACCTCGACTTCCCGTGGTTCCCGGCGCGCGTGGTGTGCCACGACATCCTCGGCCAGACCGCGCTGGTGGACCTGGCCGGCCTGCGCGACGCCATTGCCGACCAGGGCGGCGACCCCGCCAAGGTCAACCCGGTGGTGCCGGTGCAGCTGATCGTCGACCACTCGCTGGCAGTGGAATGCGGCGGCTTCGATCCCGATGCCTTCGCCAAGAACCGCGCCATCGAAGACCGCCGCAACGAAGACCGTTTCCATTTCATCGACTGGACCAAGAAGGCGTTCAAGAACGTCGACGTGATCCCGCCGGGCAACGGCATCATGCACCAGATCAACCTGGAGAAGATGTCGCCGGTGATCCACGCTGACAATGGCGTGGCCTACCCGGATACCTGCGTCGGCACCGACAGCCACACCCCGCACGTCGATGCGCTGGGCGTGATCGCCATCGGCGTGGGTGGCCTGGAGGCCGAGAACGTGATGCTCGGCCGCGCCTCGTGGATGCGGCTGCCGGATATCGTCGGCGTCGAGCTGACCGGCAAGCGCCAGCCCGGCATCACCGCCACCGACATCGTGCTGGCCCTGACCGAATTCCTGCGCAAGGAAAAAGTGGTCGGCGCGTACCTGGAATTCCGCGGCGAAGGCGCGTCGAGCCTGACGCTCGGCGACCGCGCCACCATCTCCAACATGGCGCCGGAATATGGTGCCACCGCGGCGATGTTCTTCATCGACGAGCAGACCATCGAATACCTGCGCCTGACCGGCCGCACGGACGAGCAGCTCAAGCTGGTCGAGACCTATGCGAAGACCGCCGGCCTGTGGGCGGATTCGCTGCAGAACGCCGAATACGAGCGTGTGCTGAAGTTCGACCTGTCGAGCGTGGTGCGCAACATGGCCGGCCCGTCGAACCCGCACAAGCGCCTGCCGACTTCAGCGCTGGCCGAGCGCGGCATCGCCGTGGACCTGGACAAGGCCCGCGCGCAGGAAGCCGAAGGCCTGATGCCCGATGGCGCGGTGATCATCGCCGCCATCACCAGCTGCACCAACACCAGCAACCCGCGCAACGTGATCGCCGCCGCGCTGCTGGCGCGCAACGCCAACGCGCGCGGCCTGACGCGCAAGCCGTGGGTCAAGTCATCGCTGGCGCCTGGCTCCAAGGCGGTCGAGCTGTACCTCGAAGAAGCCAAGCTGCTGCCCGAGCTGGAAAAGCTCGGCTTCGGCATCGTCGCCTTCGCCTGCACCACCTGCAACGGCATGTCGGGCGCGCTCGACCCGAAGATCCAGCAGGAGATCATCGACCGCGACCTGTACGCCACCGCGGTACTGTCCGGCAACCGCAACTTCGACGGCCGCATCCACCCGTACGCCAAGCAGGCCTTCCTGGCGTCGCCGCCGCTGGTGGTGGCCTACGCCATCGCCGGCACCATCCGCTTCGATATCGAAAAGGATGTGCTGGGCACCGACCAGGACGGCAAGCCGGTCTACCTGAAAGACATCTGGCCGAGCGACGAGGAGATCGACGCCATCGTCAAACAGAGCGTCAAGCCCGAGCAGTTCCGCAAGGTCTACGAGCCGATGTTCGCGCTGACCGCCGACACCGGCGAGAGCGCCGCGCCGCTGTACGACTGGCGTCCGCAGAGCACCTATATCCGCCGCCCGCCGTACTGGGAAGGCGCGCTGGCGGGCGAGCGCACGCTGCAGGGCCTGCGGCCGCTGGCGGTGCTGGGCGACAACATTACCACCGACCACCTGTCGCCGTCCAACGCGATCCTGCTGGACAGCGCGGCCGGCGAGTACCTGGCCAGGATGGGCCTGCCGGAAGAGGACTTCAACTCGTACGCGACGCACCGCGGCGACCACCTGACCGCGCAGCGCGCCACCTTCGCCAACCCGACGCTGATCAATGAAATGGCGGTGGTCGACGGCCAGGTCAGGAAGGGTTCGCTGGCGCGCATCGAGCCGGAAGGCAAGGTGGTGCGCATGTGGGAAGCGATCGAGACCTACATGGAGCGCAAGCAGCCGCTGATCATCATCGCCGGCGCGGACTATGGCCAGGGCTCGTCGCGCGACTGGGCCGCCAAGGGCGTGCGCCTGGCCGGCGTCGAAGCGATCGTCGCCGAAGGTTTCGAGCGCATCCACCGCACCAACCTGATCGGCATGGGCGTGCTGCCGCTGGAGTTCAAGCCGGGCGTGAACCGCCTGACGCTGGGGCTGGACGGCACCGAAACCTATGACGTGATCGGCGAGCGCCAGCCGCGCGCGACGCTGACGCTGGTGGTGCATCGCAAGAACGGCGAGCGCGTGGAAGTGCCGGTGACGTGTCGTCTCGACAGCGACGAGGAAGTGTCGATCTACGAGGCCGGCGGTGTGCTGCAGCGGTTTGCGCAGGACTTCCTGGAGTCGAGCAAGGCGGCGGCGTAAGCTCGGGCTGCTGCCGAAGCCGGTGGCGTACTTCCCTCTTCCGCTTGCGGGAGAGGGAAGCAAACAAGCGCCGGGCTCTGCTTCCCCGCAAATTGATTCCTAAGCGGTCACCAGGCCCACAGGCCTAACCACGACATTCATTCCCATGGCCCACGTACCCCAGATCAAGATCCCCGCCACCTACATCCGTGGCGGCACCAGCAAGGGCGTGTTCTTCCGCCTGCAAGACCTGCCCGAGCGCGCCCGGGTGCCCGGCCCCGCGCGCGACGCGCTGTTGCTGCGCGTGATCGGCAGCCCCGATCCCTATGGCAAGCAGATCGACGGCATGGGCGCGGCCACCTCCAGCACCAGCAAGACCGTGATCCTGTCGAAGAGCACGCGTCCGGACCACGATGTCGACTACCTGTTCGGCCAGGTCTCGATCGACCAGCCCTTTGTCGACTGGAGCGGCAACTGCGGCAACCTGTCGGCCGCGGTCGGCCCGTTCGCGATCAGCGCCGGCCTGGTCGACCCGGCCCGCATCCCGCACAACGGCGTGGCCGTGGTGCGCATCTGGCAGGCCAATATCGGCAAGACCATCATTGGCCACGTGCCCATCACCAATGGCGAAGTGCAGGAAACCGGCGACTTCGAGCTCGACGGCGTAACCTTTCCGGCCGCCGAAGTGCAGCTCGAGTTCATGGATCCCGCGGCCGAGGAAGAAGGCGCAGGCGGTGCGATGTTCCCGACCGGCAACGTGGTCGACGACCTGGAAGTGCCGGGCATCGGCACGCTCAAGGCCACCATGATCAACGCCGGCATCCCGACCATCTTCGTCAACGCGGAGAGCATCGGCTACACCGGCACCGAGCTGCAGGACGCGATCAACAGCGACACCAGGGCGCTGGCGATGTTCGAGACCATCCGCGCCCACGGCGCGCTGCGCATGGGGCTGATCAAGGACATCGACGAGGCGGCCCGGCGCCAGCACACGCCCAAGGTCGCGTTCGTGGCCAGGCCGGTGGACTACACCGCCTCCAGCGGCAAGCAGGTGGCCGCGGCCGACGTGGACCTGCTGGTGCGCGCGCTGTCGATGGGCAAGCTGCACCACGCCATGATGGGCACGGCCGCGGTGGCCATTGGCACCGCGGCGGCCATCCCCGGCACGCTGGTCAACCTGGCCGCCGGCGGCGGCGAGCGCAACGCGGTCCGGTTCGGGCATCCGTCCGGCACGCTGCGCGTCGGCGCCGAAGCGCAGCGGGTCGACGGTGAATGGGTGGTCAAAAAGGCCATCATGAGCCGCAGCGCGCGCGTGCTGATGGAAGGCTGGGTGCGCGTGCCGGGCGACGCGTTCTGAGCCGGGTGCAAGCGGAAAGGCCGGTGCCGGCGAGGTCCGGCCGGCCCGGCGAAGTATGCGCCTGACGTTATGGCGAAGGCAGTTTTATGCCGAATCGGCATAACCCTTGCACTGCTCTTCCACCGCGAATTTCTCCTCACGTATAGTCTCTGCCGCTGCCTGAGCCGGAGGCCTGCATCACAGGTCCCGGCACCGGCAGCCACCGACTGAACACGGACGGCACCATCCCACCCATAAGGTATGTCGTGCCGCTTCCAGTACGGGCCACACGTTCGTATAGATACCCGAGGAGAACCATGAAACATTCCGCCCGCGTCACCACGCTGGCCGCTGCCCTGCTGTCGGCGAGCCTGATCACCGGCGCTGCCCACGCCCAGCTCGCGCCCGCGGCGCAGCCTGCCGCCGCCGCTGCCACGGCCCCGGCCGAAGCGCGCAAGGCCAACATCGTCATCATCGGCACCGGCGGCACCATTGCCGGCGCCGGCGCGGCGGCGACCAACACCGCCGCCTACCAGTCCGCCGTGGTCCCGGTCGACAAGATCATCGCCTCGGTGCCGGAGATCTCCAAGGTCGCCAACGTCAAGGGCGAGCAGATCTTCCAGATCGGCTCGGAAAGCTTCAACAACGAACGCCTGCTCAAGCTGGCCAAGCGCGTGTCGGAACTGCTCAAGCAGCCTGACGTCGACGGCATCGTGATCACGCACGGCACCGACACCATCGAGGAAACGGCCTACTTCCTCAACCTGACGCTGAAGAGCGACAAGCCGGTGGTGGTGGTCGGCTCGATGCGCCCCGGCACCGCGCTGGGCGCCGATGGCGCGCTGAACCTCTACGACGCCGTGCTGGTCGCCTCCAACCCCGCTTCCAAGGGCAAGGGCACGCTCGCGGTGCTGAACGACGAGATCCACACCGGCCGCGACGTTTCCAAGACCAACACCTTCAAGACCGAGACCTTCCGCTCGCCGTTCGGCCCGCTCGGCTACGTGGTCGAAGGCCGCACCCTGTTCTACCGCCTGCCGGCGCGTCCGCACACGCTGCAGACGCAGTGGGACATCGACAAGATCGACAAGCTGCCCGAGGTGGCCGTGGTCTATGCCTACGGCAACGCCAACCCGGCCGCGGTCGACGCCGCGGTGAAGAGCGGCGCCAAGGCCATCATCTACGCCGCCACCGGCAACGGCAGCGTCGGCGACTACATGGTCGAGCCGCTCAAGGCCGCGCGCGCCAAGGGCGTGCACATCGTGCGCGCGTCGCGCACCGGCAGCGGCGTGGTGGTGCGCAACGCCGAGCAGCCGGACGACAAGTACGACTGGATCGTCACCGACGACCAGCTGCCGCAGAAGGCGCGCATCCTGATGGCGCTGGCGCTGACGCAGACCAACGACACCAAGGCGCTGCAGCAGGTGTTCTGGAAGTACTGACCCAGGGCAGCACCGATGCGCGCGCCGCGCAGGGTTCACCCGGCGGCGCGCGCCCCCGCCGTCATCGGCCGGGCCACTGCGCCCCATGCTTCATAGCCTCCGCTAGGCCGTGCACACCATGCTGTTGACCGGTCGCGCCAGTGCAACTGGCGCGCGTGGGGGTGAAAGCGAAAGCTTGGCGGTTAATTGCGTTAATAGAAGCGTACAGCGCGCGCCGGCGCTCCTTCAGAACATGGCGCTGCTCATCAGGGCCCTGGCGACCAGCACGCCCTCGTCCGGCGCTTGCGCGTACACCGAGACATCCGTCACCACCTGCCGGCGGCCCCGTCGGGCCACCGACGCCACCGCCCGCAGCGCGGCCCCTTGTGCCGGCGCCAGGTACTGGATCGACAGCGAACCGGTGGCGCCGCCTTTCACCTCGTCGGCATTGGCGCCCGACGCCGCCGCGGCCGCGCCGGCGATATCGATCAGCGTCGCAATGACACCGCCGTGGACGATGCTGCCGTGGGTCACGTTGGTCGGCAGGAATGGCATCTCCAGCTCGACATGGTCCGGTGCCAGGCTGGCCAGCCGCACGCCGAGGGCGCGCGCGACGGGAGAACCCAGCAGCACGTTGTCGACCATGGCGCGCATGCGCGGGTCGACGCCGGCGGGACGGCGGTCGTGGGAAAGAGGCACGGCGGCGATGATCTGGGGCATGGCTGCACTCCGGTGAAGGTTCGAGGCTTGAGGCAGCGTAACGGCGGCGGCCTCGCGGCTCAATGACCTCCGAGGTAATCCCGGCCCCGCGGCACGGCCTTGGCGGGCCGCGCCTGCGCACCCGATATAATGGGCGGCCGTTTCACGCTCCACCTTGCCGCCACCATGCCGTCACCTCTCGAATCCGCCCCGCTGCGCCCCCAACCGGACCACGGCACCACGGATTCCACGCTGTCCGAGCGCCCGGACAGCCCCTGCATCGGCATCTGCTCGACCCTGTTCGACGAGGTGTGCCAGGGCTGCGGCCGCACCGCGGCCGAGGTCAGCAACTGGGTCTTTTTCAGCGACGAGGAAAAACAGCAGGTGTGGGAACGCATCACGCGCGAAGGCACCGGCAAGCGTTTCCGCCAGGGCTGAGGCGCCCTCACCCGCAGCCGGTCATTCGCCGGACAGGCGCCGCTCCATCGCTTCGACTTCGCGCCGCTCCAGCCGCTGCCGCGCCAGCTTGCGCCAGTTCTCGGCCAGCGGTGCCAGCGCCGCCATTGCTTCCAGCGCGGCATAGTCGAGCCGGTCGACATACAGCAGTTGCAGCAGACGGTGCAGCGACCAGCCGGGACAGGGCCGCGCCACCAGTTCCAGCATATCGCCCACGGCCACGTCGCCGGTTTCCAGCACGCGGTAGTACCAGCCCGTGCGCAGGCTCTGCTGCACGGCGCGCGACATGCCCGCATAGCCGAAGCGGTGATTGAGCTTCCAGCACGGCTGGCGCGCCTGCGACACCTCGACCAGCGCCGTGCCCAGGCGGAACTGGTCGCCGATGCAGACGTCTGCCTCGGTCAGGCCCGTGGTGCTCAGGTTCTCGCCGAAGGCGCCAGGCGAGTCGAGGACGCCGTCGGCCGGCGCCCCCTGTTCCCGCAGAGCCAGGCGCCACGCCGGGTAGTGGTCGAAGGCATAGTGGTGCAGCGCCTTTTCCGGGCCTCCGTGGTGGCGCGGATCGCCCTGCCCGTCTCCCTCGAGCCCGGTCGCGGTCACGCGCAGGCGCGCGCGCGTTGTGGCCTTGGCAATGCCGCTGGGTACGCCCTTGGGTCCGAACGGGCGCACGGCGCCGGTCAGCACCGCAGCGACCGGCACGCGCAGCATGGATGACGGCTGGCTCATAGTCCGGCCTGCTCCAGCCAGCGCGCGAACATGCGTTCTCCCGCCGCCGCCACGGTAGCGCCGACTTGCGCGGTGCGCGCGCGGATAGTGCGCGGATCGATGCCGGCCTTGCCCAGTTCGACGGTATGGCCGATCAGCCAGGCCTCGATATCACGCGGCATGACCTCGGGGTGGAACTGCAGTGCCAGCACCTGGTCGCCGATGGCATAGGCCTGGTTCGGTACCGCCGAGGTCGAGGCCAGCAGCTGCGCGCCGGCGGGCAGGTCGAAGGTGTCGCCGTGCCAGTGCAGGACTTCCCATTGGGCCGCGGCCAGTTCGGCCAGCGCCGCATCGTGTCCGGCCGGCGTCGGCGCGATGGGCGCCCAGCCGATCTCGCGCGGGCCGGGGTAGACCCTGGCGCCGGCGGCGCGCGCGATCAGCTGCGCGCCCAGGCAAATACCGATGATCTTGCCGCCAGCCGCCAGGCGCTGGCGGATCAGCGCGATTTCCGCCTCCAGCCACGGATAGGCGTCGGTCTCGTAGACGCCGATGGGGCCACCGAGCACCAGCAGCAGGTCGGCCGGCTCGCTGGCGATGGGGCCAAGGTCGTCGACGCCGGCCTGGAACACCCGCAGCGTGTGCCCGCGCGCGCGCAGGGCGTTGCCGATCACGCCCGCGTGCTCGAAGGCGACGTGCTGGATCACATGGGTGGTACGCGTTGTCATCAGGGGCTCCTGCCGGGAGTGAGGGAGAGAAAGGCCCTCATGTTAGCGCCTGTCGCCAACTCCCGGCGGACGACCCAGGCATGACCTCGCCAGTTTGAGAACCTTCCCGGCGCGGCATGCCATGGGCCGCGCTATTTTGTCGCAGGCGCCAGCACCAGGGCGTCCGCCGCGCCGGGCGTGCCCTGGGCCGCCGCCGGCGGCATGGTGATGTATTCCACTGCCGCCCACTTGCCGGTCCAGTTGCGGTAGCGCGGCAGCAGCGCATTGCCGGACTGCCCGGTGGAGTCCATGAAGCGCGACGCCGCCAGGTCGGACAGGTCGTAGAGCGCACGCACGCTGGCCGCATGGGTGTTTTCGAACGGCGCCTTGTCGTCGCGCAGGTTGTGCCGGCCGACGTTGACGGTGTAGGTGTCGCCGCCGGTCGGCACGCGCAGGTTGAACAGCGGCGCCAGGTAGCCGACCTTGCCGAACGGCCGGTGCTCCAGCCGTGCCGCGTGCGCCTCGCCCCAGCGCCAGCGCGCGGGGTCGTCGCCATAGCGGCGCGACAGGTCCGCCACGGCCTGGGTCCAGGCGTCGGCCACGGCATCGTCGCAGCTCTCGGCCGGGCTGGTATGGGGGCGGTCGCACCAGAACGCGCCCAGCTGGCGCGGATCGCGCAGGATGTTCAGCATGGGCTGCTGCACGTTGCGCTGGTCCCACAGGCGCACGAAGATTGCCTCGCCGGTTTTCTCCTCGAACAGCCGGCGCGACAGCTCGCGCAGCCATGCGGTGACCACCAGCGGCTCGGCGCGCGCGGGATCCATGGTGCCGTCCCACTGGCGCAATGCCTGCAGCAAGGCGCGTTCGCGCGCCGGGCGCGCGGCGTCGTTGCTGACCGGCGCGGCCAGCAGCAGCGGCAGAACATCGCGCACCGCCAGCGAGACCACGTCCTTCTGGATCGCGGCAAAGCTGTCGAAGGTATGCTTGGGCGTGGCCGCCAGCAGCGTGCGGATGCGGTCGAAGCGATACGGCACCGTCCACTCGCTGGTGATGAAGTACGGATAGTCGGGCGCGACGATGCGCTGGTTGGCCGTCACGATCACGCCCCCGGCGGGGTTGTACTGGTGCGGCAGCGCCTCGAACGGGATAAAGCCGGTCCAGTCGTAGCGCGCGTCCCAGCCCGGCGCCGGGGCCAGTCCCTTGAGGTCGTTGTCGGCGCGGCGCAGCGGCACGCGGCCGGGCGCGTAGAAGCCGATGTTGCCGTCGACGTCGGCATAGACGATGTTCTGCTGCGGCGAGTGGAAATCGCGCAGCGCGGCGGTGAAGCTGTTCCAGTCGCGCGCCTGGTTCAGCCGCAGCCCGGCGAGGAAGGTACGATCATCCGGGCGCAGCGCGGTCCACTGGAACGCCACCACGTATTGCGCGCCGAGCGGCGCCGCGGCGCTGGCAAGCGACTCGGCCACGTCGGAAATCACCGGGCCGTGGCGCGTGCTGCGGACCTTCAGCGTCACGTCGGCGGCGCCCTTGACGCGGATGGTCTCGGTGCGGGTCTCGAACGCGGCCCAGCCCTGCGGCGTCTGGTACTGGGTGTCGTTGCCCGGACGCACGCGCTCGAGATACAGGTCCTGCACGTCCGGCGCGGTATTGGTCAGCCCCCAAGCGATGCGGTCGTTGTGGCCCAGCACCACCAGCGGCATGCCGGGCAGCGTGGCGCCGGCCACCTCCAGCCCGGGCGCGCTCAGGCGCGCGAAGTACCACAGCGCCGGCGCCTGCAGCCCCAGGTGCGGGTCGTTGGCCAGCATCGGCTTGCCCGATCGGGTGTGCGCGCCAGACACCACCCAGTTGTTCGAGCCCATGCCCTCGACATGGCCCGGCGGCGCCTGGTCGCCGACGCTGGCCATCGCGCTCGCCAGCGGCGCCAGCTTCCGGTACAGATGCCCGTAATCCATGGTGCGTACCGGCTGCTCGCCCGGATACGGCGCCAGCAGTTCGCTGATGCGGGCCACCGGCAGCACCTGCGCCAGCCGCATGCGCAGCGTCTCCTGGGTCCAGTTGCCGCCCAGGTCCCATGCCATCATGGTCTGCCAGCCCAGCGTGTCGGCCGGTTCCCAGCGTTCGGGCCGGGTCCGCAGCAGCAGGAACTCCGGCGGCAGCGGGCCCTGGCGCTGGTCGATCCATGCATTGACGCCGTCGGCATAGGCCTGCAATGCCGCGCGCGCCTCGGGCGACGCCTGCGCGAGGATGGCCTCGGCGTTGCGCCGCACGCCCAGCGTGCGCAGGAACTTGTCGTTATCGACGGCGGACGGGCCCAGGATTTCCGCGAGGCGTCCCGCGACGATGCGCTTGTTCATCTGCATCTGCCACAGCCGGTCCTGCGCGTGCACGTAGCCCAGCGCGAACCACGCATCGGCCTTGCTGGCGGCGCGGATATGCGGCACGCCATGGCCGTCGCGCACTACCGTGACCGGTGCGCGCAATCCCGCCAGCACCGCCTTGCCCGACACCGGCGGCTGTGCGGCGTGGCGATACCAGACCAACGCGCCCGCGGCGCCGGCCACCGCCAGCCCCAGCAGCACCGCCAGCCACCTGGCCAGCCGACCGAACCCGCGCATCGTTGCTCCCCCCTTTGTCGTTGTCATGTTGTTCCGCGCACTGTCGCGCATTATCCGCGCATTCGCCCCGTATTCCGCGCACGAAAAAATGCCCGGACCAGCCGGGCATTGCCACGCTCCTGTGCTGCCTCTGCGCGCGCCCGTCAGGCGGCGGACTTCTTTAGCTGCAGCGCCTTGTACTCGAGGAATTCCTCCAGCCCGTACTTGCCAGCTTCGCGGCCGTTGCCGGACTGCTTGTAGCCGCCGAACGGCGCCTGCATGTTGAACGGCCCGCCGTTGATATCGACCTGCCCGGTGCGGATGCGGCGCGCCACGCGGATCGCGCGCGCCTCGTCGCCGGACCAGACGCCGCCGCCCAGGCCATAGATGCTGTCGTTGGCGATGCGCACCGCGTCTTCCTCGGTGTCATAGCAGATGATCGACAGCACCGGCCCGAAGATCTCTTCCTGCGCCACGGTCGCGCGCGGCTCGACGTTGCCGAGCACGGTCGGCTTGACGTAAAAGCCCTGGTCCAGCCCTTCAGGGGTCTCGGGGCCGCCGGCCACCAGCTCGGCGCCCTCTTCCAGCCCGCGGCGGATATAGCCGGTCACGCGTTCCTTCTGCACCGCGGAAATCAGCGGGCCCAGCTTGCTGGTTTCCTGCAGCGGATCGCCCACGGTAAAGCCGGCGACCACCTGCTGCGCAATCGCCTTGACCTCGTCATAGCGGGCGCGCGGCACCAGCATGCGGGTGTGCGCCGAGCAGGTCTGGCCAGAGTTGAGGAAGCAGGCATTGATGGTGCCCTTGACCGCCGACGGCAGGTCGGCATCGTCCAGGATCACCGAGGCCGACTTGCCGCCCAGTTCCAGCGCCACGCGCTTGACGGTCTGCGCCGCCAGCTCGGACACGCGCTTGCCGGCGCGGGTGGAGCCGGTGAACGACACCATGTCGACTTCAGGATGGCTGGCCAGCACCTCGCCCACTACCGGGCCGTAGCCGGTCACCAGGTTGAACACGCCCGGCGGCAGCCCAGCGGCCTCGATCACCTCGGCCAGCACGAAGGCATTGAGCGGCGCCACCTCGGACGGCTTGAGCACCACGGTGCAGCCCGCCGCCAGCGCCGGCGCCACCTTCAGCGTGATCTGGTTGAGCGGATAGTTCCACGGCGTGATCGCGCCGACCACGCCCACCGGCTCGCGCACCACCAGCGAATTGCCGACTTCTTCCTCGAAGCGGAACCCCTCCAGCAGCCTGGCGGCCTGGCCCCAGTTGTAGACCGGGCCGCCGACCTGGATCGCGCGCGCCAGCTTGATCGGCATGCCGACTTCGCCGGCGATCAGCTGCGCCAGTTCTTCGCTGCGCGCCTTCAGCCCTTCGGCGATCTTGGCGATATAGCCGGCCCGCACGGCCGGCGGTGTGGCCGACCAGCCGTCGAAGGCCGCGCGCGCGGCCTGGATGGCGTCTTCGGCGTCGCGCGCCGAGCCTTCGGGAATGGTCCCCATCACCGCTTCGGTGGCGGAATGGATGACGTCGATCTTGCCGGTGCCGTGGGGCGCGACCCACTTGCCGTTAATGAAGAGTTTGTCTCGTTGTTGCATGGCCACAGTTCTCGGTTTGGTGAATTGGCGATTGCAATTTTTTGTTACTTTTATGGTGCACGCACATTGTAGAGCGGATTCCGGCCCATGTTATGGCGCGGGGGGAAATGGCGGCGGCTGCGCCTGCCGCTGCGCACAAGAACCTGGCGATAACCGGCCGCGGGTTGCAGACGGGAGACTCGCGACGCCTGGACGGGACAGACCCGCCGCGGCGCGCGCACATAACAAGACGAAAGGGGGCAAGGCATGGTCGATCCGATCTACCGCAAGACCGAGGCCGGGCAGGACGAAATCCGCAGCCGCGCGCGCAAGCTGGACCACAAGCTGCGCGCGCTGCTGCTGATGGTCAACGGCGAGCGCCGCGAGCAGGCATTGCTGGCGCAGGTCGCGGGCATGGGGATCGGCGCGGAGGCCATGGCAACGCTGCTGGCGCAGGGACTGGTCGAAGCCGTTGCCGAGCCGGCACAGCCGCGCGCCGCCGCGCCACAAGAACCGGCGCGTGCCGCGCCGCCAGCTGCCGACACCAACCTGTTCTCGGTCTACGCGATGCGCCATGTGCCGGTGGCCGAGGTAGCGGCACCGCCACACACCAGTGCAACCGCGGCCCACGCGCCCGCCGAGATCCAGGCATACCAGCGCCTCTACCATTTCTATACCGACGTGATCGGGCAGCATCTCGGCCTGCGCGGCTACATGCTGCAGGTGAAGGTGGAAAGGGCCGCCGACCTGCCCGCGCTGATGGCGCTGCGCGAACCGCTGCACGCGGCGCTGCGCAAGGCCCGGGGCGACCTCACCGCGCGCGCCATCATGGCGCAGCTGGACCAGGTCCGCGACGGCAGCGCCGCCTGACACGCCGTTGCGGACAACAAAAAGGCCGCCCGGAGGCGGCCTTCAGCATGCACCCGGCTGCGGCGCTCAGCCGTCGATCCCCTGCGACTGCAGGTACTCGTCGTACGTGCCCAGGTAGTCGGTCAGCGTGCCGTCGGTGCGCACTTCGATGATGCGCGTGGCCAGGCCGCTGACGAACTCGCGGTCGTGCGAGACGAAGATCAGCGTGCCCTGGAACTTGTCGAGCGCGATCTGCATCGACTCGATCGATTCCATGTCCATGTGGTTGGTCGGCTCGTCCAGCGCCAGCACGTTGTGGCGGCCCAGCATCAGCTTGCCCCAGATCATGCGGCCCTTCTCGCCGCCGGACAGCACCTTGACGTTCTTCTTGATGTCGTCGGCCGAGAACAGCAGGCGGCCCAGCGTGCCGCGCAGCGAGGTCTCGTCGTCGCCGGCCTGCGTCCACTGGCTCATCCAGTCCATCACGTCGCGGTCTTCCGGGAACTCCTCGTAGGTGTCCTGCGGCATGTAGCCGACGTTGGCATTCTCGGCCCACTTGACCGTGCCGCGGTCGACCTCGACGCCGCGCTGCACGCCGGTCTGCACCGCGCCGTTCAGCAGGCTGCGCAGCAGCGTGGTCTTGCCCGCGCCGTTCTCGCCGATGATCGCCACGCGCTCGCCGGCCTGGATCGCCAGCGACAGGTTATTGATGATCTTGCGGTCGTAGCTCTTGGTGATGCCTTCGACCTCGACCGCCAGGTTGTGCAGCTTCTTCTCGAACTCGAAGCGGATGAACGGGTTCTGGCGCGACGACGGCTTGATGTCCTCGACCTTGATCTTCTCGATCTGCTTGGCGCGCGAGGTCGCCTGGCGGGCCTTGGACTTGTTGGCCGAGAAGCGGCGCACGAAGTCCTGCAGTTCGCTGATGCGCTCCTTGGCGCGCGCGTTGGCGGCCATCTGGCGCTCGCGGGCCTGCATCGACGCTTCCATGTATTCGTCGTAGTTGCCCGGGTAGACCTTGAGCGTGCCGTAGTCCATGTCGGCCATGTGGGTGCAGACCGAGTTCAGGAAGTGGCGATCGTGCGAGATGATGATCATGGTGGAGTTGCGCTCGTTGAGCACGGTCTCCAGCCAGCGGATCGTGTTGATGTCCAGGTTGTTGGTGGGCTCGTCCAGCAGCAGCACGTCCGGGTTCGAGAACAGTGCCTGCGCCAGCAGCACGCGCAGCTTCCAGCCCGGCGCGACGTCGCTCATCGGGCCCTGGTGCTGCGCGGTGGGGATGCCCACGCCCAGCAGCAGTTCGCCGGCGCGCGCCTCGGCGGTGTAGCCGTCGTATTCGGCGTACTTGGCCTCCAGCTCGGCGGCCTTCATGTAGTCTTCGTCGGTCGCTTCCGGATTGGCGTAGATGGCGTCGCGCTCCTGCGCGGCGGCCCACATCTCGGTGTGGCCCATCATCACCACATCCAGCACGCGCATGTCTTCATAGGCGAACTGGTCCTGGCGCAGCTTGCCCAGGCGGATGCCCGGCTCCAGCATGACGTTGCCCGACGACGGCTCGAGGTCGCCGCCCAGGATCTTCATGAAGGTGGACTTGCCGCAGCCGTTCGCGCCGATCAGGCCGTAGCGGTTGCCCTCGCCGAACTTGACCGAGATATTCTCGAACAACGGCTTGGGGCCGAACTGCATGGTGATGTTTGCGGTAGAAAGCACGTCTGGAACCTTGTCTGGAGATTGTGGCGCCGCCATCGCCGGCGCTGCGGCACGGGCCACGCCGGGTTCATGCGAGAACCCGGCAGGAAATCAGGAAATAACCGCGCATTCTATCATCCGGACGCATTCCTTGCGACCGGCGCAGCGCGGCGGCGAGCCGCGGGCTCAGGCCAGCGGCGGCAGCACCGGGTAGCCCGAAAACGCCATGCTGAAGCCGTCGGCGCGTGCCGACAGCCGCACCTGCGCGCCGACCGGCAGCGTCAGCTTGCGCGCGCAATGCCCGAACGGCAGGCCGGTCAGCACCGGCACCGGCAGCTGCTCGCGCAGGTAGGCCACCACGGCCTCCATGTCGTAGCCGTTGTCGTAGTCGGTGACGCGGTAATTGGAGAAATCGCCCAGCACGATGGCGCGCTGCGCACCCAGTACGCCGGCCTGCTGCAGCTGGAGCAGCATGCGCTCGACCCGGTAAGGGGGCTCGTTGATGTCTTCCAGGAACAGCACCCCGCCCTGCACTTGCGGCATGAACGGCGTGCCCAGCAGGCTGCACAGCATCGCCAGGTTGCCGCCCCACAGCGTGCCCGCGACGCTGCCGGAGAACGGCTGGCCGCCGGACTGCGGCGCGGCGATGTCGACGTGGTAGGCCGGGTTGCGCAGGATGCCCTCGAAGTGCTCCCACATATAGGCGTCGACGCCTTCGGCGCCGAAGTCTGCCAGCAGCATCGGCCCGGCAAAGGTGACGCCGCCGGTGGCCGCCAGGTAGGCCAGCTGGAACGCGGTGAAGTCGCTGTGGCCGACGATGGGCGTGCCGCTGGCGCGCGCCTGCCCGGCGATGCGGGCAAAGTCGACCTGCGCCAGCAGGCGCGCGATGCCGTAGCCGCCGCGCACCGCCAGCGTCAGCTCGTGCGGCACGCCGGTGCCGATCGCGTGCAGGTCGGCGAGCCGCTCCGCGTCGGTGCCGCCGAAGCGCAGGTAGCGCCGCGCCAGCACGTCCGGGTTGGTCATGTGGTAGCCATGGTGCTTGAGCCAGGCACAGCCGCGCGCGGCGGTGGCGACATCGTGCGGATACCCGGACGAGGCGATCAGTCGGACTTCGGTATGCGGCCTGCTGTTCGGCGTGCTCATGCTTCGGTGTCGTGGTTCTGGTCGGGTGCGGCGGCCGGCGCCGGCTGGCGCGCCGCTTGCTGCGCAGCCTTCTGCGCGCGGCGCCGGGCGCCGAAGAAATCCTTCAGCATCTGGCCGCAGTGGTCGGCCAGCACCCCGCCGGCAATGCTGGTCTGGTGGTTGAGCTGGGCCTGCTCGAACAGGTTGACCACGCTGCCGGCGGCGCCGGTCTTGGGATCGCTCGCGCCGAACACCACATGGCGCAGCCTGGCGTGCAGGATCGCGCCGCTGCACATGGCACACGGCTCCAGCGTCACGTAGAGCTCGCACTCGGGCATGCGGTAGTTGCCGATGACCTGGGCAGCGGCGCGCAGCGCCTGCATTTCGGCGTGCGCCGACGGGTCGACCGAGCGGATCGGCAGGTTGTGGCCGCGCGCGATGATGGTGTCGTTCCAGACCACCACCGCGCCCACCGGCACCTCGCCCGCGGCTTCGGCCAGGCGGGCCTCTTCGAGCGCGGCGCGCATGTAGCGCGCGTCGCGCTCGGCGGCCTGCGCCGGATCTTCCGGCAGAGCGCGCGGCGCGCGCAACGGCAGCGGTGGCGGGAACGGTGGCGACGGCCGGGTCATCGTCGCCCGCTCAGTCCTGCGCGGGCAGCTGCGCCGGCGCGCTGACCTCGGCCCAGCAGTTGGGCGTTTCGAACAGCACCAGCCTGGTCAGCTGCAACTGGTGGCCGAAGCAGTCCTTGAACACCGGCGCCAGGATGTCGAAGGCCACCTGGGCCAGGTTCTCGACCGTCGGGATCGCGTCGAGCACCACGGTCTTGTGCCCTTCCATCGATTGCAGGAAGTTCAGCAGCGCGGTGTCGCCGCGGTAGATCAGGAAGGCGTGGTCCCACTTGCTGACCAGGTGCTCGTTGGCGAGCGCCTTGATATCGCCGAAATCCAGGATCATGCCGTCATCCGACGCGCCCTCGCGGTGCAGGACTTCACCCGACAGCGTCAGGTCGAGCCGGTAGCGGTGGCCGTGGATATTGCGGCACTGCCCGCAATGGTTGGGGATGCGGTGGCCGGAGTCGAACTCCAGCCGGCGGGTGATGGAAACTTGTTTGCTCATGTGTACCGGCGCCGGTGCCGGCCGCCTGCGTTGAAGCGGACGCCGCGCGTGCGTCCGAAGCCTCTATTGTGGACTGAATTGCCTGCCTGATGCTGACCTCGTGGCTGGCCCCGGCCGACCTGGCGACTCGCGCGGGGCTGGCCGGCGGCACTGCCGCTCAGCGGATGCCCAGCAGCTTGTGGGTCTGCAGCGACAGCCGCCAGCGCGGGTGGCGCTGGCAGAAGGCCACCGCGGCGGCGGTATTCTCGCGCGCCAGCGGACCGTCCATGGCCTGCACCAGGAAATGGCGGAAATCAAGCTTCTCGTATGCGGCAAAGTCCTGGCCTTCCTGCGGGATCACCACCTTCAGCTCATCGCCGCGCGTGACCACCAGTTCCGAGCCCATCTTGGGACTGACGCAGACCCAGTCGATGCCCGGCGGCACGGCGATGGTGCCGTTGGTCTCGATCGCGATCTCGAAGCCCTGCGCATGCAGCGCGTCGATCAGCGGCACATCGAGCTGCAGCAGCGGCTCGCCGCCGGTGCAGACCACCAGCGGCTTGCCGCCGGCGCCCTGCGGCCACTCCGACACGACCACCGCGGCCAGTTCCTCGGCGCTGCGGTACTTGCCGCCGCGCGTGCCATCGGTGCCGACGAAATCCGTATCGCAGAACTGGCACACCGCGCTGGCGCGGTCCTGCTCGCGCCCGCTCCACAGGTTGCAGCCGGCAAAGCGGCAGAACACCGCGGCGCGGCCGGCGTTGGCGCCTTCGCCCTGCAGCGTATAGAAGATTTCCTTGACGGCGTAAGTCATGCGTGGGGTCTCTCTCGGACCGTAAACAGCGGTTCGCAGCGGTTCGGCAGCGCTTGCTGGCCGGGGTTCAGTAAAGGATGGGCAGGGCCGGGATGGGCAGGGCCGGAGCCGGAGCCGGACCTCGCGCCGCGTAGTCGCATTGGCGCTTGGTCGCGCCCTCGATATGGACCGGAACGTATCGATCGGGGCGGCTGTGCTGGCAGCGCGGGTGCTGCCGGGTGGGGCTGTCCTGGCCTGTCGCAGGCTGCGCCCGGCATCGGGCCGGACGTGCCGCAAGTATACCAGAGGCCCCAGGGTTTCCGCTTGGCCGCCGCTTGGCCGCCGCTTGGCCTCCGCTGGCCGGCGTGCCCCAGGCAAAGGTGAAGCCCGGTGCCCGCGCCGGGGGCCGTGCCGGCGCGGCCCGACCCGAAGTGTGCCTACTTCAGCCCGAGGTAGTCGCGCTTGCCGATCTGCACGCCCTTGTGGCGCAGGATGTCATAGGCCGTGGTGACGTGGAAATAGAAGTTGGGCAAGGCAAAGCCGAGCAGGTAGGACTTGCCGTCGAAGCGCAGCGGGCCCTGGGGCAGCTTCAGTTCGACCACGCGCTGTTCGCTGCCTTCCAGCTGTGCCGGCGTGATCTGCTCCAGGAACACGATGGTGCGGCCGATGCGGTCCTGCAGTTCGGCGAAGGTCGTTTCGGTATCGGCAAAGGACGGCACCTCGATACCGGCCAGCCGCGCAGCGCAGCCCTTGGCGGCATCGCTGGCGCGCTGCACCTGTGCCGGCAGCGCATCCATGTCGGCGATCAGGCGGGTCTGGATCAGGTCGGCCGGGTCCATGCCCTGCGCCTGGGCGTGCGCCGCGCCCTTGGCGAGGATCGCGTCGAGGTTGCCCAGCGCGCGGATAAACGGAGGGATCGAAACGTCGTACATCGAAAGTGCCATGGAAGGTCTCCTGTGCAGGGGGCGGTTTCTGGTCTTGCGGCCCCGGGCAAGCGGACCGCAGCCGCGAGCATAGACCGGATCGGCCTTTGCTGCCGCACCATGCGCCGCTGGCCGGCTTCCTGATTTAACATAGCCAGCCACTGCCCCCGCAATCCCGCAAGCCAGCCGCCCTGCCCAGCCCGCGCCCGCCATGAACGCGCCGTTCCCTCTCCGCACGGAATGCCCGCCCGGTGCCTGCATCTGCGGGCGCGAAGCGCTGCTGAGCGACCCCGATGCCGACCTGCGCGTGCTGCGCCTGACGCGCGCCGAGGAAAAGCGGCTGGTCGAACGGCTCGAGAACCTGACCAGCCTGGCCGAGCTGCAACGGATGGAGGGCCTGATGCAGGCCCAGCTCGGCATCGTGCTGAGCATCACGCCCAGCGCGCGCGGCGTGCGCACCGTGCGCGGCATCAGCATCCAGGTGCTGGAGCAGCCCGGCTTGTGCCGCAAGATCCGCCAGTCGATCCCGTCCGCGATCCGGCGCAGCATGGAGGCCCATCCCGAGATCGCCTACGCGATCGTCGACGCGCACGACCTGCTGGGCGGAGCCTGAACGCGCCGCTCATGCGCCGCTCATGCGCCGCTCATGCGCCGCTCATGCGCCGCTCACGCGCTGCTGTCCGCCAGCCGCAGCGCGTGTTCGCGCACATCCACCGGCCAGTCGGCGATCTGCCGGGCAAACCCCGCCAGGTCGTTGGCAAACAGCGCCCGGCTCGCCTCCTCGAAGCCGGCCAGGTCCCCGGCAATCGCCACCATGAAGTGATAGGCACGCTCGCTGGCGGCGCGGCTGCGGTCCTTGCCGGCGTGATCGCGGCGCGCCTGCTCGACCAGCTTGCGCAGCGCCACTGAAGCGCCGCCCGGCTGCGCCGCCAGCCATTCCCAGTGGCGCGGCAGCAGCGTCACCTCGCGCGACACCACGCCCAGCCTTGGCCGGCCGCGGCCGCGCGGTTCCGCCGTTTCGGGGGCATCGCCGCCCTTGCCGCCCGCGCCGGCCACCGGCTGCGGTGCCGCCAGTTGCGCCGCGCGCACCGCAGACCGCTCGAGCATCTCGTCTACGGTGCCGCTGGTATCCAGGTCGATCGAGCGGCCGGTGCTGTCATCGAATACCAGCACCGGCCCGGCCGCGCCATGGTCCAGCGCCCGCCTGAGCGCCAGCGCGTTGTCGGGCAGCGGTCCCGAGGCAATGCGGCGGTGGCCGTCGAAGGTGGTGAACCGGCGAGGCACGGGCGTGGGCGAGGTCATGGCAGGTCTGCGAAGGAGAAACAGGAACATCGCCAAATATTACCCGGATAAAATAAGAAGTCAATATTACCCGGGTAATTTATGGCGATCCCGGCCGTCCGGGTGTAGGACCGCGCCCGATACCTGCGCCGGCACCACTGACCTATCACTGAGACATGGGCCGAACAAGCGGAGGTCGGGCGGCATGACGATTTCATACTGGGCAGCCGGGACTACCCTTTCCAGCCCTCCCCTGGACGGCGACCCGGCCTGCGACGCCTGCGTGATCGGCGCGGGCATCGCCGGGCTGTCGGTCGCCTATGAACTGGCCGCGGCCGGACAGGCCGTGATCGTGATCGATGCAGAAGGCCCCGGCGCGGGCGAGACCGGCAGGACCACCGCGCACCTGATGACGGCCTTCGACGATTATTTTTTCTACATCGAACGCCACCTCGGGCATCAGGCGGCGCGGCGGGTAGCCCGGAGCCACGCGGCGGCAGTGGCGCGGATGGAGTCGATCTGCGCGACCGAGTCCATCGACTGCGACTTCCGGCGCGTCGACGGCTTCCTCTTTGCCGAATCGTCCGATGGCGAGGCGCTGCTGTCGAAGGAACTGGATGCCGCGCACCGGGCCGGCCTCGACGACGTCGAGCGTGCCCGCGACGTGCCGACCGGCAAGGTGTCGCTGCGCGCGGCGCTGCGGTTCCCGCGGCAAGGGCAGCTCCACCCGCTGAAGTACCTGGGCGGCCTGGTCGACGCGATCCAGCGCCGCGGCGGCAGGGTGTACGGCAAGACCCGCGCCATGGAGGTCGACGACGGCCGGCCCGCCACCGTGCGCACCGACCGCGGCGCGCGCATAGAAGCTGGCAGCGTCATCGTCGCCACCAATACGCCGTTCATCGATCGCTTTGCCATCCATACCAAGCAGGCCGCGTACCGGACCTTTGTAGTGGGCATGAAGGTGCCGCGCGACAGCATGCCGCTGTGCCAGTTCTGGGATACGCTCGATCCCTACCATTACGTGCGCATCGCCGGCGATCTCGACGCCGGCTACCAGTTGCTGATCAGCGGCGGCGAAGACCACAAGGTCGGCCAGGCCGACGATGCCGGGCAGCGCTTCGCCAGGCTGGTCGACTGGACCCGCCAGCGCTTCCCCGTGATCGACGAACCCGTGTTCGCGTGGTCGGGCCAGGTAATGGAGCCGGTCGACGGCGTCGCCTTTATCGGCCGCAACCCCGGCGATACCAATGTCTATGTCGTCACCGGCGATTCCGGCAACGGCATGACGCATGGCGCCATCGCCGGCATGCTGATCCGCGACCTGGTCACCGACCGCACCAATGACTGGGCCGATCTTTACGATCCGTCGCGCAAGTCGGTGACGACCGTGGTCGAGTATGCGCGCGAGAACGCCAATGTGGTGGCCCGGTACGCCGACTGGCTCGGCCAGGACGACGGCGTCGCGCTCGATGCCATCGCCCCGGGCGCAGGGCATGTGGTCAAGGCCGGCGGCCGCCACGTGGCCGCGTTCCGCGATGCGGATGGCGGCCTGCATACCTTCGACGCCACCTGCCCGCACCTGAAATGCCTGGTCCAGTGGAACAGCCTGGAGCAATCCTTCGATTGCCCCTGCCATGGCTCGCGCTTCGGCGTCGACGGCACGGTGCTGCATGGGCCGGCGAAAGGCGGGCTGGAACCCGTCGACCTGACACGGGACCAACAGCGCCATCATTGAACGGGGAGGCACGCCGCGCCGGCGCTGCCCTGGCATTGGGATGGCAGTGCGATGGCGCGGCGAACGCGAGGGCCCTGATGCGCCCTGAACGTCAAAGGAGTCGCCATGCTCACTCCCGCCAGCATTGCCAAGCACCCGATCCATCCGATGCTGATCACCATCCCGATCGGCTTGTGGATCTTTTCCTTTGCCTGTGACCTGATCCGCTATTTCGGCGGCGACAGCCCCAACTGGCCGGTGGTGGCCCTCTATGCCATGGTCGGCGGCATCATTGGCGCGTTGCTCGCGGCCCTGCCCGGCCTGATCGACCTGCTGTCGCTGCCCAGCGGCATCCGCCGTATTGCGCTGCTGCACATGGGCATCAACCTGACGGTGGTCGCGCTCTATGTGGTCAACGCCTGGTGGCGCATGCGCGGGGCCGGTGCCGGCGCCATCGTGCTGTCCGCGGTCGCGATCGGCCTGCTGGTGGTGTCCGGCTGGCTGGGCGGAAAGATGGTGCATGTCCACGGCGTGGGCGTGCAGACCCCGCCGGCGCCGCTGCGGTGACAAGGCTGGCGCTTACAGCAGGTCGCGCAGCTTGTAGTACCACATCCCCAGCACCAGCGCGGGGGTCCGGAACAGCGCGCCGCCGGGGAAGCGGTGATGCCGGATGCGGGTAAAGACATCGAATCTCGAGGCATCGCCGGTCATTGCCTCTGCAATCAGTTTGCCGGCCATGCCGGCAAACGACAGCCCGTGGCCGGAGAACCCCTGCGCATAGTAGAGATTGGTGCCGATGCGGCCCAGGTCGGGCGCCCGGTTCATGGTGATGTCGACAAAGCCGCCCCAGGAATAATCGATATCCAGGTCCGCCGTCTGCGGAAAGACCTGCAGCATGCGCGCGCGGATGCGCTGCACCAGGTTGCCGGGCGGACGCGCGCTGAAGGTCTCGCCGGCCCCGAACAGCAGGCGGTTGTCGGCACTGAGACGGAAATAGTCGACGATCAGGTTGTTGTCCGACACCGCGACCCGGCTCGGCATCAGCGCGCTGGCCCGCTGCGCGTCCATCGGCTCGGTCGCGATCATGTAGGTTCCCACCGGCATGATGCGCGCGGCGATTTCCGGCGCCAGATGGTCGCCGAACTCGCCCAGGTAGACATTGCCCGCCAGCACCACCTGCCGGCACCGCACTTCGCCTTCGGCGGTCTTCACCACCGGCGCCTTGTCGCGCTCGACGCGATAGGCGGCCGAGTTCTCGAACACCTCGACACCGTGCCGGCGCGCCGCGTCGCCCAGCCCCAGGCAGTACTTGAGCGGATGCAGGTGGCCCGAGTGCGGGTCATACGCCCCGGCGACAAAGCGGTCGCTGGCGACATGGCGGCCCAGGTGCGGGCGCTCGACCCATTCGAGCGGATAGTCATAGTGCTCGCGCATATGGCGCACCCAGCGGCGCAGGCCCTCGACCTTGTGCGCCCGGGGCGCCAGCGTCATGTAGCCGCGCACGTGGTCGCAGGCGATGCCGTAGGTAGCGATGCGCTGTTCCAGCAGGCGCATGCCCTCGACCGAGGCATTCCAGGCCGCCTGCGCGAGCTCGGCCGGGCACTGGCGCTCGATCGCGCCC
This sequence comes from Cupriavidus neocaledonicus, assembly GCF_000372525.1. Classification (GTDB taxonomy): domain Bacteria; phylum Pseudomonadota; class Gammaproteobacteria; order Burkholderiales; family Burkholderiaceae; genus Cupriavidus; species Cupriavidus neocaledonicus. The sequence continues at coordinate 24,412 of NZ_AQUR01000091.1, forward strand.
TCGCCCTCGGCGCCGAAGCCGACGATGGCCTGCCCGCCATTGCGTCCGGAAGCGCCCCAGCCGATCCGCTGGGCCTCGAGCAGCGCAACGTGGAAGCCGCGCGCGGCCAGCTCCAGCGCGCACGACAGGCCGGCATAGCCGCCGCCCACCACGCACACCTCCGCGTCGGTGCGCCCCTGCAGCGGCCGGCTCGGCGCCGGCCGCTCGACGCTCGCCTCGTAGTACGAGTTCTCGATGACGCCCAGTTCCTTTTGCAGCAGCCCCGACATCGTCTTCGGCTCCGGTTGCGCCCGGCATGTGCCTATGGCACGCGCACGTTGACGAACTGCCACGGGTCTTCGTCGCCCGCTTCGGGATACAGCTGGGAGTGCTGTGCCAGCGGCGTCCATTCGCCATAGACGCCGACCAGTTCGCCCAGGTAGGGCCGCGCCACGCGCAGCACGGCTTCGTAATCCAGGTCGTCGGGCTCGACCACGCCCGCGCGCGGATGCTCCAGCGCCCATACCATGCCGCCCAGGATGCCGGCCACCACCTGCAGGCTGGTGGCGGTGTTGTGTTCCACCAGCTGCCGGGCCTGCTCCGTGGTCAGCCTGGAGCCGTACCAGTAGGCGCCGCGCGCATTGCCCATCAGCAAGACCCCGAGCTCGTCCATGCCGGCGACGATGTCGTCGCGCAGGATGCGCTGGTGGTCCTGCTTGCGCCCGCCGTTGCCCATCAGTTCGTCGATCGACAGCAGCGCGTCGTCGCAGGGGCGGTAGGCATAGTGCACGGTCGGCCGGTAGACGACTTCGCCGCTGTCGCGCAGCGTCAGGTGGTCGGCAATCGAAATCGATTCGCCGTGCGTGATCAGGAAGCCGTGGTACGGGCCGCCCAGCGGGGTCCAGCTGCGCACGCGCGTGCCGAATCCCGGACGCGTCAGGTACACCGCCGCATCCGAGCCGAACCCGTGCCGGCGCGCGTCCGCCGGCCAGTGCCGCTCGTGCGTGCCCCAGCCCAGTTCGGCCGGCTGCATCCCTTCCTCGATGAAGGCGTCGACCGACCATGTATTGATGAATTCGTTGGCAACCTTGCGCCGGTCGCCTACCTGGGTGTCCTGCTCGGCGATGTGGATGGCGCGGATATCGAGCTGCCGCGCCAGTGCCGCCCAGTCCTCGAAGCTTGCCGGCCGCTCATGGTCGACGTCGTTGTCAGCGGCGATATTGACCAGCGCCTGCTTGACCAGTGCCGACACCAGCCCGGGGTTGGCGCCCTGCGTCAGGATCGCGGTGGGCCCGTCGCGCTTGTCGAGGCGGAACGCCAGCACGCCCTCGCGCAAGGCATAGTTGCTGCGGCGGGACAGCGGCGCGGCGGGGTCCGTGGCCCCGCCCGTCCATGGCTCGATCGAGGTATCCAGGTACAGCGCGCCGTGTTCCCAGCAATAGCGCACCAGCGCCTCGCTCGAGACGTTGACCGACAGGTTCAGCAGGAAATCGCCCGCGCCGACCAGTTCCTGCAGCACCTGCTTGTGGTTTTCCTCGGTCAGCGCCTTGGTCACCACGCGGATGCCATAACCCTGCGCAACCGAGGTGTCGTTGCCTGCCGGACAGATCACGGTGATCTGCGCGGGCGTGATGTCGAGATGGCGCAGCAGCACCGGCAACACGGAACGCGCGATGCTGCCGAAACCGACGATCAGCATGCGGCCGCCCAGTCCGCCGAATTTCTTGAAAGTGGTTGCCGGCGCGCCCATGGTGTGCTCCCGAGATACCCCGCTGCTGCGGAGATGACTTCTATCTCTCATAAGCAATCCGCATGCCTGTCGCCCGGGGGTTGCGCCATGCGCAGCGATATGCCGCTGCTGCTGCCGCCCGCACTGCAAGATGTGGCCTCAGGTAACTCTTGCCGGCCCGCACCGGCAAAGCTTGCAACGGTGTGCGCGCCAGCATGCGCGCCGGGCTGGAACGCGCCTTGCGGCTGTCGTGCTTCCAATGCAAGGAGACGACGATGAAAGCTCGGACATGGATGATGGCGTGGCTCGCCTGCACGGCGCTGGCAAGCGGTGCGGCACTGGCGCAGGGCGCCGGCGGTGCTGGCGGTGGCTCGGGCGGCAGCTCGGGCGGCGGCAGCGCCGGCACGGGTCCATCGGGCACGACCGGCACGCCGGGCAGCCCCGGCACGCCCGGGACCGGCACCAGCATCACCGACGGCGGCGGCAAGGCTCCCAGCGGCGACACGCACGGCAGCTCGCGCTCGTCGGCCGGCAAGCGGCATGGCACCGATGCCGGCGCCGGGCGCGCGGCGGGCGCGTCAGGCGTGGCCGCGCCGTCCGGCGCGACCGGCTCGCCGTCGGTGACCGGTCCGGGAACCACGCGCGGCAGCGGCCCTGCTGCGCCCAGCACGGGCACCGGTGGTACCGGCACGACCGGGCCGTCGGGCGGCGCGCCCGGAACCGGCATGGGCCGCTGAGCGCCGCACCGACGCGGCGCCGGGGGCTAGAACGGCGCCGCGAACGTCAGGCGCACGCCCTGCTGCAGCCCGCCCATGCCGACCATCACGTTGTAGTCGAGGCCAAACGTCATCGAGCGCGTGCGCAGCTTGCCGCCCAGCCCCAGTTGCAGGCGATCGCGCCCGTATGGGGCGTTGACCACGGTGTAGGCGGGGCCGGTGCCGGCAAGGTCCGCGTACGCCAGCCCGGCCGCACTCTGGCCGCTGAAATCATGCTGGTACTCCAGCCGCGCGAACGGCAGGAACAGGCCCCATCGCGTCGCCGTGGCGTATTCCGTGCGCAGCCCGAGCGTGCCGGACACCGTGGTCACGGTCTGGCCGAAATACGTCAGCGCGCTGAACCCGGCGCCGGTCTCGGTGAACGGGTCGAGCGTGCTGTCGGAAACTGACAGGCGTCCGTACGGCGAGACCAGCCAGGCCGCGCTCCGATACTCGTAGCCCGCCGACAGCGAGGCAAAGATCTGGTGCCCGTCGCGCTTGCCGTAGGCGAACGCGCTTTCATCGCCGACCCAGCGGCGCGAATCGAAGCTGAGCGAGCCGTAGCCGGCGACGCCGTCGATAAACAACGACGGCTGCGGCCGGTAGCTGCCGTACAGCGCGGCGCTGAAACTGTCCGCCGTGCTTCGCGTGCCGGCCGAACCCACGTCGGTGCTGTCGCGGCCGTAGCCAAAGCCGATGCCGAGCGTGAGCTGGTCGGAGAAGCGATAGTCGACCCCGGCCGTCACCCCGCCCGTGGTGAAGCGAAAGCCCGAGCGCTGCGTCCCCGCATTGGCAAAGCCGAAATCGACCGTGCCCGCGGTCCAGAACGCCAGGCGCGCGTCGTCGGTGTCGTCCGCGCCGGCCGCGTCGGCACCGCTGCCGGGGTCGGCGCCGCCGGGCAAATCCGGGGCGTTGCCGGCGCCAGCGCTGGCCCCGCCCGGCGCGCGCGCGGCACGGGAGCCGGTCGCCGGGTCGGCTCCGCGTCCGCGCTCGCTTGTCGGGGCCGTGCCGCGCAGGCAGGCATCGCGCGCGGTGAAGCCTGCGACTGCCTGGCAGCGTTCCGGATCGGCCTGGGCGCGCGGCATCACCACCGAGATCTGGTTGCCTGACGGCGCCCTGCCCCGGCCGTGCAGCGCCTCGAGGCGCTGGTTGTAGTTGGCGATCTGCGCGGTCGCGAAGCGCCGTGCCGCCTGGATCTGGGCGTTGACCAGCCCGACCACGTCGGGATCGGTGGACGGGTCCCGGCGCGCCGCCACGGCCACCTGGATCAGCGCCGGCGACGAGGTCGCGACGGCATTGCTGAGCGTATAGGTCACCACCGCGGTGCCGGCGAAGGTGGCCGCCGGGACGAAGTTCACGGTGTAGGCGGTGGCCGCGGGCTGCCTGCCATCGGCGGCCGGCGTCTTCGGCGCGGCGCTGGCGACGGTGGCGGTGCCGGCTTGGGCTGGCACCACCGACACGATCGCCGCGCCGGTAAACGGCCCGCCGCTGGCGCCCTCGGTCACGTCGATATCGACGGGCCGGCCCGCCAGCGTCGACACCTGCTTCTGCGCCACCGGCACCGGCACCGCATTGACCGTGACGGTCACCGGCACCGGCGCCGAGGTGCCCGCGCTGTTGACCAGCGCATAGGTGAACGTGATCGGGCCCGAGGCGCTCGGCACCGGCGTATAGACGATGTCCAGCCCGTTCACCACGGCGCTGCCGCTGGCCGGTGGCGTGACGATGGTGACGCCGGAAAAGGGCCCGTTGGCGGCATTGGCGGCGGCATGGATGGTCACCGGCGCATTGGACAGCGTGGTCACGGCCACCGGCGGCGCCGAAGGCATGCCCTGCCCCGTCGCCAGCGTATAGACGCGGCTGATGCTGTAGGGCGCACCGGTGCCGGTGCTGCTGTCGGTCACGCGCACCGTGAAGGTATGGCTGCCGGCAGCCGACGGCGTACCGCTCAGCACACCGGTGGCGGTGTTCAGCGACAGCCCCGCGGGCAGTGTCCCGGCCGCGACGGCAAAGGTGTACGGCGCGGTGCCGCCGGACGCCGTAAACGCCTGGCTGTATGCCACCCCTGCCACCGGCGCCTGCAGCGAGGCGGGCGACAGGCTCAGCGCCGGCGCGCTGACGGTCAGGGTGTAGGCGCGGCTGCCGGCATAGGGGCCGGTGCCGGTGCTGCTGTCGGTCGCGCTCACGGTGAAGTTGTGCGTGCCGCCGGCGGTCGGCGTGCCCGACAGCACGCCGCCTGCCGACAGCGACATGCCGGCGGGCAAGGTGCCCGCCGTGAGCGCAAACGTGTACGGCGCCGTGCCGCTGGCGGCCGTGAGGGCCTGGCTGTAGGCCGCGGCGACGGTCGCCTGCGGCAGGGTGGCCGGATTGATGACGATGGTCGGCGCACCGATCGCGAGGGTGTACGCGCGGGTTCCCGTAAAGCCCTGGCTGTCGGTCGCCTGGAGCGTGAAGTTGTAGCTGCCGCCGGCCACCGTCGTGCCCGCCATGGCGCCGGTCATGCTGTTCAGCGTCAGGCCGGGCGGCAAGGCGCCCGCGACCAGGCTGTAGGTGTAGGGCGCGGTGCCGCCGCTCGCCGTCACGCTCTGGCTGTACGCGACGCCCAGCGCGGGATTGGCCAGCGTCGCGGGCGACAGCGTGATCGTCGGCGCGGCGATGGTCAGCGTATAGGCGCCGGCCACGCTGTACGGCCCGGTTCCCATGCTGCTGTCGTTGGCCTGGATGGTGAAGGACACGGTCCCCGCGGTGGTCGGCGTACCCGACAGCACGCCGGTGGCGGTATTGAACGCCAGCCCGGCTGGCATGATGCCGCTATTGACCGTGATCGCGTAGGCATAGGGCGCGGTGCCGCCACTCGCCGCGAAGGCCTGGCTGAACGGCGTTCCCGCCGCCGCGCTGAGCGGGCCCGGCGCCGGCGACAGGTTCATCGCCGCCCCGCCCAGCACCAGCGACAGCGTGCCGCTGGTGACGCTGAAGGGCCCCGTTCCCGTGCTGCTGTCGGTGGCCCGCACGGTGAAATTGAAGGTGCCGCCCGCGCTTGGCGTGCCCGCAAGCACACCGGCGCTCGACAGCGCCATGCCGGGCGGCAACGCGCCCGACGCCAGGGCATAGGTGTACGGCCCGGTGCCACCGGTGGCCCCCGCCAGCGACTGGCTGTAGACGCCGCCCACCGAGCCTGGAGGCGGCGATGACGGCGTGTAGAGAAGCGTCGGGCTCGCCACGGTGATGGTCACGGTGGCGGGGGCCGAGGTCCCGGCCGCGTTGGTGGCCGTATAGGTGAAGCTGTCCGGTCCTGCGTAGGACGAGGTGGGCGTATAGGTGATCGACGTACCGGTGGCGATCGCCGTGCCGTGGCCGGGCGGCGACGCCACGCTGACGCTGCCGGCCGCGCCGCCGGTGAGGTTCAGCGTGATCAGGTTGCCGGCACTGCCATACGCCACCGTGGCGCCGACATTGTTCGCCACCGGCGCGGTGGCGACATAGGTGAACTGATCGGCGGCGCTGGTGGCGCTGGTGCCGGTGGCGGTGGTCACGGTCACGTCGACCGTGCCGGCCGCGCCGGCCGGCGCCGTGGCGCTCAGCGAGGTGGCGCTGTTGACCACGAACGATGCGGGCGCGGCACCGAACCGGACCGCGGTCACGCTGACAAAGTTGGTGCCGGTAACGGTCACCGCGGTGCCGCCGCTGGCCGGGCCGGTCGAAGGCGTCACCCCGGTCACGGTCGGCGGGCCGGCCGCTACGTTGAAATGCACCGTGCCGGCGGGCGACCAGGTCGCGCCGTTGTCGCTGGTATAGAAGACTGCAGTGTCGGTGCCGACGAAACCGGCGGGCGGTGTGTAGACAAAGCCGTTTTCGTTCTGGCCGTTCGGCAGGTTGCCGTTGTAGACGTACAGCGTGCCGCCCTGCACAGTGGGGGTGGTTTGCGTCGGGCCGCCGAAGTTGCCATTGCCAATGGCGTCGTAGGCAATGCCGAACTGGTTCGGATCGCAGGCGGTATAGTCCGCCGCGGTAAAGGCATAGACCTTTTGCTGGTTGGAGGCCGCGGCGATGTTCAGCGTGCACGAGACCGCGAAGGCCGGCACGGGAGACCCCAGCAGCAAACCCAGCCACAGTGCCACCAGCACCGACCCGAGCCGGCAGCGCCGGCGCTGCCACCACCGATGGACACGTGCGACGGCCCCCACCGTCTGCCCGGCACGCTCGGCGCCGGCGCAACCCCTGGCTTGTCTTGACACCCGATTTCTCCCGACGCCCGCGGCTCGAGGCGGGCTGCCATTGCCGTCGTCGAGCGCGGCGCGCCGAGGCTTGGCGGGGCGCGGCTCGGGTCGGGCGTTGTTATTTTTGTTGACTTTCCGCTGGCATCGCCAACACTTCGGTCTGTCTGTGAATCGCGTGGGGACGGGGCTGCGGAATGGCCGCAGCAGTGAGGCGGCCCGGTGCAGAAAATACGTCAAATCGATCAATGCGTAATTGATCAAATTTGATATCAGATATCAAATTCAATTAAATCTGTATGGTTGCGGCGCGGCCGGGGGCAAGGCGGGTGCCGCGTCTTTTTGGGATGTTGTTCAACCGGGGAGGCAGATCGTGGACCAGTATCTGGGGGAAATCCGGCTGTGCGCGTTCGCGTTCGCGCCGAAGGGCTGGGCGCTGTGCAACGGCGCCTTGCTGTCGATCGCGCAAAACCAGGCGCTGTTCAGCCTGCTGGGCACGCAATACGGCGGCAACGGCACCATCAATTTCGCCCTGCCCGACCTGCGCGGCCGCACGCCGCTGCACCGCGATGCCGCCGGCATCGCGCAGGGCCAGATGGCCGGCGCGGAAACGGTCACGCTGACCACGGCGCAGGTGCCCGCCCATAGCCATCCGTTCAACGCCTCCTCGAGCCCGGCGACGGCGCTGAATGTCGGCGTGTCGCAAGACCGCGTGCTGGCGGCAAGCAACCTCTACAACCCCAACGATCCGTCGGTCTCCGGACCCGGCGAGCTGTTGTACGGCGCGCCTGACTCGCTCACGCCATGGCTGGACGAAGCCTGCGGCAGCACCGGAGGCGGCCAGCCGCACGACAACATGCAGCCGTCGCTGGTGCTGAACTACATCATCTCGCTGACCGGCATCTATCCGAGCCGGGGCTGAGGAGACATCATGGCACAACCGTTCGTGGGCGAGATCCGCATGTTTGCCGGCAACTTTGCGCCGGCGGGGTGGCAATTCTGCGCTGGCCAGACGCTCAGCATTGCCCAGTACGAGATGCTGTTCTCGCTGCTGGGCACTATCTACGGCGGCGACGGCACCACCACCTTCAGGCTGCCCGACCTGCGTGGCAACCTGCCGCTCGGCCAGGGCGCGGGGCCGGGACTGAGCGCACGCACCATCGGCCAGGCCTTCGGCAGCCCGAACATAACGCTGCTGCCGGGCCAGATCCCCGGGCACACCCATCCGATCCAGGCGACCAACACCATGGCCTCAACGGTCACGCCGGGACCGGACGTGCTGCCGGGCACCACGCCGTCGCCCAACGCCTTCTACGACGCCGGCACCGCCAACCCGCCCGGCAAGAACGCCTTTGCCGCCGGCACGCTCGGCATGAGCGGCGGCACCCAGCCGCACAGCAACCAGATGCCGACGCTGTCGCTGAACTACATCATCGCCACGGATGGACTCTATCCGTCGCAAGGCTGAACACGGAGGCCACATGTCAGACCAGTACCTGGGAGAAATCCGCATCTTCGGCTGCAACTACCCGCCGGCCGGCTGGGCCGCGTGCGATGGCCAGCTGCTGTCAATCCAGCAGAACTCGGCGCTGTTCTCGCTGCTCGGCACCCAGTACGGCGGCAACGGCACCACCAACTTCGCCCTGCCCGACCTGCGCGGCCGCGCGGTGACCGGGCCGGTCGACAACCAGCCGGGCAATCCGCAGGGCGCGGCCACGGTCACGCTCACCGCGGCGGAAATGCCCGCGCACAACCACGCGGTATACGGCGACACCGCACGCGCGGTGTCCACCGAGGCCAGCGCCAGGCTGCCCGCCCGCTTCATGGTGCCCAACAACCAGAGCTGCATTCCCGTCAACGCCTCGCCGGCACCGGTCATGACCACGTTGTCGCCGCAGGCCGTGGGCGCGTCCGGCGCCGGCCAGCCGCACGAGAACATGCAGCCCTACACGGCGCTGCTGTACTGCATCGCGCTGACCGGCGCTTATCCGCCGCGTCCGTAGGCCGCCGATGACCGCCATCGCCGTGCCCGGCATCGCGCTGCGGCCGGTCGCCGCGACCGACGAAGCCTTCCTGGCACGCCTGTACGCCACCACCCGGGATGCGGAAATGCTCCGCACCGGGTGGAGCGAGACGCAGCGCGCTTCCTTTCTCGCCATGCAGTTCAACGCCCAGCAGCGCGCCTACCTGGCCTACCCCGATGCCGAGTTCCTGCTGATGCTGCGTCACGGCGATGCCATCGGGCGCCTCTACCTGCAGCACAACGCGCGCGCGCTGCGCGTGATCGACCTGTCCTTGCTGCCCGAACACCAGAACCAGGGCATCGGCGGGCGCGTGCTGGCGGCGGTGCTGGCGCTGGCCGGCAGCACGGGCCAGACCGTCGACCTGCATGTGGAACGGCACAACCGCGCGCGGATGCTGTACCGGCGGCTCGGTTTCCGGACGGTGCAGGACAACGGCATCTATCGGCGCATGGTCTGGGACGGCCCATGCTCCCTTGCTGAAGGGCCTGCGCAGGCCTGAGTTAAACGCCGCTTACTGCCAGCGGCCGTCACCCCGCCCTGCCCCCCGCCCCTAATCCCGATGAGTAATGGCGACTGGCATGGCGCGATCCTATATTGCCCCAGCAGCATGCGTGTCCGGCGCGACGCGCCATACGACATCGCTGCACGGAGCGCGGGCCACAGCAATGACTCAGCCGCCAGCCGCGCTTGCGTCGCGCATCCCCATCCATAAGGCGGCACATTGTTGCAGGGGTGAACGCCGTTCCCGTTGCTTCATGACCGATTCCAGATCCGAGGGGTAACACCATGAACGCTCCAACCGTCAGTGCATTCGATTTCTCGTCGCCCGGCGCCGTGCAGTTCAATGCCGGCGCGCCAGCCATCATCCTGAACGCCAGTACCGTGCATGTGCTGGCCTGGATCTACGTGGACAGCGCCGGGCTGCCCGCCGACCAGAAAGTGTTTTCGCTCTGCGAATCGCTGATCCTGGGCGTCGGCACCGGCGATGGCGACGTGCCGATGCTCTATCCGGAAGTGTGGGACAACGCCGGCAACCGCTACACCTTCCAGGCCGGGCAGATCCCGACCGACCAGTGGAGCCTGGTGGAAATGATCTGGACCCAGGGCCAGAGCCTGGTGGGACTGATCAACGGGGTGCAGGTGCAATCGGTGCCGGTGTCCGGCAATGCGCTGCAGCCGCCGGTTGCCACCGGCACCAGCTATGTGGGCGCGTTCTGGGACGGCAGCTCGTATCCGTTCTGCGGCATGGTGCAGTCGGTACTGCTGACCAACGGCGCCGACCAGACCGCCACGCAGGGCTTTGTGCTGCAGCCGTCGGGCGCGATCAGCAACTGGGGGCCGAGCGCCCCCGTATTCATCGGCGGCGCCACCACCGTGACGCTCGACACGCCGCCGGCGACGCCCTACGTCGCCCCGGACCAGCCGCCCGCGCCTACCTACGTCGGCGAGCAGATGCCGGCCACGGTCGCTGCCAGCATCCCGTTCACCATGCTGGTGCCGGGCACGGACAGCAGCACCTACACCATCCTCAGCATCAGCCAGGTGTGGCAGCAGCTGGTGGAACTGACCGGACAGCCCGGCCTGGACACCGGCTACGAGGTCGACGTGACCACCGGCGTCAGCATCACCGACAGCGAAACGCAAACCCTGGGGGTCAGCCTGGGGCTGGAGTCGGGTTTCGACATCGGCGTGCTCAGCGCCAAGGTCAACCTGACGCTGTCGTATTCGGTGTCGTTCACCGAGGAATTGTCGATTACCGAGGCCACCACGATCGCGAAGAAGTTCGAGATCGACAAGCCGGACGTGACCACCACCGGGGTCTGGTGGCAAGGCCTGCCCACGATTACGACATTCCAGGTGATCGACAACATGAACACGGTCGGCGCCAGCGTGCAGGATCCGCTGCCGGAGATCGCCGCCACGGTCTATCCGCCGCAGAGCCAGCGCACGCTGAAGACCGAGACCCGCCCGCTGGCCGGCAAGGCGGGCGCGGCGCGGCCGTCGCTCAGGCTGTAGCGGTCCGGCCAGGCACGGCCGGCAGCGCGCTCAGGCGGCTGCCTTGGGCGCGGGAGCGGCCGCGGGCAAGGTCCACAGCGGCGGCCATTGCGAGAACGGCGGCACGGTATGGGCGATCGCCACCACGCCGTGCCGGCCGCCCGCGCCGACCTTGTCGTAGATCACGCGCGCATGCACCTTCACGGTGTCGACGCTGACGCCGAGGATGGCCGCAATGTCTTCGTTCGACTTGCCTTGCGCCAGCCATCCGCATACCTCGAGCTGGCGCGGCGTCAGCGTCGGGAATGCCAGCCGCAGGCGTTCGGCCGGCCCCAGCCTGGCCACGGTGCGCTGCTGCGCCTGGCGGTAGCAGCGCAGCAAGTGCGGGCGCAGCGCCTGCAGGCGATCGCGGTCGCCGTCGCTGAAGGGCGGACTGCCGCAGACGCGGGAGCTCACCACGGTGACCGCATAGCCCTCGTGCTCGAACACGATCGCCAGCAGCCGCCGCGCATTCGACGGCAGCAAGGCTTCGCGCGCGATCGGCAGCGCCATGAACTCGTCATCGCCAAAGAAATCCGATTCACGCAGGGCCCTTTCGCCATAGAAGGCGGACTCGTACTGCCAGAACGGATGGCTGTGCCGGTGCCTGGCAAAGGCCTGCATGCCGCGCGCCCGCGCGGCGGGGTCGTCGTCCACCGAGACCAGCGCGCGCAACTGCTGGCTGCGGTGGTGGAATTCGGCATAGCTGACGACGTCGCCGTCGGTGAGCCTGGCCACGGCGGGGAACAGCACGTCCGGCAGCGCCAGCAGGTCGGGCTCGTGCTCGTACAGGGAGATCACTTCATCCCGGAATGCCTGCAGCTTCTTGTCCTCGGACGTCAGGGCGGTCGGTGAGGGGCGCATACTGGCCTTTCGCCTGCGGGGCACAAAGTAACGACAAGAATGATGAAAATGCCAGACCGTCGGATTGTAGCGTGCGCAGGGGAAGACGACATGCGGTGGGCCACGCGATCGCGCCGCCGGGCCTCACACATGCATCGGCACCATGCATCAGCCCCATGCATCGGCCCCATGCATCGGCCCCATGCATCGGCCACACGCAGCAACGACCGCCAGTGCCGAAACTTTGCCCCCCGCCCCGCGTTCTAAATTTTCATATGCTGAGCAAATTGTCTGCCACATTGTCTGGCAAGCGGCACACCCTCCGGCATGCGCTCTGGTTCTGGCTGGCGGTCGGCACCGTGGCCGTGCTGGTAGTCGCACTCGCGATGTCGCCTGCCTTCAAGGACCTGGTCGAACAGGCGGTCGACTGGGCGCGCGAGATCATGGCGCAGCACCCCGTGGCGGGGGCACTGGTCTTCTTCGGGTTCTCGGCCCTTTCGGCGATGCTGGCCTTTGCCTCGAGCGTGGTGCTGGTGCCGGTGGCGAGCGAGGTCTGGGGCAAGCCGCTGACGGTGCTGCTGCTGTGGGGCGGCTGGCTGCTGGGCGCATGCGCGGCTTTCGGCATCGGCCGCCTGGCCGGTCCGCTGCTCGCCCGTACCGGCTACGCGGACAAGCTGGAGGAGTACCGCGGCTATGTGTCGAAGCGGATGAAGTTCTGGGCGGTGCTGCTGTTCTGCATCGCGGTGCCTTCGGAAATCCCCGGCTACCTGTTCGGCACCATGCATTACCCCTTCCTGAAATTCCTCGCCGCGATGGCGATCGCCGAGGCTGGCTATGCGCTCGGCATCGTCGTCGCGGGAGCAAGCCTGGCCATCGACCGGCCCCTGCACTTCGTGGTCGCCGCGGGCGTCCTCGCAGTGGTTGCGGTGGCGGCCGGCCTCGCGCTGCGGGCGCGAAAGCGCCGTTCGCACCGCTTGCCACAGCGCTGAGCGGACGGCCGTGCGGCTCACTGGCGCGACCGCTGCCGGGAGCCTGCCGCCAGCCATTTCACAGGTCATGCCCGGTATGCCATGGATACAGGTTATAGCCTGTTTTCATAAAAAACAGGCCTGAGCTTGTAAATCTGCGTAACAGGCAATATCCTGTATCCGTCCGGCCGCCGGCCGGGTCCGGGATCGCGCCATGCACTACGCCATCAAGACCGTCCACCAGTTGCGTCCGATTCTGCAGGGGTTCCGCAAGTCGCGTGGCATGACCCAGGCCGTGATGGCAGAGCACCTCGGGGTCACGCAGCAGACCTACGCCGAACTGGAAGCCAACCCCGCCGCCGCCAGCGTCGAACGCCTGCTGCGGGTGCTGCGCGTGCTCGGCGTCGAACTCGTGCTGTCGCAGGCGGAGGCTGGCGCCAGCGCGCAGCCCGCGCCAGCCCGGCCCGCGGCCAAGGCCAAGGCGCCGGCAGGCAAGACCGCGCCGGCCCGCTCCGGGCCTGGCCGGCGCCCGCGCGAGGACTGGTGACCATGGCGCGCGCGCGGCACGGCAACCGGCTCGACCTGTGGATGAACGGCATCCCGGTCGGCCATTGGGAAACCGGCGCCGGCGGTGACCGGCTGGTCTATCGCGACGACTGGATCGCCGACCCGCAGGGTCGCCCGCTGTCGCTGTCGCTGCCGTTCACACCGGGCAACCAGCCGCATCGCGGCCCGGCGGTGGCCAACTATTTCGACAACCTGCTGCCCGACAGCGATGTCATCCGCCGCCGCATCGCGGCGCGCTATCGGGCCGACGGCACCGATGCCTTCGCGCTGCTGGCCAGGGTGGGACGCGACTGCGTCGGCGCCATCCAGATGCTGCCGCCTGGCGAAGCGCCCGAGGCGCTGCAGACGGTCAGCGGCCGCGCGCTCGGCGAAGACGAGATCGCCACGCTGCTGCACGAAACCACGTCGGCGCCCGTGCTGGGCCATCGCGAGCCCATCGACGACCTGCGGCTGTCGATCGCCGGCGCGCAGGAGAAAACCGCGCTGCTGCGCTGGCGCGGACAATGGCAGTTGCCCCAGGGCAGCACGCCGACCACGCACATCTTCAAGCTGCCGCTCGGGCTGGTGGGCAATATGCGCGCCGACATGCGCACCTCGGTGGAGAACGAATGGCTGTGCGCGCAGATCGTCGCGGCCTATGGCCTGCCGGTGGCGCCGTGCGAGATCGCCCGCTTTGCCGACACCAAGGCGCTGGTGGTCGAACGCTTCGACCGCAGGCCGTCGAGCCGCGGCACCTGGCTGCTGCGCCTGCCGCAGGAAGATATGTGCCAGGCCACCGGCGTCTCGGCCCTGCAGAAATACGAGTCCGACGGCGGACCCGGCATCCGGCAGATTGCCGAGATCCTGTCCGGCTCGCGCGCGGCGGCGACCGACCGCCGGCATTTCTTCATGGCGCAGGTGGTGTTCTGGCTGCTGGCCGCAACCGATGGCCATGCCAAGAACTTCAGCATCAGCCACCTGCCAGGCAGCCAGTATGAGGCGACGCCGCTGTACGACGTGCTGTCGGCGCACCCGGTGATCGGCCGCGGCCGCAACCAGCTGGCGCCGCAGAAGGCGCGGCTGGCGATGGCGCTGCATGGCAGGAACAGCCATTACGCCATCCATGAGATCCGCCGGCGCCACTGGTTCGCACAGGGCCAGCGCATCGGCTTCTCTCCCGCCGAGGTGGAGGCGATCCTGGACCACGTGACCGGGCACACCGCGCAGGTCATCGACACGGTGGCGTCCGGATTGCCGGCGGACTTCCCGCTGGACGTGGCCGACGCGATCTTCGACGGCATGCGCCGGCACAACCGCAGGCTGGCGGCGCGGGCCGAGGCGGACCTGTGAGCGCGCGCGGACGCCGGCGCAGGCAACCGATCAGCCGAAGGGGAAATAAACCGGAAGGGAAATGGTGCCCATGGGCAGGATCGAACTGCCGACCTCTCCCTTACCAAGGGAGTGCTCTGCCACTGAGCCACATGGGCGGGTGTTCCGGCGTGGGACCACGCGGAATCATCTGGAGCGGGAGACGAGTCTCGAACTCGCGACCTCAACCTTGGCAAGGTTGCGCTCTACCAACTGAGCTACTCCCGCATACTCTGGCTCCCCGACCTGGGCTCGAACCAGGGACCTGCGGATTAACAGTCCGTCGCTCTACCGACTGAGCTATCAGGGAACATATCGCCGTTCAGCGAAGCGCGAATTCTACATCATCATCGCGCCGAAATGAAAGCCCCGTTTTGAAAGGCCCTTCCGCGTTCCATACGGAAGCCGCGCCGCCAGTCACGCCGCGCCGCGCGCGCCACGCCCCGGCGCATGCCGGTCGACGTCGACCACGGCCTGTGCAAACGCGGTGGGCGCTTCCTGCGGCGGATTGTGGCCCACCCCGCCGCTCAGGGTCCGGTGCTCGTACCAGCCGGTGAACTTGCTGGCATAGGCGCTCGGCTTCGGGTGCGGTGCGCCGTTGGCATCGCCCTCGATGGTGATGGTGGGCACGCCGATGGTGGGCGCCGTGGCCAGCCGCTGCTCGATCGCGTCGAACCTGGCCTCGCCGGCGGCGAGGCCCTGGCGCCAGCGGTAATTGTGGATGGTGATGGCGACGTGGTCGGGATTGTCGAGTGCGGCAGCGCTGCGCGCGAAGGTAGCGTCATCGAAGTCCCACTTCGGCGACGCCAGTTTCCAGATCAATCTGGCGAACTGGTGCGTGTATTGCTTGTAGCCAGCCTGGCCGCGGTCGGTGGCGAAATAGAACTGGTACCACCACTGCAACTCGGCCTCCGGCGCCAGCGGCTGCCGGCCCGCGGCCTGGCTGCCGATCAGGTAGCCGCTGACCGACACCAGCGCGCGCACGCGCTCGGGCCACAGCGCGGCCATGATGTCGGCGGTACGCGCGCCCCAGTCGAATCCCGCGACCACGGCATTCCGGATCTTGAGCGCATCCATCAACGCGATCATGTCGGCGGCGATCGCCGAAGGCTGGCCATTGCGCAGCGTGTCGGCCGACAGGAAGGTGGTCGAGCCATAGCCGCGCAGGTAAGGCACGATCACGCGATAGCCGCGCGCCGCCAGCAGCGGCGCTACGTCCGCAAAGCTGTGGATGTCATAGGGCCAGCCGTGCAGCAGCAAGGCGACGGGGCCGTCGGCCGGGCCCGCCTCCGCGTAGCCGACGTTGAGCACGCCGGCGTCGATCTGCCGGATCGAGGCAAAGCGGGTATGCGTGCCCGGCGCGATGGTCGGCAACGCGTCCGCCGGTGGCACACCGGCCTGCGCGCGCGCCGTGCGCGCCAGGCCCAGCGAGCCGGCCGCCAGCGTCACCGCGGCGGCACCGAGAAAGCCCCGACGGGGCAGGTTGATAGCGCTCGACATGTTGTTCTCCTGTATGCGTGGTGTGAATCCGAACGCAAGTCTAGGAGGCCGGTGCAAGCGGCATGTGTCGGGAACCGGGGCCTTGTGTATCGCCGTGTATCTGGACCGGGGTCGTCCGATACGGCGATACAAAAAAGAGCGATACAAAACGGCCCGTCGCTGCGGCGCGGCGCTACGCGTAGGTTTCGCAATTCCCCATGGCGGCTTCGCCCCAGGCCAGGCCCGGGCGCATGCGCGGCGCGATCTCGCGCTCGGCCACCGCCACCGGCGCCACGGCGTAACGCTCCGGCTGGGGCTGTGGCTGTGCCGCCGGCACGTGCGCAGCCAGGTCGAGGCAATGCCTGAAGTCGCTCGCCGCCAGGCGCGCGCCGATGAACTTTCCAAACGCGTCGAGCTGGACCTGCGAGGTCATGCCGGCGCTGCCGCCGATCGCCGGGCAGATGATCCACGTCGTATCGCCCCGGGTGAACAGGTGCAGGCGCCGGGCCTGGTCCGCCGGCCGCAGCGCGTGCTCTTCGCCGGCGACGCCGTCCAGCGAAAAGGCCTCGATATATTCGTCGGTGTGGCGGTGGCTCAGGCAGATGACTACCTTCGGTCGCCAGCGCTCGCACGTCCGGGCGATAAAGCGGAAGCGTTCGCCGTCGCGGCACAATGCCACATAGCGTTTCTGCGGAATCAGTTCCGGCTGGCCCCGGAACGCCTTCGACCAGGTGGTTCTGCCGTCGACATGCGCGGGCAGCGGAAACAGGCTCAGCCTGAATTCCGCGCCGACCGGCGAGTACAGATGGCCCCAGTAGTAATGTTCCCAGTCGTGGTCGCCGAGCCGCACCCCAAGCGCCTCGGCCCGCGCGGCCGCCATGATGCGCGCCACGCACTGGTGGCCGAACCACTTGGCCATGTCTTGTCGATGCTGCTGGCGGAACACGGCATCCCATGCCGGTGGTGCCAGGTGTGGATGAAGCGGTGCGACGATGGGCTCCGACCACGCCGGGCTGCGGTCGCAAATCCAGACCGCGGCCCTGGGATTGCCTCCCTCCATGCCGACATAGGAGGCAAAATAGCGGTCCAGTTCCTGGCGCGTGAACATCCGTGAATGCTGCATTTTATCCCTTGCTGCTTAGTGGGACCCCCAATATTTAATGCCGCAGCATGCCGCCGCCACAACGGGCGGACGTACTGCCGTGGTCATATGCAAATTCTTTTTTATGCAGGACAGGATATTGACGGCGCGGCAATGCCGCTCCCCCGAGCGGCATGCTGCCATCGATTTTTATAATGCCCTGAACTGCTGGTTTGAATGATGGGAACAGGCGCGCCGCGGCACGCGGCGCCTGCCAGGCGAAGCGGTCTTGGGATTATCGAAAGCCATGACCGGCTTCGATAAGACGCTGGACGCCCGGACTTAATTAAACGGCTCGGCGTTATTCATTATTTTACTTCCCCCCAGAAACACAAAGAATTACCGATATATCGGACCTGACAAGGCGGGTGGCACGATAATCAAGCACGCTGCCCACCAAATGCACCACGCCGGTGCCGGCCCGACTGATATAGAGCTCTATAGCCCTTTCTTGATTGAGTTGATTTTATCCAAAGCCTTCGGATATAGGAATTTCAATCTTCTAAGGTCTGAAATAAGCAATCTGCTGCGCCGCAATATATTTTGGGCGCGATTTTCCATCCCCTCGCCCGAGGGGATGGAAAACAGCTGACGGGATTACGGCAACCGGGCTGGTGCCGGGGGCTCAGAATCCGGAAAAGCGGATGCCGATCGAGCCGTAGCCGTAGTAGCGGTCGAGCTTGCCGGCGGTGGTCGCGTTGTAGAGGAACGGGATGGTGCCGACGAAGTTGTACAGCGAGGCCTGGCCGCGCAGGAACACCTCGACGTTCTTCGCCACTCCGTACGACAGCTCCAGTCCCAGCGTATGGTTGGACTTGATCGGCGCGTTGCCGTAGGTCTCGGCGCGGCTGTCGACATTGCTGCGCAGCAGGTACTGGAACTGGTAGCCCAGGCGCGCGGCGAAGCGCTCGTATTTCCAGCGCCACGACGCGCCCAGGTTCAGGTAGCCGGCGGTGTAGTTGAAATCGTCGTTGAAATCCAGCCCGAACTGGCTGGCGTTGACCGAAAACGAGGCCGACTGCAACGTGACATTGCCGACGTTGCACGGCGCCGCCAGCTGGCCGTTGGCGAGGTTGTCGGAGCCGATGCCCACATTGAACTGGCAGTTGCCGCGCTGCAGCCGGGTATTGAGGCTGCCGACCGTGACGCGGCTGATGCCGAGCCCGACAAAGCCGGTGAGCTGGTTGCGCTCGCTCAGCTCGCCGGAGAAGATCACGTCGGCCTGGGCCTGGACATCATTGGCGTTGTTCACGGTGAGGCTGTTGAACGTGGTATTGCGGACCATCACCGGCGACGAGCGCTGCAGGCTGCCGGCGTGGTCGCCCCACAGCGAGAAACGCAGCATGATGCGATCGCGCGCGCCGGCCTCGGCGAGCGGGTCGTAGTGCATCGCCAGCATCCAGGTATCGATGTGGTTGCGGTCCTGCCCGTAGTCGATGCCGCGGCGCCAGTAGGTGGCCGACCCCGACCAGTGCGGCGAGAACTTGTAGCCCAGCATCAGCTTGCCGCCGCGATAGTCGCCCGCGTTGTCCGACACCGCCCCCTGGCGCCCGCGCAGGTTAAATACATCGACGCTGCGGTTGACCATGTCGTAGCTGGCCTCCACCCGCACCGAGCTGAACTCGCCGGTGGCGGGCTCGGCTTGCATGAACACATCGTCCGGGGCGGCACTGGCGGTACCGACGGCACCCAGCCCCAGCATCAGGGCGCAGGCCTGGTCGAGCCGGCGCTTTCGAAGCAGCTGCATAGGAAACTCCGAGGCCACTGGGCGAGCCTCATGCGCGGCGCGCTTCCGCGGAAGCGGCCGGCGCAGACAACATGACCCGGTCATCGTCGGCGCGACGCATGCCACGCGCACCACGCGTTCGCATGACCGGGAGCCTGGCCTTCCCCGTGCGGGCGGAAGGCCTTTGCTTCGGCGCTACGCGCCGGTCACGGGTTGAGCGTGACCGTGGTCTTGAGGCCGTCGCCGACCACCATCTCGGCGTCGGTCTTGACCAGCGCCGTCTTGGCGAAGGCAACGTCGTTGCCGACCAGCATGCCCACGCGCACGTCCCGGCCGGGGCGGCCGGTGGTGGTGGCGAAGGTCACCGGGAAGGTGCTGGTCGCCTTCGGCGTGAGCGCGTCGACCTGCGCCTGGCTGAGCGCGCCGGAGGAGCGCAGCTTGCCGAGGAAGGTGGTGAACGGCAGGTTGAGCGAGCCGCCGTTGGCGCTGGAGAACAGGCTGTCGGCGGCGGCGTTGGTCAGGCTTGCAGCGACCGACAGGTTGCCGCTGACACGGAACGAATACGCGGTGTTGGCCGGCACCACCGCATTGACCAGCTGCGTGCCGTTGAAGGTCAGCGTGACGTTCTCGATGATGACATCGACCTGGTTGCCGTTATAGGTGTAGCTCAGCCCCGCGCGCACCTGCGTCGGCCCGCCGTTGAAGGCATCGCCATTCTGCGCGACGCCGACCTGGATCGCATCGAGCGCGCCGCCGGTGGCGGTGATGTTGTCGGTGATCGGCTGCGTCACACCGTTGATGGTCAGGTTGGACAGCACCAGCGAGTTTTTCAGCCGGACCGCATCGGCCACGCTGTTGATGGCGCCGGCGTCAACCACGCCGCCGAGGTTCGCGGCAACCTGCTGGATCTGGGCGGCACTGCCGCTCGATACCGCGTCGCCGAGTTGCGCCAGCCCCGCCGCGTTCGCCGCATTGGCCAGTGCGCCAGCCGTGACCGCCTGCACCAGCGCCGTGGTCGTGGTGGTTTGGGCGCTCTGCGTGACGATGTTGATCGACCCGCCTTCGATCAGGGCCGACAGCGTTTCGGCCGGGCTGCTGCTGACGTCGATGGCTTCCAGCGCGGTGCTGACGCTATCCACTTCGCTGGCGATCACCGGTGCGGCCAGTGCCGCCACGTTGGTGGCCACGGCGCCGATATTCGCCTGCAGGGTGGCGGGCAGCCCCGCTTGCGCGTTCTGCACGGCGCTGGAGACGACGCCCGCCACCAGCGCGCCGCTGGTCAGATCCGCCGTGCCCGGTGCGCTCGCCACCGCGGTGGCAACCGCCTTCGACGCCGCCGCGGCCGAATCCGCCGGCGTCAGCGTGCCGCCCGCGCCCAGGCCGGTCAGCGTCTTGGAGACGTGGTCGACCAGTTGCTGCACCACCACCGCCGCGCGCAGCGCGTCCGCATCCTGCATCGGGTCAAGCGTGGCCAGATCCTTGCCTGCCAGGCCCAGTCCCGTCGCCAGCGGCCCGATCTGGCCCGTGCCCAACTGCACCGCCAGCGTGGTCAGCGGCGAGACCACCTGGGTCACGCCCTCGCGGTAATCGATCGCCGGGGCCTGCAGCACGCCGGCGAACGGCAGGTTGGTGCCGACATCGGTGCCGCCGGTCAGCTTCAGCGCGCTCTTGGTGCAGCCTGCCGGGAACGTGAAATCGCCGGTGGCATTGGTGACGGCGGTCTTGTTCTCGCAGTCGAGGAAGGTGACGGTCGAGCCCGACAGGTAGAAGTCCACCGCCTTGCCGCTCACCGTGGCAGAGGGCTGGGACGGCTGGGAAGGCGCTGGCGAATCGTCACCGCCGCCGCAAGCCACGAGCGTTGCCGCCGCGCCTGCCATGATGCCAAGCATGAAAATGTTCCGGGTTTTAGTTTGCACGCTGCTCTCCTGAGATCAATACATCGCTACGACGAAACATGGTTGGGAAGTCTGCGACGGTGAACCTGCCTTTGCACGGTCTCCATCCCCCTGTGCTGCCTCTGCTGCCTCTGCTGCTTCTGCTGCTACGCGCGACGCCGCCGGCGGATGCCGCGGCAGCAACTGGCAGATCGCGGCAGCACGCAGATAAACGCATCCACCATTCCGTGTCATCCCTACATGGCGGGGGAAACTCGAAGCGTCGGCGCGGCGGATGCCGGCGCCCGGCCGAGGCCGTCCACGACGCAAGCTGGCGCGGGTTCATGGCTGGCTCACCGGCTCCCGCGCCACGTCCATGACGTGTCCGGAGAAATCGTCCGGGCGCAGCCAGCGCGACAGGTACTGCCCCATCGCGTCGAGCAGCACATCGGACATCATTCCGCCGGCCCCGGCCAGCGGCGGACAGATCAGCCACGTGGTGCCGTCACGCTCCAGCACGCGCAGGGTCTTGGGCTGGTCGGCGGGTTGCAGCACATGGTCGGTGGCGTGCGCCTGCGCCAGGCCGAAGGCCTGCGCGAAGTCGTCGGCATGCCGCTCGCCCAGGCATATCACCACCTTCGGCTTCCACAGCCGGCGAATCCCGTCGATGAAGGCAAAGCGGCGGCCTGCGCGGCACAGGTCGAGATAGCGCTGCCGCGGGAACAGCTCCGGCTGGCCGCGAAACGCCTTCGACCACGGGATCTCGTCGGTCAGGCGCGCCGGCAGCGGAAACAGGCTGAGCTTGAACTCGGCGCCCTGCGGGCCGTACAGGTGATGGTCGAAGTAATGCTTCCAGTCCTGCTCGCCCATGGTGGTCTTGAACACCCTTGCGCGTGCCGCCGCCATGATGCGCGCGATCCTCTGGTGCGATTGCCAGCGCTCCATGTGGTGCCGGTACTTGTGGCGGTAGTCCGCATCCCAGGCGGTGGGCCGCGCATGCGGCACCAGCGGGCCCGATAGCGGCGCCACGCCGGGATGCGGAGCGCTGTCGCAGAACCAGACCGCAGCGCCTGGATTGCCGCCTTCCATCCCTACGTACGACGCGAAATACGAATCCAGCTGTTCGCGCGTGAAGACCGTCAGTGGCTCTGTGTTCGTTCTCATTCCTCTACCGCGTGGAGTGAAGGATGCCCGGACGCTGCACCGCATCCGCCGTGCCGGTGCCCCGCACCGGGCCGGCGGTTCCGGACCTGCTCGTCATCGCTTTTTATTCTCACCCCCGCAGCGAGGGGTGCGCTGCCCTGTCGTTTCCCTCCTTGCGCGGGGTAACGCGGAAGCGCGATTGGCGGCATTTTCGCGCGCGAAAAAACGCGCCAAAGTCGACCACGTCCCCAACCAATCGCGCTCCAGGCACCCGCGCAAGACCGCTCCACACGCGTCCGGAGTTTCCCTTCCGATGCAGGGTACCGACGCTTTTGGCCGCATCGCACTATTCGCTCCTGAAAACACGAAGCACGCCGGCGCCTTCAGCGCACCGGCAGAAAGAGAGCGTTGCAGTTCCATGGACGGCCCTCACCGATGCGGCCCGTGGCAGGTCATGCGCTGACCGCCGCCACACCATGGAACCGCTGCCGCAAGGCAGCCCCGCACGACTCTGCTTGATCACGCCATGAACATGCACGGGCAGATGCATGCCATGCGACGAGCCTGGCCGCCACTTCGCGCGGACCGGGAGTTCGGAGGAGACAACAAGGGCGTGGGCACTCGCTTGAGCGCCCATTACTCAACGCTTCTGGGAGAAGCAATTGGGTATCTATCGCGATATGTTTGCCAGGCACCACGATCAGCTCGCGCTGATGGCTCGCCTGTTCGACGCCGGCGCCATCTGGGTGGCGGCAATCCTCGCCAGTGAAGCGCGGTTCGACACCGCGCAGGCGCCAATCCACCAGTTCATCCAGTACTTTGCCTGTGCCATTGCCTTCATCGTTCTGCCAGGCTTCGACGTGTACACGTCGTGGCGCGGGCGCAGCCTGTTCTCGCTCGCCGCGCGGCTGCTGTCCGCGTGGAGCCTGGTCTGGCTGGTGAGCCTGCTGCTCACCTACCTGCTGCACCAGACCGACTCGCTGTCGCGCCTGTGGATGGTCTACTGGTACCTGTTCGCGCTGGCAGGGCTGGTGGCGCTGCGCGTGGTCAGCCGCGCCGTGCTCAACCTGCTGCGCGTCGCCGGCGCCAACAACAAGCGCGTCGTCATCGTCGGCTTTGGCCGCACCGGCCAGGAGATGTACCGCCGCGCCACCGCCAGCCAGACCACGGGCTACAAGATCAGCGGCATCTATGCCGCCGCAGGCGAGCCCACGCCGGAAGGACGCCGCCGCATCAACGACAGCGCCGACATCGCCGCGTTCGCCCGCGAGCACGGCATTGCCGAGATCTGGCTGACGCTGCCGATGAGCGAGCACCGCCTGATGCAGGAGATCGCCTTCTCGCTGCGCAATGACTTCATCGACATCAAGTGGATGCCGAGCGTGCTCGACTTCGACCTGCTCAACCACAACGTCGGCAACTTCCTCGGCATGCCGGCGGTGGAGATGAACAAGCCGCCGTCGCTGGGCGTGCGCGGCACCATCAAGGCGATCTTCGACCGCACCTTCGCCGCGCTCGTGCTGCTGGCGCTGTCGCCGCTGTTCCTGCTGATCGCGGTACTGATCAAGCGCGACTCGCCCGGTCCGGTGTTCTTCAAGCAGGAACGTCTCGGCCTGGACGGACGCGTCATCCACGTCTACAAGTTCCGCAGCATGAAGGTGCATGCCGAGCACGGCGTGGTCACGCAGGCTACCAAGGGCGACAGCCGCGTCACGCCGATCGGCGCCTTCCTGCGCCGCACCAGCCTCGACGAGCTGCCGCAGTTCATCAACGTGCTGAAGGGCGAGATGAGCGTGGTCGGCCCGCGCCCGCATGCCATGGCGCACAACAACATGTACAAGGAGCAGCTCGACTTCTACATGCTGCGCCATCGCGTCAAGCCGGGCATCACCGGGTGGGCGCAGATCAACGGCTACCGCGGCGAGACCGACACCCTGGACAAGATGGCCAAGCGGGTCGAGCACGACATCTTCTACATCCGCAACTGGTCGTTCTGGCTCGACCTGCGCATCATTTTCTGGACCGCCTTCCGTGGCTGGATGGGCAGCAACGCCTACTGAGCCACGCCAGCCCATCCGCTTCCCCGTGACGCCATCGAATCGCAAGCCAATGATCAAAGTCCTGCATGTCACCGAGTGCCTGGGCGGTGTCGAGACCTACCTGCACCTGCTGGCCTCCCATATCAACGACGAGCACATCAGCTTCCACTTCGCCCTGCCGAAGCAATGCTCGGTCTCGGCGGTTGCCGATGCGCGCAATTTCGGCGTCAGCTACCTGCCGATACCGCGCAAGCTCGATCCGCTCAACGACCTGAAGGCGGCGCTCAGCCTGCGCGCGCTGGTCAAGCGCGTGGCGCCGCAGATCGTCCACCTGCACAGCTCCAAGGCCGGCCTGGTGGGCCGGCTGGCCTGCATCGGCCTGGACGTGCGCGTGGTCTACACCCCGCATGCCTACTATTACCTGGGCCTGCGCGGCATCAAGCGGCGCGTGTTCCTGATGGCGGAGCGCTTCCTGCATCGGCTGACCGATGCGGTGCTGGCGACCTCGCCTTCGGAGCGCGACCGCGCCATCCATGAGGTGGGCCTGCCGCGCGAGCGCGCCCATGCCATCCTGAACGCCGTCGAGCCCCGCTCCGTGCCGGTGGAAAGGCAACTGGCCGCCGGCGTCAAGCGCGTGATCATGGTGGCGCGGATCAGCCCGCAGAAGAACATCCCCATGTTCCTGGACGTGGCCAGGCTGTTCCAGGGCCGTCCCGATGTCGAGTTCATGCTGGTGGGCTACGGCCACTACGAGAACGACCGCGCCACGCTCGATGCCATGCTGCAGGAGCGCGGTCTGGTCGAGGGCAAGGACATCACCGCGATCGCGTGGATGGGCCGCTCCGAGCTGCTGGAACTGCTGGCGCATGCCGCCGTGGTGGTGCTGACCTCGCACTACGAGAGCTTCGGCTATGTGCTGGCGGAAGCCAATGCGCTGGCGATCCCGGTGGTCGGCACCGATGTCGACGGCATCAAGGACATCATCGTCGATGGCAGCAACGGCTTTATCGTGCCGGTGGACGACGCCGCCTCCATGGCCAGTTCGATCGAAGCCATCGTCGGCGATGCCACGCTGTGGCAAACCATGTCAGAGCACGCCGCGACACGCGCCAAGTCCGAGTTCAATATCGTGACCCAGGCGAGGAAGTTCGAGTCCTTCTACTCGCGCGCCCTGCTCGCCTAGCACGGCCGTTGCCGCGCTGGTCAGGGCGGCGCATTGCCGCCGGGCCAGCTCGCCAGCAGCATCTGCGCGTCGGCAAGCGCGTTGGCGTCCTGCAGCAGCGCCGCGCAGGGGCGCGCGCCTGCGGGGGTGCCCAACGCGCGCACCTTGCAGCCCTCCGGCGCCGCCTGCGCCAGCGCCTCGCGCAACAGCGCCCGGCCCTGCGGCCCCCAATAGATGCGATGGACCGCGCCGTCCTTGCGCAGCGACAGCACGAAGCTGTCCTCGCGCTGGCGCCATTGCGCGTCCTGCGCCCCCGACAACAGGCCCAGCAGGTCGCGCAGCATGGCGATGACCGGCTTCTCCGAGCCATCGTTACGCAGCAGGCCGAAGTTCGCCTCGCGGTCCCATCTCGCCTGGCCGCGGTCGCGCCACGCGTAGATGCCGAGCATGGGTGCTTGCGCCATGACGCCGGCGAGCACCTGCCGCGCGACCAGCGTCGCCTGCGTGGCTTCGCTGCGCACCGGCAGGTACGAGGCGTAGCCCCATTCGCTGACGATCAGTTGCGCGCCGGGGCGCGGCGAATTGCGGATGCGGGCGCCCAGTTGCCGATAGTCGCGCAGCAGCGTCTCGGGCGTGGCGCGGTACGGATGGATGCTGAGCCCCTTGATGCAGCCCAGGCGCGGATCGGTCAGCAGGCGCGACAAGGACTGTTCCGCCACGGGATTTGCCGGCCCGGGCAAGCGCGCCAGGCCGAACAGGTAAACCGACGGCGGCGGCGCCGTGCCGGCCTGTGCCAGCGCGTCGCAGATCTTGCCGGCGGTCGAGAGCAGCCGCGAAATGGGTACCGACGGATGCAGGAAGGTCTTGTTGTCGGGCTCGTTCCAGATCTCGTACGACAGGTCCGGCCCCGCATTGCGCTGCATGAACTGGCTGGCGAACGCGGCGAAACTGGCCTCGCTGGCATCGCTGCCACCGTCCCCGCCCTCGTCGCCCCAGATATACCGACCGCCATACAGCGTGACCAGCATCTGCAGGCCGGCCTGGCGGGCCTGCGCAATGACCTGCGCGTAGCGCTGCGGCGCCAGGTGTCCGCGCACCACCTCGGGCCGCACGCCGAAACGCACGTGCGAGAAACCGAGGCGCCGGATCTCGGCGAAGTCGCGGGCCGACACCGTGGCCGGATCGATCTGCACGGCAAAGGCCGGCATCGACGCAATCCGGCCCGAGGCCTGTCCGTTCTCGGCATGCGCCTGCCGGACGGGCCACCAGCCGGAGACCGCGATCAGCGCCGCCAGCGCCAGCGCACGCGTCTGCGCCCCGCGGCGCGGCGCTGCGGCGCTACGCGGCGACATGCCTGCGCAGTACGCCCATGGCGAGCGCACCGGTCTGGAACAGCGCGATGACAAGGAACGACACCAGCATAATCTGCGCCGCCACGAGGTAGTCGAGCTGCGGATAACGCCATGTCCCCAGCGCGATGCCCGCCAGCAGGCCGATGCCCGCGGCCAGGAAGATCGCGCGCGCCATGCCGAACGACTTCAGCAAGGTGCGCAGGCACATCACCACCGCGAACACGATCGGAAACAGCGAAAAGAAGCGCACGTCGAGATCTCCGTAGGCCGCGCCGAACAGCATGACGACGAGCTGGTCGCCAAACCACAGCAGCAGCACGCTCAGCACGCCGGACAGCACCACGCCGCCCAGCACGAAGCCGGCTGCGTTCCTGGCCAGCGTCAGGGTGTCGTCCTGCCGGAACGACGCCGCGAACCTTGGCATCAGGTGGTAGCCCAGCGCCATCAGGACATACTGGGCCGGCAGCAGCACCGTCAGCAGGATGCGGAACTTGGCCGAGTCGGCGAAGTGCCCGAGCGAGCCGAGCAGCACCACCAGTCCCGGCCCGACCAGCCAGCTCATCAGCTGCGCGCTGGCCGAGCTGGCCCCGAACCCCAGCCACTGGCGCGGCGACTCGGGCCGGCCCGGGATGAGTTCGAGGCGCCCGCGGCGGCGCAGCGTGACCGCGGCGACCAGGGTCGGCAGCAGGATCACGGCCGCGAGCAGCAGCATCGCCGCAGGCGCGGGCTGCGTGCCGGAGGCCAGGCCGATCACGGCCACGCCGCCGCCGATCAGCGTGTGGCAGACCAGCAGCCCGGCATAGCCCCGCGTCTTCGCGCCCACGGTCCGGAGCACCCAGTAGGCGGTGTAGCTGGCAAACAGCACCGCGGCGGCGGCACAGGCCGAGGTGCTCAGCCCATGCCCGTACAGGTAGAGGATGGACCCGGCCGCGACCGGAAACACCGTCAGCACCGCGACCTCGGCCGAGAAGCGCACGCGCAGCTTGATCCCCTCGATCAGCGCCGGCTCGTGCAGGAACGCGACATAGAAGATGTTGATGAACACCACCAGCGACAGCACCACCGCCACCAGCCCATAGCCCGCCACATCCATGGAGCGGGCCAGCGCCACGTTGATGCCGAACTGCACCGCCGTATACGCGGCCTGCTCGCACACCGCGCCCAGCGCCGGCAACATGCGGCGCATCATGGCGTCCCCTCGAGCGAAGGCGCCGCCCGCAGCGGCGCCTTCGCGGCCGGAACGGCCAGCCTCTGGTCGAACAGCAGCGCCAGCCCCTGCCTGATATCGCGGCCCAGCCGCGCCGAGCGCTTGAACTGCGCCGCGCCCAGCGAGCGCGCGTAGGCCAGCCTTTCGATCACGTCGTCGGCGCCGGCGCTCTGCCGCACCGCGAAATCGCCGCGCCCGCTCAGCTTGAAGAACGACGCGACCTTGGTGTCCCAGACGATGCCGACGGAAGGCACGCCGAAGCTGAAGGCGATGATGTTGGCGTGCATGCGGTGCCCGACCATGCTGTGGCAGCCCGCGATGATCGATGCCAGCTCCGCCGGCGACTTCGGCAGCATGTAGTCCACGCCGTCCGCAACCGCCGCGCCCAGCCGGCTCCTGACCGTGGCCGCGGCGACATTGTCTTCCTCGGCGCCGTTGGTGAACAGCACCACGCGCTGCCCGTCCTGCCGCAGCCTGTGCACCAGCTCGACGAACATGCCCAGCCCCGCGCCCTGCTCCGATACGGCGACCAGGTCCGCGTTGTAGTGCAGCGATTCGACGTCCGAGACGCAGATCCCGACATCCCAGCGCTTCTCCAGCCCGTGCTCCGCATACAGCGCCGAACTCAGGATGGCCGGATCGGGAATGATGGCGACGTCGCAAGCCTCGCCCGCGCCAAGGCCGACGATATTGCGCCGCGACCCTTCATCCCGGACCGAGACGAACTGCGGCGCCGCCAGCGAGAAGAAGCGCGACACCAGGTAGCGCCCCAGGCGCGACCAGCCGGCCGCCACGCCCACCGACACCAGCGCGACCTTGGCGTCGTTGCCAAGGCAGCGGGCCAGCAGGTAGAGCTTGAGCGGGAAGTTCAGGTCCACGTCGCACAGCAGCTGGCCGCCGCCGACCACCACCAGGTCCGCATCGGCCAGTTGCTGCTGCCAGCGGGTGCGCCACTGGCGCCGGTATTTCAGCCAGATGGCGGTGGTCAGCACCGGCACCCGGGCCCAGCCGGGCAGCCGCGAGAACAGCCGCATCAGGCGGCCTTTCTTCAGCGAGTGTTCTCCCAGCCGGGTGCGCCCGGCGATGTCCAGGAAGCTGACACGGCAATCCGGCACGGCCTGGCGGATCAGGTGGCCCAGCGTTTCGGCGATCACCGCATCGCCGAGGTTGTCACTGTATGGCACCGCGCATATGACGACGTGCTTCATCTTGTTTGGCCGGCAAGGCTGTTAGCAAAGGGATGAGGAACAGGCTGACCGAGGTGAGATGGCGAACATAGCTGCCCAGGTCAGGCTCGAAGATAAACTGCACCAGGATATGCGCCACCACCAGCGTGGCGAACCAGCGCCGCTTGCGCTCGTCCTCGCTCGCCGCCGGCGCCCCGGACAGGCCGCGCAGCGCCACGCGCAGGATCGCCGCATGCATCAGCATCATGGCCAGGTCGACCGGCGCGCGGAAGCTGATCACCGGCAGCACGAACATGACCGCCGCGTACAGGTAGTTGACAATGAAATTCACACCGGACGTGGGCGGATACAGGTTCCAGATCATGGTGCGGTTGTCGCTGCCGATGCTCAGTGCATAGTTGTTCGAGATATCCCGCGGCGACTGCAGGATGTACAGGATCTCGGACGGCGCCACCAGGATCGCGCCCAGCACGCAGGCCAGCACGATCGCCTTCCATGCCGGCCGCAGCCGCGCCGACGCGCGGATGCCCAGCGCCAGCACCAGGATCATGGCGTAGTAGTTGCGGATGAAGAGCGCATAGCAGCCGTACAGCACCATGGTCATGACCACCAGCCCGCGCAACGACACGCCGCGCGACATCCCGCCCATGACCAGCGCGATCGACATCGCGATCACCACGGTCTCCTTGCCGGGCGACAGCAGGTTCAGCAGCATGCAGGGCAGCACGAACAGCCAGCGCGTGGCCAGGTCGCGCAGGCCCGCCAACCGGCTCGACGCCAGCGCAAGATAGGCGACGCCGACCGTGGCGGTGACCACATTCACATACTCCGCCCCGAACACCGAGAACACTTTGGCGGTGGCGGCGAACGAATCGTCAAGGTCGGTCGAGCCGCTGACCAGGAATTCCAGCATCTTGTTGGAATCGGTGACCCATTTTTCCGGCAGCGCGTCGCGGCCGAAAAAGTAGATCACCAGGTAGAGCAGGCTCAGCACCAGGCTCGCCACCGTGGCCAGCCCACGCTCGGCCAGCACCCAGTCGCGGTCCAGTCGCGCGGCTTGCATGGCTTACGCCTTCTCGCTCTGCGAGTAGCCGTAATAGGCATAGCGATAGCGCCCGTACTTGGAGCCATAGCCGTAGCGGAAGGCATTGGGGTCGAGGCCGTTGAAGATCACGCCCTTCACGCTCACGCTGACCTGCGCCAGCTGCTTGGCGCATTCCGAGATCTCGCCGATCGAACTCTTGCCGAAGCGCGTCACCAGGAACACCGTGCCGCAACGCTCGGCCAGGATCGCGGCATCGGCGACGGCCAGCACCGGCGGCGTGTCGACCATCAGCATGTCGTAGCGCGCGCTGAGCTCCTCCAGCAGCCTGACCATGCGTTCGTTCAGCATCAGCTCGGCGGGATTCGGCGGAATCGTCCCGGTGCCGATAAAGTCCAGTCCCGGCACCACGTCGCGGTGGATCACCTCGTCCAGCGCCAGCTTGCCGGCCAGCACGTCGGACAATCCCGGCTCGCGGTCCTTGCCGAAGTACTGGTTCAGGTAGCCCTTGCGCATATCGGCGTCGACCAGCAGCACGCGCTTGCCGCCCGAGGCCAGCAACGCGGCCAGGTTGACCGAGACGAAGGACTTGCCCACGCCGGCGGTGGCACCGGTCAGCAGCACGCGGTTGTTGGGCGCATCCAGCATGGCGAACTGCAGCGACGTGCGCAGGCTGCGCAGGCTTTCCACCGAGGGCTCGTTGGGGAAGCGGTCGGCCAGCAGGTAGTGGCCGCGCTTGCGCGCCTGGATGTCCTTGCTGATGGTGAGCTGGTGTTCGGACTGGGGCACCGTCGCATACACGTTGAGCCCGGTGTGTTCCTCGATGTCCTTGGGGTCGGTGATCCCGCCATACAGGGCATTGCGCACAAAAGCCACCACCGCCCCGGCCAGCACGCCGAGCACTGCCGCCAGCACGATCACCAGCGCCTTCTTCGGCTTGACCGGCTCCTCGGGCACCGGCGAGCTGTCGACCAGGCGCACGCTGCCGACCTTGCCGGCCTTGACCAGCTTGAGCTGCTGCATATTGTTCAGCATGCCGACATAGAGGTCGTTGTTGACCTGCACGTCGCGCATCAGCCGCACGGTGTCCTGCTCCAGGTTGGGCAGGGTCTTGACCCGGCCGGCGACCGCGCCCGCCTTGGCGGCCAGCGCGGCAATCTGCTTGTCGATCGCCTGCATCGACGGATGGCCGGGCGCAAAGCGCGTCACCAGCTCGGCGCGCTTCTGCTTGAGTTCCAGCAACGAAGTTTCGGCGGTCACGCTTTCCTGCAGGAAGGCCTTGCCTTCTTCGCTGAGGTTGAAGGTGCCGCGCTCGTTGCGCATGGCGTTGTACTTCACTTCCGCGCGCTCGAGCTCGCCCTTCAGCTGCGGCAGCAGGTTGTTGAGGAACAGCAGCGACTTTTCCGCTTCCGCGGCCTTGCGGTTGATGTTCTGGGCCACATACTCGTCGCCGATCTCGTTCAGGATCGCCGCCGTCAGCCCGGCGTCGTTGCCTTCCAGCGAGGCCCCGATCACGCCGCTCTGCTTGCCCTTCTCCGCGATGTTTAGCTGCTGCTGCAGCTGCTCCAGCGTCTTCAGCCGCGACTGGCGCACCAGGTTGAAGGCAATGCCGGGCTTGGCCTTCAGCGCCGTCACCAGCAGCCGGATCGCGCCGACCGCATGGCTGGTCTCGACCAGTTCGCCGACGCGGCCGACGATGGGCTGGTCCAGGCTGCTCTGCTCGAGCCGGTAGCGGCCATCGCCCAGGCTCACCAGCAGGAAGTTCTCGCCCTGCAGCATCTCGGGCACGTCGAAGGTCGGCACCTCGATCGATTCCGCGCCCCAGGCATAGCCGCCCATGCCGAACAGGCCGGGCTCGGACAGGCCCTTCGACTGGCTGGCGAGCCACGGGCCGACCAGCGGGAAATACCTGGGCTTGGCATCGATATAGAGCCGCAGGTTGTCGACCGCCTTGCCGACCACCATGCGCGAGCGCAGGATCTCGATTTCCGCGGTCGCCTGCGTCTTGACGTCGAACAGCGACGAGACATCGCCCAGCAGGCCATTGGGACTGTTCTGGCTGTCTTCGACCTGCACCAGGATGTTGGCCTCGTACACCGGACGCGCCAGGAACGCGTAGGCAACGCCGAGCGACAGGACGGCAAAGGCGATGGCCGCGATCAGCCAGCGGTTTGCCACCAGCACGTCCAGATAGCGGACGACGGCAATCTCGTCGGACTGGGCCGGCGCCGCGACGGGAACATAAGTGGACTGGTTCATGGCAGGACAGTATCGGTTTAACCCAAGGCCCGGATGCGCGGCACCCAGGACTCCACGCCGCGCTGGATCAGCTGCAGCGCGCTCTCGAATGCCGCACGGGGCTGGCGGTAGGGATCGGGCACATCGAACTTCTCCAGCTCGCCCAGCCGGAACACCCGTCCGGTGGTGGCGGGATGCAGGCGCTGGATCTCCTGCCGCTGCGCCCCGTCCATCACCAGGATCAGGTCCGCGCGCCGGATCAGCACGTGATTGAGCTGCTGCGCCCGGTGTCCGGAAATATCCACGCCGTTTCGGCTCATCAGGTCCACCGCATGCGGATCCGCCGCGTGCCCGGACAGCGCGCCAAGGCCGGCGGAAACCACCTCTCCGTCGGGCAGCGCCTGCCGGAGCAGCCCCTGTGCCATCGGGCTGCGGCAGATATTGCCGATGCAGACCACGAGTACGGTCTTGATCATTTGACTGCGTTCGCGGTGGAGGTGAAGAAGTTGCCGCTCGGCACCAGCTGGTTGATCACGCGGCTCCAGCGCACCACGCCCGCGGCATCGACATAGACCACGTCGCGCGGCTTCAGCTCGAAGGCCTCGGCCAGGGCAAAGGCGACCGGCGACTTGCCGTCGAGGTGGAACACCTCGGCCTCCCCGTCGGCGGCCTTGCGGATCACGTAGAGCTCCTTGGCGTTGGCCGAATTGGGGTTGAGGCCGCCGGCTTCACCGATCGCTTCGCTGAGCGTGAGCCGGCCGTTGCGCGGCATCACCGGCGTCGGCTTGACGACTTCGCCGGTGACGAAGACCTTGCTGTCCTCGCGCTGCTCCACGCGCACGATGTCGCCGTTGCGCAGCAGGATGCGCGCCGGGTCGATGCCTTGCTGCAGCAGCGCCGGCAGGCTGACGTAATAGATCTTGCCCTCGCGCGAGATGCGGATGCGGCTGTTGTCGCCGGTCAGCACGTTGATGCCGCCGGCGCGGTTGAGCGCCTCGACCAGCGTCATCGGCACGTCGTCGATATTCTGCGGGCCCGGCGTCTTCACTTCGCCGTCGAGGTAAACACGCTTGCTGCGAAACGCCAGCACGCGCACCGTGACCTGCGGCATCGTGACCACCGGCTTGAGCTGGGTGCTGAGCTGCCCGCGGATCTGGTCCGGGGTCTGGCCGAGCACCTTGAGCACGCCGGCATAGGGAAACTGGATGGTGCCCGCCGGACTGACCACATAGCCCGGAATGTTGGCCGCGCCGCTGTAGCTCGGGATCTCGTAGGCGGCGCCGATCGAGTAGGTCTGCGTGGGGAACACCAGCTCCGGGTGATCCCACACCACGATCGAGAGAATGTCGCCGACGCCTACGGTATAGGGCCCGGGCTCGCCGAACAGGGCTTCGACGCCAGCGTTCGCGGGCGGCGTCGCGGCCTTCAGCGTACGCACCAGCGCCGGCGTGATCTGCGTGACCTTGGGCACCGACTGCGGGTCCTCCGGATCCAGCGGGCGCTGCGGGTCGAAGCGCATGCCCGGCGCCAGCGCGCACGATGCCAGCAACGGAACGATCCCCAGGCACATGACGGCCCTGCCAAACCTCAAGCTGCTTGAAAGCTTTAGCACTCTCGATGATTCCCTTGTTTGCAAGAAGACCCGCATGGCCCGCCGCCACCCTGTCGTAACGCACAGTGGTGACCCCGCTGGTTCGGCATGGCACCGGTGGCGCCTGTCCGCTTGTCTGCACGGCTGCGGAACTGAACCTGGCGGTGTTGACTGGTTGTGCCCGGCGCGCTGGGCGCGCTCTTTTCCGCACTGCGTCATCGCCAAATGACGGGCGAAGTTTATGGCTCGCGGGACTACATCTTCAAGGCGCGGCCGGCGTTTTTGCCAAGTTTCCGATCCCCCCATCGGAGTGGAAACAAATTCCGTCCCAACGCGTGAGGGGTACCGCGGGTGGTGCGACGCAGCACAATCGCCGGTGGCACCCCGTGCCGACTTAAGGGTGTAGGCGATTGATTCCCTGTTGCGCCTACACCCTCTTTCTTTGCCGGCGGATGCAGCAGACATCGCCGCCATCGCACCGAGCGTTGCCGAACCTTTGAAGGGAACCACTCAAATGACAAGTCGCGTTAGCAAGGCCGTCTTCCCGGTCGCAGGCCTGGGCACCCGCTTCCTGCCGGCCACCAAGGCCAGCCCCAAGGAAATGCTGCCGGTGGTCGACAAGCCGCTGATCCAGTACGCCGTGGAAGAAGCCATCGCCGCCGGCATCACCGAGATGATCTTCGTCACCGGCCGATCCAAGCGCGCCATCGAGGACCACTTCGACAAGGCCTTCGAGCTGGAGGTGGAACTCGAAGCCAAGAACAAGCGCGCTTTGCTGGACGTGGTGCGCTCGATCAAGCCGGCCAACGTCGAATGCTTCTATGTACGCCAGTCCGAAGCCCTGGGCCTGGGCCACGCGGTGCTGTGCGCAGCCAAGCTGGTGGGCGACGCCCCGTTCGCGGTGATGCTGGCCGACGACCTGATCGACGGCAATCCGCCGGTGATGAAGCAGATGGTCGACGCGTACGACCACTACAACTGCTCGGTGCTGGGCGTCGAAGAGATCCTGCCGGAACAGAGCCGCTCCTACGGCGTGGTCGAGGGCCGCGAGTGGGCCGAGGGCGTGATCAAGGTCTCGGGCATCGTCGAAAAGCCCGCGCCGGAAGAAGCCCCGTCCAATCTCGGCGTGGTCGGCCGCTACATCCTGACGCCGCGCATCTTCGACCACCTGCGCGCACTGAAGCCCGGCGCCGGCGGCGAATTCCAGCTCACCGACGCGATCCAGTCGCTGCTGAGCCAGGAACAGGTGCTGGCCTATCGCTACCAGGGAACGCGCTATGACTGCGGCAGCAAGCTGGGCTATCTGAAGGCGACGGTCGAATACGCGCTCAAGCACCACGAAACCGGCGCGCAGTTCCGCCGCTACCTTGAGGAGCGCGAGCCCCAGCTGCTCCACAGCCTGGCGGCCTGACGGTCCCCCGGCTCCGCGCCCCTTCGAACCGCACCGCAACCACGAGGCAGCCGCCACATGATCGACTGGATCCACCTGGGCAAGGCATTCTTTCTCGGCCTGCTCGAGGGCCTAACGGAATTCCTGCCCATTTCTAGCACCGGGCACCTGATCCTGGTCGGCGACTGGATCGACTTCACCTCGCACGAGGCGCGCGTGTTCGACGTGGTGATCCAGCTGGGCGCGATCCTCGCCGTGTGCTGGCTGTACCGTGCCAAGATCACCGACCTGTGCGAGGGCGTGGT
Source organism: Cupriavidus neocaledonicus (assembly GCF_000372525.1). Lineage (GTDB taxonomy): Bacteria > Pseudomonadota > Gammaproteobacteria > Burkholderiales > Burkholderiaceae > Cupriavidus > Cupriavidus neocaledonicus. The sequence goes on from NZ_AQUR01000091.1 coordinate 59,748, forward strand.
GCGGCGTGATCCCGACGCGTTGCGCTTCGCCACCGCGGTGCTGGTCGCCTTCCTGCCCGCCGCGATCATCGGCGCGCTACTCATCGGTCCCATCAAGCACCATTTGTTCGATCCGGCGGTGGTCGCCGCCGCCCTGATCGCGGGCGGCCTGGTCATCCTCTGGGTCGAGCGCCGCAGCGCCGTGCCGCGCATCCACGCCATCGAAGATTTCGGCTGGAAACAGGCGATCGGCATCGGCTTCGCCCAGTGCGTGGCGATGATCCCCGGCACGTCACGCTCGGGCGCCACCATCATCGGCGGCATGCTGGCAGGCGTATCGCGCCAGGCAGCGACCGAGTTCTCGTTCTTCCTGGCCATCCCCACCATGCTGGGCGCCGCCACCTACGACGCCATGCGGCACTACCACCTGCTCAGCCTGCAGGACATCTGGTCCATTGCCGCCGGCTTCACCGCCGCGTTCCTGTCCGCGCTGTTCGTCGTCAATGCGCTGGTGCGGCTGGTGGCGCGCCATTCGCTGCGGGTATTTGCGTGGTATCGGATCGGGCTGGGGGTGGTGATCGGGGTGGTGAGTCTGGGGTGGTCGGTTTGAGTGGTGGGCACTCGCGACGAATTGCTGCACCCTCTACTACCGGTGCTCCCAGGGGTTGATCACCGTGAGTCCGGCTGCCTCGAACGGGCTGGTATCACGTGTGGCTACGATAAAGCCCCTGGAGGCGGCAATGGCGCCAATATATCCATCAGGCGTCGGAAAACCCTTTCCCGCCGCCCGCGCCTTCACTGCGAGTTCGGCATAATGCCGCACCGCTTCGGTATCGAACATCAACAGGCGCGCGCCGAACAGCTCGATCAGGCCGTCCAAGGCTTCACCGAGGCCCTTCTTGCGCTTGCCGTCCGGCAGCGCGCCGATGCCGAAGAGCAATTCGGCAAGCGTCACGCTGGACAGATACAAAGTTTCCGCCACCTGCGCATTCAACCAGGCGCGTACGGCCGGGTCGGGTTCCGGTTTCATCGCCTCGGAGACGACGTTCGTATCCAGGACGATCATTTGAACTTCATCGGCTTTGCCGGCACCTTGTCACGTAACTGATCCAATTCAGCGAAATCCTCGTTCGTCAGCCCGGCACGGCGACCGACCTCCGCCAACGCATCGCCCATGCGGACGCGCTGGCCGGACTTCACCGCACGCTCAAGAATCTCGCGCACCTCAGCCTCCGTGCTGCGGCCATGCTCGGCGGCACGCAAGCGCAGGGCACGATGTACCTCGTCGGGCACATTTCGTATTGTCAGGATTGGCATAGTCACGATTCCAATTATGCATTCAATGACTGCAAATTTACTAAATTGACAGCATGTATACAAGGGCGCGGGCTCGCATCCGCACAGCGCTGCCGAAATTGAAAAAGGCCCGCGGTGACGCGGGCCTCGAGGCAGTCTTGTGCGCCTTGGCGCCGGACTAGGCCGTACGCGCAATCACTCCCACTCAATCGTCGCCGGCGGCTTCCCCGACACGTCATACACGACCCGGTTCAAACCCCGGACTTCGTTAATGATCCGGTTCGAGCAACGACCCAGCAACGCATACGGCAGGTGCGCCCAGTGCGCGGTCATGAAGTCGGTGGTCTGCACCGCGCGCAGCGCGACCACGTAGTCGTAGGTGCGGCCGTCGCCCATCACGCCGACGGACTTGACCGGCAGGAACACGGCGAAGGCCTGGCTGGTCAGGTCGTACCAGCTCTTGCCGACCTGATCGGGCTCGCACAGCCCGGCGGCGGCGTCGTGTTCGGTGGCGATGGTCTTGCGCAGTTCTTCGATGAAGATGGCATCGGCGCGGCGCAGCAGGTCGGCGTAGTCGCGCTTGACTTCGCCGAGGATGCGCACGCCCAGGCCCGGGCCCGGGAACGGGTGGCGGTAGACCATTTCGGGCGGCAGGCCCAGCTCCACGCCCAGCTCGCGCACTTCGTCCTTGAACAGGTCGCGCAGCGGCTCGAGCAGCTTCAGGCCCAGCGTCTCGGGCAGGCCGCCGACGTTGTGGTGGCTCTTGATGGTGGTGGCCTTCTTGGTCTTGGTGCCGCCCGATTCCACCACATCCGGGTAGATGGTGCCCTGCGCCAGCCACTTGGCGTTGGTCAGCTTGCGCGCCTCGGCCTGGAACACCTCGACGAACTCGCGGCCGATGATCTTGCGCTTCTGTTCGGGATCGGTGACGCCAGCCAGGTGGCCGAGGAACTGCTCGGAGGCGTCGACATGGACCACCTTGGCGTGCAGGCGGCCGACGAACATCTCCATCACCAGCTTGCCTTCGTCCTGGCGCAGCAGGCCGTGGTCGACGAACACGCAGGTCAGCTGGTCGCCGATGGCGCGATGGATCAGCGCCGCGGCCACCGACGAATCGACGCCGCCGGACAGGCCCAGGATGACTTCCTCATCGCCAACCTGCTCGCGGATCTTTGCGACCGCTTCCTCGATATGGTCGCGCATGACCCAGTCAGGCCTGCAGCCGGCGATCTGCAGCACGAAGCGCTCCAGCATCTGGCGGCCCTTGACCGTGTGCGTGACCTCGGGGTGGAACTGCACGGCGTAGTAGTGGCGCGTTTCGTCGGCCATGCCGGCGATCGGGCAGCTCGGCGTGGACGCCATCAGCTTGAAGCCGGGCGGCAGGCCGGTGACCTTGTCGCCATGGCTCATCCATACCTTTAGCATGCCGTGGCCTTCCGGCGTGCGGAAGTCCTCGATGTCCTTGAGCAGCTCGGTATGGCCATGGGCGCGCATCTCGGCGTAGCCGAACTCGCGATGGTCGCTCCACTCGACCTTGCCGCCCAGCTGCACCGCCATGGTCTGCATGCCGTAGCAGATGCCCAGCACCGGCACGCCGAGGTCCCACACCGCCTGCGGCGCGCGCAGCTGGTGGTCTTCATAGGTGCTGGCGTGGCTGCCGGACAGGATGATCGCCTTGGGGGCGAATTCGCGCACGAACGCGTCGCTGACGTCGTTCGGATGGATTTCGCAATAGACGTGCGCCTCGCGGACGCGGCGGGCGATCAGCTGCGTGACCTGCGAGCCGAAATCAAGAATGAGGATTTTGTCGTGCATGATGGGCCGATGGCGTGTCTTCCGGGATGGGCTCGGTCACGACTTCCGTGCCGGGGCCATAGCCCGGCGGCGGCGTGATGACCGGCTCGCGCCGGTATTCTGGGGTATTCATGGGGCGCGCCGCGGGGGCGACGCCGGGTTCCTTCCTGCTTTCCTGTTCCTGCAGCGCGCGTTCCATCTTCCGTTGCTGTTCGCGCACGCGCACGCGCTTGGCCGCCGGGATCTGCACCACGGCAAAGAACAGCAGCACCACCGCCATGGTCGGCAGCCAGATCTTGCCGGCGCCTTCCAGCGGCAGCTCCAGGAACACCATCCAGCCGATGATGAGCACCGCGCTGGCCAGGTTCACATAGCCTGCCGTGCGCGCCACCGGCACAGTCAGCTGGCCGTTGAAGGCGGCCTGCCACAGCAGCACCGACAGTCCCACCAGCGCCACGCCCAGCAGCTGCCCGAACAGCGCAGGCTGCGGCTGCGGCAACTGCAGCGCCGCGTACAGCGTGGTGAACGGGGACATCAGCAGCAGGATGCCCAGCAGCAGGTCCACCAGGGCATCGAAAAACAGCACGGCTCGCAGCAACACCTTCATTGGCGCTCCTCGTCTTGGCCCCGGCCGGTGGTGCGGCGGGCATCAGGACAACGCCTGCATGGCGCGCGGCCAGGTTCGGATGGCATGGCGGATCGGGCGCGGGCACGAGCTGGCGCGCGCCCGCCCGGATGCCGGCGGCCGCGCACCGCCTGCAGGGACGGTGCGCGGCCATGGGGGCATCAGTCGATATGGTAGTTCGGCGCTTCCTTGGTGATCTGCACGTCGTGCACGTGCGATTCACGCATGCCGGCCGCCGTGATCTGGACGAACTGGGCGCTCTCGTGCCAGTCGGCAATCGACTTGCTGCCGCAATAGCCCATCGAAGCCCGCACGCCGCCGGTCAGCTGGTGGATGATGGCCATCACCGAGCCCTTGTACGGCACGCGCCCTTCGATGCCTTCGGGCACCAGCTTGTCGACGTTGGCGGTGTTGTCTTCCTGGAAGTAGCGGTCGGCCGCGCCGTCCTTCATCGCGCCCACCGAACCCATGCCGCGGTAGCTCTTGAACGAGCGGCCCTGGAACAGGAAGGTCTCGCCCGGCGCTTCCTCGGTGCCCGAGAACATGCCGCCCATCATCACGGTGTGCGCGCCGGCCGCAAGTGCCTTGGCCACGTCGCCGGAGTAGCGCACGCCGCCGTCGGCGATCAGCGGCACGCCGGTGCCCTTGAGCGCTTCGGCCACGTTGGAGACGGCGGTGATCTGGGGCACGCCGACGCCGGCAACGATACGCGTGGTGCAGATCGAGCCGGGGCCGATGCCGACCTTGACGCCGTCGGCGCCATGCTCGACCAGCGCGCGCGCGGCGTCGCCGGTGGCGATGTTGCCGCCCACCACCTGCACCTGCGGGAAGTTTTGCTTGACCCAGCGCACGCGGTCCAGCACGCCCTGGCTGTGGCCGTGCGCCGTATCGACCACAATCACGTCGACGCCGGCCTTGACCAGCAGCTCGACGCGCTCGTCGTTGTCCGGGCCCACACCGACCGCGGCGCCGACGCGCAGCTGGCCGTGGTCGTCCTTGCTGGCGAGCGGGTTGTCCACCGCCTTCTGGATGTCCTTCACCGTGATCAGGCCGCGCAGCTCGAAGGCCTGGTTCACCACCAGCACGCGCTCGAGGCGGTGGCGGTTCATCAGCCGCTTGGCTTCTTCCAGCGGCGCGCCCTCGGCCACGGTCACCAGCTTGTCGCGCGGCGTCATCTTGGCGCGCACCGGGGCGTCGAGCTCTTCCTCGAAGCGCAGGTCGCGGTTGGTGATGATGCCGACCACGGCCTTGCCCTCGACCACCGGGAACCCGGAAATGCCGTGCTGCTGCGACAGCGCAATCACATCGCGGATCTTCATGTCCGGCGAAATGGTGATCGGATCACGCAGCACGCCCGACTCATACCGCTTGACGCGCGCGACTTCGCGGGCCTGGTCGGCGGGCTTCAGGTTCTTGTGGATGATGCCGATGCCGCCGGCCTGCGCCATGGAAATCGCCAGGCGCGCTTCCGTCACGGTGTCCATCGCCGCGGACACCAGCGGGATGTTCAGGTCGATGGAGCGGGTCAGGCGGGTGCGGAGGGAAACATCCCGGGGAAGGACGGCCGAATAGGCCGGGACGAGCAGCACGTCATCGAATGTGAGTGCTTTCTGGACAAGACGCATAGCAATTCCTCTAGGCGCAAAACCGAATTATACAGGAATGCGCGATTTGCTGATGCCCGCCAACGGCTTTCCCAGGTGCTGTCTGCTATGCTCGTTGTCTTTTTATCCGGGGCACGGCGAAGTATGGGAATCGGCGTATTGTGCGGGCTGCTGGCTGGTGCGTTCTGGGGCATGGTCTTCATCGCCCCCAAGCTGCTGCCCGCGTTTTCGCCGTGGGAGCTGGCCATCGGCCGCTACCTGGCCTACGGGCTGGTGGCCTGCGTGGCGGCGCTGCCGCTGCTGCGGCGCATCGCGCGCAAGCTGACCCGCGCCGATTGCGTGGCGCTGCTGCGCCAGGCCTTTACCGGCAACCTGCTCTACTACGTGCTGCTCGCCTTCGGCGTGCAGCTGGCCGGGGTCGGCCCGACCTCGCTGATCATCGGCATCCTGCCGATCTCGGTCACCATCATGGGCCGGCGCGACCACGGCGCGGTGCCGCTGTCGCGGCTGCTGTGGCCGCTGCTGGTGGTGGCCGCGGGCATTGCCTGCATCAACATCGACCTGTTCGGCGGCGGCCAGAGTACCCATGCGGCGGCGGCCGGCGCCGTGGCGCGGCCGGTGTGGCAGAAGCTGGCCGGGGTCGCCTGCGCCGCCGGGGCGCTGGTCTGCTGGACCCTCTACGCGGTCGACAACGCGCGCTACCTGCAGCGCAACCCACATTACAGCGGCAATGAATGGTCGGCGCTGTACGGACTGTCGACCGGCGCGGTGTCCGCGGTGCTGGCGCTGGCCGGCTGGCTGATCGCCGGCGACGCCCTGGGCGCCGCCGACAGCGGCCGCGACTGGCAGTGGTTCTGGATGGTCAACGCCGCGGTGGCGCTGGGCGCCTCGCTGATCGGCAACAACCTGTGGAATATCGCCAGCCGGCGCCTGCCGCTGACGCTGTCGGGGCAGATGATCGTGTTCGAAACGCTGTTTGCGCTGGCCTATGGCTTTATCTTCGAGCAGCGCTGGCCGCGCGCGCTGGAAATCGCCGCGATCGTGTTGCTGATGGTCGGCGTGGCGTGGTCGGTGCGCTTGCACGCCACGGACAAGTCTGCGTAGACTAGCGAACCATGGCGCGGGGGTCACACGCGCCAGCTAAAAATACAACCACACCCAGGGTCAAACCGGCGCTACGCATTGCCTTGCATGCGAGGCGCCCAGGCGGTCGCCGCGGTGGTCTGCCGCGGCATCGCCATGCATGCAGCCGGCGGCCCGTGCTTCCAGAGCCACTTTGAGACGTCCCGCCATGCTACGATCGTCCGCGCCGTGCCTGCTTGCCGCCGCCCTTGCCACCGTCCTGGCCGTGCCTGCGCCGGCCCTCGCCTACTGGCAGTGGCGCGACGCCAACGGCCACATGGTGTACAGCGACGTGCCGCTATCGACGGCCGCGGCCAGGGTCCTGCGCGCCCCGGGGCGCCCCGCCGGCGACTTCCAGCCGGTCCAGTCGGCGCAGCCCGCGGACGCCGCCGGCGCCGCACCGGCTCCCGCCAAAGCCTCGGCCAGGCCCGCCGCGCCGACGCCCGAAGAAGCGTTCCAGAAGCGCCGCGAAGCCAGCCTGAAAGCCGCTGCCGAGGAAGCCCGCAGGGAAACCGAGGCGGCCGAGCGCGCCGCGCGCTGCGCGCAGCTGCGCAACTACGCCACCGGACTGCAACAGGGCATGCGCGCCGCGGTCGCCGGCCCGGACGGTTCGCTGCAGCACCTGAACAGCGAGCAGCGCCAGGCGGAACTCCTCAGGACCAGCGCCAACCTGGAAAAGCACTGCAACTGAAGCCACGAAAAACGGGGCCCGGGCCCTGTTTGGCTGGCGGCGAGGCGCGGCTCAGCTGTTGCCGCGCAGCCATTTCTGGCCCTCGCGCGTGCCGCTGGCGCGCTGCTTCTGCACCCGCTTGCGGCGCGCCTGCTTCGGATCCGCCGTCAGCGGCCGGTACACCTCGACGCGATCGCCATCGCGCACCACCGTCTCCGGGGTCTTGAGCTTGCCGAAAATGCCCACGCGCATGGTCGCCGGATCGACCTCCGGGCACGCCTGCTGCAACCCGGAGCCGACGATGGCCGCGGCAATGGTGGTGCCGGCGGGCACGTCGATGTCCTTCAGGAACACGGCATCCGGACGCGCGTAGCAGACCGCGATATGCACCGTGCCGGCGCTGCGTTCAGCTGGTGCCATAGACCACCTCGGCGCGCTTGACGAAGGCATCGACAAAGGTATTGGCGATCATGCTGAAGACCGGGCCGATGAGCTTCTCCAGCAGCAGGCTGGAAAACTCGTAGTGCAGGTGGAACTCGATCTTGCAGGCGTCTTCGCGCAGCGGCGTGAAGCGCCATGAGCCGTTGAAGGTCTTGAACGGCCCGTCGGCAAAGGTCATGTCGATACGGGTGGGGCGCTCCTGGGTATTGCGCGTATGGAAGAACTGCTGGATGCCCTTGAAGTGGATATGGATCTTGGCGTCGAGCCTGGTCTCGGTCTGCTCGAACACCTCCACGCCGCCGCACCATGGCAGGAACTTGGGATAGTCCTCCACGCGGGTGACCAGGTCGTACATCTGCGCGGCGGAGTAACCGAGCAGGACGGATTTATGGACGTCTGCCATGTAAGGGGAAATCTGGCTTGCGGCCATGCCGCGCGCGCTGCGCGGCAGGCATGCGCCTGTGCCGGGGGCTGGTTTGCTAGAATCCCGATTTTAGCCGACCCGCGCGCCCCGCGGCATCCCGCCATGCGGCGCTGCAGCGAACCGGCCAGCATCCACCCTACCGCATCCTACCCGCACGCATGACCATTGCAGACAACAAGAAGGCCTTCTTCGACTATTTCATCGAGGAACGATACGAGGCCGGGATCGTGCTGGAAGGCTGGGAGGTCAAGGCGATCCGCGCCGGCCGCGTACAGATCAAGGAAGGCTACGTGGTCGTGCGCGACGCCGAGATGTTCCTGATCGGCGCCCATATCAGCCCGCTGCAAAGCGCCTCCACCCACGTCAAGCCCGATCCGGTGCGCACGCGCAAGCTGCTGCTCAAGGCCGACGAAATCAAGAAGCTGATCGGCAAGGTCGAGCAGCGCGGCTACACGCTGGTGCCGCTGAACCTGCATTACACGCGCGGCCGCGTGAAATGCGAGATCGGGCTGGCCAAGGGCAAGAAGCAGTTCGACAAGCGCGAGACCGAAAAGCAGCGCGACTGGCAGCGCGAGAAGGCCCGCATCATGAAGGGCGACACCAAGCACTGAGCCGCAGCGCCGCGGCCCCGCTTGCGGCCGCCCTTGATTCCTTGCCCCTTCAAGCGGCCTTCTGCTGCCCCTTCACGATCTGCAGCGCCGTGGCGATCATGCTGCTCATGTCACCCATATTGCCCGGCACGATCAGCGTATTGCCCTGCTTGGCCAGGTTGCCGAACGCGGCCACGTATTCCTCGGCCACCTTCAGGTTGACCGCATCCATGCCGCCCTCGGTGCGGATCGCATTGCCGATCTTCTGGATCGCCTGCGCATTGGCCTCGGCCACCGCCAGGATCGCGCTGGCCTCGCCCTGGGCCTTGTTGATCGCCGCCTGGCGCTCGCCCTCCGACTTCTGGATCGCCGCCTCGCGCGCGCCGGTGGCCAGGTTGATCTGCTCCTGGCGCTTGCCTTCGGAAGCCGCGATCAGCGCGCGCTTTTCGCGCTCGGCGGTGATCTGCGCCTGCATCGCATGCAGGATCTCCTTGGGCGGGGTCAGATCCTTGATCTCGTAGCGCAGCACCTTCACGCCCCAGTTGGACGCGGCTTCGTCTAGCGCGTTGACCACGCTGTGGTTGATGAACTCGCGCTCCTCGAAGGTCTTGTCCAGCTCCAGCTTGCCGATCACCGAGCGCAGCGTGGTCTGCGACAGCTGCGTGATCGCGACCACGAAATTGCTCGAGCCGTACGAAGCCTTCATCGGGTCGGTGACCTGGAAGTACAGCACGCCGTCGACCTGCAGCTGCGTGTTGTCCTTGGTGATGCAGACCTGGCTGGGCACGTCCAGCGGGATTTCCTTGAGCACGTGCTTGTAGGCGACGCGGTCGACGAACGGTACTACGATCGACAACCCCGGCGTCAGGGTCGCGTGATAGCGTCCCAGGCGCTCCAGCACCCAGGCATGCTGCTGCGGCACGATCTTGATGCCCTTGGCAATCAGCACGATAACGGCGATAAGGATGATCAGCGGCAGCAAACCAAGCTGAAAAGCAAGCATGTAACGATCCTCCAGGCAGAACACATCGGTACGGCGCCGCCGGTCGGCGGCAGGCGGAACACACCGCGGCCGCGGCCGCGATGCGCACAAGACTTGGCAGACAGGGCTTCAGCGCGGCGACACCACCAGCGTGCTGCCGCGCACCGCGACGATGCGGTAGCGGCCCGGCGCCAGGGCGCGATCGGGGGGGCAATCGGGCGCCAGCTCGACGGTCCAGTCGGCGCCGCGGTACGGCACGCGCGCGCGCCCGTTGGCGTCCCACGCCGGCACGTCGAGTTCCTGGCCGATATCGAGATTGACGTTGGGATCGGCCGCGGCATTGCCGCGCCGCAGCTTGCCGAAGCGGGTGCGGCGCAGCCCGGCGATCAGCACCGCCGCCACCAGCGCCCCGACCAGGGCCTGCGCCGCGGACGATGCGCCGAGCCAGGCCGCCACCCCGGCGGCGGCCAGGCCCACCGCCACCATCAGCAGATAGAACGTGCCGGTGTTCAGTTCGACGATCACCAGCAGCACCGCTGCCACGAACCAGATGTAGTACGCCATCCAAGCTCCCGTTCGCCTACGGACTTCCCGAAAAAGTAAAAACCCCGCAGCGCCATACAGCGTCTGCGGGGCTTTGTAACACCTGACGCAGGGCCGGTGCCTCCGCCGGCTGCCCGAGGGCGCCGGCAGTCGTTATTGTGACGTCAAAGGCCTCAGGAAGCCAGCTGTTGCCAGGTCTCGACCACCGAGTCCGGATTCAGCGAGATCGACTTGATGCCTTCCTTGGCCAGCCAGGCGGCAAAGTCCGGATGGTCCGAAGGGCCCTGGCCGCAGATGCCGACGTACTTGTCCAGGCGGATGCACGCCGAGATCGCGCGCGACAGCATGAAGCACACCGCCGGGTCGCGCTCGTCGAAGTCCTTGGCCAGCAGCTCCATGCCCGAGTCGCGGTCAAGGCCCAGCGTCAGCTGGGTCAGGTCGTTCGAGCCGATCGAGAAGCCGTCGAAGAACTGCAGGAACTCTTCGGCCAGGATCGCGTTGGACGGCACTTCGCACATCATGATGATGCGCAGGCCGTTCTCGCCGCGCTTCAGGCCGTGCCTGGCCAGCAGCTCGATCACCTTCTCGGCCTGGCCGAGCGTGCGCACGAACGGCACCATGATCTCGACGTTGGTCAGGCCCATTTCGTCGCGCACGCGCTTCATCGCCTTGCACTCCATCTCGAAGGCTTCGGCGAAGTCTTCGGCGATGTAGCGCGAGGCGCCACGGAAGCCCAGCATCGGGTTTTCTTCATCCGGCTCGTAGCGCGAGCCGCCGATCAGCTTCTTGTACTCGTTCGACTTGAAGTCCGACAGGCGCACGATCACGGGCTTCGGGTAGAACGCCGCGCCGATGGTGGCGATGCCCTCGGCCAGCTTGTCGACATAGAACGCGCGCGGGCTGGCATGGCCGCGGGCCACGCTTTCGACGGCCTTCTTCAGGTCGGCGTCGACCTGCGGGTAGTCGAGGATGGCCTTCGGGTGGACGCCGATATTGTTGTTGATGATGAATTCCAGGCGCGCCAGGCCGACGCCGTTGTTCGGGATCTGCGCGAAGTCGAACGCCAGCTGCGGGTTGCCGACGTTCATCATCAGCTTGACGTCGATTTCCGGCATCTCGCCGCGCTGGACCTCGGTCACTTCGGTTTCCAGCAGGCCGTCGTAGATGCGGCCTTCGTCGCCCTCGGCGCACGACACCGTCACCAGTGTGCCGTCCTTGAGCACGTCGGTGGCATCGCCGCAGCCGACCACAGCCGGCACGCCCAGTTCACGCGCGATGATGGCGGCGTGGCAGGTACGGCCGCCACGGTTGGTGACGATGGCCGAGGCGCGCTTCATCACCGGCTCCCAGTTGGGGTCGGTCATGTCGGCCACCAGCACGTCGCCGGGCTGCACGCGTTCCATCTCGGACGGGTCGTTGATCACGCGCACCGGGCCGGTGCCGATCTTCTGGCCGATGGCGCGGCCGCTGGTCAGCACGGGTGCGGTGCCCTTGAGCTTGAAGCGCTGCTCGGCCTTGCCGGCCGACTGGCTCTTCACCGTTTCCGGGCGGGCCTGCAGGATGTAGATCTTGCCGTCCTTGCCGTCCTTGCCCCACTCGATGTCCATCGGGCGGCCATAGTGCTTCTCGATGATCATCGCGTAGCGCGCCAGCTCGGTCACGTCTTCGTCGGTGATCGAGTAGCGGTTGCGCAGTTCGCCGGGCACGTCGACGGTCTTCACGCGGCCGGCTTCGCCCGGCTTGGTGAATTCCATCTTGATCAGCTTGGAGCCGATCGAGCGGCGGATGATCGGGTACTTGCCGGCCTGCAGCGTCGGCTTGAAGACGTAGAACTCGTCCGGGTTGACCGCGCCCTGCACCACGGTTTCGCCCAGGCCATAGCTGGAGGTGATGAAGACCACGTCGGGGAAGCCCGATTCGGTGTCGATGGTGAACATCACGCCGGAAGCGGCCAGGTCCGAGCGCACCATGCGCTGGATGCCGGCGGACAGCGCCACCACGTCATGGGCGAAGCCCTTGTGCACGCGGTAGGAGATGGCGCGGTCGTTGTACAGCGAGGCGAACACGTGCTTGATCTTGTCGAGCACGTCGTCGATGCCGCTGACGTTCAGGTAGGACTCCTGCTGGCCGGCGAACGAGGCGTCGGGCAGGTCTTCTGCCGTGGCCGACGAACGCACCGCGAACGAGGCCTCGGCGCCTTCGCGCTCGGACACGCGGGCATAGAACTCGCGGATTTCCTGTTCCAGGCGCGGCTGGAACGGCGCGGTCGCGACCCAGTCGCGGATCTCGGCGCCGGCCTCGGCCAGGGCCTTGACGTCGTCGACGTTCAGGGTCTTCAGCCGTTGCGAGATGCGCTCGGTCAGGTTGTTGTGGGCAAGGAAGTCGCGGAAGGCGAGCGCGGTGGTGGCAAAGCCGCCCGGAACCCGGACGCCGGCTTCCGCCAGCTGGGAGATCATCTCGCCCAGCGACGAATTCTTGCCGCCGACGATTTCCACGTCAGCCATGCGCAACTGCTCGAACGGCAGCACATAGGCGCCGTTATCTGCCTGGTTAGTCATGAGAGCCTCAAAACAAAGTAGAAAACTGGTTGCGCATGCCCGGTATGTTGTGGATGTTCTGTTCCCGGACGGATCGCTTGGCTAAGCAACCCCGAACTGGCGCTGCGGACCTGGCGCTACGGCTCTCATCGCGTAGCGCGCATTGTCGACAATTCCGGCGCGGTTTGTGGCGTGGGCATGTTGCGGAGCCGGCCACCCTCTGGAATTGCTTAGCGAAAAGATCGCCGCTATTCTACCGTGCTGCGCCGCACTTTTCTGCGGAAGATTCAATCTATTTATTCCACCCTCCCCATGTCCCAGCCAGAAGCGCCCGGAACGGCGACACCCGGGTCCCAGCCTGGAACGCAACCCGAAAGCCCTGCGGCGCCGGCGCCCCAGGCCGCCGAGCGCCCCGCGGTGCGCACCGTGTTCATCGTCTCGGATGGCACCGGCATCACCGCCGAGACCTTCAGCCACTCCATCCTGGCGCAGTTCGAGATGCGCTTCCGCAAGGTGCGCATGCCCTTCGTCGATACCCCGGAAAAGGCACATATCGCCGTCGGCAAGATCAACGAGGCGTTCCACAACGAAGGCGTGCCGCCGATCGTCTTCACTACGCTGGTCAACCAGGAAGCGAACAAGGCGCTGCGCCGCGCCAAGGCGATGATCCTGGACATGTTCCAGACCTTCATCGAGCCGCTCGAGAAGGAACTGGGCCTGAAATCCACCCACGCCATCGGCCGCTTCCACCAGAATGCGGACACCGAGGCCTACAAGAACCGGATCGAGGCGATCAATTTCTCGCTGGCGCATGATGATGGCCAGTCACACAAGAACCTCGAAGAAGCCGATGTGATCCTGGTGGGTGTGTCGCGCAGCGGCAAGACCCCGACCAGCCTCTACCTGGCGATGCAGTACGGGCTGAAGGCCGCCAACTATCCGCTGATTCCCGACGACTTCGAGCGCGGCAGGCTGCCGTCTGCACTCTATGCGTTCAAGCCGAAGATCTTCGGCCTGTCGATCGACCCGCAGCGCCTGACCGAGATCCGCAACGAGCGCCGCCCCGGCAGCAAGTACGCCGCGCTGGAAAACTGCCGCTACGAGGTCAACGAGGCCGAGGCGATGATGCGCCGCGAAGGCATCAAGTGGCTGTCGTCGACGCACAAGTCGATCGAGGAGATCGCGACCACGATCCTGCAGGAGATCAAGGTCGATCGCGACAACTACTGAAGCAGGAAAAAAGCGGCCGCATGGGCCGCTTTTTTTATGGGTCGCGCCGCCGCCCGCGCTCAGCCGGCGCGCCGCTGGCGCACCGCCTCGAACAGGCAGATCGCGGTCGCCGCGGCGACGTTCAGCGACTCCATCCCGCCGGGTTGCGGAATGCCGACCTTGCGGGTCACATGCGCCATCCAGCCGTCGCTGACCCCTGCCCCTTCGTTGCCGACCACCCATGCCACGGGTCCGCGCAGGTCGGTATCGAACACCGCGGCCTCGGCGTGCGAAGAGGTCGCCAGCAGCGGGATCGCCAGCCGCGGCGCCAGCGCCTCGAGCGTGCAATGCTCGACGATGTTCAGGTGGAAGTTCGCGCCCATGCCGGCGCGCAGGGTCTTGACCGACCACGCAAAGGCACAGCCGGTGGCGAGGAAGGCGTCGCGGATGCCCGCCGCGGCCGCGCTGCGCAGGATCGAGCCGACATTGCCCGCGTCCTGCACGCCGTCCAGGATGATGCAGTCCTGCTCGATGCGCGCCGGCAGGTGGCCCGCCGGCGTCTCGATCACCAGCATCAGGTCGATGCCGTTGACCACGCCGCTGATCTGCGTGAACAGCGCATCGGCCAGCACCACCACGCGCTCGCTGTCCACCCGGGCCAGCAGTGGCGCCACTTCGGCGTGGTCGTAGTGGCGCTCCGACACCACGCAGGTCACGGGCTGGCCGCGCGCGGCCACGTAGGCCTGCGCCAGGTGCACGCCGTCGAGCAGCGACTGGCCCGCCTTGCGGCGCTGGTGCGTGGAACCGGCAAGCGCCTTCAGGTGCTTGAACAGCGCGTTGTCGCGCGAGGTGACGTGCTTCACGATGCTTCGGGTGGGAGGAAAGTGCCGCGCTGGGTAGCGGCCTCGGTCGCGGCACCGGCGAAGATGCCGGTGTCAGCGGCCGCGATGTCTTCGGTCACCGGCGCGGCGGCGGCGATGGCGGCAAACACCGGCCGTTGCGCCAGCGCCTCGCGCACCGGCGCGAACGAGCGGCGATGGTGCGGGGTCGCGCCGAACTCGGCCAGCGCCGCCATATGCTGCGGCGTGCCGTAGCCCACGTGCGAATCGAAGCCGTACTGCGGGTAGGCCGCGTGCAGTTCCATCAGGGCGCGGTCGCGCGCCACCTTGGCCAGGATCGACGCGGCCGAGATCGCCTTGACCAGCGCATCGCCCTTGACGATGGCTTCGACCGGGTACGCAACCTGCGGGCAGCGGTTGCCGTCGACCTGCACCAGGTCCGGCACCACGCCGCTGGCGGCCAGGCCCTGCACGGCACGCTGCATCGCCAGCATGCTGGCGTGCAGGATGTTGATGGTATCGATCTCCTCGACCGTGGCAAAGGCGATATGCCAGCCCAGCGCGCGCTCGCAGATCTTCTCGTACAGCGCCTCGCGCTTGGCCGCGGTCAGGATCTTGGAATCGGCGAGGCCGCGGATCGGGCGTTTCGGGTCGAGCACCACCGCGGCGGCATAGACCGGTCCCGCCAGCGGGCCGCGGCCGGCCTCGTCGACGCCGCACAGGCGCTGGATGGCGCCGGCCGCCGGCGCCAGGTCCAGTCCCAGCTGCGGTGATGCAGCATTGCGCCGTGCCATCAGACGGTCCCCCGGCTGCGCATCAGGTCGACCACGACATCGGCCGCCAGCTGCGCGGTATTGCACTTGAGCGTCTCGTGCATGCGCGTGAAATGCTCGTACAGGAAGGCGGTATTGCCCTCGTCGTTGAGCTGCAGCAGGGTCTCGCGCGCCAGCGCCTCGGGCGTGGCGTCGTCCTGCAGCAGCTCGGGCACGACAAAACGCCCTGAAAGGATATTAGGCAATCCCACGTAGGGCAGATAACCCTGGCGCTTCATGATCTGCGCGGTCAGCCAGGGCACCTTGTACGAGATCACCATCGGCTTCTTGTACAGCGCCGCCTCGAGCGTGGCGGTGCCGCTCGCCAGCAGCACCACGTCGGCGGCTTCCATGGCCTGGTGCGACTTGCCGTCGACAATGGTGAGGCACAGTTCCGGATGCTGTTGGTGCAGGTCTTCGACGATGGCGCGCAGCGGCGCGCTGGCCGCCGGCAGCACGAACGCCAGCTTGGGATCCATGCGCTGCATGCGAGCCATCGCGGCGAAAAAGGTGGCGCCGAGGTTGCGCACCTCGGACTGGCGGCTGCCCGGCAGCACCGCCACCACGCGGTGCCCGGGCGGCAGCTTGAGCGCGGCGCGCGCGCCGGCCACGTCGGGCACCATCGGGATCACGTCGGCCAGCGGATGGCCCACGTAGGTGGCCGGAATGCCGGCCCGGGCGTAGATCTCGGGCTCGAACGGGAACAGGCACAGGATGTGGTCGACCGCGCGCGCGATGGTGCGGATGCGCCCGCCGCGCCAGGCCCAGATCGACGGGCTGACGAAATGCACCACCGGGATGCCGGCGCGGCGCAGCGGCACTTCCAGGCCGAAATTGAAGTCCGGGGCATCGACCCCGATAAAGCACAGCGGCGGCTCGGCCAGCAGCCAGTCGCGCACCGCGCGCCGCGTCGCGAGGATCTCGCGCAGCGAGCCCAGCACCTCGACATAGCCATTGACCGACAGCGTCTCCATCGGCCAGCGCGAGGTGAAGCCCTGCGCCATCATGCGCTTGCCGCCGATGCCGGCGTAGTCCACCGCTGCGCCGGCTTCGGCCAGGCGCGTCTGCAGGCCGCTCATCATCAGCGAAGCCAGCAGGTCGCCCGAGGCCTCGCCGGCCACCATGGCGATGGTGCCGCGCTTGCCCGCGGCGCTACCGTTGCCCGCGGGCAGGTCCTTGCGAATCGCGGCGTCAGCCATGTGGGTCCGGTCTCAGCGCACGATGCCGCGCTGGGTGGCGGCAAGGAAGTCGACAAAGGCCTGCAGCGGCGCCGCGGTGCCGGCATCCACCTGGGCCAGCAGTGCGGAAATCTCGTTGCGCGCCTCGTCGAAGCTGAGGTCGGATTTGTAGAGCAGCTTGTAGGCCTGGCGCAGCGCGGCGATCTGGCCGGCGTCGAAGCCACGCCGGCGCAGCCCTTCGACGTTGATGCCGTGCGGCGTGGCCTTGTTGCCGCTCTTGTCGCTGGCCGCGATCACGAACGGGGGCACGTCCTGCACCAGCGCCGAGGCGCCGCCCAACATGGCATGGGCGCCGATGCGCACGAACTGGTGCACGCCGCTCATGCCGCCCAGGATGGCCCAGTCACCCACCTCGACGTGGCCGGCGATCTGCGCGTTGCTGGAAAACACGGTGTGGTTGCCGACCGTGCAGTCATGGGCGATATGGACATAGGCCATGATCCAGTTGTCGTTGCCGATGCTGGTCAGGCCGCGGTCCTGCACCGTGCCGGTGTGGATCGTGGTGAATTCGCGGATGGTGTTGCGGTCGCCGATCTCGAGCCGGGTCGGCTCGTTGCGGTATTTCATGTCCTGCGGCACGCCGCCGACCGAGGCATAGGGGCCGATGTTGTTGCCCGCGCCGATCGTGGTATGGCCCTCGACCGTCGTATGCGAGCCGATCCGGGTGCCGCTGCCGATCCGCACGTTGGGGCCGACGATGGAGAACGGGCCGACGCTCACGTCGGCGGCCAGCTCTGCCTTCGGGTCGACCAGTGCGGTGGGGTGGATTTGCGTCATGCGTACTGTCCTGTGATGGGTCTGGTGAAGGATGGGCCAATGCGCCGGGCAAAGGTTCCCGTCCGGGCCGTCCGCCCCCGCGAAGCGGGAGCGCGGCAGTCAGCCCGCGGCGGCGCCGCGGGCCGCGGGCGGCCTCACTCGGCCTGCTTCACGGTGCACATCAGCTCCGCCTCGCAGGCCACCTTGTCGTCGACCGTGGCGAACGCCTTGAACTTCCAGATGCCGCGAATATAGCGCTCGACCGTCACGTTCATGTGCAGCTGGTCGCCGGGGTACACCACCTGCTTGAAGCGCGCGCCGTCGATGCCGACGAAGTAGTACAGCGCGCCTTCCTTGCGCTCCATGTCGGCGCCGAAGGTCAGCAGGCCGGCCGACTGCGCCAGCGCTTCCAGGATCATCACCCCCGGCATCACCGGCTGTTCGGGGAAATGGCCCTGGAAGTACGGCTCGTTGATGGTGACGTTCTTCAGGGTCTTGATCCGCTTCTGCGCCTCGAACTCCAGCACGCGGTCGACCAGCAGGAACGGGTACCGGTGCGGCAACAGCTTGAGGATCTTGCGGATATCGATTTCGGCCGCGCTCATGATGATTTCTCTTTAGTCTTGTGAGGTTTGGGACCCGGCGGCCTGGCCGCGCAGGCGGCGTTCCAGCGCCACCACCCGTTCGCGCAGCTTGCTCAGGCCGCGCACGATGGCTGCATTGCGTTCCCACTCACCGTGCGGCAGGAACGGGAAGACGCTGGTGAAATGGCCACCGGGCTTGGTAATGGATTTGGTGATCGAGGTGCCGCCCGACACCGTGGTGCGGTCGGCAATGGTCAGGTGGCCGGCAAAGTTGGCCGCGCCGCCGATCACGCAGAAGCGGCCGATGCGGGTGCTGCCCGACACCGCGGCACAGCCGGCGATAACCGTGTGCGCGCCGACCCGCACGTTGTGCGCGATCTGGACCTGGTTGTCGATCTTGCAGCCGTCCTCGATCACGGTGTCGGCCATGGCGCCGCGGTCGATCGCGGTATTGGCGCCGACCTCGACGTCCTGGCCCAGCACTGCGCGCCCGGTTTGCGGGATCTTCACGTATTCGACGCCGCTCGCGCTGATGTCCGGCGCAAAGCCGAAGCCGTCGGCACCGATCACCACGCCGCTGTGCAGGATGGCGCGGGCGCCGACCACGCAGTGGTGGTAGACCGAGACATTGGCGTAGAGCAGCGCATCGTCGCCGATCTCGGCGTGCGCGCCGACATAGCCGTTGGCCAGGATGCGCACGCGCTCGCCCAGGCGCGCGCCGGCTTCGATGACCACGTTGGGACCGATGTAGCACGAGGCCGGCACCACCGCGTCGGGCGCCACGGTGGCGCGCGCATCGATGCCGGTGCGCGCGTCGGTATTGGCGGCGCGGTCGAAACGCTGCGCCACGCGGGCAAAGCAGACGTAGGGATTGCGCGCCACCAGCCAGTTGCGGCCGTCGGCCCTGCCTTCGGCGCGCACGCGCTCGAGGTCGGCGGCCGAGACGATCACGGCGCCGGCCCTGGCATCCAGCGCCTGCTGCAGGTAGAGCGGATTGGACAGGAACGAGAGCTCGCCCGGTCCGGCCTGGTCCAGGGGGGCCAGGCCGGTGATCGCCAGGTCGGGGTCACCCACAACCTGCGCGCCGTTCTCGGTGGCGAGCTGACCCAGTGTGGGTGTCTGCATGGCGGTACTTCCTGAAGAAAGAACGAACGAAGGAACGAAGCAGCGGCGGCTTACTTGCTGCCGGCGTTCAGCACCTTCATCACGTCGTCGGTAATATCGATGCGCGGATTCACGTACACCGCTTCCTGCACGATCAGGTCGTACTTGCGCTGTTCGGCGAGCTGGCGGATCACGCGGTTGGCGCGCTCCAGCACCTGGGCCAGTTCCTCGTTGCGGCGCTGGTTCAGGTCCTCGCGGAACTCGCGCTGCTTGCGCTGGAACTCGCGGTCCAGGTCAGCCACTTCGCGCTGGCGGCGCTGGCGGTCGGAATCGGCCAGCACGGCCGTGTCCTTGTCCAGCTTGTCGGCCATGCCCTTGATCTTCTGGGCCATGTCCTGCAGCTCGCGGTCGCGCTTGGAGAACTCCTGCTCCAGCTTGACCTGGGCCGCCTTGGCCGGCTGCGAATCGCGCAGGATGCGCTCGGAATTGACCGCGGCGATGCGCGCTTCCTGGGCAGCGGCCGGCAGCGCGGCACAGATCGCCGCGGTGGCGAGCGCGGCGGCGCCCAGGGACTTGACCAGTTTGGATGTTGTAGTCATGAAAACAGATCCTTTTTCAGAATCAGAATGCCGTGCCGATCTGGAACTGGAAGCGCTGGACCTTGTCGTTGGGGTCGCGCCTGAGCGGGAAGCCCATGCTGAGCTTCAGCGGCCCGATCGGCGACAGCCAAGACATGCCGAAGCCGGTCGAGTACTTCAGGTCGCTGAAGCTCAGCGGCTCGCCTTCCTGATAGACGTTACCGAAGTCGAAGAAGGTGAACAGGCGCAGCGTGCGGTCCACGCCCGAACCCGGCAGCGGGAAGATGAACTCGACGTTGCCGATCATCTTGGAGGCGCCGCCCACCGGGTTGCCGTTCTGGTCCTTCGGGCCCAGCGTGCTGGTCTGGTAGCCGCGCACCGAGCCGATACCACCGGCGTAGAAGTACTTGAACACCGGGAACGGCGTGTTGCCGTAGCCGTGGCCGTAGGCGACCTCGCCGTTCAGTGCCAGCGTGAAGGCCTTCGAGATCGGGTAGAAGTACTGCTGCTGCACGCTGGCGCGGTAGTACTGCGTATCCCCGCCCGGCAGGCCGACTTCCAGGTTGGCCTGGGTGTACGGGCCCTTGGTCGGAACCAGCGCGCTGTCGCGGCGGTCGCGCGCCCAGCCGATCGTGAACGGGAAGTTGTTGATGCCGTCGCCGGAGTTCTTGCCGATCTGGCTCAGCCAGTTCTTGTACTGGTTCGGCGTGTTGACCGAGGTGTACACCTGGGTGCGTTCGTAGCCGATGCCGAAGAACACGGTATCGACTTCCGAGAACGGCACGCCGAACTTGAAGCCGCCGCCGGCCGAGACGATCTTGTAGTCCTGGTCGCCGGTGTAGTACAGCGGGCGCGAGGTACGGTAGTAGATATCGGTCGAGCGGCTGATGCCGTCCACCGTGAAATACGGGTCGTACTGCGTCAGCGCAATGGTGCGGAACGACTTGGCGGTGTTCACGTCCAGGCCCAGGCTGGTGCCCGAGCCGAACACGTTGTCCTGGCGCAGGCCGGCCTGCAGCACCAGCTTGTCGGTCGACGAAAAGCCCACGCCCAGGCTGATCTGTCCGGTCGGCTTCTCGGTCACGTTGACGTTCACATCGACCTGGTCGGGCGCGCCCGGCACGTCCTCGGTGGTGATGTTGGTGTCGGTGAAGTAGCCGGTACGGTTGATGCGCGCCTGCGACTGCTGCAGCTTTTCGCTGTCGAACCACGAGCTTTCCATCTGGCGCATCTCGCGCCGCACCACTTCGTCGCGGGTCTTGCTGTTGCCGACCACGTTGACGCGGCGCACATAGACGCGGCGGCCCGGATCGACCATCAGGGTCAGCGCGACTTCACGCTTTTCCTTGTCGATCTGCGGTTGCGGGTTGATGGTTGTGAACGCGTAGCCGTAGGTGCCGAGCAGGTCGGTAATGGCCTTGGTGCTCTGCGTCAGCTTCTCGGACGAGAAAATATCGCCCTTCTTCAGCTGCAGCAGCTTTTCCATTTCCTCCTGCTTGCCGAGCAGCTCGCCCGCCAGGCGCACGTCGGAAACCTTGTACTGCTCGCCTTCCTTGATGTTCAGCGTCAGGAAGATGTCTTTCTTGTCGGGCGTGATCGAGACCTGGGTCGATTCGATGGCGAATTCCAGGTAGCCGCGGTTCAGATAGTACGAGCGCAGCGCTTCCAGGTCGGCGGTCAGCTTCTGCTTCGAGTACAGGTCGTTCTTGGTGTACCACGACAGCCAGTTCGGCGTGGACAGCTGCATCTCGTCGCGCAGCGTGCTTTCCTTGAACGCCTTGTTGCCGACGATATTGATCTGGCGGATCTTGGCGACCGGGCCCTCTTCGACATTGAACACCACCGAGACGCGATTGCGGTCCACCGGCGTGATCGTGGTCTGCACGTCGGCGGCATAGTAGCCGCGCGCGACGTACTGGCGCTTGAGCTCCTGCTCGGCCTTGTCGATCAGGGCCTTGTCGTAGTAGCGGGCCTCGGCCACGCCGACCGCGCGCAGCGAGCGGCGCAGCGTGTCCTTGTCGAATTCCTTGATGCCGACGAACTCGAGCTGCGAAATCGCCGGGCGTTCCTCGACCTGCACCACCAGCACGCCTTCCTCGGCGCGGATCTGCACGTCCTTGAAGAAGCCGGTATTGTAGAGGGCACGGATGGCATCGGCGCCCTTGTCATCGGTGAAGGTTTCACCGACGCGCACCGGCAGGTAGCCAAACACGGTACCCGGTTCGACGCGTTGCAGTCCCTCAACGCGGATGTCCCTGACGACGAACGGATCGGCAGCCCAGCCCGCCGGGCTCCAGGCTGCAATAACGGCACTCGCCAGCAAACCCAGCGAAATGCGCTTATGTCTGATCAATGTTGATCCCCTCTTTGATTCCATCCAGGATTGCGCTCCGATGCCTCATTGGACTGCGCCTGGCAAATGGCGTCCCCGGCGACGGTGTCCGACGACACCACCACCCCTTGCCGACACACGTTTCTAGCCGTTCGCCAGAAACATTCGGCTGACGTCATTGAACAAAGCGAGCGAAGTCAGGAGCAAGATGCAGGCGATGCCAACCTTCTGCAGCATTGCCTGCCAGTGGTCTGGGACGGGCCGGCCAGTCAAAAATTCCACGCAATAATACAGCAAATGCCCCCCATCCAGAACCGGAATGGGTAACAAATTGAGTACGCCAAGACTAACGCTGACCAGCGCCAGGAAGCTGACAAAGGCCTGTATGCCGAGGTTTGCGGCACGTCCGGCGTAGTCCGCGACGGTCAGCGGACCGCTCAGGTTCTGCAGCGAAGCCTGCCCCACCAGCATCTTGCCCAGCAGCTTGAGCGACAGCGCGCTGGTATCCCAGACCTGCCCCGCCGCGCGTGCCAGCGCCTGGTCCGGCCGGTAGCGCACGGTCTCCATCTGCACCGCCTGGCTGAGCGCGGCGCCCAGCTTGCCAGCGGGCGCCGGCGCGGCGCCGCTGGCATCGGTGGCGCCATCGCGCGCCGCGGCCGTGTCGAGCGTGACCGGTACGTCCAGGCGCTGGCCGTCGCGTTCGATGCCCAGCGTCACGGCCTGGCCTGGCTGGCTGCGCACCGCCTTGATCAGCGCGCTGGCCTGCGTCAGCGGGCTGCCCTGCCAGGCTACGATGCGGTCGCCCTTGCGCAGGCCGGCGCGTTCGGCGGCCGAATCGGGAAGCACCTCGGTGATCGTCACCGGCCCGCCCTTCAGGTTCAGGCCGAGCGTGGCCAGCGGATCCTGCTCGGGGTTGCCGCCGGTATTGGGCAGGCGCGGCAGCGTGACGTCGCGCTCGGCACCGTCGGCGCCGCGCACGCGCAGCACCGCGCGCGCGTCGCCGAAGCCTTCGGCAAACACCGCCATGCGCAGGTCGTTCCAGGAACGCACCGGCTCGGTGTGGCCGTTGGCGGTCAGCGACAGCACCCGGTCGCCCTCGCGCACGCCGGCCTGCGCCGCCATGGTGCCGGCCGCGGGCGCCGCCACCACCGGCACGGGTTCGCGCATGCCGCCGGCGAACAGCGCGAAATACAGCACGATCGCCAGCGCGAAGTTGGCCAGCGGACCCGCCGCGACGATGGCGAAGCGCTTGCCCACCGGCTGGCGGTTAAAGGCGCGCGGCAGGTCGGCCGGGTCGATCGGGGCGTCGCCCGCGGGATCGAGCTCGCGCTCGTCGAGCATCTTGACGTAGCCGCCCAGCGGAATCGCCGCCACGGTCCATTCGGTGCGGTCGCGGCTTTTCGAGATCCAGCGCAGCAGCGGCCGCCCGAAGCCGATGGAAAAGCGCAGCACCTTCACGCCGCAGGCGCGCGCGGCCAGGTAGTGGCCCATTTCGTGCACGTAGATCAGCACGCACAGGGCAACGATGAAAGCGAGTACGGTTTGCATGGTGCGGGGACGTCGGTAAGGTCGCTGGGCCGGCCCGCGCGGTCCTGGAAGGACCGGCCGGCGCAGCCGCTATTGTCGCAGATGCGGCAGACCGCCCCGCCGCATCAGCGGGCGATGGCCCGCGCGCTGACGCCGGCCCTGGCCGCCTCGCGCGCCAGCGCGTCGGCACGGAGCACGGCCTCGAGCGTATCGGCTGGGCCGTTCGGTGCTTCGTCCAGCACCTGGCGCACGATGCCGGCGATATCGGTAAAGCGCACCTGACCGGCCAGGAATGCCTCTACCGCCACTTCATTGGCGGCGTTGAGCACCGCCGGCGCCACTCCCGCCGCGCGCAGCGCGTCGAAGGCCAGCCCCAGGCATGGGAACCGCACCAGGTCTGGCTTTTCGAAATGCAGCCCGCCGGCGACGGTCAGGTCGAGCGGGGTCACGCCCGCGTCGATCCGCTCAGGATAGGCGAGGCCATAGGCGATCGGCGTGCGCATGTCCGGGTTGCCCAGCTGCGCCAGCACCGAGCCATCGGCGTAGGCCACCATCGAATGCACGATGCTCTGCGGGTGGATCAGCACCTCGATGCGTTCGGCCGGGGCGCCGAACAGCCAGTGCGCCTCGATTACCTCGAGGCCCTTGTTCATCATGGTGGCGGAGTCGACCGAGATCTTGCGGCCCATGACCCAGTTGGGATGGGCGCAGGCCTGGTCGGGCGAGATATCGTGCAGCGTGGCCGGGTCGCGCGTGCGGAACGGCCCGCCCGACGCGGTCAGCAGCACCTTGGCCACGCCGCGGCCGTAGCGCGGGTCGTCGGCGGGCAGGCACTGGAAGATGGCGTTGTGCTCGCTGTCGATCGGCAGCAGCGTGGCGCCATGCTCGCGCACCGCGTCCATGAAGATGCGCCCGGACATGACCAGGGCTTCCTTGTTGGCCAGCAGCACGCGCTTGCCGGCGCGCGCCGCCGCCAGCGTCGGACGCAGGCCCGCCGCGCCGACGATGGCGGCCATCACCGCATCGGTCTGCGCATCGGCGGCGATGGATTCCAGTGCGGCCTCGCCGTAGCTGACCTCGGTGGCGACGCGGGCAGCGCGCAGCAGCGTTTCCAGCTCGCGCGCCGCCTCGGCCGTTCCCACCACGGCGCGCGCCGGGCGGAACTCGATGCACTGGTCGGCCAGCTTGCGCACCTGCCGATGGGCGCTGAGCGCATGCGCCACGTAACGGCCGGGATGGCGCCGGATCACGTCGAGCGTGCTGTCTCCGATGGAGCCGGTGGCGCCCAGGATGGTGATGCGATGCATAGCAGACGGCTTCAGAGAAAAATCAGCATCAGGGCCGCCAGCGGGAACACCGGCAGCAAGGCGTCGATGCGGTCCAGCACGCCGCCATGGCCGGGCAGCAGCCGGCTGCTGTCCTTCTTGCCGACCTGGCGCTTGAGCAGGGATTCGAACAGGTCGCCCACCACGCTCGCCACGACCAGCAGCGTGGTCAGCGCGGCGACGAAGCCCAGCCCGCCGCGGTCGCCCATCACCGAGAACCAGGTCGGGGCAAAGGCGTGGGTGGCGGCCAGCGCGAGGCCGATCGCCAGCGCCAGTACCCAGCCGCCGATGGCGCCTTCCCACGACTTGCCGGGGCTGATGCCGGGCGCCAGCTTGCGCCGGCCGATCGCCTTGCCGGTGAAATACGCGCCGATGTCGGCGGCCCACACCAGCACCGCGGCGGTCAGCAGCACGCCGATGCCGGCGCCGCGCAGGATCATGGTGGCATGGGCAAACGCGGGCAGCATCACCAGCCCCAGCACCGCGCCCAGCGCGGTGAAGGACGGCGTGGCGGTGCGCACGCCGCGCGCCAGCAGCACCACCGCGACGCCCCAGCACACCACCGCGGCCTCGAGCAGCCAGGTGGTGGCGTGGCGCTGCGGCAGGTCATGCCAGGCGATGGTGGCGATCAGGCAGGCCAGCGCATAGACGTAGGGCCAAGGCCCGCGCAGGCCGATCATGCGGCCGAATTCCCAGCCGGCCAGCAGCACGATCACGCCGAGCAGTCCCGCCAGGCCCGCCGGCGGCGCCAGGAACAGGATCGGCAGGATCAGCAGCAACAGGCACAGGGCGGTGATGACGCGGGTGAGGAGCATGCGCTGCGGTCCCGTGAAAAGTTGGAGTGGCCGGCCTCAGGCCGTACCCGAGAGTCCGGGCGCGACCAGTTGCGCGCTGGTGCGGCCGAAGCGGCGTTCGCGCTGGCGGTACGAGGCAAAGGCCTTGTCGAGTTCCGCGGCGTCGAAATCCGGCCAGTAGACGTCGGTGAAGTACAGCTCGGAATAGGCGAGCTGCCACAGCAGGAAATTGCTGATGCGCTGTTCGCCGCCGGTGCGGATGAACAGGTCCGGCTCGGGCGCATAGGCCATCGCCAGGTGCGGGGCCAGCAGCGATTCGTCGATGGTTTCGGGATCGAGCATGGGCGAGCGCGCCAGCATCTTGCGCATGGCCTGCAGCAGGTCCCAGCGCCCGCCGTAGTTGGCGGCGATGGTGACTGTCAGGCCGGTATTGCCGGCGGTGCGCGCCTCGGCATCCTTGATCAGGCGCTGGATGCGCGGGCTGAAGCGGCTCAGGTCGCCCACCACCCGCAGCCGGATGTTGTTGGCGTGCATCTTCACCACTTCGCGCCGCAGCGACATCATGAACAGCCGCATCAGGAACGAGACCTCGTCGGCCGGACGGCGCCAGTTCTCGGAACTGAACGCGAACAGCGTCAGGTACTGCACGCCCCTGGCGGCGCAGGCTTCCACCACCGCGCGCACGGCGTCCAGCCCGCGGCTGTGACCCGCCACGCGCGGCAGATGCCGCTGGGTCGCCCAGCGGCCGTTGCCGTCCATGATGATGGCAACGTGCCTGGGCACGTAGGAAGTATCGGGTACGGCAAGCGTCGAGCTGATGTGCTGCATGGGCGTGAGACGGTCGCTGACAGTCCCGGCAAGGCCGGGACGGGCGTCAGACCGTCATGATCTCCTTCTCTTTTTCCGCGACCATCTTGTCGATCTCGGCCACGTACTTGTCGGTCAGTTTCTGCACCTCGTCCTGGCCGCGGCGCTCTTCGTCCTCGGAAATGGTCTTGTCCTTGACCAGTTTCTTGAACTGCTCGTTGGCATCGCGGCGCAGGTTGCGCACCGCCACCTTGGCACCCTCGGCCTCGCCCTTCACGACCTTGGTCAGCTCCTTGCGGCGCTCTTCGGTCAGTGCAGGCATCGGCACACGGATCACTTCGCCCATGGTGGCCGGATTCAGGCCCAGGTCGCAATCGCGGATGGCCTTTTCGACCGCGCCCACCATTTTCTTTTCCCACGGCTGCACCGTGATGGTACGGGCATCGGCCAGCCCGATCGCCGCGACCTGGCTGATCGGCACCATCGAGCCGTAGTAATCCACCTGAACGTGGTCGAGCAGGCCGGTATGGGCACGGCCGGTGCGGATCTTAGCCAGATCGGCCTTGAAGGCTTCGATCGACTTCTGCATTTTCTGCTCGACGCTCTTCTTTGTGTCGGCGACGCTCATTTTTACCTCCGGAAATCAGCCAACCAAGACCCCAATGGTAGGGATCGAAAATGAATCATTCTACTCTTTGCCCGGCCGGATACCAGCGCCGCGGCGCGGCATCCGTTACCGGACTCACAGATGCGGCTCACACGTGTACCAGCGTACCCTCATCCTCGCCCAGGATGACGCGCTTGAGCGCGCCCGGCTTCACGATCGAGAACACCTTGATCGGCAGCTTCTGGTCGCGGCACAGCGCGAAGGCGGTGGCGTCCATCACCTGCAGGTTGCGCGAGATGGCCTCGTCGAAGCTGATGGTGGTGTAGCGCGTGGCGCTCGGATCCTTCTTCGGGTCGGCGGTGTACACGCCGTCGACCTTGGTCGCCTTCAGCACGATCTCGGCGCCGATCTCGGAGCCGCGCAGCGCGGCCGCGGTGTCGGTGGTAAAGAACGGGTTGCCGGTGCCGGCGGCGAAGATCACCACCTTGCCTTCTTCCAGCTGGCGGATCGCGCGCGGGCGGATATAGGGCTCGACCACCTGGTCCATGCGCAGCGCCGACTGCACGCGGCCTTCGATATTGGCGTGGCGCATCGCGTCCTGCAGCGCCAGCGCGTTCATCATGGTGGCCAGCATGCCCATGTAGTCGGCGGTGGCGCGGTCCATGCCGGCAGCGCCGCCGGCGACGCCGCGGAAGATATTGCCGCCGCCGATCACCACCGCCACCTGCACGCCGAGCTTCACGATCTCGGCAATGTCGTTCACCATCGCCTCGATGGTGGAGCGGTTGATGCCGAAGGCATCGTCGCCCATCAGGGCTTCACCGGACAGTTTCAGAAGGACGCGCTTGTAGGCTGGCATGTTCACCCTCGGAAGGAGCAGTTCGCTCGGTTGAGACGGCTCGGTTGAGACGACTCGGTTGAGACACACTGGGACGTATGTTTTGGCACCGGCGGCACGGATCAGCGTGCCGCCGGCAGGAGAAAAGCCGGTTTTCGGGGTACCCCGGCCTGACCGGACCACCGCGGAAACGGACTGCTGCAGTGCAAGGCACGGCGGCGCCGTGCTGCACTACTTATGCAGAGGGGCACCTTGCGGCGCCCCTGCGGCATTATAGGCGCCCGGGCCGGCCATGACGGCCAGTCCCCGGCGCCCCCGACATCAGCCCTTCTGGGCAGCGGCCACCTGGGCGGCCACTTCAGCGGCGAAGTCGTCCTGCTTCTTCTCGATGCCTTCGCCCACGACGTACAGGGTGAAACCCTTCACGGTCGTGTTGGCGGCCTTCAGCATCTGCTCGACGGTCTGCTTGTCGTTCTTCACGAACGGCTGGTTGAACAGCGAGACTTCCTTCAGGTACTTCTGCACCGAACCCTCGACCATCTTGGCGGCGATCTCGGCCGGCTTGCCCGACTCGGCAGCCTTCTGCTCGGCGATGCTGCGCTCCTTGGCGATCAGGTCGGCGGGGACCTGCTCGGCCGACAGCGACACCGGCTTCATCGCGGCCACGTGCATGGCGACGTCCTTAGCGGCAGCTTCGTCGCCGTCGAACTCGACCATCACGCCGATGCGGGTGCCGTGCAGGTACGAGACCAGCTTGCCGCCGTTGGCGTAGCGGGCAAAGCGGCGGATCGTCATGTTCTCGCCGATCTTGCCGATCAGGGCAGCGCGGGTGGCTTCGACGCTGACGCCGTCGATTTCCAGCGCCGACAGCGCGGCCACGTCGGCCGGGTTCTGCTTGGCGATCAGTTCAGCCACCTTGGCCGAGAAGGCCAGGAAGTCGTCGTTCTTGGAGACGAAATCGGTCTCGCAGTTCAGTTCGACCAGCACGCCAGTGGTGCCGTCGATGAACGATGCGACCACGCCTTCGGCGGTCACGCGCGAGGCGGCCTTGCTGGCCTTGTTGCCCAGCTTGACGCGCAGCAGCTCTTCGGCCTTGTTCAGGTCGCCGTCGG
Source organism: Cupriavidus neocaledonicus (assembly GCF_000372525.1). Lineage (GTDB taxonomy): Bacteria > Pseudomonadota > Gammaproteobacteria > Burkholderiales > Burkholderiaceae > Cupriavidus > Cupriavidus neocaledonicus. The sequence continues at coordinate 88,817 of NZ_AQUR01000091.1, forward strand.
CCTCGGTCAGGGCCTTCTTGCATTCCATCATCGGCGCGTCGGTCTTCGCGCGCAGTTCTGCAACCATGCTTGCGGTAATTGCCGCCATTTGTCACTCCTTGAATGGTTCGCGCCGGCTGCCGGCAGTCGCCCGCGGCACCCGGTCGGTGGGTCTTCAGCGCACCCGCGACAGATCTTGCCTGCGGCGGATGACAACAATTCAAATTCGAAAAAAGGGGGCGCCAGAAGTGCCCCCTTTTTTTGCCCTGCCGCCGACGTTCCCCGGCTTGCGCCCTGCGCGCTGCCCGGCGTGCCGGGCGGCAGGCGATGCCTGCCTGTCGTGTGTTGACGTGCGCGCTATCGGGTTCCTTTCAGCAGCGGGCCGGGAGGCTATCAGCCTTCCTGCACTTCGACGAATTCGTCGTCGCCGCGGGCGGCTTCAACGACTTCCTGCACGGCGTTGGCACGGCCTTCCAGGATGGCGTCGGCCACGCCGCGCACGTACAGGGCGACAGCCTTGCTCGAGTCGTCGTTGCCCGGGATCACGTAATCGATGCCTTCCGGCGAGTGGTTGGTATCGACCACGCCGATCACGGGGATGCCCAGCTTGTTAGCTTCGGTCACGGCGATCTTGTGGTAGCCGACGTCGACCACGAAGATCGCGTCAGGCACGCCGCCCATTTCCTTGATGCCGCCGATCGACTTTTCCAGCTTGATCATCTCGCGCTCGAACATCAGCGCTTCCTTCTTGCTCATGGTTTCCAGCGCGCCGGCTTCCTTGGCGGCTTCCATGTCCTTCAGGCGCTTGATCGAGGTCTTGACCGTCTTGAAGTTGGTCAGCATGCCGCCGAGCCAGCGGGCGTCGACGTAGGGCATGCCGGCACGGCCAGCTTCTTCAGCCAGGATTTCGCGCGACTGGCGCTTGGTGCCCACGAAAAGGATGGTGCCGCGATTGGCCGCCAGCTGACGCACGTACTTCATGGCGTCCTGGAACATCGGCAGCGTCTTTTCGAGGTTGATGATGTGGATCTTGTTGCGGTGGCCGAAGATGAAGGGGGCCATCTTCGGGTTCCAGAAGCGGGTCTGGTGGCCGAAGTGGCAACCGGCTTCCAGCATTTCGCGCATGGTCACGGACATGTAAATCTCCAAAGGGTTAGGTCTGAAGCCCGCCCCGACATTCCTGAAAAGGAACACCCCGGATAGGCGGGCCAGCGATTTCCAGCGGCAGGAAAGGACCTGCCAAAATAACCGACCTGGCCGGCGCAATTCGCAATTGCTGCGGCGCAACCAGATCAGCCCGCTATTGTAGCAACAAAAGTGTCGCCCGCTCAAGCCGCCCCGGCCTCTTCCGCCTCGGGCGCACTGGCACGGGCGCCCCGGAACAGGCTGCGATCCGGCCTCGATGGTGCGATAATCCCACTTTGAACGTTCGATTCCGGCGCGGCCAGTGGCCCCGCCTTCACTTTTTCTGGCGACGCAGCATGAGCATTTACCTGAACACCGCCGAAGACATCGCCCACATGCGCGTGGCTTGCCGCCTTGCCTCCGAAGTCCTCGACTACATCACGCCCTTCGTGCAGCCCGGCGTCACCACCGGCGAACTTGACCGCCTGTGCCACGCCTATATGCGCGACGTGCAGGGCACCGTGCCGGCGCCGCTGAATTATGCGCCCCCGGGCTACCCGCCCTTCCCCGGCGCGATCTGCACCTCGGTCAACGACGTGATCTGCCACGGCATTCCCGGCGAGCGCGTGCTCAAGAGCGGCGACGCCGTCAATCTCGACATCACCGTCATCACCAAGGACGGCTACTACGGCGACACCAGCCGCATGTTCATCGTCGGCGAAGGCTCGATCCTCGCCAGGCGGCTGGCGCAGGTGACCTACGAGTGCATGTGGAAGGGCATCGCGCAGGTGCGCCATGGCGCGCGCCTCGGCGATATCGGCCACGCCATCCAGGTGCACGCCGAGGCCGCCGGCTACAGCGTGGTGCGCGAGTACTGCGGCCACGGCATCGGCAAGAACTTCCATGAAGACCCGCAGATCCTGCACTACGGCCGCCCCGGCACCGGCGCCGAGATCAAGGCCGGCATGATCTTCACGGTGGAGCCGATGATCAACGCCGGCAAGCGCGAGATCCGCACCATGCCCGACCAGTGGACCGTGAAGACCCGCGACCGCAGTCTGTCGGCGCAGTGGGAGCACACGGTGCTGGTCACCGAGACCGGCTACGAGGTGCTGACGGTGTCCGCCGGCACCCCGGCGCCGCCGGCCTTCATTACCGATTCCGTGGCGGCCTGACGCCGCGCAGAGCCAGGGCGCCTGACCGGGCGCCCTTCTTTTTCCAGCCGTGCCCACGAACCCTTCCGCCCTCTCCATGGACACCACGCCGGAACTGCTGCTGGCCGCGCGCGTGCGCGACCGGCTCAAAGCCGACAAGCAGGTGCTGTTTGCGGACTTCCACGCCAGCGCCAATGCCGGTACGCTGACCACGCGGCTGCGCCGCGCCGTCGATGCCGCACTGGGCGAGGCCTGGCGCGGGCTGGCCATGCCCGCCGACGCGGCGTTGGTGGCGGTGGGCGGCTACGGCCGCGGCGAGCTGTTCCCGTACTCGGACGTCGACGTGCTGCTGTTGCTGCCCGCCGAGCCCGACCGGGATACCGCCGGCAAGCTGGAACGCTTCATCGGCCTGTGCTGGGACCTCGGGCTCGAGATCGGCTCGGCGGTGCGCACGGTCGACGACTGCATCCGCGAATCGCGCCAGGACGTCACCATCCAGACCTCGCTGCTCGAGGCGCGCCTGCTGACCGGCAACCGCAAGCTGTTCGAGGCACTGCGCAGCCGCTACCAGGCCGACCTGGACCCGGCGGCATTCTTCCAGGCCAAGCTGCTGGAAATGCGCCAGCGCCACGCCAAGTACCAGGACACGCCCTACGCGCTCGAGCCCAACTGCAAGGAGAGCCCGGGCGGCCTGCGCGACCTGCAGGTGATCCTGTGGATGACCAAGGCCGCGGGCCTGGGCGACAGCTGGAAGGAATTGTTCGAGAAAGGCCTGCTGACGCAGCGCGAAGCGCAGGAACTGGCCCGCAACGAGCGCCTGCTCAAGACCATCCGCGCGCGCCTGCACCTGGTCGCCGGGCGCCGCCAGGACGTGCTGGTGTTCGACCTGCAAACCGCGCTGGCCGAGGCCTTCGGCTACCGCCAGAACGCCCACAAGCGCGCCAGCGAACAGCTGATGCGCCGCTACTACTGGGCCGCCAAGGCAGTGACCCAGCTCAACAGCGTGCTGCTGCTCAATATCGAGGCGATGCTGTTCCCGAGCGAGTCGCAGGTGACGCGCGTGCTCAACGAACGCTTTGTCGAGCGCCAGGGCATGCTCGAAATCACCAGCGACGACGTCTACGAGCGCGACCCGCACGCCATCCTCGAAACCTTCCTGCTGTACGAGCGCACGCCGGGCGTGAAGGGGCTGGCGCCGCGCACGCTGCGCGGACTGTACAACGCGCGCACGGTGATGGACGCGCGCTGGCGTAACGATCCCGAGAACCGCCGGCTGTTCCTGGCCATCGTGCAGGAGCCGCAGGGCATCACCCACGCGCTGCGGCTGATGAACCAGACCAGCGTGCTGGGCCGCTACCTGATCAACTTCCGGCGCATCGTCGGGCAGATGCAGCACGACCTGTTCCACGTCTACACCGTGGACCAGCACATCCTGATGGTGGTGCGCAACATGCGCCGCTTCGCCATCGTCGAGCACACCCACGAGTTCCCGTTCTGCAGCCAGCTGATGGCCAGCTTCGACAAGCCCTGGGTGCTGTGGGTGGCGGCGCTGTTCCACGACATCGCCAAGGGCCGCGGCGGCGACCATTCGCGGCTCGGCACCGTCGACGCGCGCCGCTTCTGCAGGCAGCACGGCATTGCGCGCGAGGACGCAGACCTGATCTGCTGGCTGGTCGAGCACCACCTCACCATGAGCCACGTGGCGCAGAAGCAGGACCTGACCGATCCGGACGTGGTCCATGCCTTCGCCGAAGTGGTCGGCAGCGAACGCTACCTGACCGCGCTCTACCTGCTGACCGTGGCCGATATCCGCGGCACCAGCCCCAAGGTGTGGAATGCGTGGAAGGGCAAGCTGCTGGAAGACCTGTACCACATCACGCTGCGCGTGCTGGGTGGCGCGCGGGTCGACTCGCATTCGCTGTGGTCGCAGCGCAAGCAAGACACCATCTCGGAACTGCGCCTGAAGGCGTTCGACCCGGCGCTGGGCAAGTCGCTGTGGGCGCAGCTGGACGTGGCCTTTTTCCTGCGCCACGATTCGCACGATATCGCCTGGCTGACGCGCCACCTCTACAACAAGGTCGACAGCCCGGTGCCGGTGGTCAAGGCGCGCGTGTCGCCGGCCGGCGAAGGGCTGCAGGTGGCGGTCTACATCAAGGACCAGCCCGACCTGTTCGCGCGCATCTGCGGCTATTTCGAGCGCAAGGCGTTCTCGATCCAGGACGCCAAGATCCACACCACGCGCCACGGCTACGCGCTCGATACGTTCCAGGTCACCGACCCCGGCATGGCCGGCGATGGCGGCAACTACCGCGACATCATCGCGCTGGTCGAGCACGAGCTGTGCGAACGGCTGCGGCTGCAGGGCGCGCTGCCCGAGCCCACGCAGGGGCGGCTGTCGCGCCAGTCGCGCAGCTTCCCGATCAAGCCGCGCGTCGACCTGCGCCCGGACGAGCGCGGCCAGTATTACCTGCTGTCGCTGTCCGCCAACGACCGCACCGGCCTGCTGTACGCCATCGCCCGCGTACTGGCACGGCATCGCGTGTCCGTGCACACGGCACGCATCAACACCCTGGGCGAACGCGTCGAAGACGTGTTCCTGGTAGACGGCAGCCGCCTGGCTGCCGACAACCGATTGCAGATTCAGCTTGAACAGGACTTGCTCGCCGCCCTCGCCATCTGAGGCGGGCGGGCAGCATCAACATATGACCGACAGCAATTCGCCGAAGCGCAAGACGCTAGGCATCAAGGCCGCCAGCGACAGCGGCACGGCCGCGCGCAAGGGCGGCACCCGCCCCGTGCGCGTGTCCGACCTGAACCGCAAGCGCGTGCAGGCCGTTTCCGAGGGCATCAAGCGCGCCCAGCAGCGTGCCGGCGGCAAGAGCGGTACCAGCGCAACCCAGGGCGAGGCGCCGGCGCAGCCGCGCCAGCCACGCGCGCCCCGCCCTGCCGACGGCGAACGCCAGGCGCGCCCGCGCCGTGCGGATGCCGGCGAGGCACGCCCGCGCCGCTTCGAAGGCGGCGAGTCGCGTCCGCCGCGCCGCTTCGGCGACGACGACAGCCGTCCGCGCCGCCCTGGCGCCGACCGCGGCGAAGCGCGTCCGCGCCGCTTCGAAGGTAGCGAATCGCGTCCGCCGCGACGCTTCGGCGACGATGACAACCGTCCGCGCCGCCCTGGCGCCGACCGCGGCGAAGCGCGTCCGCGCCGTTTCGAAGGCGACGAATCGCGTCCGCCGCGACGCTTCGGCGACGATGACAGCCGTCCGCGTCGCCCCGCAGGCGACCGTGGCGAAGCTCGGCCGCGCCGTTTCGAAGGCGGCGAATCGCGCCCGCCGCGCCGTTTCGGCGACGACGAGAATCGCCCGCGCCGCTTCGAAGGCGCCGACTCGCGCCCGCGCCGCCATGGCGATGACGACAAGCGGCCGCGCCCCGCGCCATCGGGCGAGCGCCGCCGCGAAGGCATGGCGCCGGCACGCCGCTTCAGCGACGCGGCCGACCGTATCCGCACCGCCGGCCCGGCGCGGACACCCGCGCCAGCCGCGCGCCAGGAAAAGCCCGCCCCGGTGCGCGACGAGTCCACCCACGACGACGGCCTGGTACGCCTGTCCAAGCGCATGTCCGAGCTCGGCCTGTGCTCGCGCCGCGAGGCCGACGAGTGGATCCCGCGCGGCTGGGTGCTGGTCGACGGCAAGCCCGTGACCGAACTCGGAAGCCGCATCCGCCCCGACGCCGAGATCGAGATCCTGCAGGAAGCGCGCTCCGAGCAAGGCGAGCGCGTCACCGTGCTGCTGAACAAGCCGGTCGGCTACGTTTCGGGCCAGGCCGAGGACGGCTACGAGCCCGCCGCGGCGCTGTTTGCCCCCGAGAACCAGTGGGAAGGCGACCCCACGCGCAAGCGCTTCGCGCCGTGGCAGCGCAAGAACCTGGCGCCGGCCGGCCGCCTCGATATCGACTCCACCGGCCTGCTGGTGCTGACGCAGGACGGCCGCGTCGCGCGCGCGCTGATCGGCGAGGATTCGACCGTCGAGAAGGAATACCTGGTGCGCGTGGTCTGGCATTCGCCGCACGGGCCGGTCGAGCGCAACATCAGCGCGGAATTCCCGGCCGATGACCTGGAACTGCTGCGCCACGGCCTGTCGCTCGACGGCGTGCCGCTCAAGCCGGCCAAGGTCAGCTGGCAGAACGAAGAGCAGCTGCGCTTCGTGCTGCGCGAGGGCCGCAAGCGCCAGATCCGCCGCATGTGCGAGCAGGTGGGGCTGCAGGTGGTGGGCCTCAAGCGCGTGCGCATGGGGCGCGTGGTGCTGGGGGATCTGCCGCCCGGCAAATGGCGCTTCCTGGGGCAGTTCGAGAAGTTCTGAAGTGAAAAAGCGGCCGCAATGGCCGCTTTTTTGTTTCAGGCGTTTCGGCAAATCGCCACCGCCTCACCTCTCTACCGCTGTTGTACTCCCTCTCCCGCTTGCGGGAGAGGGTTGGGGTGAGGGCCGGCATGTCGACGAAGTAAAGCCGTCGGTATGCCAGCGCCTGCCCTCTCCCCCTGCCCCTCTCCCGCAAGCGGGAGAGGGGAGCAAACCAGCAGCGTGCCGATTGGCATCGCCATTCAATCGTCGCTGTTCGCCGGCAAATCCGGAAACAGGATCTCGGTAAACCCGAACTGCCGGAAATCCCTGATCCGCATCGGATAGAGAATCCCCTGCAGATGGTCGCATTCATGCTGCACCACGCGCGCATGGAAGCCCTCGGCCACGCGTTCGATGCGGTTGCCCATCAGGTCGTAGCCGCTGTACTTCAGCCGCACGTGCCGCGGCACCACGCCGCGCAGGCCCGGTACCGACAGGCAGCCTTCCCAGCCGTCCTCCATCTCGTCGGACGGCATTTCCAGCACCGGGTTGATCAGCACCGTCTTGGGCACGGTGGGCGCGTCCGGGTAGCGCGGATTGCGGTCGAAGCCGAAGATCACCACCTGCAGGTCCACGCCGATCTGCGGCGCGGCCAGGCCCGCGCCGTTGGCGTGGTCCATGGTGTCGAACATGTCTTCGATCAGCGTGCGCAGCTCCGGCGTATTGAAGCGCTCCACCGGCCGCGCCACCTGCAGCAGGCGCGGATCGCCCATCTTGAGAATCTCGCGGATCATGGTCCTGTTCCCGGTTATTCCTCGGCCGGCGCGGCGCCGGCTTGCGCCAGCAGCGCCAGCATGCCGGCCTCGTCCAGCACCGGCACGCCCAGCGCCTCGGCCTTGTCCAGCTTGCTGCCGGCCTCGGCGCCGGCGACCACGTAGTCGGTCTTCTTCGACACCGACCCCGCCACCTTGGCGCCGGCGGCTTCCAGCAGTTCCTTGGCGGCTTCGCGCGACAGCGTCGGCAGCGTGCCGGTCAGGACAAAGGTCTTGCCCGACAGCCGCGCCGGCGCCTTTGCCACCGGCTCGCTTTCCGGCCAGTGTACGCCGGCGGCGCGCAGTTGCTCGATGACCTCGACGTTGTGCGGCTCGGCGAAGAAGTGCGCGATCGACTGCGCCACGACCGGGCCGACGTCGTTGACCTCGAGCAGCGCGGCCTCGTCGGCCGCCATCAGCGCGTCGAGCTTGCCGAAGTGGCGGGCCAGGTCCTTGGCGGTGGCCTCGCCGACGTGGCGGATGCCAAGCGCGAAGATAAAGCGGTTCATGGTGGTCGCGCGCGACTTGTCGATCGCCGCGACCAGGTTGGCGGCGGACTTGTCCGCCATGCGCTCGAGCGCTGCCAGCTTGGCGACGCCGAGCTTGTACAGGTCGGCCGGCGTGCGCACGATGCCCTGGTCGACCAGCTGCTCGACCAGCTTGTCGCCCAGGCCTTCGATATCCATGGCGCGCCGCTGCGCGAAATGCAGCAGCGACTGCTTGCGCTGCGCCGCGCAGATCAGCCCGCCGGTGCAGCGGGCAATGGCCTCGTCCTCGAGCTTCTCGATATGCGAGCCGCACACCGGGCAGGCGCTCGGCATCACGAAGGCGCGGGCGTCAGCCGGGCGGCGCTCGGCCACCACGGCGACGACTTCCGGGATCACGTCGCCGGCGCGGCGCACGATCACGGTGTCGCCGACATGCACGTCCTTGCGGCGGATCTCGTCCTCGTTGTGCAGCGTGGCATTGGTCACGGTCACGCCGCCGACAAACACCGGCCTGAGCCGCGCCACCGGCGTGATCGCGCCGGTGCGGCCGACCTGCACCTCGATGTCCTCGACGATGGTGGTCATTTCCTGCGCCGGGAACTTGTGCGCCAGCGCAAAGCGCGGCGCGCGCGAGACAAAGCCCAGGCGCTCCTGCTCGGCCAGCGCGTTGACCTTGTAGACCACGCCGTCGATGTCATAGGGCAGGTCGTCGCGGCGCTTGCCGATCTCGCGGTAGAAATCGAGCAGCCCCTGCGCGCCCTTCACCACCGCGCGCTCCTTGCACACCGGCAAACCCAGCGCGGCGAAGCCGTCGAGCATGGCGCTGTGGGTCGGCGGGCGCTCCACGCCCTGCAGCTCGCCCAGCCCGTAGGCGAAGAACGACAGCGGGCGCCGCGCGGTGATGCGCGGGTCGAGCTGGCGCAGGCTGCCGGCGGCGGCGTTGCGCGGGTTGACGAAGGTCTTCTCGCCGGCCTCGGCCTGGCGCGCGTTGAGCTTGTCGAAGTCGCGGCGGAACATGAAGACCTCGCCGCGCACCTCCAGCACCGCGGGCGCCTGGCCGCGCAGCTTCAGCGGGATCGCCTTGATGGTGCGCACGTTGACGGTGACGTCCTCGCCGGTCTCGCCATCGCCGCGCGTGGCGGCTTGCACCAGGCGGCCGTCTTCATAGCGCAGCGACATGGCGAGGCCGTCGAACTTCAGCTCGCACGCGTATTCGACCGCGTCGGCAGCGCTGAACAGGTCGGCCTCGCCCGCCGCGGGCGCGCTGCGTCCCAGCCCCTGCGCGCAGCGGCGGTCGAAGTTGAGCACGTCGTCGTCGGCGAAGGCGTTGTTGAGCGACAGCATCGGCACGCGGTGCCGCACCGAATCGAATGCCGCCAGCGGCTCGCCGCCCACGCGCTGGGTGGGCGAGTCCGGCGTCTGCAGCTCGGGATGCTCGAGCTCCAGCGCCATCAGCTCGCTGAACAGCGCGTCGTATTCGGCATCGGGAACGGTGGGCGCGTCCAGGACGTAATACTGGTAGTTGTGGCGGTCCAGCTCTTCGCGCAGCCAGGCAACGCGGCTGGCGGCGGCGGCGGCCGGCAAGGCGCCGGCGGGCGCGGAGGCATCTGCCTGCGCGCCGCGGTGTTTCGCGGTCATGGCAGGCTCCGGCTAGTTGCTGAACAGGCGCAGCGCCACCGGCGAACCGGCCGGCATGCCGCGCGCTTCCAGCTTCTGGTACAGCGCTTCGAGCTGGTTGAAGATGGCGACGAACGAGGCTTCGGTCAGCGGCCGCATGTTGTCGTCGACCAGTTGCGCGCCCATGCGCTGCGCCAGCGTATGGCCGTATTCGCATACGGTCTTGAACGGCCTGGCGCCCTGGTCGGCCACCGGCACGTCGAGCAGCAGCGTGATCTGGCGGCCGGCCTTGACGGTGAGGTCGTCGCGCAGGAAGTTGGTGTCGCCGAACTGCAGCGTGAACAGCGGGCGCTGCACGCCCTCGGCATTGGCCTGGTAGCGGATAAAGCGGGTGCCGTCGCGCGACAGCACCAGCCCGTCCTGCGTCGCCACGTTCTGCACATAGGCGGCCGACCACGGCGCGCCGTCGGAGATCACGTTGACGCCCAGCTGCACGTCGCAGGCGGCGGCAAAGGCGTCGAGCTCGCGCGCGTTGGCGACGGTCTCGCCCATGTCGGGCAGGTCGGCCGAGGCGTCGAGCGACTCGGCCAGCGATTCGACCGCGGTGATGAATTCGGAGAACTCCAGCGCGTTGAGCGGGCCGCCGCGGTTGGCCAGCTGCACGCCGACCTGCAGGTCTTCGTACTGATGGCCGGCGGTGACGGGCTCCCACGCGTTGGCTTCGGCGCGCAGGCCTTCGATATGGACCGGCTTGGTGCCGGCGCGGCGCAGCCGGCCGGTCAGCGGCAGGATGCGGTCGCCGGACGCCTTGCGCTCCAGGTGCAGCGGCACGATGCAGTCGATCAGCGGATCGACGACCGCGGGCGCGGGCTCGCCGTCCGGTACGGCAGCGACAGGAGCCGGTGCGGGCGCCGGCGCCGGGGCAGGCACAGGCGCGGGTGCCGGAGCAGATGCGGGCGCCGGTGCCACGGCGATAGCGGCATCCGCCTCGTCCGCCGACGCACGCGTCGCCGCGGCCCCGACGGCGACTTCCTCGGCGACCGCTTCGTCCGCATCGGCGCTGCTGGCCGCCGCGGCCGCCGCGGCAGCGGCGTGGTTGTTGTCAGCCACGGCGGCGCCGGCGCCCGCTGGTGCCTGCGACAGCGTGGGCTCGCGCCGCGGCGGCTGCTCGGCGGCGGCTTCGTGCAGGCGTGCGGCGGTTTCCGGCGCAGTGCTCTGGCCGACCACCGGCTCGCGCATCGGCGGCAGGTCGTCCTCGGGCCGCAGCTCGCGCGGACGGCGCGCCTTGCGGATCTGCCACTGGTTGTAGCCGAACACCAGCACCACGAAAACCAGGCCCGCGACGATCAGCGCGGTCTGCAGGTCCATGTTGAGCTTCATGCTGCCTCCGCCATCGACACTGCAGCGTCCATATCTACCGCCACGATCCGGGAAACGCCCTGCTCCTGCATGGTCACGCCAATGAGTTGATGAGCCATTTCCATGGCGATCTTGTTATGTGAGATGAAAACGAATTGGGTCTTGTCCGACATGCGCGCCACCATATTGGCGTAGCGCTCGGTATTGGCATCGTCCAGCGGCGCGTCGACCTCGTCCAGCAGGCAGAACGGCGCCGGGTTCAGCTGGAACATCGCGAACACCAGCGCGATCGCGGTCAGCGCCTTCTCGCCGCCCGACAGCAGGTGGATGGTCGAGTTCTTCTTGCCCGGCGGCTGCGCCATCACCTGCACGCCGGCGTCGAGGATTTCCTCGCCGGTCATGATCAGGCGCGCCTGGCCGCCGCCGAACAGCGACGGAAACAGCTCGCCGAAATGATGGTTGACCTGGTCGAAGGTGCCCTGCAGCAGCGCGCGGGTCTCCTGGTCGATCTTGGCGATGGCGTCCTCGAGCGTGCCGATGGCGTCGTTCAGGTCGGCCGACTGCGCGTCCAGGAAGGTCTTGCGCTCGCGCGCCGCGGCCAGTTCGTCGAGCGCGGCCATGTTGACCGGGCCCAGCGCGTTGATGGCGTTGTTGATGCGCGTGACTTCGCCCTGCAGGTACGACGGCTTCAGGTCGCCGGTCAGCTTGTCGGCCAGCGCGGCTTCGTCCACCGCGGCGGCGCTCAGCTGCTCGCTGAACTGCTCCTGGTTCAGGCGCGCGGCCTGTTCCTTGAGCTGCAGCTCGGTGATGCGGTCGCGCAGCGGCTGCAGGCTGCGCTCGGCGGCCAGGCGCTGCTCGTCGTGCTGGCGCAGCTGCGCCGACAGCGCATCGAGCTCGGTGCGCGCGATGGTGAGCTTTTCTTCCTTCTCGGCACGGCGCTCGAGCGCTTCCTGCAGGCCGGTATGCGCGGTCTGCTCGTTGATGGTCTCGAGTTCGGTGCGGGCGTTTTCCAGCGATTTGGCGATGCGCTCGGCCTGGTCCGCCGCCACCTGGATATTGCGGCGCAGCTCGTCGATGCGGCTGGCCAGGTTGCGCTCGGCAAACAGCGCCTCCTGCGCGGCGCGCTCGAGGTCGCGCAGCTGGTGGCGCGCGCCCGAGAGCTTGCTGTCCAGCGCCTCGAAGGCCATCTGCTGGTCTTCGTGGGTGGCCTGCATCTCGGCCAGCGCGGCGTCGTGCTGCTCGAAGCTGGCTTCGGATTCGGCGCGGATGGCGCGCTGTTCTTCGATCTGCGCGTGGATCTCTTCCAGTTCCTCGCGGATCTGCCCGCTGCGGGCGGCATAGCGCTCCATCGCCTGCGACAGCTTGAGCACGTCCATCTGCAGCGTGTGCACGCGGCGCGTGGCCTGCTCGGCGCGCGCACGCGCTTCGCCCAGCGCCTGGCTGGCCTGGGTGTAGGCCGCTTCGGCGCGCACCGCCTCGGTCTTGGCTTCATCGGACAGCAGCAGCTGCGCGCGCGCCTGCTTCTGCAGGTTTTCGATTTCCTGCTCGCGCGCGAGCATGCCGGCCTGCTCGGAATCGGCGGCGTAGATCTGGATCGCGTTGCGGCCCACCAGGTGGCCTTCGGCGACCACGAACGAGGCGCCGTCGGGCAGCGTGTTGCGCGCGGCCAGCGCCTGCGCCATGTCGGTGGCGACATAGACGTCGGCGAGCCAGTCCTGCATCACCGCGCGGATACCGGGCTCGGTGATCTGCACCAGCGCCATCAGCGGGCGCAGGCCGGCCGGCGTTTCCAGCGGGCGCGCCGCGGCCGGCGGCGAGTAGAACGCCAGCTTGGCCGGCGGCGCGTCGGACAGAAAGGCCTTGACCCAGTCCAGGTTCGACACTTCCAGCGCGGCCAGCTTCTCGCGCAGCACGGATTCGAGCGCGTTTTCCCAGCCCGGCTCGATATGGACCTTCTTCCACAGCCGCGGCAGCTCGGCCAGTTCATGTTTGGCGAGCCACGGCTGCACCTTGCCGTCGGTCTGCACGTTTTCCTGCAGCTGGCGCAGCGCCGACAGCCGCGCCTCGAGCGTGGCGATGGCGGCGGCTTCGCTGTGCACGCGCGCCTGCGCGGCGCGGCGCGCCTCGTCCAGCCGCGGCACGTTCTCTTCGGCGTCGGCGAGCACGGCCTGGGCTTCCTCGACCAGCGCTTCCTGCTCGGCCAGCTCGGCCCGGGCCTGCTCCAGCCGGGTTTCGTCGGGGCGGTCCAGGCCCTTGTCTTCGGCCGACAGCCGTTCGCGGCGCTGTTCCAGCTGCTGCAGCATCTGGTCGGCGCTGCGCTGCTGCGCGGCTTCCAGCTTCAGCGCCTGCTCGGCCTGCATGATGCCGGCGCGCTGCTCGTTGAGCAGCTGCTGGGCGTCGCGCCACTGTGCTTCCAGCGTCGGCAGCTCGTCGTTCTTGTGCGCGACGGCCTCCTGTGCCTCGACCGTGCGGCCTTCGGCCACGGCCAGGTTTTCCTCGGCCTGCGCGAGTTCGTCGGTGGCCTGCCCGGCCTTGCCCTGCCACTGCTCGCGCTGCGCGGCCAGCGCGGCGATCTGGGCCTGCACGCGGTTGCGCGACTCGACCACGTAGCGGATCTCGGCCTCGAGCTTGCTGACCTCGGCATTGGCCTCGTACAGCGCGCCCTGCGCGGCGTGCATGCCATCCGAGGCGGCATAGTGCGCGGCGCGCATGGTTTCCAGCTCGGCCTCGACATGGCGCAGCTGCGCGGTCTGCGCTTCCAGGTCGATCTGGGCCTGCTCGATGGCGCGCTGGTGGCGTTCCTGCTCCTGCTGGGCCTCGCGCTTGCGCAGCAGCCACAGCAGGTGCTGCTTCTCTTCGCCGTCGGCCTGCAGCGTCTTGAAGCGCTGCGCCACTTCGGCCTGGCCCTCGAGCTTTTCGAGGTTGCTGCCGAGCTCGCGCAGGATGTCTTCGACCCGGGTCAGGTTTTCGCGGGTGTCGGACAGCCGGTTCTCGGTCTCGCGGCGGCGCTCCTTGTACTTGGACACGCCCGCCGCCTCTTCCAGGAAGATGCGCATGTCATCGGGCTTGGCCTCGATGATGCGCGAGATCATGCCCTGGCCGATGATGGCGTAGGCGCGCGGGCCCAGGCCCGTGCCCAGGAAGATGTCCTGGATGTCGCGCCGGCGCACCGGCTGGTTGTTGATGTAGTAGGACGAGGTGCCGTCGCGCGTCAGCACGCGCTTGACCGCCACTTCGGCGTACTGGCTCCACTGGCCCGCGGCACGGCCTTCGGCGTTGTCGAACACCAGTTCGACGCTGGCGCGGCCGGCCTGCTTGCGCGCGGTCGAGCCGTTGAAGATGACGTCCTGCATGGATTCGCCGCGCAGCTCGGACGCGCGTGACTCGCCCAGCACCCAGCGCACCGCATCGATGATGTTGGATTTGCCGCAGCCGTTGGGACCGACGATGCCGACCAGTTGGCCCGGCACCTGGAAATTGGTGGGATCGACGAAAGACTTGAAGCCCGCCAGCTTGATCGAGGATAGTCGCACGGTTTCTCGTGTGGTATCGGCCACTCCGGCAGCAAAGCGGGAGCGGCCTGGTATCGGATATCGGGGCTATTGCTCGGTTCGGAAAAGCCGGGCTGCGCGGGAGTCGGCGCGGCGTGACGCCGGCACCTCAAAATACCCCCCAGGCCCGTGAATTGGGGCTAATCATACCATCGCAGATGCCTTCGCCGGCCCGTTTGGGGTCGACCCCGGGGCGGTCGCCGGCGCCGGAATTTCCTTGCCTTTCCGACCCTTACAAGCGGTTTCGCAAGCACTTTGATACCCGCGCGTGGGCAGCCCGCCACGCTGGCCCGGCCCTCGCCCCTGAAACTAATTAGGGTAAATGCTAGTCTCTGCTCTGTCGGCGTGATGCCGGATGCGCTCCGGCCCCACGCACCATGAACGCCCCTTGAGCCTTTGGCCAACCAGGAGGACAGAGCATGAGTGAACCGTCAGCGGCCGCCCGGCCGTGGTCTGTCAACGACATCCGATACGAGGCGATCGACGTCGCGCGCGTGCGCGGCGACCGCGACCTGTTCTACCTGCTGGTGTCGGCCTCGTTCATCGAGAGCGGCTCCGACACCTATGCCGGCAACCTGGCCACCTATTACGCCCGCGTGCCCGAAGCCGCCGGCTGGCTGTCCGAGCACTGGGAAGCCGAGGAGCTGCAGCATGGCCTGGCGCTGCGGCGCTATGTCGAGCATGTCTGGCCGGAATTCGACTGGGAGCGCGGCTACGCGCGCTTCTTCGCCGAGTACAGCCAGACCTGCTCGATCGACCAGTTCGAGCCCACCGAGGCGCTCGAGATGGCGGCGCGCTGCGTGGTCGAAACCGGCACCGCGGCCTACTACCGGGCGCTCGAGCAGGCCAGCGACGAACCGGTGCTGCGCGACCTGACGCGGCGCATTTCCAACGACGAGGTGCGCCACTACAAGCACTTCTTCCACTTTTTCAACCGTTTCGCCGAAGCCGAGCGCCCGGGCCGGCTGCGCGTGCTGGGCGCGCTGGCGCGCCGGCTGCTGGAAATCAAGAACGAGGACGCGGCGATCGCGCTGCGCAATGTGCTGCGCATGGAACGCGGCGTCGACGCGGTGCCCGAGGCGGAAGTGCGTGCGCTCAATACGCGCGTGTCAGGCGTGATCCGCCGCAACATCCCGATCGAGATGACCGTCAAGATGCTGCTGCGGCCGCTGCAGCTGCACCGCGGCGTGGAGCGCGCGGTGCGCGCGCCGCTGGTGGCGATGGTGTCGCGGGTGATCCTGCATTGAGCCGCGCCGGGCTGGGCTAGTGGCAGGCCGCGGCCTCGGCGCCCGGGGCCGGCGCGGGCGCGGCGCGGCTGCGGTGCACCAGCCCGGACAAGGCGCCGGCGGCGATGATGCACAGGCCGCCCGCGGCCTCCTTCCAGCTCAGCACCTCGGTCGCCAGCCACCACGACGACACCGCGGCGATGACGATCTCGAACAGCATCAGCAGCGACACGCGGTTGGCCGGCAGCCGCTGCAGCCCGTACTGCACCACCGAGTTGCTGACCACCAGCACTGCCGCCAGCCCCAGCACCAGCATCGCCGCGCTGACCTGAGCGCCCGGCACCACTGCCACCGCCGGGCCGTCGAGCAGCAGCGCGGCCGGCACGCCGACCACGGTGCAGCCCAGGTAGACCACCACCGTGCGCACGCGCGCGTCGGCGTCCGGAAAGCGCTGCCCGGCGCGGCGCGACAGCACGTTGTTGACGGCAAAGCCCATGCCGCCGATCAGCCCGGACCATTCCGCGGCGGAGCCCGGCAGCGGCACGCCGACCGCTGGCGTCCACAGCATCAGCCCGGCGCCGAACAGCGCCAGTCCCACCAGCGCCAGCCCGGCCGCCGACAGGCGCTCGCCCAGGAACAGCCGCGCGAACAGCGCGGTCCAGACCGGCGTCAGGTAGAACAGCAGCAGCACCCGCATCACGTGCCCGTTGACGCTGCCCCAGACGAAACCGGCGTTGGTCACGCCCGCCGCCAGGCTGATCGCCAGGAACAGCCAGTGCGGGCGCAGCCCGCCCAGGTGCCGGCGGAACGCCAGCAGCGACAGCACCGCCGCGACCGCGCTGACCAGCGCCGCGGCATGCATGCCGCCCAGCCCCCAGCCGGCCAGCACCCGGTACGGGAACCAGGCGATGCCCCACACCGAGGCGCCGATCAGGATGGAAAGCGATGCCTTGACCGCATGGCGGTCGGCCGGCGCCAGCGGCGCCGCAACTGAATTTGTGCTCATAAAGGAATCGGTGCGAGGCGAGCCGGAGCGCCCGCCATGCGCGGCGGGCAGCGTCCGGACGGCGCCGGCGGCATCACCGTGGCGTGATGCCCGCCATCCGTGGCGGCCCACCCCCCAAAGACCGCCTGGCGGGCCGGGCCGGCGCACGGAAACCCGCGCCGTTCCTCTATAATGCGTCGTTTTAACCGGCCCCGACTGACACTGTGAATCCGCGCCTCGACCTGCTCCAGCCCTACCCGTTCGAGAAACTGCGGGTGCTCTTTGCGCAAGTAAAGGCTGCCGACAAGCCGGCCATCAGCTTCGGCATCGGTGAACCCAAGCATCCGACGCCTGCGTTCATCAAGCAAGCGCTGGCAGAGTCGCTTGCGGGGCTGGCGAATTATCCCACAACGGCCGGTTCCGATGCACTACGGCAGTGCATCGCGGGCTGGCTGGAGCGCCGCTACGGCCTGCCCAAGGTCAACGCCGCCACCGAGGTGCTGCCCGTGACCGGCTCGCGCGAGGCGCTGTTCGCCTTTGCCCAGACCGTGGTCGACGGCACCCGGCCGGGCGCCCTGGTGCTGTGCCCGAACCCGTTCTACCAGATCTATGAAGGCGCGGCGCTGCTGGCGGGCGCCACCCCGGTCTTCGCCAACAGCGACCCGGCGCGCAATTTCGCCCCGGCCTTCGACCGCATTGCCGACGAGGTCTGGCAGCAGGTGCAGCTGCTCTTTGTCTGCACGCCCGGCAACCCGACCGGCGCGGTGCTGTCGCTGCAAGACTGGCAGCAGCTGTTCGCGCTGTCCGACCGCTACGGCTTCGTGATCGCCTCGGACGAGTGCTATTCCGAGATCTATTTCGACGAGGGCCGCGCGCCGCTGGGCGCGCTCGAGGCCGCGCACAAGCTGGGCCGCGCGAACGGCCCCGACCGCTTCGAGCGCCTGGTGGTGTTCTCCAGCCTGTCCAAGCGCTCCAACGTGCCGGGCCTGCGCTCCGGCTTCGTCGCCGGCGACGCCGCGCTGCTGAAGCAGTTCCTGCTCTACCGCACCTACCACGGCGGCGCGATGAACCCGGCGGTGCAGAGCGCCAGCATCGCCGCGTGGAACGACGAATCGCATGTGCGCGAGAACCGCGCCGCCTATGTGCGCAAGTTCAGCGAAGTCACGCCGATGCTGGCGGAAGTCCTCGACGTGGCGCTGCCCGATGCCGGCTTCTACCTGTGGGCCGATGTCTCGCGCACCGGCCTGTCCGATACCGAATTCGCCGCGCGGCTGCTGGCCGAGCAGAACGTCACGGTGCTGCCGGGCAGCTACCTGGCGCGCGAGGCCGACGGCATCAACCCGGGCGCCAACCGCGTGCGCATGGCGCTGGTGGCGACACCGGAGGAATGCGTGGAGGGGGCGCGGCGGATCGTGGAATTCTGCAAGGGACTGGGCTGAGGGCCAGGCTTGTCCCATTGTGTTCTCCCTCTCCCGCTTGCGGGAGAGGGTTGGGGTGAGGGCCGGCGTGTCCACCAGGCGACGTGTGTCGGCATGCCACCGCCTGCCCTCACCCCCGGCCCCTCTCCCGCACGCGGGAGAGGGGAGCAAACAAGCGGTCGAGGCTGAAACGCCCGAGGCTCGACTCCCGAACATCAACATTCATCACCTGAGAACCTAACATGACGCAAGCTCTGCAAGCCCTGATCGACCAGGCCTGGGAAGACCGCACCAGCCTGTCGCCGAAGTCCGCCCCCAACGACATCCGCGAGGCCGTTGCCAATGTCATCGGCCAGCTCGATGCCGGCACGCTGCGCGTGGCCGAGAAGCAAGGCAAGGACTGGATCGTCAACCAGTGGGTCAAGAAGGCCGTGCTGCTGTCGTTCCGCCTGGAAGACAACGCGCCGATGAGCGCCGGCGGCTTTGCCCAGTTCTACGACAAGGTCCCGACCAAGTTCGCCAACTGGAGCGGCGACGACTTCGCCAAGGCCGGCTTCCGCGTGGTGCCGCCCGCCGTGGCGCGCCGCGGCTCGTTCATCGCCAGGAACGCGGTGCTGATGCCGTCGTACGTCAACATCGGCGCCTACGTCGATGAAGGCACCATGGTCGACACCTGGGCCACGGTCGGTTCGTGCGCGCAGATCGGCAAGAACGTGCACCTGTCGGGCGGCGTGGGCATCGGCGGCGTGCTGGAGCCGCTGCAGGCCAACCCGGTGATCATCGAAGACAACTGCTTCATCGGCGCGCGTTCGGAAGTCGTGGAAGGCGTGATCGTCGAGGAAAACTCGGTGATCTCGATGGGCGTGTACCTGGGCCAGTCGACCAAGATCTACGACCGCGAAACCGGCGAGATCCACTATGGCCGCGTGCCGGCCGGCTCGGTGGTGGTGGCGGGCAACCTGCCGTCCAAGGACGGCAAGTACAGCCTGTACTGCGCCGTGATCGTGAAGAAGGTCGACGCGCAGACCCGCGCCAAGACCAGCCTGAACGACCTGCTGCGCGGCGACTGATCGCCGTTCGCGGCCCGCTTGGGCCGCGACGCCCCGGGCCTCCGGAAACGGGCCCCGGGGCAGATTTGCCGTCGTCACCCGCCTGGCCAGGCTGAACATGCCCTCCCTCCGCAAGCGACTCATGGCCCTGGATCCCACCACCGTCAGCACCGTGCTTTCCCTGCTGCCCACCATTCTCGAGCAGGCCAACAAGACCCTCGAGAAACTGAAGAAGAACAAGCGCAAGGACGGCACGCCCGACGCCGCGGTGGCCGACGCCCGCGACCCCGCGGCCCGCATCGCCGAGCTCGAAGCCGCGCTCGTGCAGCAGGCCGAGGCGGTCAAGCTGCTGGCCGAGCAGCATGCCATCACCATCGACGCGCTGCGCAAGGAAGCCGCCCGGCTGGACCGGCGCCTGCGCCTGATGACCGCGGTGGCGATGGGCGGCGTGGCGCTGGGCCTGGGCAGCCTGGTGATCGCGCTGAACCTGCTGTTGCGCTGAACCCGCCGGCTTCCCGAGCGGATTCCGCATCGACTTACCCGAGACCTGCCATGACCGTCCTGCTCTACGGCATTCCCAACTGCGATACCGTCAAGAAGGCCCGCACCTGGCTCGATGCCAACGGCGTGGCCTACACCTTCCACGACTTCAAGAAGCAGGGCGTGGATGAAGCCATGCTGCGCGGCTGGCTGCGGCACGTGCCGCTGGCCACGCTGCTCAACCGCAAGGGCACCACCTGGCGCGCGCTGACCGATGCCGACAAAGCCCGCGCCGACGAAGAAGCCGGCGCGATCGCGCTGATGCAGCAAAGCCCGTCGCTGATCAAGCGCCCGGTGCTGGCCCACGATGGCAAGGTGATGGTCGGCTTCTCCGCCGACCAATACGCCAGCCAGTTCTGATTTCCGATTCCGCCGTCCGATGAACCCGACCCTCGCCCTTACCGAAGACCTGATCCGCCGCCGCTCCGTCACGCCCGCCGACGAAGGCTGCCAGGCCATCCTGGAAACCCGCCTGAAGGCAATCGGCTTCGACTGCGAAGCGCTGGTCAGCGGGCCCGACGATTTCCGCGTGACCAACCTGTGGGCAGTCAGGCGCGGCACCCAGGGCAAGGACGGCAAGCTGCTGGTGTTTGCCGGCCATACCGACGTGGTGCCGACCGGCCCGCTGGAGCAGTGGCATTCGGACCCGTTCGCGCCGACCCACCGCGACGGCAAGCTGTACGGCCGCGGCGCCGCCGACATGAAGACCTCGATCGCCGGCTTCGTGGTGGCGGTGGAGGAATTCGTCAAGGCCCATCCCGCGCATGCCGGTTCGATCGGCTTCCTGATCACCAGCGACGAGGAAGGCCCGGCGCACGACGGCACCGTCAAGGTGGTCGAGGCGCTGGCCGCGCGCGGCGAGCGCCTCGACTACTGCGTGATCGGCGAGCCGACCTCGGTCAACGCGCTCGGCGACATGGTCAAGAACGGCCGCCGCGGCTCGCTGTCGGGCAAGCTTACGGTGAAGGGCATCCAGTGCCATATCGCCTACCCGCACCTGGGCCGCAACCCGATCCATGACGCCGCCCCGGCGCTGGCCGAGCTGGCCGCCGAAACCTGGGACCAGGGCAACGAATACTTCCCGCCCACCAGCTGGCAGATGTCGAACATCCACGGCGGCACCGGCGCCACCAACGTGATCCCGGGCCACGTCACCATCGACTTCAATTTCCGCTTCTCGACGGCGAGCACGCCCGAGGGCCTGAAGGCGCGCGTGCACGCCATCCTGGACCGCCACAGCCTCGACTACACGCTCGACTGGACCCTGGGCGGCGAGCCCTTCCTGACCCCGCGCGGCGAGCTGTCCGAAGCGCTGTCGTCGGCGATCCGGGCCGAGACCGGCTTCGACACCGAGCTGTCGACCACCGGCGGCACCTCCGACGGCCGCTTCATTGCGAAGATCTGCCCGCAGGTGATCGAGTTCGGCCCGCCCAACGCCAGCATCCACAAGATCGACGAGCACGTCGAAGTGCGCTTCATCGAGCCGCTGAAGAATGTGTACCGCGGCGTGCTGGAACGCCTGATCGCCTGAACTTTTCGCAAAGACCACCCTCATGGCAACACCCTCCCCCCTGCGCACCGTGCGCGACCTGCTGCGCCTGGCCGTGTCGCGCTTTACCGCCGCGCGCCTGTCCTTTGGCCATGGCAGCGCCAACGCCTATGACGAGGCGGCCTACCTGGTGCTGCATACGCTGAACCTGCCGCTGGATACGCTCGATCCCTTCCTCGATGCGCGGCTGCTGCCCGAGGAAGTCGAGGCCGTGCTGAAGGTGATCGACCGCCGCGTCAACGAGCGCGTGCCCGCGGCCTACATCACGCACGAGGCCTATATGCACGGGCTGCGCTTCTACGTCGATTCGCGCGTGATCGTGCCGCGCAGCTTTATCGGCGAGCTGCTGCAGGAAGGGCTGGAGCCCTGGGTCGGCGAAAGCAACAGCATCGGCCCGGTGCTGGAGCTGTGCACCGGCTCCGGCTGCCTGCCGATCCTGGCCGCGCATGTGTGGCCGAACGCGAAGATCGATGCGGTCGACATCTCGCCCGATGCGCTCGCCGTGGCGCGCCGCAACGTCACCGACTACAAGATGGACGACCGCATCCGTCTCTACCAGGGCGACCTGTACGCGCCGCTGCCGCATGGCGCGACCTACGATGTGATCCTGACCAACCCGCCCTACGTCAATGAAGCGTCGATGCAGGCGCTGCCGGCGGAATACCAGGCCGAGCCGCGCATCGCGCTGGCCGGCGGGGACGATGGCATGGACGTGGTACGGCGGATCATCGCCGGCGCCAGGGCGCGGCTGAACCCGGGCGGCGTGCTGGTGGTCGAGATCGGCAACGAGCATGCCAATGTGGAAGCGGCATTCCCGGAACTGGAGATCGTGTGGCTGCCGGTCAGCGCGGGCGACGAGCAGGTGTTCCTGCTGACGTACGACGCGCTGCCGGGCTGATGCGGTAAATCCCGCGCCGGTTTGCTCCCCTCGCCCGCTTGCGGGAGAGGGAGCACCCAAGCGCCAGCGCAGCTCCGTGCCCGCGCAATCTGGGCGAACACCGGCCAACCGTTGATCCGGCAACGCGCGCAGGCCCTACACTCG
The DNA here is from genome assembly GCF_000372525.1 of Cupriavidus neocaledonicus. Lineage (GTDB taxonomy): Bacteria > Pseudomonadota > Gammaproteobacteria > Burkholderiales > Burkholderiaceae > Cupriavidus > Cupriavidus neocaledonicus. The sequence continues at coordinate 111,045 of NZ_AQUR01000091.1, forward strand.
CGGCAGAGACAGCGCCACTGACGCCGTGACCCCCAGCAATAACCCCCCTCCCGGATCGCCTCCAGGCGCCGCCGCCATGCCCGCGCGCAGCACGGCCACGTATGCCGTGCGCGGCATCGCCGTCCTGACCTTTGCCTTCGCGCTCAGCCAGTTCTTCCGCTCGTGCCTGGCGGTGATGGCGCCCGAGCTGCAGCACGATTTCGGCCTGTCGCCGGCGGGCTTCGGCGCGCTGTCGTCGTCGTTCTTCCTGGCCTTTGCGGTGGCGCAGATCCCGGTCGGCATCGCCTTCGACCGCTATGGCGTGGGCCGGCCGACCGCGCTGCTTCTGGCGGTGGGCGCGCTGTCGTCGATCCTGTTCGTGCTGGCGCCCAACGGCGCCGCGGCCACGCTGGCGCAGGTGGGGCTGGGGCTGGCGTGCGCGCCGGTGTTCATGGGCCTGCTGCATTTCGCCTCGGAGCAGCTGTCCGAACGCGACTACACCCGCGTGGTCAGCCGCTCCAACGCCACCGGCATGATCGGCTCGCTGTGCGCGACCGCGCCGCTGGGCTGGGCCATCTCGCTGGTGGGCTGGCGGCCGTCGATGGCGGTATCCGCACTGGGCATGGTGGGGGCCTGCTATGGCGTGTGGCGCTGCGTGCGCGACCATGGCCATGCCGAGGCCCGCGGCGCGTCGTGGCCGGCGATGCTGGCGCAAAGCCTGCAGTTGCTCAGGCTGGCGCCGCTGTGGACGCTGATCCCGCTGTGCGTGGCGATGGCCGCCGGCACCGCCTTCCGCAATGCCTGGAGCGGGCCCTACCTGGCCGACGTGTTCGGCCTGGGCTCGGCGACGCGCGGCGTGGCGCTGACGCTGCTGAGCCTGGCCGGCTTCCTGACCGCCTTCCTGCTGCCGGTGCTGGTGCGGCGCAGCACACTCAAGACCACCATCGCCGGCTGGTCGTGCCTTGCCATGGCCGGGGGCGTGCTGGTGGCGCTGTGGCCGGACCGCGGCGTCGGCCATGGGGTGGCGATGATGGCGCTGCTGTCGACCATCGGCATGCTGCATCCGCTGGTGATGGCGCAGGGCCGCGGGCTGATCCCGCCGTCGCAGCGCGGGCGCGGGCTGGGGCTGCTCAATACCTTCGTGTTCCTGGGCTCGGCGCTGGCCTCGTGGGCCTTCGGGCTGATCGCCAATGCCGGCCATGTGCGCGGCTGGCCGCTGCCGTCCACCTATGCCGCCATCTTCCTGTCGGCGGCGGTGCTGGTCGCCGCCGCGCTGGTGCCCTACTGGTTCAGCCCGCCGCATCCGACCAGCCATCCGGCCCGCCATTAGCCGGAACCGGATGCCGGTCCAGGATTCCCCGGACCGCTTCGCCGGCAAAAAGCCAGACTTATCGATTTAAGAATTCCGCTGGCGGCCTTACGCCATTACCGTTGGTCATCCACTTCCCCGCCGGATCCGGCGCAGGGACCCCGGCTGCGTGCGCGGCCGGCACAACCAGGAGACAACCGATGGCATCCACTCCGCGCCTCGCCCGGGGCCGCCGCGCGTGGCTGGCGGCGATGCTGGCCACCGCCGCCGCAGCCGCCCTGCCAGGCGGCGCCGGCGCCGAGAGCTGGCCGGCGCGCCCGATCCAGCTGCTGATCCCCTACCCGCCCGGCGGTAGCGCCGACCTGCTGGCGCGCCCGGTCGCCGCGAAGCTGCAGGAGCGGCTGGGCCAGCCAGTGGTGCTCGAGTACCGGCCCGGCGCCGGTGGCACCATCGCCAGCCAGGCGCTGGCGCGCGCCAAACCCGACGGCTACACGCTGATCATGGTGCTGGCCGCGCATGCCATCAACGCGAGCCTGTATCCCAAACTGCCGTACGACACGCGCAAGGATTTCGCGCCGGTGTCGCTGGTGGCCAACCTGCCCATGATCCTGGCGGGCAGCCCGTCGCTGCAGGCCACCAATGTGAAAGAGCTGATCGCCGAGGCCAAGGCCGCGCCCGGCAAGCTGACATTCGCCTCGGCGGGCAACGGCAATACCGGCCACCTGGCCGGCGAGTTGTTCGATTCCGTGGCCGGCATCAAGATGACCCACGTGCCGTACAAGGGCAGCGCGCAGGTGGTCACGGCGATGCTGTCGGGCGAGGTCCAGCTCACCTTCGACAGCATCTCGACCACGCTGCCGCACGTGAAGAGCGGCAAGCTGCGCGCGCTCGCCGTCACCGGCAGCCAGCGCGCCGCCGTCGCCCCCGAGGTGCCGACGCTGGCCGAGGCCGGCGTTCCCGGCATCAGCATCACCGGCTGGTACGCGATGCTGGCGCCGGCCGGCACGCCGCAGCCGGTGATCGACCGGCTCAGCACCGAGATTGCCACCGTGCTGCGCCAGCCCGAGCTCAAGGCCACGCTGGCGGCCAACGGCTATGAACCGGTGGGCTCGACGCCCGCCGCGCTGCGCACCCATATCGACGCCGAGATCAACCGCTGGAGCAAGGTGGTGAAGGACTCTGGCGCGCAGATCCAGTAAGGCTTGCCGCATCCAACCCATCGCCCGACATGACCCGACCGACTCCGCTCCAACGTCCCTTCACCACCATGTCCGTGCTCGTGCGCGAGCACGCCGCGCAGCGCCCCGGGCAACGCGCGCTGATGCACGGCGAGCGCGTGCTCGACTACGCCGGGCTCGACGCCGCCATGGACCGCATTGCCGCGGCGCTGGCGCGCGACGGGGTGCGGCCCGGCGCAGCCATCGCCATCTGCGCCGCGTCGTCGATCGAATATGCCGCGGTATACCTGGGCGCGGTGCGCGCCGGCGTGGTGGTCGCGCCGCTGGCGCCGTCGTCCACGCCGGAGAGCCTGGCCGGCATGATTGCCGACGCGGGCGCGCGCATCGTGTTCGCCGACGCCAGCGTCACCGACGCGCTGGCGCCGGTGCGTGCCCGCCTGGCCGGCACGCCCGTGGTCACGCTCGACGGCAGCGACGCGGGCCGGCCCTACGCGGACTGGCTGGCCCCCGCCGGCACGCCGGTGACGGAACCCGAGATCCGCCCGGAGCTGCCGCTCAACATCATCTATTCGTCCGGCACCACCGGCACGCCCAAGGGCATCGTGCAATCGCACGGCATGCGCTGGGCCCATGTATCGCGCGGCGCCGCCACCGGCTACGGCACGCACGCGGTCACGCTGCTGTCGACGCCGCTGTACTCCAACACCACGCTGGCCAGCTTCTTCCCCACCATCGGCCTGGGCGGCACGGCCATCCTGATGGCGAAGTTCGATGCCGGCCAGTACCTGGCGCTGGCGCAGCAGCATCGCGTCACCCACACCATGCTGGTGCCGGTGCAGTACCAGCGCCTGCTGGCGCATCCGGCGTTCGACCAGCACGATCTGTCCGCCTTCCGGCACAAGTTCTGCACCAGCGCGCCGTGCAGCCCGGCGCTGAAGGCCGAGATCCTGCGGCGCTGGCCCGGCGCGCTGACCGAGCTGTACGGCATGACCGAAGGCGGCGGCGGCTGCCTGTTGTTCGCGGACCAGTTCCCGCACAAGCTGCACACCGTCGGCCGCCCCGCCAGCGGCGCCGACGTGCGCATCATCGACGAGTCCGGCCGCGAGCTGCCGCCCGGCAGCACCGGCGAAGTGGTGGGCCGCTCGGCGGCGATGATGAACGGCTACCACAACCAGCCCGAGAAGACCGCCGAGACCGAATGGCACGACGCGCAGGGCCAGCGCTTTATCCGCACCGGCGACATCGGCCGCTTTGACGAAGACGGCTTCCTGGTGCTGCTCGACCGCAAGAAGGACATGATCATCTCGGGCGGCTTCAACATCTACCCGAGCGACCTGGAGGCGGTGGTGCGCGAGCACCCGGCGGTGGCCGAAGTCTCGGTGGTCGGCGTGCCGTCGGAGCGCTGGGGCGAGACCCCGGTGGCCTTTGTCTCGCTGCGCGCGGACGGCGGTGCCAGCGCGCAGGATGTGCTGGCCTGGGCCAATGAACGCCTTGGCAAGACCCAGCGGCTGGCACAGATCCACGAAGTGGAGAGCCTGCCGCGCAGCGCCATCGGCAAGGTGCTGAAGCGCGAACTGCGCGACCGCATCGGCGCTGCCTGACGCGCCCTGGCAGGCACCCGCGCAAAAAGTCGCGCGGGGTGCTTGCGCAATCGTAAAGGGCTCTCTATAATTCGCGCCTTCGCTAGGCTCGTAGCTCAGCTGGTTAGAGCACCACCTTGACATGGTGGGGGTCGTTGGTTCGAGTCCAATCGAGCCTACCAACGCACAAGGGAACACGGACGGTACGCAATCGCGCACCGTCCGTTTTTCTTTTGCGGGCCCGCTTCAGGCGCCGATGCCGAACTCCGCCAGCACCGCCGCGGTATGCTCGCCCAGCGCCGGCGCACTTCCCGCCGGCCGCTCCCGTCCCGCCATGCCGGGCAGGTTGGCCCACGGCACCTCGCCCATCCCCGCCAGCGCCAGCCGGCCGAACACCCCCGCCTGCGCGCACTGCGCGCTCTGCAGCAGCTCGCGCGCATGGCCGACGCGCGCGAACAGCACATCGTGCTCGGTCAGCAGCGCTTCCCAGTGCGCCAGCGGCCGCGCGGCCAGCGCCTGCGCCACGCGCCGGCCCAGTTCCGCCGCGCGCGGCAACCGCCCCGCGCTGCTGTGCAGCGTGGTATCGGCAAGCCAGTCGTCGCAACCCAGCAGCCCGGCCAGCCGCAGGAACATCGCGTCGTTGAGCATGCTCAGGTACAGCGCGCCATCGGCCGCCTCGAACAGCCCGGTCGGCGCGTTGGCCGCCGCCAGTTCCGCGTCGGGGAACATGGCGTCGTCGACCATCAGGTAGGACTGCAGCGCGGCGCTGGTCTCGAGCAGCGACAGCCGCACATGCCGGCCGCGGCCACTGCGCGCGGCCTTGTACAACGCCGCCGAGGCCTGCTGCGACGCGTACAGCCCGGTGGCCAGGTCGACCAAGAAGAAGGCGATGCGGCGCGGCTGGCCGGCGGCGTCGCGGTTCAGATGCATCAGCCCGCTGTAGGCCTGCATGGTGGTATCCACCGCGGGCCGGTGCGCCAGCGGCCCGGCATGACCGTAGCCCGAGATCGAGACGTACACCAGCGCCGGGTTGTGCGCGGCCAGGGCCTGGTAGCCGACGCCCATGCGCTCGGCCACGCCGGGGCGAAAATTCTGGATCACCACGTCGGCGCGCTGCGCCAGCCGGCCGATGGCAGCCCGGCCGTCGGCGCTGCGCGCATCCAGCACCACGCTCTCCTTGCCCGCATTGCAGGCGACCGCGATCGCGGTCTGGCCGGCGCGGATGCGCCCCATCTGCCGCGACCAGTCGCCGCCCGGCGGCTCGACCTTGATCACGCGCGCGCCCTGCTCGCGCAGGATCAGCCCGCAGTACGGGCCGGCGATGCCCTGGCTCAGGTCGAGCACGGTCAGGCCGTCGAACATGGCATCGTCCGTGCTCGCCGCGGTTGCATCATGCATAAGTGGGCTCCGTTCAGATATCCAGCATGACCTTGCCGATGGCGCGGCGCGACATGGTGGTGTCGACCGCGTTGAGCCAGTCGCCCAGCGCAAAGTGCTGCAGCACCGGCGGCGCCAGCCGGCCGCTGGCGGCCGCCTGCATGATCTCGCCGACCATGGCCTGCACCCTCGGCGCAAAGCGCCGGCGCTCGTCGGTCAGCCCCCAGCCGATGTAGTAGCCGTAGTTGAAGCCGACCAGCGTCAGGTTCTTCACCAGCAGCAGGTTGGCCGGCACCGACGGGATGCGGCCGCTGGCATAGCCGATCGACAGCAGCCGCGCGCCCGGTACCGCGCAGCGCAGCGAGGCGTCGAACAGGTCGCCGCCGACCGGGTCGAACACCACGTCGGCGCCGCCGGCCGGGCACAGCGCCTTGACCGATGCCGCCAGCGCCTCGGCATCGGCGGGCAGCGCATGCGCAGCGCCGTTGGCGAGTGCAGCTTCGCGCTTGGCCGCGGTGCTGGCGGTGGCGATCACCCGCGCGCCCATCAGCTTGCCCACCTGCACCGCCGCCGTGCCGAGTGCGCCGCTGGCGCCGTGGACCAGCATGGTGTCGCCCGGCTGCAGCGCAGCGCGCCACGCCAGCGCGGCCCACACCGTGCCGTAGGTGATGGGCAGCGCGGCGGCGTGCGCGAGGGCGAGGCCGTCCGGCACCGGATAAACCGTGTCCGCGGTCGTCACGACTTCTTCGGCAAAGCCGCCCCAGTCCAGCGCCGCCGCCACGCGCTGCCCCACGTGCAGCCGCGTCACGTCCGGCGCGACCTCCAGGATCTCGCCAGACGCTTCGGTGCCGGGCGTGAACGGCAACGGCGGCTTGCGCTGGTACTTGCCCGACACGAACAGGCTGAGCGCAAAGCCGACGCCCGCATGCCGCACGCGGATGCGCACCTGTCCCGGCCCGAGCGGCTGGCGCGACAGGCGCTGCAGCTCCAGTTCGCTCCAGTGGCACCAGCGCGAGCAGACCAGTCCCAGATAGTCGTTGTCTTGCATGGTCAATCCCTTACTCCAGCGTGATGCCGACATCGCGGATGATGCGACTCCATTTGTCGCGGTCGTTCTTCATCACCGTGGCGAAGGGCTCCGGCGTGCTGCCCACCGGCACCAGGTTCAGGTCCTGCATCTTCCTGGCGATCTCCGGCAGGCGCACGATGCGCGCCACCTCGCGCGACAGCGCGTCGACCCGCGCCCGGGGCACGCCGGCCGGGAACAGCAGCCCCATCCAGGCATCGGGCTCGAAGCCCTGGTAGCCGGCTTCGCGGAAGGTCGGCACCCTGGGCAGCAAGGCCGAGCGCTCGGCCCCGGCGATCGCCACCGGCACCAGCTTGCTGGCCTGCAGCAGCGGCATCGCCGTGCCGACGGCAATAAAGCCCAGCTTCACATGCCCCGCGGCCAGGTCGGTGGCGAGCGGCGCGCCGCCCTTGTAGGCCACGTGCTCCATCTGCAGGCCGGCTTCGCGCTTGAGCAACTCGCCCAGGATATGCCCGGTGGTGCCGGCGCCGTACGAGCCATACGGGTACTTGCCGGGATTGGCCTTGAGCAGCGCCACCACCTCCGGCAGCGTGCGCACGGGAAAGTCGGGCGACACCGCCAGGATGGTGGACGAGATCGCCACCTCGCTGACCGGCGTGAAATCCGCGATCGGGTCATAGCCGATGCCGCGGTACAGCGATGGGTTCTGCACGTGCGCGGTGAAGGTCAGCAGCGCGGTGTAGCCGTCCCGGGGCGCCCTGGCGACATACTTGGTGCCGGTAGTGGTGCCCGCGCCGGGCTTGTTGTCGACGATCACGGGCTGGCCCCAGCTTTTGGTCAGTTCCTGCCCGATCAGCCGCGCCACGGCGTCGTTGACGTTGCCTGCCACCGACGGCACCACGATGGTCAGCGGCCGCGACGGATAGGGTTCGGCAGGGGCGGAATCGGCGGCCTCGGCTGCGGCCGGCATCACGCTCGGAACGGCCGCCAGCAACATGGCGGCCACGGCTGTGCGCAGCCGCGCGGAACGGTATGGCATCGCTTTGTCTCCTGTCCTTGGCTCCCTTCTGTAGCGCCGCTGCGGTGTCCACTGCGATGCGGTGCGCGAGGGATGCCACGCAGTCTAGGCCAGCGTCCGGGCCGGCGTGATTCCCGCTCGGCGCGAGCCAAGTCCTGGCAGGCATGGCGCTACAATGGCCCGCACCCCCAGCGCCAGCCGCCCCATGCGATTCGAGGATCTAGAAGCCTTCCTGGTCGTGATCGACCAGGGCAACCTGCACCGCGCCGCCGACGACCTGGGCATGACCCAGTCCGGCTTGTCCAAAACGCTGGCGCGGCTGGAAGGCGAAGCCGGCATGCCGTTGTTCGAGCGCACCCCGCGCGGGCTGGTGCCGACCGGCGCGGGCCGCACCCTGGCCGCGCATGCGCGCCGGATCTCGCTGGCCGCCGGCGACATGCGCAACGAACTGGCCGAGCAGCGCGCCGCGCGTGCGGGCACGGTGCGCCTGGGCGCCATCCCCTACCTGCTGCCGTCGCTGCTGTCGCCGTTGCTGGCGCGCTTCTTCCTGAGCCGGCCGCTGGCCACGTTCTCGATCGAAACCCACCTGAGCGCGCGCCTGCTGACGATGCTGCAGAACGGCGAAGCCGACCTGATCCTTGCCGCGCGCCCCGGCAGCGTGCCGGCAGACGTGGCCTGGCTTCCGCTCGGCCCGCTCAGCATGCAGATCGTGTGCCGCAGCGCCCACCCGCGCCTCGACCGCTTGCGCTCGCTCGCCGACCTCGCCGGCGAACGCTGGGTGGTGCCGGCCAGTTCGCTGTACCTGCGCCAGTGGCTGGAAGAGCGCTTCACCGCGGTCGGCCTGCCGCCGCCGCGCGTGGCGGTGGAAAGCACGGCGTCGCCGGTCGCTTTCGGCGAACTGCTGCGGCATTCCGACCTGCTCGGCATCATGCCGCCGCGCATGCTGCGCCAGGCCGAAGGCCAGGGGCTGGTCGCGATCGAGGCCCCGGGCACGTCGTGGCAGCACGAACTGGCCGTGCTGTGGCGCGCCGACGGCTACCTGTCGCCGATCTGCCAGGACTTCCGCGATGCCGTGGTGGCATGGTGCGCGGAAACGGCGCTATGAAGCCCCTGTGGCCCGGCGCTTGCGCTCAGGGCACCCACCAATAGCGCGTGATGTGGAAGAACACCGGCGCGGCGAACACCACCGAGTCGAGCCGGTCGAGCATGCCGCCGTGGCCCTGGATCATGTGGCCCCAGTCCTTGATGCCGCGGTCGCGCTTGATCGCCGACATCACCAGGCCGCCGAGGAAGCCCATCAGCGCGATCACCAGCGCAATCGCGCCGGCCTGCCACGGCGAAAACGGCGTGATCCACCACAGCGCCGCGCCCAGCGCGGTGGCGCTGGCAACGCCGCCGACAAAGCCCTCGACGGTCTTCGACGGCGACAGCAACGGCGCGATCTTGCGCTTGCCGCACAGCTTGCCCCACACGTACTGCAGCACGTCGCTGCCCTGCACCACGATCACCAGGAAGGCGATCAGCAGCAGGTTGCGCCCATCGAAGCCCGGGATCGGCAGCGTCAGCAGCGCCGGCACGTGCGAAATGCAGAACACGCACACCATCACCGCCCACTGTACCCCGGCGCAGCGCTCCAGGAAGCGCGTGGTCTCGGACGACAGCGCGGCCAGGATCGGCAGCACCAGGAAGGCATAGACCGGAATCAGGATCGAGAACATGCCGTACCAGCCGATATAGACCAGCACGTACTGCAGCGGCAGGAACACGAAGAAGGCGGCGACGATGGCGCGATGGTCGCCGCGCCGCGTGGTGATGATGGTGACGAACTCGCGCAGCGCAAAGAACGACAGCAGGTAGAACAGCACGATCACCGCGGTGCGCCCCAGCGCAAAGGCCACGCCCATGATGCCGATCATCCACCACCAGGCCGACACGCGCTGTCCCAGGTTGTCGATCACCGCGTGCTGGCCGCCGCCCGCGACGCGCCAGCGCAGCAGCGCGGTCACGGTGGAAGCCAGCAGCAGTACGCCGAACAGGCCGCCGAACAGCAGCCAGGTCTCGCGGCTCCAGTGCAGGGTGGGCATGGCATTCATTCCAGTTCGGGGGCCAGCGCGAGCAGGCCGTCGCGGCAGCGCGCAAGGAACGCTTCCTTGCTGTCGTCGGCGGCCAGCCGCAGCGGCTGGCCGAAGGTCACGGTGCACAGCAGCGGCACCGGCACCACTTCGCCCTTGGGCATCACGCGGTTCAGGTTGTCGATCCACACCGGCACGAACTCGACCTCGGGGCAGGCCCGCGCCAGGTGGTAGATGCCGCTCTTGAACGGCAGCAGGCGCGCGTCGGTGGTGTTGCGCGTGCCTTCGGGAAACAGGATCAGCGAATCGCCCGCCGCCAGCCCGGCCTGCATCAGCGCCACCGGGTCGCTGCCGGGTTCGCTGCGGGTGCGGTCGATCAGCAGCGCGCGGAACACGTCGCGGCCGATAAAGCGGCGCAGCGGCGATGTCTGCCAGTAATCCGCGCCCGCCACCGGCCGCGTCACCGTGCGCAGCTCGGGCGGCAGGCAGCCCCAGATCAGCACGAAATCGCCGTGGCTGCTGTGGTTGGCAAAGTAGACGCGCTGCACCGCGGCCGGGATGCAGCCCTGCCAGTTGGCGCGCATGCCCGTGAGCAGCCGGGCGAAGACGATGATCGCGCGCGCGGTCGCGCGGGCAAGCCACATGTTTGGTTACCTCAGCATCAGCGATAGCAAGGCCAGCAGCAGCTGGCACACGGTCAGTGCGGCGCTGGCGCGCACCAGGCGCAGCGCGCCGCGGGCGCGCTCGGCCAGGGGGCGTGCGGCGCGCGCCGCGGGCATCCAGCCCAGTTCGAGCAGCGCGGCATCGAGCCTGGCCAGCCCGGGCTGGTCCGGCGCGCCGGCCGCGAGCGCAGCGAACAGGCGCTGGTCGATGGCGACGCGCAGCAGCAGCCACAGCTGCGGCAGCGCCAGCAGCAGCGCCAGCGCCGCCGGCCAGCGCGACATCGCGGTGTCCGCCCCTGGCCAGGCCGCCAGCATGGCGAACGCCAGTCCGGCCGCGCCGATCCACGCGGCCCCTGACAGCGCGCCCGTCACCGCGTGCGCAATCCACGCATCGGTGCAGCGCGCGAAGTCAGCATCCATGGCAGCGTCCCGGTCAGCCGCCATCGGCAGGCCCCTGGGTGTCAGCACGGTCGAGGCAACGCTGCAGCGCCTCCGCATGTTCTGGCCCGAGCACCACGGCGGGCCGGTGCTGGCGCAGCGCCGCCAGCGCGGCGCCGGCGTCGCGCAGGCCCTGCCGCCGCGCCAGCCAGGCTGCCGCGACCAGCGCGCTGCGCGAATAGCCCAGCGCGCAGCTGACCAGCACGCGGCGGCCCTGCCGCTGCCAGGCGTCGAGCTGCGCCACCGCCTGCGCGAGCTGCTGCGGGGTCGGCACGGTCAGGTCCAGCACGGGTATGCAGCGATAGGCCAGGCCGGGCGCCGCGGCCGCGCGCGGCAGCTCGGCGCTGAGGTCAAGCACGGCATCCGCGCCGAGCGTGCGCAGCTCGGACGTTATCGGGAAGCGGCCCACCCAGACGCCCGGCGCGATCGCGCTGGCCTGCGGCGCGCGCCGCGTCCACCAGCGTGAATTGAGGAAGGCGCCCAGCAGGTAAGGCGCCAGCACCCAGCACGCGCCCGGTGCCATGGTGCCGTCGCTGTCCTTCTGGAACCACGCCGGCGCCGCCAGCGCGTAGATGCGCGCCACGCAGGCCAGCGCCAGCGCGGCCCACAGCAGCAGGAACGCCAGCGTCACCGATGCGCCCAGCGCCAGCACCGCGCACAGCAGCGCCACCAGCGCGCCCACGACATAGCGGCGCGACAGCTGCCGCGTGCGCGCTCCGGGCACGCCGGCCGCGGCTGCGGGCAGCTGCATCGGCAGCAGGTAAACGCACAGCCAGCCCACCAGCGCGCCGGTGGGCACGTCGATCAGGTGATGCTGCCAGGTGGTCAGCACCGACACCCCGATCAGCGCAAACCAGCCGTGCAGCAGCCAGCGCCAGCCGCCGCGCAGGTGCGCCGCGAAGGCGACCCACAGGATCACCAGCAGGCTGATATGCAGCGACGGCGCCTGGTTGAACGGCAGGTCGAAGCCGCCCAGCAGCGTGAACAGCTGGCCCGGCAGGCCGTCGGCAGCGGGCCGCGCAAAGCTGAAGCGCAGCGGGAAGGCGATAAAGCACGCGACCGACACCAGCTGCGCCAGCACCAGCCGCTTCACGTGCGTCAGCAGCGCCGCGCGGCTACGCCACAGGAAGAACGAGATGCCGTACAGCAGGTCGATCGACCAGTACGGCACGATGGTCCAGGGCAGGAACGGAATGCCCCGCTCCCATTCAAAGTAGAACGACGGCACCTCGGCGCGCTGGCTCGCCAGCCAGTTGGCGAAGCCATAGCTGGAGAAGAAGAACGCGCCGGCCAGCGCCAGCAGCAGGCACGCCAGGCCCCAGGGCCGGCGCGGGCGTGCGGCGGCGCCGGCCTGGGTCGGCACCGTGCTCATGCGCCGCGCCTGCGCGCCAGGCTGACGGTGAAGATTCCCCACGGGTCGATGCGCTGCGTGACCTTGTCGAAGCCGGCGGCCCGCACCAGTTCGTCCATTTCGGCCTGCGAGCGGCGCCGCATCACCCAGGCGGCGCCGGCGCGATGGCTGGTCAGCGCGCGCGCGATGAATTCCAGCTGCGGATGCCAGGGCTGGCCGGTGTAGACCAGGTAGCCGCCCGGCGGCACCGCGCGCGCCAGCCCGTCGAGCGAGCGCCGCACCATGGCGTTGTCGGGGAACAGTTCGTACAGGCCGGATACCACCGCCAGCGTCGGCGCCGGCGCCAGCGCGGCCAGGCTGTCGCCGTCGAAGGCATCGCCCTGTTCGAAGCGGGCCACGTCCTGCAGGCCCTTGGCGGCAATCAGCGCGCGGCCCTGCTCCACGTTCAGCGCGCTGTAGTCGCGCAGCAGGATCGACTCGACCGCGCCCGCGCCCCCCTCCAGCGCGCCCAGTGCTTCCAGCACGTAGCGGCCATGGCCGGCGGCGATATCGACCATGCGCACCGGCGTGCCGGCCGCGCGCAGGCGCAGCACCGCCTCGGCAATCAGCGCCTCGGCGTGGACCTTGCGCTGGCGGATGCCGCGCCAGCCGATCGCGTCCAGGTACTGCCGGTCGGCCAGCCGGCCCAGCGCGCCGCGCCCGGACGGCGTGTCGCGGTAAACGTAGTCGAGCGTCGAGCCCGAGTCGAAGCCGGTCTGATGGCCGAGCCGCACCCCGTCCGACAGCATCCCGCCCAGCTTCAGGTTGGCCCGCGCCGCGCGCCAGTACCAGGCGGCCAGCGCGCCCGGCGCCGACGCCAAGCGGTCCGCCTCCTCGCGGAACGGGCCGATCTGGTCGGCGTCGAGCAGCGAGCGCGGCGCCGACGGCGTGTCGAATTCACGCAGGATAAAGCGGCGCGCGGCATCGACCGCCTGCTTGCGGTCGCGCTCGCCGAGGGTGTCGTGGTAGAAGCCGTCCAGCACGATGCGTTCCTTGGTGCGCGAGCCCAGGCGCTCGTAGAAGCGGTCCTGCGGGCCGCGGTGCACGACCCAGTCGGCGCCCGAGATCAGCAGCTGCGTCGGCACCGTGATCGCTGCGGCATCGGCGACGATGCGCTCGGCGGTCTGGTACAGGTCGAGCAGGATATTGACCGCGATCGGGCGCGTGATCAGCGGATCGCTGTCATAGCTGGCGATGCGCCCGGGATCGTGGGTCAGGAACTTGGCCTTGACGTAGCTGTTGACGAAGAACTTGCCGCGCAGGCGCTGCATCAGCTTCAGCCCCGGCCGCGCGAACGGCACGTACAGCTTGACCTTGAACGCCGGCGACGCCAGCACCAGCGCGCGGATCGGCGGCGCGTAGTCGTGCACCCAGGTCGCGGCCAGCACCGCGCCGACGCTCTGCGCGATCACCGCGGTGCGTTCCAGCGGGATGCCGTGGACCTCGGCGATATGCGCGGTGAAGGTCTGGATATCGCGAACGGAATCGGCCAGGCTGGGGCTGTAGCCGCGCTCGCCGGGCGAATTGCCATGGCCGCGCGCGTCCCAGGCGAAGATGTCGTGTCCGGGCAGGTTGAGCTCGTCGGCCAGGTGGGCGACCCGGCCGGAATGCTCGTGGCCACGGTGGAACAGCAGCACGGCGCCGCGCGCCGGGGCCTCGACCGCGGGCCAGTGGCGATAGAACAGCGCCTGGCCGTCGTGGGTCTCGAATTGCCGCTGCAGCGGCTGGCGGGAAGACGGTCGGTCCATCGCACTACTCCGCAAGGCGGGAGTGGGCCTCGGCAATGCCGCGGCGCACCCGGTTGGCCATCGTAAACAGCGACAACAGCGACAGCAGCAGCCACAGCCAGCTGGCGGCCGCGCCGAAGCCCAGCCCCAGGCCGGCCCACAGCGCGATCGCGCCGAGCGCGAAGGCGCGGTCGCTCTTGCCGAGCGGGCCGTCGTAGCGCCGGCTGGCGCCGGCCAGCGGCCCGATCAGCCCGGCGGCCTCGACCAGCAGCGCCAGCAGCGCGAAGGTACCCACCTGCCCCAGGCTGAAATCGGGCAGCGCGGCCAGCGGCAGGATCAGCGCCAGGTCCGACACCATGTCGCCGAGCTCGTTCAGGTAGGCGCCCAGCACGCTTTGCTGGCCATGCTCGCGCGCCAGCATGCCGTCGATGGCATTGAGCGCCATACGCCCGAACAACCACAGCGGAAACAGCAGGAACAGCGCCGGGGTCTCGGCCACCAGCATGCCCAGCGTGGCCAGCACGCCGACCGCGAGCGATCCGGCGGCGGCGGCCAGCGTGACCTGGTTGGCGGTCACGCCGCGCTGCGCCAGGTCTTGCACCACGGGGCGCAGCCAGGCCTGGAACCTGGGTTTCAGTTCGTAGAGCGTCATCGCGCCGGCCTCCCTGCCGAGCAGATGCCGGAAGCGCGCCGCGCGGCGGCCGTTTCCGTCTTGTTCTTGGTGTTGGTCTGGCTCCTGGCCCCGACGCGGCACGCCTCGGCCAGGGCATGGCGGCAGTGCCTGGCTCGGCACTCTACCGCCAAGCCCGGACAATACCAGATGATGCCTGCGGCCTGAACCCCACTCGCTAGGCCGATGCGATCGTGCTGCGCACGGCGTCGCTCACCTGCGCCACCACGCCGTCGCGCCAGTCGTCGGCATCGCCGTAGAAGGCGCGCCACATCGCCTGGCGCACCAGCGCGCGCTGGTTCTCGTCGGCCTCGGGATGCCGGTGCAGCCAGTGGTCGCCGCGCAGGGCGTCGAGCACCTCGCCCACCGGCAGCGTGCCGAACTCGAGCGCGATGCCGGCGTAGTCCACCGCCGGCAGGGTCTGCGGCACGGCGTGCCAGGCCAGCCCGGTCAGGTTGGCCGAGGTCGACGAGCCATCGTAGATCGAGGTCACGCGCTCGCCCCAGATCGCGCGCGTGCGCGTGATCGATTCGGGCGTGTCCGGGCCCATGTGGATGGGCTCGCCGTAGCCCCACGGGCCCAGGCCGGTATGGACGTCGATCCAGCGCAGCGCCGCGCGCCCGGCGCCGAAGCGCGCCAGGATGCGGCACAGCGTGTAGTTGCTCCAGGTGGCCTTGTCGCCGCCGTAGAACATGCCGCCGGGATCCTGGTACTGGCCGCTGCTGACCGCGGCCTGGTACCACGCCATGCCACGCTCGGCCACCGCCTTCATCAGCCGTGCCTGGTCGGCCTCCGACGGCGGCCATTGCGCCGGCAGCAGCAGCGGCGCGATTTCGGCATAGGCGGCGTTGTGCGGCAGCGGCTGCGAGAAATCCATGAAGTTGCGGTTCAGGTCGACGTTGTCCTCGTTGACCCGGCGCAGGTGGGAGAAGCCGTAGGGATTGACCGCATGCACCAGCAGCAGGCAGGCGTCGGCGGCGGCGCAATCGGCAAGCAGCGCGGCGTCGTGCAGCAGCGCCGATTGCGCCCCGGAGCCGGCAAAGCCTTCGGCGCCGTGCGTGCCCGAGGTCACCATGATGCAGCGCCGGGCCTCGGGCGCGCCGGCCAGCGCCACGTCGATCGCGAGCTCTTCGCCGGCGCTGCCGCGCCGGGTGGGATGCGGAAATTGCGCCAGCGCGGCGCCCGCGCCGCGCGCGGCGTCCAGGAAGGTCTTGCGCGCTTCGGCGTAGCTGCGAGAAAAATGGCTCATGGCGTCACCCGCGGATGCGATGCAGGCATTAGACGCCAATTCGGCGGGTCTCGCCAGTCGCGGCTAGAACAGCGAGCCGGACCGGGCCTTGCCCGCCGCGGCGGGCGGCTCGGCTTCGGGCCCCCAGATGCCGGCCGACGTAAACGCCTGCGGATGCATCGCGATTCCGGCCGCGGCCAGCTGCCCCGCGGTCAGCACCAGGTGCCGCGCCAGCCAGTCATGCAGGCTGCGCAGGAAGCGGATGTTGTCGACGCTGGTGGATGCCGCGATCAGACGTTCCAGCTTGACGTGGGCGGTATAGACGTCGAGCAGGTTGGTCGCGCGCAGCCGCGGCGGCGTCGACGGACTGCGCTCGATCGCCAGGATGCGGCGCACCTGCGCCGGGGCGAGGTCGCCGCTGCGCTGGTATTGCGCGTAGATGTCCTCGAGCGCCGGGAAGCGCACGGTGGGCTGCACGCGCGGCACCGCGGCCACCTTCTCCATGCGCAGCACCAGGTAGCGGATCGCCGCGGCGCGTTCGGCCGCGCGGGCCTGCGCGGCGTCGCGCCGGCGCGGCGCCGCGGGCAGCTCGGGCCAGGCCGTGCGCGGCACCACGTCGCGTTCGGTGTAGTCGGGCACCCGCCGCAGCAGGGCCGGCTGCGCCAGCGCGGCGCGCGCGCAGTCCTCGCCGAACGGGTATTCGTGCCCGGCGGCGTCGCGCAGGATATAAGCCTGGCCTTCCGGAAAGCCGTGATGGCGGCGGCTGGCGCCGCGCGCGTGGCAGCGTGTGGCGGGATCGACGAAATCCTTGCGTACCGGGATCCAGCCGCCGTCGTGTGCCTGGGTCATGCGTTGTGTATGGCGTGCCTGTTGCTGGACCCGCCATTGTCGCCGATCTGCGGGACGTGGCCGGCCCGCCACGCTGCAACTGGCTACTTCAGCATGAACGACATCGCCGACAGGCAGTTCAGCATGCGCACCGCGGCCTGCACCGAATCGGCCTGGAACGACAGCGTCACGCCGTCGCGCCGCTCCAGCGTGGGCCACTGGCAGAACAGGTCGGCATGCGCCGGGGTCTGCGTCTGCAGGGTGCACGCCACCGGCGCGGCGATGCGCAGGCATTGCGCCTGCGCGCGCCCGCGCACCGCGCTCGCTGCCGCCGCGGCAATGGCTTCGCGCGCGGCCGGCGGCGACAGCGAGGCGCCGCTGCCAAAGCCGCCCGCGGTCTTGGTCTCGACATAGCGCACCCATGGCATCAGCGCATGGGTTTCCTGCACGAACACGTCGTCGCCGCTGGCCATCAGCACCGGCACGCCGAACTCGCCGGCCAGCGCCGCGTACAGTCCGGCCTCGCCGAGCTCCTTGCCGTTGAGCCAGACCCGCGCGAAAGCGCTGCTGTTGATGGTGTGCGCCAGCACGCCGCGGCTCTGCGCGCGGCCGTGGTAGCCGATCATCAGCACGCCGTCGACGCCGGCCTCGACCCCCGCCATCATGCCCAGGTAGCGCGGCTTGCCCAGCACCACGCGCGCGCGCGGGTCGAGCTGGTCCGGCAGCAGATTGCGGAAGCCGCCGTGCGAATCGTTGACCAGCACTTCGGCCGCGCCGCCGGCAAAGGCGCCTGCGATGGCGGCGTTGGCCTCGCCGGTCATCCAGGCGCGGGCGCGTTCGTATTCGCCATTGCCCGCGCGGGTCTGCTCGGCGTGGAAGACGCCGGCCACGCCTTCGATATCGGTGGAAACAAGGATCTTCATCAGCAGTCCTGGCGCAGTTCGGGCATCACGTCGAGCAGCGCGGCGCGGCCGTGGCCGTCGCGGCCCTGCACCGGCACGGCATGCCAGAGGGCATGCAGGATGGCCTGCTCGACGCTGTCGGCCGCGGCCCGGAACAGCGGGTCGAGCAGGGTTTCATGCAGCAGCGCAAGCGCCGGCATCGGCCGCGCCGCGTCGTCGGGCACGGTGTATGCCGTCGAGAATGCCAGCGCGATATCGCCCGAGCCATGCCCGAACACCGAACCGGTGCGCGCCAGCCCGGCACCGGCGCGCAGCGACAGCCGGCGCAGCTGGCGCGCGTCCAGCGGCGCATCGGTGGCCAGCACCATGATGATCGAACCCTTCTCGGGTTCCGGTGCGCCACCGGGCAGTGCCAGCCGGCCTGCCAGCTCGGGACCGACCAGCCTGCCGGCCACGGTCAGCGATTCCGGCGTGCCGAAATTGGCCAGCACCAGCGCGCCGACGCAATGGCCGCCGGCCACGCGCGATGCCGAGCCGATGCCGCCCTTGACGCCGAACGCCGACATGCCGCGGCCGGCGCCCACGGCACCCTGCGCGAATCCGGCTGCCGCGCACGCCAGCGCTGCATCGTAGTGCGGGCCGGCCACCGCCATGCGCTGGATATCGTTCAGGTAGCCGTCGTTGCATTCGAACACCAGCGGATTGACCGTCGGCAGCGCCCGGCCGATGTCCGGATTGGCCGCCACCGCCGCGCGGATCTGCGCCTGCGCCACGGCGCCGACGGCAAAGGTGTTGCTCAGCGCCACCGGGGTCTCGAGCACGCCCAGCTCGTCCACCTGCACCAGCCCCACGCTCTTGCCGAAGCCATTGAGCACGGTGGCCGCGGCGGGCACCTTGTCGCGGTACGGATCGCCGCCGTGCGGGCGGATCACGGTCACGCCGGTCTGCACCCCGCCCTCGGCCAGCGTGCAGTGGCCGACGGTGACGCCGGCGACGTCGGCAATGCTGTCCAGCGGACCCGCGGGAAGACTGCCGACGCGCGGCACGCCCAGGGTGGAGACAGTCATCTTCAGCGGCGGTCGATCTTGGGGTCGAGCGCGTCGCGCAGCCCGTCGCCCAGCAGGTTGAAGGCCAGCACGGTCAGGAAGATCGCCAGGCTGGGGAAGATCGCCACGTGCGGCGCGGTGACCATGTCGGCGCGCGCCTCGTTGAGCATCGCGCCCCATTCCGGCGTGGGCGGCTGCGCGCCCAGCCCCAGGAACGACAGGCTGGCCGCGGTGATGATCGAGGTGCCGATGCGCATCGAGAAATACACCACGATCGACGACACCGTGCCTGGCAGGATATGGCGCACCAGGATGGTCCAGTCCGACGCGCCGATGCTGCGCGCGGCCTCCACATAGGTCAGCCGCTTCAGCATCAGCGTATTGCCGCGCACCAGGCGCGCGAATGCGGGGATGCTGAAGATGGCGACGGCGAAGATCACGTTGGTCATGCCGTTGCCGAGGATGGCGACGATGCCGATCGCCAGCAGGATGCCGGGGAAGGCGAACAGCACGTCGGAGATACGCATCACGATGCGGTCCCACCAGCCTTCGTAGTAGCCGGCCAGCAGGCCCAGCACGGTGCCGATCACCGCGCCGATGATCACCGACAGGAAGCCCGCCGCCAGCGAGATGCGCGTGCCGGCCAGGATGCGGCTGAAGATATCGCGCCCGAGCGAATCGACGCCCATCCAGTGCGCGGCCGACGGGCCGGCGTTGAGCGCATCGTAGTCGAAATAGTTCTCGGGATCGTACGGCACGAGATGCGGCGCCAGGATCGCGACCAGCACCAGCAGCAGCACGAATGCGCCGGCGCCGAGCGCCAGGTGCTGCTTGCGGAATTTGCGCCAGAACTCGGTCCAGGGAGTGCGCACGGCCTCCGGCGCGGCCGCGGTGGCAGATGCCGCTTGCGCTGCGGCGGGCGTGGAAAGCTCAGTCATGCCGGCCTCACTTGTAGCGGATGGTGGGATTGATCACGGTGTAGAGCATGTCCACCACCAGGTTGATCAGGATGAATTCGAGCGAGAACAGCAGCACCTCGGCCTGGATCACCGGGTAGTCGCGCATCTCGACGGCATCGACCAGCAGGCGTCCCAGGCCCGGCCAGTTGAACACCTTCTCGACCACGATCGAGCCGCCCAGCAGGAAGCCGAACTGCAGGCCCATCATGGTCACCACCGGGATCATGGCGTTGCGCAGGCCGTGCTTGGCCACCACCAGCGTCTCGCGCACGCCCTTGGCGCGGGCGGTGCGGATAAAGTCTTCCTGCAGCACCTCGACGAACGAAGCGCGGGTAAAGCGCGCCATCACCGCCGCCACCGCGGCGCCGAGCGTGACCGAGGGCAACACGTAGTGCAGCCAGGTGTCGGCGCCGATCGACGGCAGCCAGCCCAGCTGCACCGAGAACACCTCCATCAGCAGCATGCCCAGCGCGAAGGCCGGGAACGAAATCCCGGAGACCGCCAGCGTCATGCCGAAGCGGTCCGGCCAGCGGTTGCGCCACACTGCCGAGCCGATGCCGATGGCCATGCCGAACACCACCGCCCAGGCCATCGACGCCACCGTCAGCAGCAGCGTCGGCATGAAGCGGTCGCCGATCTCCTCGCTGACCGGGCGCTTGGTGCGCAGCGAATGGCCGAACTCGCCGCGCAGCGCGTTCGAGAAGAAGTTGACGAACTGCTCGTGCAGGGGCCGGTCCAGGCCCAGGTCCTTGCGCACCAGTTCGACCGTGGCCGAGTCAGCCTCCGGACCCGCCGCCAGGCGCGCCGGATCGCCCGGCAGCAGGTGGACGAACAGGAACACCAGCACCGCCACGATCAGCAGCGTGGGGATCACGCCCAGCACGCGTTTGAGGAAGTAATTCAGCATCACACACCATGAAGAAAGGCCGCGGGCCGCCCGCCTGCGAACCCCGCGTCGCGAGGCAGGCGGCCGCTCTCGGCTTACTGCTCTACTGCTCTGTTGGATCGCTTGTCGCGGCGCGGAGGCTGCTGGTGCTGCAAGCGCCCGCCCTCACCCCCGCCCCTCTCCCGCGAGCTGTATAGACCGGGGACATAGGTA
Source organism: Cupriavidus neocaledonicus (assembly GCF_000372525.1). GTDB lineage: Bacteria > Pseudomonadota > Gammaproteobacteria > Burkholderiales > Burkholderiaceae > Cupriavidus > Cupriavidus neocaledonicus. The sequence goes on from NZ_AQUR01000091.1 coordinate 131,534, forward strand.
ACAGGTGTGCCAGGACATGGGTAACACTTTTCCCGCTTAGTCAGCGGGAGGATAACGTTGCCCTGGAGCCAAACCACCGTGAAGCAGCAAAGAGAAGAGTTCGTCCGCCTGGCACGCCAGGCGGACGCCAACATTGCGGAGCTTTGCCGCCGCTTCTGCATCAGTCGGAAGACCGGTTATAAGTGGTTGAATCGAGAGGATCTGGACGACCGAACTCGGCGTCCACATAGCTCTCCCGGTCGAACTCCAGCTGCCATCGAAGAGC
>NZ_AQUR01000092.1 GCF_000372525.1 Cupriavidus neocaledonicus
AACGCGCTTTTTGGTTACTTTTTGGCGCTCGGCCAAAAAGTGACCCGCCCAGCAGGGCGGAACCATGCGGTCCAACAGCCGACAGCATGTCACCAACAGCGCCCACCCCCGACACCCCAAACACACTCAATAAACACCCCAGAATCCCCCCCCCCAAATCAGCCACACACCTTTGCACCCTGCAACACCCCCTCCCCCACCACCTCCATCCCCTCCAACGTCCCCACCACATGCTTGACCACCTGGTCGCAGAAGACCTCCCTCCCCTCCGCCAGAAACAACGCATGGTCCATACACCCATGCCGATGCACGGTGATATGCGCGAACGTCGCCAGCGCCTCAAGATCCCTGCCAAAACGCAACCGGGCCTCTTCGAGCCCCATGTCGTCCGACCCATACAGCATCGCGATCCGCACCCCACGCTCATCCAGGCTGCGCATCGCGGCGCGCGCGTAAGCCGTGGCTGACGCCAGATCTTCGCCACCGCGCAGCCGCGTCAAACGGAACGCCACGCGCTCGGTGGCGTTCCGGTATGCATGTCGCGCCATCGCCGCGGCGAGCGGGCCGATCCTCACATGTCCCTGCAACATCCGCTGCCAGTTGCCGCCGCGGCGCGCCGCCGAGAGCCAGCCCTGCCATGATCGCGTGCCCTTGCCCGCGCTCCGGTCGTCGGCGCGGTCCCAGCGGAATTTCACCAGGTTGGCCAGCACCAGTCCGTTCACGCCGGAGTTGGCCAGGGCGGCGTGCAGGCTGAGGAAGGCGCCGGAACACACCCCGGCCAGCACGATGTAGCGGAACCCGCGCGCGCGCATCCAGTCGACCGCGGCGCTCACGTCCGCGCGCGGCCCGGGCGAGTAGATCTCGGCAATGCTCATGCTGCGCGGCGCGCGCGGGCTGTCGCCCAGCGCGGACACGTCCAGCCGCAGCGACGCCACGCCCAGCCTTGCCAGCCGGCGCGACAGCATGACGAACATGCGGCCATCGCCGACATGGTGGTTGCCGCCGGTATTCGGGAAGATCACCGCGACCGGCGCGGGTGCCGCGTCGGGCGGCATGCAGAGGATGCCGAACTGGCGCCGCGCGTCGAGCCAGACCGACTCTTCCACCACGCCATCGACAGCCGCGCGCAGGGACGCCGCGCGCGCCGCACCGATGACGTGCCGCCGCATCGCCGGCAGCGCGGGCGATGCGGCCGACGCAGCCGACGCGGCCCGCATGGGCGCCAGCCACTGCACCAGTTGCCGCCACGTCTGCGCCGGCACCCCGGCAAACTCGGCCGATTGCATCATGTCGGCGTAATCGGGAAACGCGGCCGCATCGACCTGCGCGCCGCCGTCGGTGTAGTACTGCGCCAGCGCGCCGGTCGCGGAGGCGGTGCCGGGCCAGGGATCGAGCAACAGCACCCGCGGCGCGGGGCAGTCCGTGCCGCGGTCGAGCCGCAGCCGCTCGAGTTCGCGCACGGTGTCGGCGCCGAAGCGGAAGGCCAGCACGTCGAGCGCACCAGCCGGCGGCGGTGGCGGAGGTTCGGTCGGCCCCGCGCTGTTGAGCCAGTTCAGATGCAGCGCACGCAGCTCGCGCAGGTAGGCGCGGCCATTGACCACCGGCGCGAGCAGCACCAGCGCGGCAACGCCGCCGTGCCATGCCGGGTGCGCGCGCATCGCCTCGGCGGCGTGCACCGCGAGGCTGGCGCCGGCGCGCAACCCGCACAGCACGATGTGCTCGACACCGGCCAGCGCGCGCAGCTGCGCGGCCGCGGCGACGATGCTCGAGACGGCGCGGCCGAGGAAATGCGCCGCCTCGCAGGCCCCGGCGGAATCGCCGGTGCAGGGATAATCGAAGCGCAGCACCGGCATGCCGGCCGCGGCGAGATCGTCGGCGAGATGCCGCCATGCGCGGTGCGACCACATGGCCTCGTGGCCCAGCGGCGCGCACAGCACTACCCCGGTCTTCCCTTGTGCCTCGTGCAGCCAGCCGGCACAGCCTTCAAACATAAGCCGCCTCATGTCGCCTCCTGGCGAACGCATGTCAGCCGCTGACCTGTGCAACCGGTCCGGCAAGCGCACGCAGAAACGGGTACGCCCGCCGGCCGCAGCGGCCTTTATTCTCTCTTTTCTTCGCCATGCATCGCCTGGCCGATCCTGCGCGACATCGGCGCGGTTGCCGGCATGCCAAGGTAAGGATTGACGCTGTTGAACTCGGCCCGGTTGCTGCGCTTGGCGATGACACAGTTGAGGATGCCGCCCAGCAGGCGCGCGTCGGCCCGCTGCAGGCGCTTGAGCGTCTCATCGACCTGGCCCGGCAGCGTGGCATCGGCACGCAGCACCACCAGCGTCGAGCCCGCCAGGTTCGCGACCAGGCTGGCATCGGCCACCGCCAGCACCGGCGGCGTGTCGACCAGCACCAGGTCGAAGCGGGTGGCGCACTGCCGCAGCATTTCGGCCATGCCCGGGCGCATCAGCAGCTCCGACGGGTTCGGCGGCGGCAAACCCGCGGGCAGGATCGACAGGCCGTTGACGACGGTAGGCCGCACCGCGGCCGACAGCTGCACGCGCCCGGTCAGCAGTTCGGCCAGGCCGGATTCGGCGGGCTGGTCGAACCAGCTCGCCACACGGCCGCGGCGCAGGTCGGCGTCGATCAGCAGCACGCGCTGGCCGGCTTCGGCAAACAGCACGGCCAGGTTCACCGACGCAAAGGTCTTGCCGGCGCCGGGGGCCGGGCTGGTGACGGCGATGACATGGTCGGGCGCGCTGCGCAGCGCGAAATGCACCGCGGCGCGGATATTGCGCAGCCCTTCTACCGCCAGCGAGTGCGGCGCGTTGCGCGCCAGCAGGAACTGGTCGTGCAGGCCCAGCCGCAGCATCCGCTCGGCGCTGTCATCCTCCAGCGCGGAGACGTCGATCACCGCGCTCGACGGCCGCGGCCGCTCCAGGCGCGCCGACGGCGGCGCGGCATAGCCCGCGGCCACGCCCAGCAGGGCCTTGGCCGAAACCATGCGCTCGAGCGCCGCCTGTTCGCGGCTGAAGGCAATGTCGCCCAGCATGGTGATGCCGAGCTTGTCCTCGGCGTCATTGGCGGTGGCCACGGTGGGCCGCACGCGCTGGCGCAGCGTCAGCGCCCCGGCCGCCAGCAGCATGCCCAGCAAGCCGCCGCCCGCGGCCGGCGTCCACGGCCCCATGCCGACCGGCACGGTGGGCGTGAGTGCGTTGTCGACGATGCGCACTTGCCCGGTGCGGTCGAGCTGCGCCAGCGACAGCTGCTCGACCTTGTGGCGCAGCGTCATGTACATGTCTTCGGCCACCTTGACATCGCGCGTCAGCGCCACGGATTCACGCTCGGACGCCGACAGGTTCTGCATGCGCGCGTCCATTTCCTGGCGCTCGCGCGTGAGCTGCTGGATCTGGCTGTCGACGGTGCGGACCTCGTTGGCTTCGGTGGTGAAGCGCTGCAGCAGCTTGGTGCGCTCCAGGCGCAGCAGCGCGATCTGGCGCTGGTATTCCATGCTGCCGTTCAGGTAGGACTGCACGTCCTGGCTCGGCGCCAGCGAGCCCGAACGCGAGCGGTAACGCGTCAGTGCGCTTTCGGCGCGCTCCAGCTCGGCCTTGACCCGCGGCAGTTCGCCCGACAGGAAGGCCAGCGTCGCGGCGGTGTCGTCCTGGCGCTGCTCGGCCTGGCCCTTGATATAGGAATCGGCGATCCCGTTGACCAGCGCGGCCGCGGTGGCAGGGTCGCGGTTCTGCCAGCTGATGCGCAGCGTGGTGGCGTCGCTCGACTCGCTGTCGACGCGCAGTTCGCGCGTGACGGCATCGACGGTCAGCGTCAGGTCGCGCCGCGTGACCAGGAAGCGCGTGCCCGGGCGCGCCTCGATCCGGCCCACCAGCATCGAGATGCCACCGGCCTCGGCCACCTGGCCCGCGCGGCCCTCGAGCTGCGCATCCGGCCCGCTCAGCCGGAAGCCGTTGTCGGGCAGGATCTCCAGCGTCAGCGGCACGTTGAGCAGGCGCGCCGGCACGTTCAGGCGCTCCACCGCCACGCGCTCGCCGCCCCACGCATAGCCCAGCTCGGCCGGCCACGGCCCGCGCAGCTTGCCGGGCTCGGCGAAGTGATTGACCAGGCTGCCCAGCAGCGGCGCGCGCAGCGGCTCGATCTCGATGTCCAGGTGCAGGCGCTCGACCACCGGGCCGACCACGGCGCGGCTCTTCAGCATGCCCAGGTCGAGCTGCGGCGTGGCCATGCGACCGGCGGCGTCGCGGGTCTGCAGTTGCACCAGCGACTTGGCGCGATACAGGTCAGGGGTGGACAGCCACGCCATCCAGGCAAGGGCCGCGCCGGTCAGCCCGGCGGCGAGGATCCAGCCTGCGTGGTCCAGCAACACGCGCGCGTTGGCGCCGCTGCGCGGCGACACCTGGTCGGGTACCGGCACGGCTCCGGCAAATGACATTCTGCTCACGACATCTCTCCCGCCACACGCTGCCTCACGCCAATCACGCAGCAACCGGTGCGCGCCCGCGCGCATGCACTGGCCGCCGACCCCTTACTTGCGCCCGTAGTTGTCTTCGAACCTCACGATGTCGTCTTCGCCCAGGTAGGCGCCCGACTGCACCTCGATGATCTCCAGCGGCGTCTTGCCCGGGTTCTCGAGCCGGTGCAGGGTGCCGATGGGGATGTAGGTCGACTGGTTTTCCGAAAGAATGCTGATGTTGTCGCCGCAGGTCACGCGCGCGGTGCCGCGCACCACCACCCAGTGTTCGGCGCGGTGGTAGTGCATCTGCAGCGACAGGCTGGCGCCGGGCTCGACCACGATGCGCTTGACCTGGAAGCGGTCGCCGCGGTCGATCGAGTCATAGCAGCCCCAGGGCCGGCGCACCTTGCGATGGTTCACCACTTCATTGCCATGTTCGGAGCGGATGCGCTGGACGATGTTCTTCACGTCCTGCACGTGGGCCTTGTCGACCACCAGCACCGCGTCGGCGGTTTCCACCACGACCACGTCCTGCACCCCGACGCACGCGATCAGCCGGCCTTCGGAGTGCGCCAGGCAAGAGCTCGCGCCGTCGAACAGCACGCGTCCGCGTCCGGCATTGCCGCTGGCGTCCTTGGGGGCGATGTCCCAGATCGCCGCCCACGAGCCCACGTCGGACCAGCCCGCATCCAGCGGCACCAGCATGCCGGCGATATCCGGCAGGGTCTCGAGCTTCTCCATCACGGCGTAGTCGATCGAGTCGGACGGGCAGGCGTGGAAGGCGTCCTTGCCCAGGCACAGCACCTCGCCGGCGCAGGCGGCTGGTTCGCTCGCCGCATAGGCGGCGCGGCATTGGCGCGCCATCTCCGGCTGCAACTGGGCCACCGCGCGCAGCCATACCGAGGCGCGCACCACGAAGATGCCGCTGTTCCACCAGAACTCGCCGGACTCGACATAGTGCTTGGCCAGCTCCAGGTGCGGCTTCTCGACGAAGCGGTCCAGCATGAACGCGCCGTGGTCGGCGCCGCCGGCCGCGCGGATGTAGCCGAAGCCGGTCTCGGGCGCCACCGGCTTCACGCCCAGCGTGACGATGGCACCGTGGTCCGCATGCTGGATTGCCGTGGCAATGGCCTCGCGGAACGACGCCACGTCAGCCACGCTGTGGTCGGCCGGCGTCACCACCAGCACCGCATCGCCACCCTCGCCCGCGCCCGCCAGTGCATGCAGCGCGGCCACCGTCAGCGCCGGCGCGGTATTGCGCCCGCACGGCTCGGACAGCACGCGCGCCGCCTTGCCGGCGCGCTTCATCATGTCGGTGATCATGAAGCGGTGCTCTTCACCGCAGACCACGATCTGCGCCGCTTCCATGCCGTCGGGGCGGCCCGCCAGCGCGGCCACGCCGGCGAGGCGGTTGGCGGTGGCTTCCAGCAGCGTGTCTTCGGCAATCAGGTTCAGCAACTGCTTGGGGAACTGCTCGCGCGACAGCGGCCACAGGCGCGTACCGGCGCCGCCGGCGAGGATCACGGGCTGCACCACCGGCAACGCGGCGCAATGCGCCGCGCTGTCGCCCAGCCCTTGCAGCGCTGCATGGATTTCGCCGTTGACCGGCGGCGGCGTCTGGTTCTCTTCCCGGGTCCGAATTCGCATCATGCCTCCTGGCGTGTCGGCTGTTCCAAGCGTCCCGCGCGTTGCGCCCGGCCCTGCGCAGCCATTGCCGGCACTGCGGCGGTCTCGCAGAAACGGGTACGCCCGGCAGCGGTCCCTGACCGCCGTGACGGGGATGCCAGCCAGTCTAGGCAGGCGTCCTGGCGCAATCTGTTCGATTCCGCACACGCTACTTGCGCCGCCGCGGCGGGCCGCGCGCATGCGTGCCGCAGTGGCTCGCGATCGCGCGCGCTCTGTTGGAGAACGCACCGATGGCCACGGCCACCGGCGTTGCAATACAGTGGGCCGTGCAGGCGCTGCGCCTGCCATCGCGGCCCGGCGGCATGCGCGCACTGCGGAGGAACGACATGGAGCGGGCGGTGGCAACGACGGCTACGACGGCGACAATCGCGCCGAGGACAGCGACCACGGCAACCACGGCCACCGACCGCGGCGGCTACCGCTACGCGCGCCAGTCGCCCCACCTGGCCAGGCCGGTGCAGCGCTGGCTGCACCATGAAGCCTCTGTCTGGCAGGAGAGCAATTGCTACATGGACCTGTGGATCGAGCTGCTGTATGGCTGGGGCCTCGACCCGCGCGCGGCGCTGGCCTTCACCGTGGCGCAGGACTACGAGGGCGACCATTTCACCTTCTTCAAGTACCCGCCGGCGGACCTCGAACTGCTGTACGGCACGGTGGTGCAGGAGATGGCGGTCTACGACACGCTGCAGGCCCACCTGGCCGAACAAGTCGGGCGCGGCCACACCGTGCTGGTGGAGGTCGACAGCTACTACCTGCCCGATACGCGCGCCACCGCCTACCGCCAGGCGCATGTGAAGACCACCGTCGCGATCGACCGGATCGACCCCGCGGCGCAACGGCTCTCCTACTATCACAGCCTCGGCTACCACAGCGCCGAAGACGAGGACTACCGCGGACTGTTGCGCCTGACCCCCGCACTGCGCGACGGCAACATACTGTTCCCCTACGCCGAATGCGCCAAGCGCGTGCGCGCCCCGCTGCGCGACGCGGCCGCGGCCGACGCGGCGGCGGCGCTGATGCGCCACCACCTGGGCCGCCGCCCCGCGCTGAACCCGGTCACGCGCTGGCGCGCCGACTTCGACCAGCACGTCGCGGTGATCCTGGCGCGCGGCGATGCCTACTTCCATCACTACGGCTTCAACCTGCCGCGCCAGCTGGGGGCGAACTTCGAGATGCTGCATCACTGCCTCGCTTGGTTCGGCGAGCATGGTTACCATGTGCCCGCGCGCGTGGCACGGGCGGCGATCAGCCTGGCTTCGGAATGCAAGGTGCTGCAGTTCCGCCTGGCCCGGGCCATGGCGCGCGGGCGTCCGGACCGCTGCGCCGGGTCCCTGGATACGATGGAGTGCGCTTATGAAACGGTCATCGCAGGCCTGCTGTCGTCGTTCGGCGCCGCCGATCCGGCGCAGCCGGCGTACGCCTGACGCCAACGGCAAGTGCCGCGGGCGCACGCTGCCTGCCGTGCCGGGCGACGATGGCACGTTACGCGTGGGCCAGCGCGGGCAGCAGGCGGTCGTACTCGCGCTTGACCAGCTTGTAGCATTCGCAGGAATGCTTCTCGAGCCCGCAATGATCGAGGATGGTGATATGGCCGCGGCTGTGGTGGATCAGCCCCAGGTTTTCCAGCTTGCCGGCCGCTTCGGTGACGCCTTCGCGGCGCACCCCAAGCATGTTGGCGATGACCTGCTGGGTGATGACCAGCTCGTTGGAGTTCATGCGGTCGCGCGCCAGCAGCAGCCAGCGGCACAGTTGCTTGTTCAGCGAGTGGTGGCGGTTGCATGCCGCGGTCTGCGCGATCTGCGTCAGCACCGCCTGCACATACAGCAGCGTGACGCGCTGCAGGGTCGGCAGGTACGACAGCTCGGCGCGCAACGCGCGCGCGGGGATGCGGTAGGCGAAGCCGGGGCTGCGCACTTCGACGCGGCTGGGCATGGTATCGCCGCCCGTCACCACCGGAATGCCGACCAGGCCTTCATTGCCGACCGCGGCGAACTCGACCGTGGCGCCGTCCTCGAGCAGCGACAGCAGCGACACCACCGAGGTGGTCGGGAAATACACATGCACGATGCGCTGGCTGGTGTCAGTCAGCAGTTCGCCGGCACGCAGCCGGACCAGTTCAAAGTGGCGCGACAGCGTTTCCCATTCCTGCCGCGGCAGGGCATTGAGCAGATGATTGACATGCAGGTCCGACCGTTGCGTGATCATGCTGATTCTCCCCGTTGACCCGGGACCGGCACTGGGCCGCCGCTCGCGCACTGGCTGCGTGGTGCAAAGCCCGGCTGTACCGCTCCACCCGTGACTGATGCTTTCCGACTTGTTGACACCGCGTATGACTGACTGATGACGGCCCCAATCCGCTTTCCGTCCCGACGCGCAAGCCCTGCGGTGCGCTGTGTGCCTGCCTCGTCGTTTGACTGTATTAAGTGCTATGGCGCACTGAAGCGACAGTAGGCAGACGGCTGGTACTCGTTCATCCTTTGGTTGGTTGGTAGCAGGCCGGCGCGGCGCCCGCGGCTGGCGGCGAATGCAAGTACCGGGGCGCCGGAATGCCGGCGCAGGGCCGACGGCGGGCCGCCGGCGACACGCTGCCAGGCAAGGCATGACAAGGGAGGAGCCGGCCCGCAGTGGCGGCCGGTGGGGCCTGTACGCCCTATGCGCCCGGTGCGTCGTAGCTGGCGGGCCGGTCGGCGTTGATGGCGTAGATCTCGCCCGAAGGGATGGCGCCGGCCGCCGCGGCCGGGCCGCTCTCATGCATCAGGCGGATGCGCCGCGTTTCACCGGGGCCCAGGTGGAACCAGTCCTGTTCCGGCAGGAAGGCGTGATCCTCGATATGCACCCAGCGCGCGAAGCGGCGCGTGCCGACGCTCAGCCACCACTGGCCCTGCGCGCATTCGACGCTGCCATGCAGCTCGGGCGCCGCCAGTGCGGCGGCGCTGCGGTCAGGCAGGTAGACCGCCTGGCTCAGCGGCGTGCCGGCGCTGTCGTCATCGGCATGCAGCGTGGCCAGCACCACATCGTGCGCCGGCGGCCCGAAGCGGTAGGCGTAGGTGAAATCGAAGAACTGGTCGAGCATCGCCGCCGCGGCGATGCGGCAGGATGCGCGCGGAGGCAGCCTCAGCACCTGTTGCGCCTGCGCCGCCACCGCCTCGCCGTCGCGCAGGCAGCGCAGCGCCAGCCGCACCGTGCGCGGCTGCGCGGTTTCATTGATGACATGCACATGCAGGCCGTTCAGGCCCTCGTCGGTCAGCAGCACCTGCAGCGGCTGCCACACCGTGCGCAAGGCGTGCCAGGGTGACTTGGGGCGCCCGCACGCGTCGACGATGCCCCAGCCGGCACCGGGCAGCAGGTCCTGCAACTGCCACACCAGCCCGCCGGCGCAGGTCGAACCCACGCGGCGCCACTCGCTGAAGACCTCGGCCATCAGCTCGGCCACCACCGCGCGCGACAGCGCCAGGTAGCGCGCCGGATGCTCATAGCGCAGGCGCGGCGGATCGACCTGGTACAGCGCGCGCAGGTAGAAGTCGCGGATATCCTCGAAGTCCCACGCCGCGCCGGCATCGCGCGGCACCCGCGCCTTCCAGCGCGGATCGTGCAGCGGCTGGGTCAGGCCGTGTTCGCGCAGCGTGCGCGCGCATGGCACGTTGGCAAAGGCCAGGCACTCGGAAGCAAAACGCACGCTGGCCAGACGCGCATCCGCCAGCGGGCGCTGGTAGGCGCCCACGCCGTAGTAATGCGTGACGCCGGTGTCGGGCTGGAACGGCCACGCACCTTCGCTGGGCGAGTTGCGCACATAGACCACGTCGGCACGGTGCCTGGCCACCAGGCCGGGGATCAGTTCGTCGAACAGCGGCTGACGCCAGTCGCCGCGCGGCGTGCCCAGCATGGCCGCCTGCTGCTCGGCTTCGCTGCCGCCGCACAGCACCGCGATGGCCGGATGCGCGCGTGTCGACTGCAGCCACTGGCCGACTTCGCGCGCGGCATCGTCCATCAGGCCGCGCGACGCCTGCGGGTCCGCGCCGTAATCGAAATTGGCGAACATGAAGTCCTGCCACACCAGCAGGCCCAGCGCGTCGCAGCCGCGGTAGAAGGCCTCGCCGGGGTAGCAGGTGACGCCGCTGACCCGCACCATGTTCATGCCCGCGTCGCGTGCCAGCCGCAGCCAGTGGCCCACGGCCTCGTCGCTGTCGGCCAGTCCGGGCAGGTCAAGGCTGGACACGCAGGCGCCGCGGCAAAAGATGCGCTCGCCGTTGACGCGCAGCGCAAAGGCGCAGGGCTCGCCGTCGCGGTCTTCCGCCACGGTGCGAAAGCCCACTTGGGCGCAATGCAGCGCCTGCGTGCCGAGGCGGGCCTCGACCCGGTACAGCGCGGGCTCGCCATGCGTATGCGGCCACCACAGGCGGGCATGCGGCACGCGCAGCGTGCCGGCGAGCACATGTTCCGACGTGCGCGCCAGGCTGCCCCAGACTTCGCTGTCGCCATGCGCCGCGAGCCAGCGCGCCTGCGCCGGGGCCGGACCGGGGAAATGCAGCGCCAGCGCGATGATGCCGTCGGTGCCATCCAGCCTCGTGCTGGCCTCGGCGCGCACGCCGTGCAGCGGATCGGCACTGGCCGGATCGAGCAGCTCGATGCCGCGCCACGGCCCGACCGCATGGACCGGCGGACACCACCCCGGCATATGGCCCAGCAGCGTGGTGCGGACCGCGCGCAGCGTGGGCGGCACGATCATGCGCGGCTTCCAGCGGACCTGCCCGCGCTGCGTGCGCAGCCACGGATGCAGCGCACGAAAGCACAGGTGCAGGGTGTTGTCGCCGGACAGCTGCACCGCCACCTGGTGGGCGGCGAACATATGGCGCGTGGTCAGCACCAGGACCCCGTTGAGCCAAACCTCGGCCAACGTCGCCAGGCCATTGCAGCGCAGCGTGCGCGCGCCGCTGCCGGCAAAGCGCACGCGGTACCAGTAGTCATGCCGGTGCAGCGGCGGCGGCGCGCTGTCGTCCCAGCGGCCCGCCGCGCGCATGGCCGCGGCCACGGTGCCGGGCACGGGCGCGGGCAGCCACGGCGCATCTGGCGCCAGCTCGGACGGCGCCCGTGCCGCGCCCGCCAGCGTTTCCAGCCAGCACCATTCGCCGGCCAAAGCGCAAGGGCCCACGGCCACGCCGGGGGTTGGCGCCGGCTCGGTCGAGGCCGTTGGCACGGGGGCGGGAGCGGGGGCGGGGGCGGCGGCGGCGGTGGCGCTGGTGATTCCCGCGGACTGGCCTGGCACCAGTGCCGCCGGGTCGCGCGCGCTCATGCCACGCTCGCGCCGAAGTGCGAGGCCAGCGCCGGCACCGTGCCCTGGTAGGCCTGCTCGAGCTGGTCCAGGCAGTCCTGGCAGGGATCGGACTTGCGGCTGATGACCGCGCGCATCAGCCGGAACTGCATCACCATGGCTTCTGAGGCCATGGTGTAGCAGGCTTCGCCGATGCAATCGGGCAGCGAGTGCCCGTGCATCACCAGCCAGCGCAGGTAGCGGCCGAGCAGCTCGAAATTGACGCCCAGCTGGCGCAGCACGCTGGCCGCGTAGACCTGGAAGTTGGGCTCGCCGCGCGCCATCAGGTGTTCGAGATGGCCCGGGAACGCCATGCGGAACACGCTGATCGGGTTGTGCTGCGGACGGCGCGACAGATGATGGCGCAGCAGCTCCAGCGAGGTCCGCATCAGTGCGGCATCGGTCAGCGCGGCAAAGCGCCGCCGCGCCACCGAGGCATGCGGAAACGCCGCCACCTCGCCGTAGCCCACCGTCTCCGGGCGGAAGATGGCGGCATAGTCCTCGCCGCTGGCGGTGTGGTAGCCGTCGCCGTGGAAGTAGCCGACGGCGGCGGCCTCGGGCACCAGCACGTCGATGCCGATGCACGAGCGCATGTGCTGGCGGCGATAGGTGCCGGCCGGCTGCGGCAGCTGGTAGCTGTCGACTTCCAGCAGCACCACGTTGCCGCGCGCGGTCTGGGTGGCCACATGCGCCTCGAGCCGGTCATACATCGACAGCTCGTGCGTGACGATGCCGTACAGGCGTTCGAGGTCGTTGGCGGGGAACGCCGAGAGCGTGAACTGGTCACCCTCGAAGTCCTGCGCCACGGTGAACGGCAGCGCGGCAATGGGCTCCAGGTCCCAGCCCTGCAGCAGCTCGACCCACAGGTCGATATGCTGGTTCGCATGGGACCAGACCGGATTGCCGCCATGCCAGGTGGAGCGGCCTGCGCGAACCCTGGCCCTGCCGTCGCCGTACATTTATCCCCCCCACAGCGTGTCGCGCACGGTCTGGGGCCAGCGCGCCGGATCCAGTCCGTGGTGGCGCAACAGCGCCAGCGCCATGCGCTCGACCCCGATGCCGACGCAGCCCGTGTGCGCAACGGCGCCGTCCGCGCTGCGCAGGTCCCACATGTGGCCGAAGTGGTCCAGGTGGTAGTTGAAGCTCATGCACGCCGTGGGCGGCGCGCCATCGTTGATGGGCACCAGCAGCTCGAACTTAAGCCTGAGTTCGCGCTGGCTTTCGGCGACGAGCTTGCCGCCGCGGCCGAAGAACGGATCGTTGGCGACGTCGATCTGCACCGGCAGCTGCAGCGCCGCGGCCAACTCGGGCACGCGCTCGAGCCATTGCTCGCGGAACGCGGCGATGCGCTGCGGCGTCCCCAGGCAGACATACTCGCGCTGGCGAAACAGCTGCATGCGGGTCGGCTCGAGCGAGGACTCATGGCGGAAGCAGTACGACATCACGTCGACCACCTTGCCCTCCTCGGGCAGCGGGCCGCGCCGCGCGATCACCGGGTAGACCGGATAGCACGCGGCCGGGGTCAGCACTACGCCGGTCGGCTGCTGCTGGTCGGTCCAGTCGTCCTGGTCTTCCAGGCGCGCCAGCAGGCGGCGGTGGCCCTTGTCGTCGCCGCAGAAGCTGTGGACGGTGCCCGCCAGCTGCGGAAAGCTCTTCATGTAGCCGCTGGCCTCGAAGTCCGCCTGGCCCATGGCCGGCGGGAAGTGCAGGGTTTCCGCGCCGAGGCCGTGCCCGAGGCGCGTCATGACGGTGTTCATGCCTGCGCAGATCGATTCGAAGGTGGTGTTGCGACCATACAGTCCGGGCACGCCGGTCGGGATCATCAGGCCCTCGGCCACCAGCTGCTCGAGGAACGTGGGGCCGGATGCGCGCGGCGCCGGCTTGCCGCGCTGCGTGGCGGCGCTTGGCTCGGCCGCGGCGCCACCCTGGGCGGTACCGTCGGTCAGGGTATGGAGGTCCATGCGATCTCCCCTCAGGAACGATCGGCCAGCAACAGACTGGCTGTGTTGGTCAGGATGCGATCGTTGTTGATCATCAGCGGCGCCGACCACAGATCGCGCAAGTGGCGGCCCAGGCTGAACGGCGTGCCGTGCTTGTAGCCCGCCATGCCGCACACCAGCATGGCCTGCTGCACCGCCTCCAGCGCCAGCGTGGAGACCGCGGTCTTGAGCCCGTTCATGCCCGCGGCCAGCGCGAACGCGCCCGCCACCGGCGGCTCGGCATGGCGCCGGCGCTGTTGCTCCAGCGCCAGCTCCAGCCGCCCTTCGATCAGCTGCAGCAGGCTCACCGCCTCGGCCACGCGCGCCGCCGACGGCGGCAGCGCGCCGGGTCGCGCGCGCGCCTGCCCCTGGAAAAAGGTCTTGGCGCGCGCCACCGCATCGCTGCAGATGCCGAGCCACAGCGCACTCCACAGGATGTGCGACACCGGCGTCATGGTGGCGTCGGCGATCTCGCCGAACGGCACCGGCAGCACCTGCGCCAGGGTGCCGGTGGCCTCGAGCCGGAAGCCGTTGCTGCAGGTGCCGCGCATGCCCAGCGTGTCCCACGCGTTCAGGCTTTGCAGCGTGTAGTCCGGCTTCAGCGCGCACACCAGCACCTGGTCCGATGGCGCCGCATCGGCATGGCGGCGCGACGTGATCAGGATGCCGTCGGCATGCGCGCCATACGAAATCGTCGGCGCCATCTTGAGCAGATGGAAGCGTTCGTCCGCGACGTTGAGCGCGCAGCCGCTGCTGCGCAGCGCGCCGCCGATGGCTTCCTCGGAAGTCGCCGAAGCCAGCAGCAGCTGCTCGGCGGCTATGCGAGCGAGCAGCGCCTGGTGCCAGGGGCTTCCGCCGCCGTGTTCGATCACGCAGGCGACCTGGATCTGGTGCATGGCGTAGATCATGCCGGTCGACGCGCACGCCGCGCCGAGCACGCGGCAGATGGCTGCCACCGTGGCCAGCGAGGCGCCGGCACCGCCGTGCGCGGCGGGCACCATGGCGCCGATCAGGCCGTGCTCGCGCAGGCTGTCGATGGCTTCTTGCGGAAAGCGCGCATCACGGTCGACGGCGTCGGCATGGGCCTGCGCGACTGCGGCAGCGGCCTGGGCTGCGACCAGCAGCGCCTCGGCGCGCGCGCACACGGCGCCCGCGCCGGCATGTGCCAGTGCCACCCTGGCCACGGAGGTCATGCCGCCTCCTGCTGCCGCCGGATCTGCTCGACCGCGGTGGCCAGGGAATCGATGCTGCGGAACAGCTGGCGTGTCAGCATCTGGTCCGGGATCTCGATGTCGAAAGCGTTCTCGAGCGCGAGCATCACGTGCACGGTGGCCAGCGAGGAGAGGCCGGCGGCATACAGATCATCGCTGTCTGCCACGTCGGCGAGCGGCACATCGAGCCGGGCAACTTCGCCCAGAATGCTGCGGATGGTTGCTTTCATGGAACGTCTCCGGATTTTTATGGGTGCGGCCTATTGCACGCTGAACAGCCTGCGGCTTCGGTACGTTTGCGCACCAATCCGTGCGCCCCCCGGCACGCCGCAACTGCGCGCCTCAATACGCACTGGCGCCGGTCCAGCCATGCAGCGCGGTGCGCAGGATGATCTGCAGGTCGAGCTGGAACGACCAATGCTGGATGTAGTAGATGTCGAACTCGATACGCCGGCGCATCTTCTCGACGGTATCGGTCTGGCCGCGCAGGCCGTTGATCTGGGCCCAGCCGGTGATGCCCGGCTTGACCCGGTGCCGCAGCATGTAGCGGTCGATCAGTTCCTTGTAGAGCTCGTTGTGCTCCATCGCATGGGGGCGCGGGCCCACCACCGACATCTCGCCGCGCAGCACATTGAAGAACTGCGGCAGCTCGTCCAGGCTGGTGCGGCGCAGGAAGGCGCCGACCCGGGTCACGCGCGCATCGCCGCGTACCGCCTGCGTGACGCCCACGTCGGCGTGCTGGCGCATGGTGCGGAACTTGAAGACATCGAACGGGCGCCCGTCCATGCCCAGCCGCCGCTGTCGGAACAGCACCGGCCCGGGCGACGACAGCTTCACCAGCACCGCCACCACCAGCAGCAGCGGCGCCAGCCCGACCAGCGCGGCCAGCGCGAAGGCGCGGTCGAAGCTGGCCTTGAGCAGGCCGGTGATGCCCGACACCGGCGGGCTGTTCAGGTCGATCACGGGCAGGCCGAGGAACTCGCTGAAGCGGTGCCCGAGCAGCTCCACCGACATCACGTCGGGAATCCAGCGGATGTCGATCAGCTCGTTGCGGAACTGCCGCACCACGTCGTACAGGTCGCGGCACGCCACCATCGGCAGCGTCAGCCAGATCTCCCTGACCGCCTGGCTGCGCACGAACAGGTTGACCTCGTCCATGGTGCGCAAAGAGACCACCCCGTCGGGCACGGCGATCGGCTCCTCATGGTAGATGCCGACCACGCGGTAGCCCGCGGCGCGGATCTGGTCCACGCGCAGGTACATCTCGCGCCCCAGCGGCCCGTAGCCGAAGATCACCACGCGCTTGGCATTGATGCCCTGCTCGCGCACATTGCCCAGCATGCGGAACATGACGGCGCGCACCCCCGCCAGCGCCAGCAGGCTCGAAGCGAACCAGCCCAGCGACCAGACCCGCGACACCGCGGCGATCTGGTGCATCAGGAACGCCGTCATCAGCCCGACGATGAACACCGTGGTCCACGCAGCCAGCAGGCGCAGCACCAGCGCCGCACGGCTGCGGCCGCGCCACGATTCATAGATGCCGAAGGCGGGAAACACGGCCAGCACCGCGATCGAACAGAGCGCGGCAAGAAAGCCATGCACCGGCGCGGCGCCGCGGATGCCTTCCGGAAAGTACAGCGCACCGATCATCACCGCGCAGGCGCCGACCAGCACCGCGTCGGCCAGCCGGTACAACAAGTGCAGCGCCGTGTGGCGCTCTGCCGCAAAGGTCGAACTGGATGCCATGGCTGTCCACCGCGAATGCAATGCTCGATGCAGCGATGGTTGCCGAGCCGCCCGCCAGTGTCTGTTGGCGGGCGCACACAGTCCGTGGCGGGAAAATCGGCGCGGCGCGGCCGCGCTCAGCAGGGTCCGGTGCGCGCCGCGGCGTGCGCCCTGGCGTACCCGGGCGCCCGCCCGTGCATGGCCCATTCGCCGCGCTGGAAGGGGCGGTCGCGGCCGGACAGCAGCATGGCAAGTTGCTGGATCAGCGCGTGCGAGGCGCCCACGGTGCCGGTCATCGGCATCACCAGCGCGGTGGCCAGCACCGCGCTCGCCAGCACCATCGCCAGCGGACCATGCGGGGTGGTGCGCCGCAGGATGAACGGCACGCTGACGCACAGCCCCAGGCCCAGGCCGCCCGCCACCTCCGACACCGAGTGCGCATGCAGCGCCAGCCGCGACACCCCCACCAGCAGCGCCATGCCCAAGCCCGCGGCCGCCGCCAGCCAGCCCAGGCGCCGCCACGCGGCCGGCACCGCCAGGTAGAGCAGCACCGGCAGCACCGACGCCGCCATCATCGCGTGACCGGAGAAGCCGGTGAAGTTCAGCGCCGCACTGCCGATGCCCCAGCCCATGAACGCGAGCTTGGATGCCAGCACCAGTAGCGCGGCCGCGGCGAAGGCCAGCACCCAGTGGCGCGCGCTGGCGGGTGCGCCGCGCCAGTACAGCCACCACGCCAGGAACACGGCGCAGGGCAGCAGGTACGCGGACTCGCCGAACAGGGAAACGAGATGCCAGTGGCTCATGGGCGGGCGCAAGCGGTAAGCGTCAGGGTCTGGGGGTGCAGCGTATCACTGTGCGCACGTGCAGCGCGGCCCCGGCCTCGCCGAGCAGGGTGCAGACAGGTTGAGAGTGCATGACTGCATTGGCCGTCTGGTGGATAGAGAGTCTTTGCGCAATTCGATATGTTCAATCGGGATCGCTGCCCTTGCATCACCGGGGCAGCGTTTTCAAAGCCCGCATGGTCCCCCGGTCGGCGGGCTTCTTTTTTTGCCGGCCGGGAAGGCATCGTCGCGACGGCGGCGGATCAACGGCGAGGTCATGCGGCCCACGCAATGCGGCCTCCACCGGGGCGGCTCCACCGAGGCGGCCAACACAATGCGGCCCGCACAAAAGCACAGCGGCACCGGGCGCTCGCGCCGGGTGCCGCTGCACAACAGCTGCGCGTGCCTGCTGCTTCAGCTCACCAGTGACGGCGGCACGCGGTGCCGATGCTGCGCGATGATCAGCGCCTTGAGGCTCTCCACGCGCAGCAAGGCTTCGCGCTCGCCGGCCGCGCGCGCGGCATCGGCGGCGGCCAGCTCGCAATCGAACTGGCGCCCGTGCAGTTCTCCCCGGTACAGCAGCGGCTCATCGCTGCCGGCAGCGCCATCCGCGCCGCAACCTTGCCCTCGATGGGCGGCGAGCCTGATCTCGAAGCAGCACGCCCACTTTCCCCGGCCCTCGCGCACCGCAAAGCCGCGCACGACGAGGAACTCCAGTCCGGCCTCCATACGACCCCCTTCTCCCCGGGACGGCCAGCCTGCAAACGAGGGCCAGCTTCTGCCTCCGGGCGAATCAAGCATAGGCCATCAGCAATATTGCGCCCTCATCCGGTGGTTGTAGGAGGGATCGCACAAAGGAGGGAGGACGCGGGCGCACGGGTCCCGCCCAGCGACAGCGCCATGCGCGGGAAACACTGTCCGCCGGCCCACACCAGCGCCGTGGCCGCGCACACCAGGTCCATCGCCGCGGGCAACGCAAGACAGCCGCTGGCGCCGAGCAGCGCCGCATGCAGGATCAGCGCCGGATCGAGGCGATCCGACAACACCAGCCAGCGCCGCGGCGCCAGGCGCGCGTGCAGCTGGTCCAGCCATGCGCGCGGATCGCCTTCGAGGCCGCTGCAATCGATCACCGCAATATCCGCGGGATCCGGCGACGGCTGCGCGCCGGCGTGCGCAGGCGTGAAACCCGGGACGGCCTGCAGGTCCTGCGTTGCGGTCTGCATCGGCGCGGCCGATGTCGGGGCGTGCGCCGAGGCTTGCAGCCATTGCGGCGTGCGGCAGTTGATCGGCTTTGGCAGGTCCAGCGCGTGCAGGCGTCGCGCCAGGACCCGGCACATCATTTCATTGCTGGCGATCAGGTAGGTCGGCATTGACTCGGTCCGGCGGCAACCCGGGCGACCATGGCAGTGGTCGCGCGGTCGGGGCCGGGCTGCGGGGCGGCCCGGTGGGGAAGCCATCGCGCCAGCGCCAACCCGCCGGCGTCGGTCTGTGCGGATGTCTTCCCTCAGAAGGTAGCAAGCCGCTGCCACCCCTGCCTCATGCTTTTGGCGGAGCGTCGCGCAGCA
This sequence comes from Cupriavidus neocaledonicus, assembly GCF_000372525.1. GTDB lineage: Bacteria > Pseudomonadota > Gammaproteobacteria > Burkholderiales > Burkholderiaceae > Cupriavidus > Cupriavidus neocaledonicus. The sequence goes on from NZ_AQUR01000092.1 coordinate 18,755, forward strand.
GAAGGATGAGGCGCGAGTGGGCCCGCGACCGGCGTCGCCCGCACGGCTCAGGCCGCCTGTCCTACCGGCGCCGGCAGACGCGCCGGCGGTGCGGCCGGTTCCGGTCCTGCCCAGTTGAGCGTGGCGCCCCTTTGCAGCGCCACGTAGACCGCTTCGCCCTTGTTGCGCACATGCAGGCGCTGGTACAGGGTGCAGGCATGCGTCTTGGCCGTGGCGATCGAGATGTTCAGCATGCGGCTGACGGTCTTGATCGGATAGCCGCGCGCCAGCAATGCCAGCACTTCGTACTGGCGCTCGGTGATGTTGAGCAGGTGCGCGCCCGCCGAGGGCGTCTCGTACGCGGTGGCGTGCGCGGCGAACTGCCGTGGCGCCGCGGGCGCCGCGCTGTCGTGGCCGGCATTGTCCACACCGGGGCGCAGCGCCACCACCCGGGCATCGCCGGGGGCGGCCGGCGCCACGGGCGCCGCGACGGCCTCCGTGCCGGCGTGCCGGACCGGCAACGGCTGGCTCGACGCGGGGAAGCACTCGCCGCCGGCGAGCACCAGCCGCACCGCCGCATCCAGCGCGTCGGCGCTGCAATGCTTCGGTACGCAGCCGCGCACCGGCTCCGGCACGCCGGCCTCGGGCAACGCCGGCATGGCATGTTCGCTGAGGACCAGCACCCGCCGCGGCCGCAGCCGCAGGCACAGCTGCTCCAGCAGGGACCAGCCGCCGGCCTGGTCGGCCGGCAGTCCGTAGACCATCAGGTCAGCATCGTTGAGCCACAGGTCGGAATCGATGGGCGCCAGCGGATCGAGGTCCAGCAGGTCGCCGTCCAGGTGTGCTTGGGCCAGCAGATGGCGCAGACCCAGGCGCAGGAGGGGGTGAGGCTCGATCAAGAGGATGGTGGCCATGGCCGCTCTCTTATTATTGCGGCAAGCCCGGACCCCGCGAAAATCCGTGCCTGCTTGTCGGACGTGCCCCGCTATCCTGCGGTTGCACCTCCATACGATCCGCCATGGCTCCGGGCCCGCCGTGCAACCTTCCCGTCTGGCTGCATTTCGTCCTTACCCTGGAGATACCGGATCGCCCCGGTTTGCGTGTGAAACGCTTATGTTGCAAGAGCCTTAGATTCGGCTGAAGTCTGATCTAAGTATTTATAACTCCTGAGCTGCAGCATATGAAACGTGCCCGGCGAATGCAAGGTAATGGTGCGCTGCGGCGGGTAATCCCCAACCTGCGCCTTGCGCCATCGCGCGGCCGGTCTATGCCGGCTGAGGGCAGCATACGGACGAAACCTTGCCGGCGGCCCTGTGCATCCTGCGCCATCGCGCATAAAATTATCGGCATTGCATTTTGCTATGCATTTCGGGTCGGACGATTTCTGCCTCGCTCCGGGTGCCTTATAAATCAATAAGTTAGCGATACTGCGCAAGCTGCCGATGATTCCTGCCGCGCCCTCTGTCAGCCTGACCCGCAGCGAGTTCGCCGCCGTGCGTGCCTATGTCCAGGGCATGCCGGCCGCGATGGTGGTCCCCCGCTATCTCTCCGACGATACGGACGACGATGACGCCGGCGCCGAGTCGGCGCTGCGCATCCTGCTGGCCCTGCGCGACCGCATGGTCCAGCTCGCGCACCTGCACGGGCGCGCGGACCTTGCCGAATTGCTGCTGGCCGGCCCCGGGCGCTCGAATCGGGGCATGGACCGCCGCGTCGATGCACTCGGTGAGCTCGAGCGGCTCGGCACGGCAGCGCCCCAGCCCCAGCACAGTGTGGAATTGTGGTTTGCGCCAGCGCTGGCGCGGCGTCTGCGCGACGCCAATATTGTGACTCTTAAAGCTCTTTTGGATCTTGCCAATCGGCGCGGCACCGCCTGGTGGCGGGCCGTGCCGCGGATTGGCGCGCTCGCCGGTACGGCCGTCAACCGCTGGCTCGGCGAGCATCGCACCGTCTTCAAGGGGGCGGATGGCGCGCCGCTGCTGCATGCGCACGTCGGCAACCGCGCGCCGCTGCAACCGGCGTCGCTGAGTCCGGCGCTGCGCCAGCCATTGCCGCTGGAGCTGATCAACGACGCGCCGGCCGGTGACGGCCATACCGCGCGTACCGATGCCTGCCCGTACAGCCACGGCGTGGCCGTAGTCAAGGCGTGGCTGCGCGCTGCCACCGGCGGGCACGGCAGCACCTTTGCCGCGTATCGCAAGGAGGCGGAGCGGCTGTTGCTGTGGGCGGCGCTGGAGCGCAGCAAGGGGTTGTCGCAACTCGACCTGGACGACCGCCAGGCTTACCTGGGTTTCCTGGCCAGCCCCGAACCCGCGAGCCGCTGGTGCGGGCCGCGCGCACCGCGCCACCTGGCCGGATGGCGGCCACTGACCGGCGCGCTGAGCCCCCCCAGCCAGCGCCACAGCCTGCGTGTGCTGGCTGCATTGTTCCGGTGGATGCACGACAACGGCTACCCGTGCGCGGCGCGCTGGCCCGCGCAGACCGACGCTGACATGTCAGCGGCACCGGCGGCGAAGGCCGCTGCGCCCCCCGCCCGCGCTGCGCTGCCGGACGACAGCATCGCTGCCTTCCTGTCATGGCTGGCGTCGCAAGCCGAAGCCAGCGACGGGCAGCGCTACCGCGCCGCGCACGCCGCCATCCTGCTGTTGCGCGAGCAGGAGCTCAGCCTCGACCAGCTGTCATCGGCGACACTGCGATCGCTGTCCCTGGCCGGGCCCGCGGACGGCATGGTCGTCGAATCGGCCCCCCTCGGCAATCCTGTGGACGCGCCCGCCGCGGCGAGCGGCCTTGCCCCCGCGACACGGATGGCGCTGGCGCGCCACTGGCTGGACCGCAATTTGCAGTGGGGTGGTCCATGCATGGAGGACGCCTGCCTGATCGGCCCGGCGACGGCGCCGCCCACCGGGCGTGCCCGCCGCAAGCGTGCGGCACAGCCGCTGGGCGGCTATTCGGTGCGCGGCCTGCATGCCGTGCTGGCGGCCACCCTGGCGCGCTATCGCGAACGCTGTGATCCGGCATTTGCGGCACGTTCACCGCGCGATCTGCTGGCCTGAAACAAAGAGGGGCAGTGTCGCCACTGCCCCCCGTAAAGTCGTCCCGCCAGGCATGTCGGCGCGGAGCCGAAGCGGCGGTCTTTCAGCGTTTCAAAGCAACGTCTTGTCGAGTCCGAAGCGAGACTTCAGGGCTTCGACCAGCGCCTCGCGCGCACTGCGGTCGGTCAGTTGCACGTCCAGCATCACGCGTCCGGAATCCCATTCCTTGATGGTTCCCAGCAGCTGGCCGCTGTCGGTGCGGATCTTGTACTGGCGGCTGATTTCCTTGACCTTGCGCGCCTTGCCTTCCTGCGCCTGCTTGCGGATCGCCTCGACCTCGCGGCTGGACAGCCCGTCGTGGATGATCCGCCCCGCCAGTTCGCGGGTGCGTTCTTCGCCCGCCAGCTTGAAGTACAGCGTCAGTTCATAGCCGGCGGCAATGCCAATCGCGCTCGGGCATTCGCGCATCACGCCCAGCACCGACTCCGGCAGGCGCAGCAACGCGAGGGTCTTGTTCACGGTGCCAGCGGAAATGCCGGTCAGCTCGCAGATTTCCTCTTCCTTCTGGACCTTCCCTTCATCGAGCAGCTGGCGCCAGGCAATGGCATTGTCAAGCGCAGACTGGTCCGAGCGCTGCTCGTTCAGCATGAACGACAGCCGGTAGAAATCCAGGTCGCTCAGGTCGTTCTCGACAAAGCATTCCATCTCGAGCTTGCCGGCCGATGCCAGGGCTCGCTTGCGGTAATGACCGTCGATCAGGATGTAGTGGCCCGGGCGCGCCGGATCCGGCGCCGCGAGGCCCGGAGTCTTCTGGCCGTGCGTGGCGATCGACGCGGCCCGCTCCTGCACCACGGCAGGATCGTAGATGCGGCGCGCGTTCAGCGGGTTGTCATGCAGCTGCGCCAGCGGAATCCGGATCAGCTGCCGGCCCGCGGCGACGTCGTCGAGACTTTCAGCGCTGAAAGCGGCCAAGGTTTCGGCAGCTCCCCTGCCATGCAGCAGGCCATTGGGATGCTGGGAAATGGCCGCTTCCGCCCGCGCGAAGCGGTCCATCGTATCGTTCCGGCTCTTCTCGGCCGCCATGCCGGCGAGCATGCCGGCCTTCAGGCTTTTTAGTTTGGTAGCCATGCCTATTGCTCAATCAAAGACAACACTTCGTCGACCATCATGTCGACCTCCTGCACCGCCTCGCGCGCGCCAGCCACGCCATGGACGGTGCAGCCGATCGCCTGGCATTCTCGGAATGCCGAACGCGAGCCGATCATCGAATTCAACAGCGGGACGTCCCCATCATCGCCAAGGATTTCAATCGCCTGGCGCGCGATCGATACCCGGCGCTGGACCATATTGGCCATGACGCGAATCAGCAGCGATTCATTCTGTACCTGGGCGTGCTGGGCCAGCGTCTTGGCGGCCACCGCTGCCCACAGGTCCGGCGGGGACGGCACGACGGGAATGATGGCGAGATCGGAAATCAGCAACGCGCTGGATGGCGCCGCCGAATGGACTGCAGGCGGGCAGTCCACAACGATGTAGTCATAATCCTGGACGAATTTTCGGACCTCGCGGTGCATGGCGCCCCCGGATGGCGCCAGCCCGATCACCGATGCCGGGAACGGCCGCTCGTCGCTGGCCTGTGCCGCCCATCGGGTGGCGGTGCCTTGCTCGTCCATGTCGACCAGCATCGAGCGCGCACCGCGCAAGCCCAGCGTGCCGGCAAGGTGCATGCTGACCGTCGTCTTGCCGCAACCGCCTTTCTGGTTGAAGACCGTAATGATTTTGGCTGGCACTGCGACCTCTCTTTCAGCGCTGAAAGCGCGGTTGATTCTTAAGGCGCAACTGTAGCCAAAACCAGGTGACGTATCAACCTTTTTCCAATTTAACAAATATTGTGTTTCAAGGGCGTGGGCGCCGGACTGCGCTTTCGGCGGGCGAAATCAGGCAAGTCGGTAAAATTGCTTGAAAATCGGACCGGAATGTGCCTAAAGTATCTGTAGTGCGCATTACGCCGCACATGACACCGTAATCCAAAGTGGTTATGATGCGCGCTACAGTCGAGTCAAGTCGTGTCACCTCGTCGGCTTCCGTTCGGTATCTACGAGAACTCAACGTGCTTGAACGGTTGTTTGCGTTGTGTACAAGAACTTGCTTCGAAAAGGAAATTCCTATGGCAACCGGTACGGTCAAGTGGTTCAACGAGACCAAGGGCTTTGGCTTCATTACCCCGGACGACGGTGGTGCAGATCTGTTCGCGCACTTCTCCGAAATCCAGGGCTCGGGCTTCAAGACCCTGAAGGACGGGCAGCGCGTGACGTTTGAAGTCAAGCAAGGCCCGAAGGGCCTGCAGGCTTCGGCAATCAAGCCGGCCTGATCCAGCCTCGGCTGAGCTCTCACCCGCCGCGACGCGTTCGCGGCGGGCAACAAAAAAGGCAAGCGCTTCGCGCTTGCCTTTTTTGCGTCCGGGACCCGTGCGCCCGTGGTGCGCGTCAGCCCAGCTTGCGCACGCTGGTGCGCGACGGCTGCAGGATCAGCGCCTTGGACGAATCCGCGTCTACCTTGGCACCGGGGTAGACCACCAGCACGTCTTTCAGCGCCTTGCGGAACAGCGCGCGGAACTTGCGTTCACTTTCGGTTTCCGTGCCGAACTGCATCTGCAGCGCTTCCCAGGGGATCTCGGTGCGGCGCTGGATCGTAAAGAACCGGTAGGTCAGCCACGAATACACGTCGAGCGCGAACGGTGACTGCTTGAGGGCCTTCAGCGCACGCATGTCCACCGGCACCGGGCGGTTGACCAGCTCGTTGAAGAACGGCTCGGACAGCACCACGAAGCTCTCGAACATCGAGCCCTGGCCCGGCTGCATCGGATCCCACCAGGTCGACAGCTGATCGGCCAGCAGGTAGCCCACGCGATCGATCGACAGCGGCTCGTGGTTGGGATTCTGATTCTGGCTCGGCGTCGACTTGTTCTGCACGATGGCGATGGTCGCCGAGAACAGCCGGATCATCTGCTGGCGCACCAGCGTCATGGTGCCCCGCTTGCCGCCGGTGGCCATCGGGATGCCGAGGTTGTACATGAACTCCGACAGCGAATTACCAAGCGAAATACGCCGGTCTTCCACCGTGCCGGTGAATTCGCCGCGCTTTTTCTTCGCCATGATCTCCTTGCCGATCCAGGCCAGCATCAGGCGCGGATAGGAGCCATACGGGTATCCCAGCGATACCGTCTCCGACACCAGCTTCTGGCGGCCGTTGGCGGCGCGCTCGGAGCGTTGCTGCGTGAAGTAGCCCGGCTGGATCATCAGCGAGATATTGCCGCTGGTGCGGGTCCAGACCGGCGGCGCGCCCTTAGGCGCGCGATATGGCAGCGTGACCTGCACGCTGGCGCGGCTGAGAAAGCCGACCTCGCCGCTTTGCCAGGCGTCTTCGCGCTCCATGGCCTGCGCTTCGTCGAACAGGCGCTGGAATTTCTCGGACGGAACCAGGTTGTTCTCGTTGCCGGGAACAATGATGCGCGAGGGTTCGGCGTCCAGGTCGAGGACGCTTCGATCCCCCGTGGCGGCCGGGGAGCGTTTGATGGGCATAGTGGCTTGCTTCGGATTACCCGCCTTTGTACTCGAAGCCGCAAAGCTTGTCACGCAGAAACAGGTACACAAGCGATCGCATTGCCAGCGGGGTTCTTGCCAGCCCGGAGGATCTAATGGCTGGTCGCATGGTGGCGGACGGTGGGCAACCCGGCAGGGTTGTCCACGGTTCGCCAGCCATCAGCTACCAGTAAACGATACCGATACGGGTTAACTACTTGTAAACCGTATACGTGAAGCCAAGCCCTTTGATTCATAAGGGGAAATCACCGCCCGGCGAACCCGATTCTGCGGCGTTCCGTACCCGATTCAGCGAAGGGCCGAACCCGTATCTGCGGCCACCCGAACCCGTATCTGCGGCAGGCGCGAACCGGATTCTGCGGGGATAACCGCGGTCGCCCACAGGCTTCTCCACAGGCAAGACCGCGCAAAGCGTACCCGATTCTGCGGGATCGACGCGGGCCAGGGGCGTCGGGGCGCAGGTTCCCGCCAGAAACGGTGGATAACTGCCCCGCCAGGCTGTTATCCACGCAGAAACAAGTTCGCGTCGGCGTGCCCAACTGGCGCAACGGACCGCGCTGCGTACCCATTTCTGCGAAAAGCCCTGCCAAAGCGTACCCGTTTCTGCGCCAGCCTCAGATCGACAGCGGCCGGCTGTGCCAGCGTACCTGTTTCTGCGGCGTACCCATTTCTGCGACCGGCCTGATCACCCCGGCGGCGCTCGTCGGCGTACCTGTTTCTGCGTGCTCGGGCCATGAAACGATCCCACGGGGCGTACCCGTTTCTGCGTCCGATTTTGCCGAGGTGTGGGCGGAGCATTCACCAAGTTTCCATTATACACGGGACTTATCAAGAAAGCTAGTACTTACACCCAGCGTATACGTGATGAAATGGGGATTTATTTCGGCGTACCCATTTCTGCGACGCTTCCGGCGGGCGTTCCGGCATCCTCAAGCAGCTCCAGGCCGATGCCTGCTCGATCCGTACCCGATTCTGCGAACACGCATGGTGACCAATCGGCGCAAAGGCGTACCCGATTCTGCGAACGGACCACGTGGGGAGGCGGCAGCGACCGGGTTCCGCAACGCAATATGGTGCGTACCCGTTTCTGCGCCGGCAGATCCGAACTGCGGATGTGGATAGATCAGGCCTGGACGGCCTGGGAGAGCGCAGACCGGGGCACGAAAAAAAATTCGCTGCGTACCCGTTTCTGCGTGCCAAGAGGAAGCGCGGGCCGAGGCGGGGCGAATGCGTACCCGTTTCTGCGTGGTAATGGGCCGGAAAGCCGGAGGCTCACGGAGGCGATGCGTACCCGATTCTGCGAGCGTTGGCCAGGTGGCTTGTCGCCCCGCGGCGCAACATTGCGTACCCGTTTCTGCGAGGCAAATCGCTCAAGGCGACCAGCGGCTCGCGCTCAGGGGTGGCGCGCGAAGAGACGGAAAAGAGGAGGGAAGAAGGAGGAGGAAACCCATGTCGCGCCCTGATGGCGCGACAGAAAACAAAAAACCCCGCCGTGGCGGGGTTCTTACGCTGTACGGCGCACACCAGGTGCGCCGGGGCGGTCAACGCTTACAGCGGGGTGATGTTCGCGGCCTGCAGGCCCTTCGGGCCGTTCTTGACTTCGAACTGCACGCGCTGGTTTTCCTGCAGCGACTTGAAGCCGTCGGCGCGGATTTCCGAGAAGTGAGCGAAGAGGTCGTCACCACCTGCGTCCGGCTTGATGAAGCCGAAGCCCTTGGCGTCGTTGAACCACTTGACGATACCGGTTTGCATGATTTGCTTTCCAGAAAAAGGACAAAAAAGATCGCAATGACGAACACGTCATCCGACACGGAACTCAAGGAAAGGACACCATGGACAACCGAAGTACCAGACGGTGGCTAACGAATGAACTGTTGCCTCGTCGCTTGAATCTAGCCGCGTTTATACGGGGGATTGCCGCCAGCGTCAAGATGGGGACGGCCCCATGGCACCTGCTGGCCGCCTGCGTCCCGGGGCTGGCCCGCCCTGGCGGCGTCGTGGGATCATCACGCCTTTTGCATGTTGCTTATTCGTGCCCGCCGTGACGGCGCCGGGCCGGGCGGTACAGAGTACGCCTGCCGATCGGGGGGGCGCGGCGTCAGGCCCAGCCCGATCGGCACCGGTACGGAGCCATGGGTTCCAGTTGCCGCGGACACGATAAGACACCAGGAGACCATTCATGTCGATGCCGGATCCCGCTTCCAAGTCGGGCACCTCCACCCCAGCAGCGCCCCAGGCCGCGCCGTCGCTGTTCGAGCGGGTATTCAGGCTGCGCGAGCACCAAACCGATGTCCGTACCGAGATCCTGGCCGGCATCACCACGTTCCTGACGATGGCGTACATCATCTTCGTCAATCCCTCCATCCTCGGCGACGCCGGCATGCCCAAGGACGCGGTGTTCGTCGCCACCTGCGTGGCCGCGGCGATCGGCACGCTGATCATGGGCTTCTACGCCAACTATCCGATCGCGATGGCGCCCGGCATGGGCCTGAACGCGTACTTTGCGTACACCGTGGTCAAGGGCATGGGCTTCCCGTGGGAAGCGGCGCTGGGCGCGGTCTTTATCTCCGGCTGCCTGTTCCTGCTGGTGACGCTGTTCCGCGTGCGCGAGATGATCGTCAATGGCATCCCGCATTCGATCCGCGTGGCGATCACCGCGGGCATCGGCCTGTTCCTCGCCATCGTTGCGCTGAAGAACGCCGGCATCGTCACCGCGAGCCCGGCCACGCTGGTGACCATCGGTGACCTGCACCAGCCTTCGGCGGTGCTCGCGATCGTCGGCTTCTTCGTGATCGTGGCGCTGGACCACCTGCGCGTGAAGGGGGCCATCCTGATCGGCATCCTGCTCACCACGCTGCTGAGCTTCGCCTTTGCGGGCAACACCTTCCACGGTGTCTTTTCCGCGCCGCCGTCGCTCAGCCCGACGCTGTTCAAGCTCGATATCTCCGCGGCCTTGTCGATTGGCATCATCAACGTGGTGCTGGTGTTCTTCCTGGTGGAGCTGTTCGATGCGACCGGCACGCTGATGGGGGTCGCCAACCGCGCGGGCCTGCTCAAGGCCGGCAAGATGGACCGGCTCAACAAGGCGCTGATGGCCGACAGCACTGCCATCATGGCGGGCTCGTTCCTGGGCACGTCGTCCACCACCGCGTATATCGAAAGCGCCTCGGGCGTGCAGGCCGGGGGACGTACCGGCCTGACCGCGGTGACGGTGGCCGTGTTGTTCCTCGCGGCACTGTTCATCGCACCGCTGGCCGGGACGGTGCCCGCCTATGCCACCGCGCCGGCGCTGTTGTATGTGTCGTGCCTGATGTTGCGCGAATTGCTGGAAATCGACTGGAACGACGTCACCGAGGTGGTGCCCGCGGTGATGACGGCGCTGGGCATGCCTTTCACCTATTCCGTCGCCAACGGCGTGGCGTTCGGCTTCATCACCTATGCGGCGCTCAAGCTGCTGACCGGGCGCGCACGCAGCGTGCCGGTGATGGTGTGGATCATTGCCGCGGTGTTCATCTTCAAGTTCTATTACCTCCCGGGGCACTGACCGGCGCGCGAGCGGACCACGACAGGTCTTGCTGTCAGGGCGGCCCCAGGGCCGCCTTTTTTATCGCGGTGACGGCACGCCGTGCAGCGCGCACGATGTGGCGGCGTACCCGTTTCTGCGCGCTTCCGATGCGGCGCGACCGGTGCAGCGTACCCGATTCTGCGTGCCCGCCGAGGCCGCGGATACGTGACCGATTCATGGCTGATTCATCACCGATGGATGGCCGCAGCGTGCGCATGTCCCTGCCGTGGTGGGGTGTCGGTGCGTACCTGTTTCTGCGTAGTATGTCCGCGGCCGTATGCGCGCGGGGGCGCGCTGCGTCGCGGCTGCCAGCATGCTCGCGTGTGTGCGCGAGGGCTCATACCAACGGATGAGATTGGCTGTAAGTCACCCACTCAGAGCTGGACAAACCGCCGCAAATGCACTGAACTATAGGCGTGGCAAAGAGGGGCGCGGCAAGCGCCCCTTCTTGACTCCGGTGTATGCGGGCAGGGTGGCCGGGGCCATGCTGGAAGCGCGTCGGCGCAATGCGCCAGGGCGGCAGCGCTTTCGGAACAGAGACCGACAAGAGCAATGACGGCGCCGTCCACAATCCGGGAGCGTGCGGACAACATGCGCGCCACGCAGACAAGAAAATTCAAAACTGAAAAGTGGTAAACCGTAGACGTGCAGTGCCGGGGGATGTTGTTCAACGGGGATAATCATGACCGCAGGAGAGATCCGGCGACCCGTCATCGGGCCTGTCAGGGAGTCCAGTAACCGATCCATCCGATCCATGCATCCGGCCTGGGCTGCCGTGGGGGAAGCCGCAGGCGAAGTGCCCGCCAAACGCAACGTCTGCGAGGCGGCGACCGCGGATGTTGCCGCCCTGCTCGCCGAAGACAGCGGACTCAGCGATAGCGCCCGTGCGGCGGTGTCCAACCTGCTGCGTCGCCATCGGCTGCTCGAAGGGGAACTGGCGCGCCAGCGCACGCTGCTGCAGGAATGGATCCTGAGCCAGCTGACCTACAAGACCCTCTACTATCAATACTCCGGCCAGTCGCCGCAGGCGCCTCGCGTGGAGCTGATGCGCGAGAAGGAGGCCGTGCGCCGGCGCATCCGCGCGCAACTCCAGCCGGGCGCGGATTACCTCGCCGCGCCTGATGAAGCCACCCGCAGTCTGTCCAGCTCGTGACACCGACGTCGACCGCGGGCCCATGCCCGCAGCCAGTTCAGCCCCACCGTCCGCCACGGACGCGCGCCGCTGCGGCGGCCGCGGGTGCCGGCACCAAGAACAAGCCTAACGTCCGGGAGATCGTGATGGACCGACTGTGCAAGGCGTCACGCACTGCACAGCTCGTGGTCGTGTCGCGTCATGAAGATTTTGGTTTCGACCCCTCCGTGATCGGCACGGAATGGGAAATCCGCCGCGTCTCGCAGGTTCGCGACGCCGAGCGCGCGGTGCGCGCCTGCCCGCCCACGGCCGGCGTGATCGACCTGCAGTCCGACTACAGCGAGGCCGAGTTCGCGCAGCTGGAACAGGCGCTGCAGTACCTGCATATCACCTGGGTGGCGATCACCTCCGACGCGATGCTGGCCGACGAGCGGGTACGGCAGATGATCCGCGACTATTGCGTCGACTACGTGCGCCTGCCGTTCTCGATGCCGGAGTTGTTGTACACGCTGCGGCATGCGCGTGGCATGGCGTCGCTGCACGGCACGCGCCCGCAGGAGAGCGCGTCGCGCGGCACCATGATCGGCGAATGCGCGGCGATGCGGGCGATGTTCCGCTCGCTCGCCAAGGTGGCGCACAATGAAGCGCCGGTGTTCATCTCGGGCGAGTCCGGCACCGGCAAGGAGCTGGCGGCGCAAGCCATCCACGATGCCTCGAGCCGGCGCAAGGGCCCTTTCATCGCCATCAACTGCGGCGCCATTCCCTCGCACCTGGTGCAGTCGGAGCTGTTCGGCTATGAAAAGGGCGCGTTTACCGGAGCCAACCAGCGCAAGATCGGCTGGATCGAACAGGCCCAGGGCGGCACGCTGTTCCTCGACGAAATCGGCGACCTCCCACTCGAAAGCCAGGTGGCGCTGCTGCGCTTCCTGCAGCAGGGCACGATCACGCGGCTGGGCGGACACCAGTCGATCCCGCTCAACCTGCGCATCATCTCGGCCACGCACGTGGACCTGGTCGCGGCGCAGGGCGACGGGCGCTTCCGTTCGGACCTGTTCCACCGGCTGTGCGTACTGACGCTGTCCATCCCGGCGCTGCGTGAGCGCGGCGAGGACATCCTGCTGCTGGCCAATGCGGTGCTGGCCGAGCACGGCCACGAGGCGCACCGGCGCATCCGCGGGTTCTCCGCGTGCGCGACGCAGGCAATGATGCAGTACGCCTGGCCGGGCAATGTGCGCGAACTGATCAACCGCGTGCGCCGCGCCATCGTGATGACCGACAACCGCAAGATCACCGCCGAAGACCTGCAGCTGCACAACGGCGCCGAGTTGCCGCGCAAGACCCTCGATGCGATCCGCGAAGAGGCCGAGCGCGAAGCGATCCGCACCGTGATGGCCAGCCACGGCTTCCACGTGGTGCCGGCTGCGCGTGAGCTCAACGTGTCGCGCGTGACCCTGTACCGGCTCATGCACAAGCACAACATCCGTGTGGAGAGCCACGCGACCGCGGGGGAATAGCGGAAAAGAGGCAGAAGGGAGTCAGGACATCGGTCGCGCGCGTGCCGCACGGCCGGTCCCTGTGCCAGCACGGGCGCCAGCGGGAAAGGGGAACCGGCGACGTCCGCTCGCCGGTTCCGCCTTTCCCCGTGCCGGCCGGCACGTCAGCGCACTACCCGCGGGGGCCTTGCGGCCCCCTTTCCGTCCGCGAACCCGTCCGCGAACCCGCCCGTGAACCCGCCCGTGAACCCGCCGCCGGACGCCTGCGCGGGCGCGGTGGCAAGGTTCATGCTGATCTTGCCGCGCGCCCGCCGCGGCGGCTCGCAGGCATCCTGCGAAGGCCACGGCACGATGTCGCGGCCGCGCTGGCCGTCGCGTGCGTGCCGCGCGGGCGGCGCCGGTGCTTCACCGCCCGGCGTGTCCGGATCCAGCCGCAATTCTCCCCAGGCCCAGCCGAAGCTGCGCACATAGCCGTCATGACTGACCGCGGCGTGGCTGGTTGCGGCCTCCGCGTCGGGGCGGTCGAACCACGCGTAGCTGGCCGCTGCAGCGCTGCCCGAGCCGATCGCCAGCGCTGTGGCGAGCATTGCAGCTTTCATGGTCGGCATCTCCCTGTGGAAAAAAAGTGCCCGCCGGGGGACGGAACACTAATCCGCGCGGTCACGCTGGTTCGCGTGCCGCTTGTTGTGTCAGTCCGTCATGCGCGCCGCTTGCCAGCGTGGCGGCGGCAGGCCGGACTGGCCTGCGCCGGTCCGCGGATCGCCGCGCAAGCCATGCCATGCGCGCTGCGCGCGGCCTGCACCCGCGCGCGCGGATAAGGCAGCAGCGGCGCCGACACCAGGTCTATCTCTGACGGCGGCGGGCCGGCCAGGCGGTATGCGCGCCGGCGTGCCGTCATGCGGGAAGGCGGATGACGCATGTGGTGATCTCCAGCGCGCAACGACGGGGTTGACGGAACTGGCGCAGGCAAGCACTTGCGCGCCCCGGCCAAAGCAGAGCGACAAGTGTGCCAAGGGCCGCAAACGCTTGTGCCACGCGGCTTTGCGAGACCGTTCGCGATGCCTGGCCGCCACTGCGCCGCGGCGCCGGACCAATCGGTTGCGCCAATGCAACGCGGTGCCCAGGCGCCGTGGCGGCGCCGGCATGGCGCTGAAGTCCGCCGGGGCGCACTGGCCGGCGCTTTCCCGTGCGCGCGACACCCGCGTCACGGCCTCGCGGCCCGTTGCACGGTTGAAACTAGCCTTACATCAGTCATGCACGCGAGTAACTACGGTGCATCGCGCCGCCCCGGAAACAGCGGTGTGTGGCTACGCAGAAACGGGTACGCGCAGGGTGCGGCAATGGCGGCAAATGGGGGCGGCAAATGACGCGGCAAATGACGCGGCAAATGACGCGGCAATGGCGCCGTCAGCGGGGCTGGCCCGAGGTACCCGCGGGATTGGCCGGGCTGGACGGTGTCGCGGCAGGCGCTGCCGAGGGCATGGCGCCCGATGCGGTGCCGGAGATGGGCTTGGGGCCAGGCTGGCTGCGCTCGCAGCCGGCGCAGCCGAGCACGGCGATGATTGCCAGCACGGCCGCCGGGCGTGCGCGGAGGTTGCAGGTCACGGGTGCCTCCTTGCGCCGGCGCGCGGGCAACGGATGCGCCGGCAGGTATGCCTGGTCTTACTGTAGCAGGTCGCCTGCGGCGCGCCGCGCCAGGCGCGCCTTGGGCAAGGGGCGCAATGCGCAGTATGATGAACGCAGCGCCCGCCGCGCGCGCACGCGCCATCCATCCGCGCGCCCGCGCCGGATCGCGCCAGCACCAGGCCGTGACTGACAAGACCGAACCTTCCTCCCCGTCCGCCGCCGAAGGCGTGCCGCCGCCGCGCCGGCACCGCCCGCACTGGCTGCCCGACCGCCACACCGGTGCGCGCACGCTGCGCGTCGTGGGCGCCGCGGTCACCTCGTGGTTCGCCCACCGCGCCGCCAGCAAGGGCGCGGCACTGTCCTTCTACATGCTGTTCTCGCTGGCGCCGATCCTGGTGCTGGTGATCTCGATCGCCGGCCTGTTCTTTGGCGCCGAGGCTGCGCGCGGCGAGATCTTCGCGCAGCTCGCCGGACTGGTAGGCGACCAGGGCGCGGCCGCCATCGAGGGCATCCTCGCCGCCACGCACCGCGCCGGCGGCAGCGGCATGGCAGCGCTGATCGCCACCGGCATCCTGTTGGTCGGCGCCACCAGCGCCTTCGCCGAACTCAAAAGCAGCCTGGACGACATCTGGCACGTGCCGGTGCCCGACACGGCCGGCTGGCGCCAGTTGCTGCGCACACGCCTGCTGTCGTTCAGCCTGGTGCTGGTGCTGGCCTTCATGCTGCTGGTGTCGCTGATCGTCAATGCGGCGCTGGCGGTGGTCGAGCGCGTCTGGGGCCAGCTGTGGACGCAGTCGTGGTTCGCGCCGGTGGCCGAAGCGGTCTCCTCGCTGTTCTCGTTCGCGGTGGTGACCGCGCTGTTCGCGGTGATCTTCAAGATGTTGCCCAATGCGCGCATTGCTTGGCGCGACGTCACCATGGGCGCGGTCATCACCGCGCTGCTGTTCTCGATCGGCAAGCGTTTGATCGGGCTGTACCTGGGCAACAGCGCGGTGGCCTCGTCCTATGGCGCCGCCGGCTCGGTGGTGGCGCTGATGCTGTGGGTGTATTACTCGGCACAGATCTTTTTCTTCGGCGCCGAGCTGACGCGCCAGTACGCGCTGCAGTTCGGCAGCCTGCGCGGCAAGCCGGCGGACAAGCTGGCCGAATAGCGGCAGCACGCCGGAGCGGACAGGCGGAGGTCGCGCGCCGACCGGCGATAACGCAAATCCCGTAGCGGCGCCCAAACCGGTAAAATAACGCCCCATTCCCTTCGCGTGCCCGCAGGGCCCGGCCCTGCGGCCGCCCGCGGCGCTGCCGGTCCTGGTTCCGGCCATCGCCGGGCCATCCCAATATTCCCAGTCAGATTCCGCTGCCGTGAGCTCGCTCGTTCCTGAAATTGCGCGTCGTCGCACCTTCGCCATCATCTCCCACCCCGACGCGGGCAAGACCACCCTGACCGAAAAGCTGCTGTGGTTCGGCGGCGCGATCCAGGTCGCGGGCGAAGTGCGGGCGCGCAAGGCCGACCGCCATGCCACCTCGGACTGGATGGAGCTGGAAAAGCAGCGCGGCATTTCGGTGACCTCGTCGGTGATGCAGTTCCCGTACCGCCGCGACAGCGCGGACGGCAAGGCGCAGGAGAATATCGTCAACCTGCTCGACACCCCCGGCCACGAGGACTTCTCCGAAGACACCTACCGCACGCTGACCGCGGTGGACTCGGCGGTGATGGTGATCGACTCGGTCAACGGCGTCGAAGCGCAGACCATCAAGCTGCTGAACGTCTGCCGGCTGCGCGACACGCCCATCCTGACCTTCATCAACAAGCTCGACCGCGAAGGCCGCTCGCCGATCGAGTTGCTCGACGAGATCGAGGACGTGCTGCAGATCCAGTGCGCGCCGATGACCTGGCCGATCGGCATGGGCAAGGCCTTCCGCGGCGTGTACCACCTGATCGACGACAAGGTGCAGCTGTTCGACCCGCACGGCGACAAGGGCACCGCGGCGATCCTGGACGGCCTGGACAATCCGGAGCTGGACCGCATCCTCGGCAGCCAGGCCGAAGAGCTGCGCATCGAGATCGAACTGGTGCGCGGGGCCTCGCACACCTTCGACAAGGAGGCCTTCCTCAACGGCAAGCAGACGCCCGTGTACTTCGGCTCGGCCATCAACAACTTCGGCGTACAGTCGCTGCTGGATGCGCTGTGCGAGCTGTCGCCGCCGCCGCTGGCGCGCAATACGGATTCGCGCGTGGTCGAGCCGCAGGAGCCGAAGTTCACCGGCTTCGTGTTCAAGATCCAGGCCAATATGGATCCGCGCCATCGCGACCGCATTGCCTTCGTGCGCGTGTGCTCGGGCCGCTTCGAGCGTGGCATGAAGCTGCTGCACGTGTCGGCGGGCAAGACCGTGGCGATCAACAACGCCATCACCTTCATGGCGCAGGACCGCAACACCACTGAAGAAGCCTACGCCGGCGACATCATCGGCGTGCCCAACCACGGCACCATCCGCCTGGGCGATGTCTTCACCGAGGGCGAGCCGCTCAAGTTCACCGGCATCCCGTCGTTCGCGCCGGAATTCTTCCGCCGCGCGCGCCTGAACAACCCGCTCAAGGTCAAGCAGCTGCAGAAGGGCTTGCAGCAGCTGGCGGAAGAGGGCGCCACGCAGATGTTCCGGCCGCTGGCGTCCAATGACCTGGTGCTGGGCGCCGTGGGTATCCTGCAGTTCGACGTGGTGGCGCACCGGCTGGAGCATGAGTACGGCGTCGACGCCATCTTCGAATCGCACGAATGCGCCACCGCGCGCTGGCTCAAGGGCACGCCGGCCGAGATCGAGAAGCTGATCGCCAAGGCCGGGCACAACGTGGCGCTGGACGGTGCCGGCGACCATGTCTACCTGGCGCCGAGCATGGTCAACCTGCGCCTGACGCAGGAGCGGTTCCCGGAGCTGCAGTTCCTGGAGACGCGCGAGATCGTCTGATCATCGCGCTCGTGCAAAGCAAAACGGCTCGCCATGGCGAGCCGTTTTGCTGTGCGGAGGGTTTGCCCGGCGCTTTTACAGCCAATCAATACGCCAGCGACGCCTGGATATAGAACGTCCGCGGCATGCCCACATACTTGCCCGCATTGTTGTCGGTCGAGCGCGTGAAATAGCGCTTGTCGAACACGTTCTTCACGCCCACCGCCAGCTTCAGGTTCTGCGCCGCCTTGCCGAAGTCATAGCCCACGCGCAGGTTCATCAGCGCATAGCCTGGGATATCGCCCAGCGCGCCGTTGGCGCTCTCCGCGGTCTGGTAGGTGGTCGACGTGCTCGGGTCGCCCGGCGAGTGCTGCTTGGACTGCGCAAAGCCGTCGACATTGAGCGACCAGCGGTTGCGCGCATAGCGCATGCCCACCGTGGCCACATGGCGCGAATAGAACGGCAGGTCGCGCCCGGCGAAGTTGCCCTGGTTGTAGGTGGCTTCGGTGTAGGTGTAGGTGGCGTAGGCCGACAGGCCGATCAGCGACTTGTCGAGCGCGCCGAAGTCATAGCGCAGCGACGACTCCACGCCGCGGTGGGTGGTGGCGCCGAGGTTGGTCCACGCATCCGGCGCGCCGCCGGTGCCGCCGCGCAGCTGCAGCTCGTCGTCGAAGTCGATGTTGAACAGCGTCAGCTCGCCGCCCCAGCCATTGGCGTTGAAGTGCGTGCCGATCTCGTAGGTCTTGGCTTTTTCCGGCGTCAGGCCATTGGTGGTCTGCGCGATCTGGAAATACTGCAGCGGACCGAACGAGATCCCGGCGTTGGCGAACAGCTTCCACTGGTCGCTGACGTGGTACATCACCGCCAGCGACGGCAGCGGCTCATCCGAAGACACGTCGCGGCGCACGTTGCTGAAGCGGTCGGTCACGTACGAACGGATGAACTCGTAGCGCAGCCCGGGCGTGATGGTCCAGTTGCCGACGTTGATGGTGTCGTCGAGATAGACCGCGTTGGCGGTGGTGCCGCCGGTGCGCCACTGGTAGACCGGCGAAGGCAGGGTGGTGGCATCGACCGAACCCGGCACGTAGTACGCGGTGCGCGAGGCCTGCTCGTCGCTGGCTTCGCGCAGGAAGCGATAGCCGACGCTGACCTCGTGGCTCATGCTGTCGCCGCGGAACAGCTGCGAGTAGCGCGGCTCGATCGCGAAGGTGTGGTAATTGCGCGGGGCCGCGGTCAGGCGGCGCCGGCCCGCCTGTGCGCCGGTGCCTTCCTGCTCGATATTGCTGCCGCGGAAGCTGTCGGTGTAGTACGTCAGCACCTCGAACTTGCGGTCGGCGTCGTTGTGGCTGTATTTCAGGCTGAAGTCGTGGCGCCGGCCGCTGAAATTGTCGTAGGGGCGCACCGACAGGAACGGGTCGGCCGCGTACTGCGCCGGCGTCAGCCCGCCGGGCATGCCGGCCGTGCCTTCGTAGTAGTGGAACGCGGCGCTCAGCGAGTCGGTCTTCGAGATCCGGTACGCACCCTTGAGCAGCAGGTCGTCGATATTGACGTGGTCGTTGCTGGCGCGGTAGCCGTTGCCGTGGATGCCCGAGTACAGCAGCGCCCCGCCCAGGCCCTGCTCGTTGGTGCCGCCGATGAATGCGGTCGGGTTGGTCTTGACGTTGCCGCCGTGGCTGTAGATGTCGGTCGAGACCGAGGCGTCGGCGGCGAAGGTCGTCGGGATCGGGCGCGTCACGAAGTTGATGATGCCCCCCACGTTCTGCGGGCCGTAGCGCACCGAGCCCGCGCCGCGCACCACGTCGATGGTCTCGAGGTTGCCCAGCGACAGCGGCGCCATCGACAGCTGCGGCTGGCCGTAGGGCGCCACCGCCAGCGGGATGCCGTCCATCAGGATGGTCGAGCGCGGCGACAGCCGCGAGGCCAGCCCGCGCACGCCCACGTTCAGCGAGACATCGCTGCCGCCGGTGCCGTTGTTCTCCTGCACCTGCACGCCCGGAATGCGGCGCAGCACTTCGCGCACATTGTTGGCGCCGGCTTCGGCAAAGGTCTCGCGGTCGACGATGGTACGCGCGCCCGGATGCTCCAGCACCTTGGCCTCGTTGGCGTTTTCCAGCCAGTTGCCGACCACGGTGACCGTGTTCAGCGTGGCCTCGGTATTGGCGGCGGCAGTGGCGGGGGTTGCGGAAGCCGGCTCGGCGGCGTGAGCCGGCATGGCGGCGAGCTGGGCAAACAGCAGGGCGGCGCCGATGGCACCCCCGGTCAGGCGGAAAGCGGGCTGCAAGGTGAGGTTCCTGGGAGAGCGGCGCGTCCCGCTGCGCCGGAAACGGTGGTCCGGGCGGTCGCGCCAATGGGCGGCGATTATAAATGCGAGTGATTCTCAAAGGCGAGAAGCCCGACGCTGCGCTCCCTGCGCCTGTCGCGTCTCCGCATCATTGTGCGGACAATGAGCGGTGATTTGCGCTTCATTTCGCACATTTGGTAAACCACGTGTACAGAAGTGGGCATCTGCATGCATCAATTAAGCGCACGCTTTAGAATCTGCCCTTTGCGCCCGGCGAACCGCTCCGCTGGCGCAAGCCCAGTTCCCTTCCTGCCCCCGTCCATGTCTTCCCCTGCCACCGTTCCGGCCGCCGAGCCGGACAGCGTCTTCCGTGATTCCGTTTTTCGCCGCTACTGGTTCGCGCGGCTCTGCACCACCATCGGTTACCAGATCTTTACCGTGGCGGTGGGCTGGCAGATGTATGACCTGACGCGCGACCCGCTGATGCTGGGCATGGTCGGGCTGGTGCAGTTCCTGCCGTCGGTGGCGCTGATCCTGATGTCCGGCCATGTGGCGGACCGCTTCGACCGGCGCCGCATCGTGCGCACCTGCCAGTCGCTCGAAGCACTGCTGGCCGCCGGCATGGCCGCCGCCAGCCTGGGCGGCTGGATCGAGAGCCACCACATCTTTGTCTTCGTCGCGTTGATCGGCGCTACGCGTGCATTCGAGAACCCGACGCTGCAGGCGCTGTTGCCCAGCGTGGTCACGCCGCGCCAGCTGCCGCGCGCGGTGGCGCTGGCCAGCTCGGCGGGGCAGGCCGCCATCATCATCGGCCCGGCCATCGGCGGCTTCGCCTATGTGGCCGGCCCGGGCGTGGTGTATACGCTGAGCGCGACGCTGTTTGCCGTCGCCGCCGTGCTGGTGGGCGGGATTCGCCTGCGCCAGGCGGCGCAGCGGCTGACCGCGCCGGTCAGCGTGCGCACCGTCTTTGCCGGCTTCGCCTATATCCGCAGCCGCCCGGTGCTGCTCGGCGCGATCTCGCTGGACATGGTCGCGGTGCTGCTGGGCGGCGCCGCGGCGCTGTTGCCGATCTACGCGCGCGACATCCTGCATACCGGGCCGTGGGGGCTGGGGCTGCTGCGCTCGTCCCCGGCCATCGGCGCGCTGGCGATGGCGCTGTGGCTGGCGCGCCATCCGCTGAACCGGCGCGCCGGGCGCGTGATGTTCGCCGCGGTGGCGGTGTTCGGCGTCGCCACGGTGGTGTTCGGGGTCTCGACCTGGTTGCCGCTGTCGATGGCGGCGCTGGTGGTGCTGGGCGCTTCCGACATGATCAGCGTGGTGGTGCGCTCGACGCTGGTTCAACTGGACACGCCCGACGACATGCGCGGGCGCGTGGGTGCCGTCAATTCGGTGTTCATCGGCGCTTCCAACCAGCTGGGCGAGTTCGAGTCGGGCGTCACCGCCGCGCTGTTCGGCCCGGTGGGCGCGGTGGTCCTGGGCGGTGTCGGCACGCTGCTGGTGGTGGCGGTGTGGATGCGCTTGTTCCCGGCGCTGGCGGCGCGCGACAAGCTGCATGAACATCCCGCCTGAACAGGCATGGCGCGCGCGGGCCTGCATGGCGATGCCCGGAGCGTACCCGTTTCTGCGTGCGCGGCGGCAGCGCTGACGGCGGTATAGTGATGCCTCGCGCGCCAACTTTCGTCGCTGAAAGTCGCGCCGCTCATCACTGCCCGCATCCCGCCACGCCTTGCGCCACATGACCTTGCCGACCGATCCGCTCCAGCGCCACGCGGTGTTCGCCGCGCTCAGCGGCTCGCGCGCTTCGCTGGAGCGCGCCGCCGCGCTGGGCGACGGCCTGGGCGTGGCGCTGTGGCGCAACCGGAACGACAGCACCGGCTACGCCCGGCCCGGCCACCACACCATGTCGGTCTACCTGCAGGGTGGTCACGGCACCTACCGGCGCGACCAGCCCGGCAACAAGGGCGCTCCGGGCAAGCTGTGCCTGTTGCCGGCCGACCATGAGTCGCGCTGGCACGTCGGCGATTCGCAGCGCTTCCTGCATCTGTATTTCCGTCCCGAAACCCTGGCCTGGCACTGCGTGCGCCTGCTCGACCGCGAACCGCGCTCGGTGGCCTTGCGCGACCTGACCTTTGCCGACGATCCGCGCCTGCATGCCCTGAGCCAGCGGCTTGCCGGGCTCGACTGGCTGTCGCCCGAGGCACGCATGGCCGGCAATGCGCTGGCGCACGAGGCGCTCTGCCACCTGGTGCTGACCCACGCCGGCCGCGCCGCCCCGACCGACTGGCGCGGCGGCTTGTCCGCGCAGGCACGGCGAACCGTGCGCGACTGGATCGAGAACCATCCCGAGGGCAACCCGACGCTGGGCGAACTGGCGGCGCTGGCGGGACTGTCGGAATTCCACTTCGCGCGCATGTTCCGGGTGTCGTTCGGCATGCCGCCGCACGCGTGGGTGCTGCAGAGTCGCCTGGAGCGGGCGCGGCGGCTGCTGGCCGATCCACGCCGTCCGCTGCACGAGGTGGCCGCCCGCGCCGGGTTTGCCTCGGCCAGCCACCTGAGCCGCCGGTTCCAGGCCGCGTTTGGCGTGCCCCCCGGCGCCTGGCGCGCGGGGGCGTAGCTTTTCCGGATCCGGCCGATCCGGCGCCAGCCGTTGCGGCGCAAGGCCTGGCGCCGGCGCCTGCCGGATCCTGCGCGAGATCGCGGGAACCCGCTACCGCTTCGCTTGTCCCCTCCTATGTGTCGTGTTTCCGGCTTTGTCGGTGATCGTCTGACATCTTGCATTCAAAGTTCATGAATTTGTCAAACGTGATCCCGCGTCCGGCGTTCCGGCAAGTCCATCCGGAGTGCTGCCACGGCACGCAGAAACGGGTACGCATCGCCGCCCCAGGCCAGCACCGTCGACAACCCTGACAACAACCGCAAACGGAGCCGCTCCCATGGATCTCAACTTCATCGATGCCGACCAGCTTGAGGCGGGCTGGTCCTACCTGGTCCGCTTCGCCATCAACCAGGGCATGAACTGCCTGGCGGCCATCCTGATCCTGATGATCGGCTGGTGGCTGTCGGGCCGCGTCGGCACCGCGGCGCGCGCAGCGCTGGGCCGCACCCATGTCGATGCCACCATGCGCCCGCTGCTGGCGAACGCGCTGCAGTGGATGGTGCGCGTGCTGACCATCGTGCTGGTGCTGTCGCAGTTCGGCGTGCAGACCGCCAGCATCATCGCCATGCTGGGCGCCGCCGGCCTGGCGATCGGGCTGGCGCTGCAGGGCACGCTGCAGAACATTGCCGCCGGCATCATGCTGGTGCTGCTGCGCCCGTTCCGCGTGGGCCAGTACATCGATGCGCAGGGCATCGCCGGCACGGTGCGCGAGACCGGGCTCTTCATGACCGAGCTGACCACCTTCGACGGCGTCTGCCTGCGCGTGCCCAACGGCAAGCTGTGGGGCAGCGCCATCACCAACTACAGCGAGAACGCCACGCGGCGCGCGGACATCGAGGCCACGGTGACCTTCGACAGCGACGTGCAGCGCAGCCTGGAAGCGCTGCGCGCGATGCTGGCGCGCGAGCCGCGGCTGCTGGCCGAGCCCGCCGCCGAAACCATGGTGGTCAACTACACGCAGCAGGGCATTACGCTGAACGTGCGTTACTGGACCTCGAACGACGATTACTGGAACGTGCGCTTCGCATTCTATGAGCGCATCAAGCAGGTGCTGGAGCAGGCCGGCAGCAAGCTGGCGGTGCCGATCCAGGAGCTGCACGTGCCGGGTTCGTCGTCGGTGCCGGACGCGGTCAAGGTAGCCGACGGCGCGCCGACTTCTGCGCCGCGGCCGGCCGCTCCGTCATCGCGCCAGCCCTCGCACCAGCCCTCGCACCAGCCCTCGCGCCAGCCCGCGCGCCAGCCGGGCTAGCCGCGCGCGTCCTGTGCCTCGCCCTCGTCCGAGAACAGCGTGCAGGCCCCGCTTTCTGCCGTGCTGACCTGGCGGCGGAAGGTCGCGAACAGGTCGCGGCCGACGCCATGGCGGTTGGCGCCGAGGTCAGGGCGCGCGGGCGTGCGCGCCTGCCATTCGTCGTCGGACACCAGCACGTCGAGCGTGCCCGCGGTCGCGTCGACGCGCATCATGTCGCCGCTGCGCACGCGCGCGATCGCGCCGCCACGCAGCGCTTCCGGGCAGACGTGGATGGCGGCCGGGACCTTGCCCGATGCGCCCGACATGCGTCCGTCGGTGACCAGCGCGACGTGGAAGCCTCGGTCCTGCAGCACCGTCAGCGCGGGCGTGAGCTTGTGCAGCTCCGGCATGCCGCACGCGGCCGGGCCCTGCCATGGCAGCACCGCAACGAAGTCGCGCTCCAGCTCGCCGCGCTTGAAGGCGTGCAGCACGTCGTCCTGATGCGCGAACACGATCGCCGGCGCCTGCACCACCTGGTGCTCGGGCTTGACCGCGGAGGTCTTGATCACCGCGCGGCCGAGCTTGCCGTCGAGCAGCTTGATGCCGCCGTCCGGGGCAAAGGGCGCCTCGGCGCCGCGCACGATGCTGTCGTCGAGCGGCGCGGCGGGGCCGTCGATCCACGTCAGCTTGCCGTCGCGCAGCACCGGCTCGCGCGTGTAGTCCTGCAGGCCCTGGCCGACGACGGTGGTGACGTCGTCATGCAGCAGACCGAGTGCGAGCAGGCCGCGGATCACCACCGGCAGCCCGCCGGCGGCCTGGAACTGGTTCACGTCGGCCTTGCCATTGGGGTACACGCGCGCCAGCAGCGGCACCACCGCCGACAGCTCGTCGAAATCGTCCCAGCTCAGCACGATGCCGGCCACGCGTGCCATCGCGATCAGGTGCAGCGTATGGTTGGTGGAGCCGCCGGTGGCCAGCAGCCCGACGATGCCGTTGACGAAGGCGCGCTCGTCCAGCACCTCGGCCACCGGCGTATAGCGCTCGCCGCCGTGAACAAGCTTCAGCGCCTGGCGCGCGGCCTCGCGCGTGAGCGCCTCGCGCAGCGGCGTGTTGGGATTGATGAAGGCCGTGCCCGGCAGATGCAGGCCCATCATTTCCATCAGCATCTGGTTGGAGTTGGCGGTGCCGTAAAAGGTGCAGGTGCCCGGTCCGTGGTAGGAGCGGGTTTCGGCCTCGAGCAGCTCCTTGCGGCCGATCTTGCCTTCGGCATAGAGCTGTCGCGTATGCGCCTTCTCGTCATTGCTGATGCCGGTGGTCATGGGCCCGCCGGGAACGAACACCGCGGGCAGGTGGCCGAAGGACAGCGCGCCCATCACCAGGCCGGGCACGATCTTGTCGCACACGCCCAGGTACAGCGCGCCATCGAACATCTGGTGCGACAGCGCCACCGCCGTGGCCAGCGCGATCACGTCGCGCGAGAACAGCGACAGGTCCATGCCGTCCTGGCCCTGCGTGACGCCGTCGCACATCGCCGGCGTGCCGCCGGCAAACTGCGCGGTGCCGCCGGCGTCGAGCGCCGCTTCCTTGAGCCATTGCGGGAACGCCGCCAGCGGCTGGTGCGCGGACAGCATGTCGTTGTAGGCCGAGACGATGGCCAGGTTGGGCCGCTCGTCGGCCTTGAGCCGGATCTTGGCGGCGTCCGGCATGGCGGCCACCGCGTGGGCGAGGTTGGTACAGGAAAGCTGCGCGCGTTCGACCTTGTGCCCGGCCATGGCGCGGGTGCGGTCAAGATACGCCTGGCGCGAGGCGGTGCTGCGGGAGACGATGCGGGCGGTGACCCGCTCGAGCACTGGATGACGTGGCATGGGGTTCTCCTGCGGGGGAGCTTTCAGCCTAGCGCACTTTGCCGGGCCCTGCACGGCGCAGGCGTGCTGGTGGCCAGCCGGGTCCCGGCGCGAACCACGCAGAAATGGGTACGCTTGCCTCGCCAAGCCGTAGCGACTCACGTAAACTGGCCGCTACTCCGGCCGGCCATCGCGCGCCGGCCGCGACAACTCGAATCCTCAAGGAGCGCAGGGTGAGCATGCCTGATTTCGACATGGTGCTGTTCGGCGGCACCGGCGACCTGGCGCGGCGCAAGCTGCTGCCGTCCCTGTTCGATGCGCACCACGCGGGGCTGCTGCATCCGGCGGCGCGCATCCTCGCCACCGGCAGCCAGCCGATGTCGAGCGCGGACTACATCGCCTCGCTGGAACAGACCGTGCGTCCCGCGCTGGCCCATGCGCCGCCCGAGTCATGGGACAGGTTCTGCGCACGCATCGTCTACGTGCAGGCCGATGCACGCGTGCCGGCGCACTTCGATGCGCTGGCCGGGCAGGTGCTGTCGCGCAAGCCCGAGGTGGTGGTGTGCTATCTCGCCACCGCGCCGCACCTGTTCGTGTCGATCTGCGAACAGCTGGCGCGCACCGGGCTGAACACGCGCCACGCGCCCAACGTCCGCATCGTGCTGGAAAAGCCGCTGGGCCATGACCTGGAATCGAACGAAGCGATCAACTCCGCGGTGGCCAAGTTCTTTGCCGAAGAGCAGATCTACCGCATCGACCATTACCTGGGCAAGGAGTCGGTGCAGAACCTGATGGCGATCCGCTTCGGCAACGCGCTGTTCGAGCCGCTGTGGCGCCGCGAATGGGTGCAGGACGTGCAGATCACCATCGCCGAAGAACTCGGCGTGGAAACGCGCGGCGATTTCTACGACCGCACCGGCGCGCTGCGCGACATGGTGCAGAACCACCTGCTTCAGCTGTTGTGCATGGTGGCCATGGAGCCCCCTGCCAGCTTGAGCGAAGACGCCATCCGCGACGAGAAGATCAAGATTCTGAAGGCGCTCAGGCCGATCACGCCGCAGGACGTGGCCGAGAAGACCGTGCGCGGCCAGTACCGCTCCGGCGCGATCGGCGGCAAGCCGGTGCCGGGCTACCTGGAGGAAGAGGGCATCGCGCCGGACAGCCGTACCGAGACCTTTGTCGCGATCAAGGCCGAGATCGCCAACTGGCGCTGGGAAGGCGTGCCGTTCTACCTGCGCACCGGCAAGCGCATGCAGTCGCGCGTGGCCGAGATCGTGATCCACTTCCGCGACGTGCCGCACGCGATCTTCCCGCGGCCGCTGACACAGTCGCCGCAGAACCGGCTGGTGATCCAGCTGCAGCCCGAGGAAAGCATCCGCCTGTACTGCCTGGTCAAGCAGCCGGGCGATACGCTGGAACTGACGCCCACCTCGCTCGACCTGGACTTCGCCAACTCGTTCAAGGTGCGCCGCGCCGGCGCCTATGAACGGCTGCTGCTGGACGTGATCCGCGGCCGGCTGGGCCTGTTCGTGCGCCGCGACGAGCAGGTGCAGGCGTGGCGCTGGGTCGAGCCCATCATCGACACCTGGGAAGCCAGCACGGTCCCGCCCAAGCCCTATACCGCCGGCACCTGGGGGCCGGCGGCGTCGTCGGCGCTGATGTCGCGCGACGGCGGCCTGTGGCACGAAGAAGCCTAGAGCCATCGGCTCGCATCACTGCAAAGGAGGCCGGCATGCGCCTGTTTGAACATCCCACGCCGATGGACCAGGCCGAGGCCCTGGCGATATCGATCGGCAATGCGCTCGAGCTCGCCGTGCGGGTCAAGGGCTGGGCGGTGCTGGCGGTCTCGGGCGGGCGCTCGCCGGTGGCGATGTTCGAGCGGCTGCGCCACCGGCACGTGCGCTGGGAAGCGGTGACCATCACGCTGGTCGACGAACGCGTGGTGCCGCCCGACCACGCCGACAGCAATGCCGCGCTGGTGCGCGCCCACCTGCTGCGCGAGGCCGCGGCCAGTGCCGCCTTCGTGCCGCTGATTGCCGATGCGCAGGACGCCGCCTCGCCCGCGCAGGCGTTGGCGCGCGCCAACGCCGCGTTCCGCCAGCCCGACGTGGTGGTGCTGGGCATGGGCGAGGACGGCCATACCGCCTCGCTGTTCCCGGATGCGCCCGAACTGCAGGACGCGCTGAGCGAGCCGCAGCCGGGCTACGTCATCACTCGTCCGTCGGTGGCGCCGCATGCGCGCATCACGCTGAACCTGGCCGCGCTGCTGGCCGCCGAGCGCGTGTTCCTGTCCGTCTCCGGCGCGGCCAAGGCCGCGGTGCTGGAGCGCGCGCTGCAGGGCCCCACGCCGTCATTGCCGGTGAGCCTGGTGCTGTCGCGGCACCGGCACGGGCTTGACGTGTTCAGGACCTGAGCGCCGCCCCTGGTCCCATTTTTCCGCGAGGAACGAGATCCGCAGCCATGGCCACTACCGCATCCTTCTCCGCTGACTTCCCCCGCCTGCTCGGCGATGTAGGCGGCACCAACGTGCGCTTTGCGCTGGAGACCGCGCCGATGCGGATCGGGCCCGTGACGGCGCTGAAGGTGGCGGATTTTCCGTCGCTGGAGGCCGCGCTGCGCCAGTATCTCGACGGCCTGGCCGGCGCGCGCCAGCCCATGCCGCGCCATGCGGCGATCGGCCTGGCCAATCCGGTGACCGGCGACCAGGTCCGGCTGACCAACCACAACTGGACCTTCTCGATCGACGGCATGCGGCGCGCGCTGGGGCTGCAGACGCTGGTGGCCATCAACGACTTCACCGCGCTGGCGCTGGCCCTGCCGCACCTGCCCGCCGACGGCCTGGCCCAGGTGCGCGCCGGCAGCGCGGTGCGCACCGCGCCGCTGGCGCTGATCGGGCCCGGCACCGGGCTGGGTGTTTCCGGTCTGGTGCCGGCGCCGGGCGGGCAGGCGGTGGCGCTGGCGGGCGAAGGCGGCCATATCGAGCTGATGCCCGACACCGACGACGAATGGATCGCCTGGCGCGCGGCCCATCGCAACGTCGGCCGGGTCTCGGCCGAGCGGCTGCTGAGCGGCAGCGGCCTGTCGCATATCCATGCCGCGCTGGCCGCAGAAACGGGTACGCTTTTGCTTGCGCCGCTGCAGCCGGCGCAGGTCACCGCCGGCGCGCTCGAGCGCAACGACCCGCTGTGCCAGCGCGCCATGGCGGTGTTCTTCGGGCTGTTGGGCTCGGTCGCGGCCGATGTCGCGTTGGTCATCGGTGCGCGCGGCGGGGTGTACCTGGGCGGCGGCATCCTGCCGCGCTTCGTGCCGGCGCTGCGGGATTCGGTGTTCGCCGAGCGCTTTGTCGCCAAGGGCCGCATGCGCGGCTGGCTCGAGGCGGTGCCGGTCCATGTCATCACCGCCAGCCATCCGGCGTTGGCAGGGCTGGCGCAAGCGCTGGCCGAACGCCTTGGCGGCACGGCCGGGAACGCCTAGCCATGCGCGTGCTGCTGGTCGAAGACGACGCCATGATCGGCGAGGGCGTCAAGCTGGCGCTGCGCCAGGAAGGCTTTGCCGTCGATTGGGTACGCGACGGCGATGCGGGCCTGGCGGCGGCCAGCACCGCGGCGGACGGCCAGGCGTGCTACGACCTGATCCTGCTCGACCTGGGGTTGCCGCGCCGCCCCGGCCTGGAGGTGCTGCGCGCGCTGCGGGCGCGCGGCGTGCCCACGCCGGTGCTGATCCTGACCGCGCGCGACGCCGTCGCCGACCGTGTCGCCGGGCTCAATGCCGGCGCCGATGATTACCTGGTCAAGCCCTTTGACCTGCAGGAACTGGCTGCGCGCATGCATGCGCTGGCACGGCGCGCCGCCGGGCGCGCCGAACCGCTGGTCACCTATGGCGACATCGTGCTCAATCCCGCCACGCGCGAAGCCACCTGCCGCGGCGAACCGGTGCGGCTGTCGGCGCGCGAATTCGCGCTGCTGTCGGCGCTGATGGCGCGCCCCGGCAAGGTGTGGTCGGTGCCGCAGCTGCAGGAGCGGCTCTATGGCTGGGACGACGAAGTCGGCAGCAACACGGTCGAGGTCTATATCCACGCGCTGCGCAAGAAGTTCGGCGCGGCGCTGATCCGCAATATCCGCGGCGTGGGCTATGTGGTGCCGCGCCTGGACAGCGAAGCGGCGGCGCATGGCGACGGGGAGGGCGGCTGATGCGCTCGATCCAGCGAACGCTGCTGGGGTGGCTGGCGGCCGGGCTGGTGGCCGGCATCGCCATCGCCACCGCGCTGATCTACGGGCAGGCGCGGCAGGAGGCCAACGCGCTGTTCGACTACCAGATGAAGCAGATGGCGGCGGCGCTGCCGAGCCAGTTCGCCAATCCGCTGGCGCCGCCCTTCGTCGGCGCGCCCGGCGACCTCGGGCATGCCGACGAGGATGTGGTGATCCATATCTGGGACGGCTCCGGGCGCAGCCTTTATTTGTCGCACTCGCACCCGGCACTGCCCGCGCGCGCCGAGCTGGGGTTCTCCAACGTGACCACGCAGCAGGGCGAATGGCGGCTGTACAGCATGCAGCTGGGTCCCGCCGTGGTGCAGATCGCGCAGCCGATGAGCGCGCGCCGCACGCTGGCCGCGCGCATGGCGCTGCGCACCGTGGCGCCACTGCTGCTGTTGCTGCCGCTGCTGGGCTGGCTGGTGTGGATGGCGGTGGGCCGCGGCCTGCGCCCGCTGCGCGAGATCGCCACCGAGGTGCGCGCGCGCGACGCCAACACGCTGGCGCCGCTGGCGGTGCGCCCGATGCCCGACGAAATCGCGCCGCTGAGCGCGGCGCTGAACCAGCTGCTGGCGCGGCTCTCGCATGCCATCGACACCCAGCGCGCCTTCGTCGCCGATGCCGCGCACGCGCTGCGCACGCCGCTGACCGCGCTGCAGCTGCAGGCCCAACTGGTCGAGCGGGCCGACGACGGCGCCGCGCGCGACGAAGCCATCGCCAAGCTGCGCCAGGGGCTGGAGCGGCTCACCCACCTGGTCACCCAGCTGCTGACGCTGGCGCGGCAGGAACCGGGCGCGGCCGTGCCCCCGCACGAACCGGTGGAGCTGCATCAACTGGCCGCGGCCGTGGTCGCGGAGATGGCCCAGGCCGCGCTCGATCGCGACATCGACTTGGGCCTGGACGGCAGCGCCGACGCCACCCCCGCGGTGGTACGCGGCGACGCCGATGCGTTGCGCATCCTGCTGACCAACCTGCTGGACAACGCGCTCGCATACATCCCGGCCGGCGGTCGCATCGACGTGGCGGTGCGGCGCGGCGCCGACGGCCGGAGCGTGGAACTGGTGGTCAGCGACAACGGACCCGGCATCCCCGCGCAAGAG
This sequence comes from Cupriavidus neocaledonicus, assembly GCF_000372525.1. Classification (GTDB taxonomy): domain Bacteria; phylum Pseudomonadota; class Gammaproteobacteria; order Burkholderiales; family Burkholderiaceae; genus Cupriavidus; species Cupriavidus neocaledonicus. Next base: position 49,480 of record NZ_AQUR01000092.1, read on the forward strand.
CGCGCGCGCGTGTTCGACCGCTTCTATCGCGTGGCCGATGCCCCGACCGGCGGCAGCGGCCTGGGGCTGGCCATCGTCGCCGAGATCGCGCAGTCGCACGGCGCGCGGGTGGTGCTCGAGGATGCGGGGCCTGGCTTGCGGGTCAGGGTGGTGTTCCGGCAGGCCTGAGCGCCGCTGCTCAGGCCACCGGCGTCAACACCTGTTGCCCGGCAAAATGCCGCCGCGCATTCTCGAGAAACTGCGCCACCGAGGCAGCAATCGCCTCGGGCGACCAGCCCGCGACGTGGGGCGTCAGGACCACGTTGGGGCAGTCGAGCAAGATCGAGGGCGGCTCGGGCTCGCTCTCATAGACATCCAGCCCCGCGCCGCCAAGCTGGCCAGCGCGCAGCGCGCTCGCCAGCGCCTCGGTGTCGACCACGCTGCCGCGCGCGATATTGACCAGGAAGCCGGCGGGGCCCAGTGCCGCCAATACCCTGGCATCCACCAGGTGGCGGGTGTCGGGCCCGCCCGGCGTGGCCACTACCAGGTAATCCGCCCATTCGGCCAGTGCGCCGATGTTGTCGAAATAGCGGTAGCCGGCGTCACCGCGCGGCGTGCGGTTGTGATAGCCGATCTCCAGGTCGAAGCCCTCGCCGCGCCGCGCGATGCGCCGGCCGATAGTGCCGAGGCCGACGATACCCAGCCGCTTGCCCGACACATTGGGCCGCAGCGGCAGCGCGGTGCGCCAGGTGCCGGCGCGCGTGGCCGCGTCCAGTTGCGGCACCGCGCGCACGGTCGCCAGCAGCAGCGCGAAGGCGTGGTCGGCGACGCAGCTGTCGTTGGTGCCAGCGCCATTGGCCACGACGATGCCGCGCGCGCGGGCGTGCGCCACGGCAATGTTCTCGAATCCCGCGCCCAGCGCGCACACCAGTTCCAGTGCCGGCATCGCGTCGATGTCGGCAGCGCTCAGGCCGGTGGAGCCGATGGTCAGTACCGCGCGGATGCGCTCGCCATGGGTGGCGAGCTGATCGGCACGGCTTGCGGCATCGGGCGCATAGAGGATGTCGAAAACTGCCGCAATGGCATCGCGGTGATGAGGAGAGACCTGGGTCAGGATCAACAGCGTGGGCTTCATGGCGGGGCAGTGGAGCGGAAAGGTGGCGGTAAGTGCGGGCCGCCGCCATGGTTGGCAGCAGGTGGGCTGATACGGGCGCGGACCACGGCAGGGGCACATTCTAGCGCCGCGGCACCAGGCTTGCCGAATGCGACAGGCCATCCATCGGATACGCAGAAACGGGTACGCTTTGCACCGGCAGGCCAGGAATGCGACGGGTCGAGTGCGCGGGTTGCGCAGGTAAATCCAGCGTTATCGCGGGTCAACCGGGCTCGCATAGCAGCCTTGGCCGGACCCGCCCGCAGCACGCAGAAACGGGTACGCCTTGGCCGCGCAGACCGCCTTGCCGCCGTGCCGGCGCGACGCCATTGCGTATCATGCGTGTTCCTCTTCTCACTGGTGCAACGACAGCATGCGCGCGATCGGCAACTTCCTCTGGTTCATCCTTGGCGGCGTGGCGATGGGCCTGGCCTGGTGGCTGGCAGGGCTGCTGGCCTTCATTTCGATCATCGGCATTCCCTGGGGCAAGGCCTGCTTCGTGATCGGCAGCTTCACCTTTTTTCCGTTCGGCAAGCAGGCCATCAGCCGGCGCGAACTGACCGGGCGCGACGATGTCGGCACCGGCGCGCTGGGGCTGGTGGGCAATGTGCTGTGGTTTGTCTTTGCCGGCGTGTGGCTGGCCATCGGCCATGTCATGGCGGCGGTGGCCAACTTCGTCACCATCATCGGCATCCCGTTCGCGATCCAGCACCTGAAGCTGGCCGGCATCGCACTGGCGCCGATCGGCCAGACCGTGGTCAGCAACGAGTTGGCGGAGGCCGCGCGCCGCGACGGCGCCCGCGCCCAGGTGGACCAGTTGCGCCGCTGAGCGCTCAGGCGTCCGCGTCGTCGTCGGGACCTTCCCCGTCCTGCTGGCCGGCGTGGGCCACCAGCCGGTCTAGCAGGTCGCCCAGCAGCGCCTGTTCGGCTTCGCTCAGGCAGCCAAAAATCTCCTCATTGCGCCGGGCGATCATGGCGATCGCCTGCCGGTACAGCGGCCTGCCCTGCGCGGTCAGCGACAGCACCACGCCGCGCCCGTCGGCCGCGCTGGCCTCCTTGCTGACCAGCCCGCGCGCCACCAGCGCCTGCGCCGAGCGGCTGGCCTGGCCCTTGGTCAGGTTGGCACGCTGTGCCAGGGCGTTGACCGACAGCGGCGCGAAGGCGCCGATCGCGGCCAGGCAGCGGCCCTCGCTGAGCAGCAGCCCGCATTGCTCCAGGTAGGCGGCGGCGCTGTCCTTGTCGCTGAGCTTGTTGACCTGGTGCAGGCGGTAGCTCAGGAACTGTTCGAGGCGTGGCAGTGGCTTCATGGCGTTTCCGTTTCGGGCGTCGGCATTGTAGAGCCGCCGGCGGCCTCTTGGCGGCTGCGCGCCTCGGCTTCGTCGATCAGCGCCAGCACCGGCGCCAGCGCTGGCTGCCGGCTCATCAGGCCCAGGCATACCATCGCCAGCAGCAGGGGCGCACGGGCCTCGCCGGTGCGTCCCATGGCTTCGCACAGTCGGGTATAGGCCTGGTCGAGGTCTTCAGCTTGCATGGCGGGCTCCGGTTTGCAGCAGGGGGGCGAGGGTGGCGCGCACGGCGTCCCATGACGGTTCGCGCCAGCGTGCCAGCACGTAGCCATCGGGCCGGATCAGGTACAGCGTGCCGGGGCTTGCACCATAGCGGGCGTGGGCCTGGCCGTCGACGTCGGCCAGCGCGGCGGCGCCGGCCGGGGTGCCGCTGACCACCTGGTACGCTTGCAGCGCTTGCGGATGTTCCTGCGCCAGCGCGGCCAGCTGTTCGGGCAGCGCCGGCCGGTCGGCGCCGTGCCGGAACCACAGCATCGTGAAACGCTGCCCGAAGCATTGCGTCAGATGGCGGATGCCGTCCGGGCCGTCCACGCGCATCTCCGGCGCCGGCACGCCGGGCGCAGCGCCCGGGCAGTCGGCGCCGAAGTCGCTCGGACCGTTCAGCGCCGAATCGGCATAGGCAACCGGTGCCGACTGCCGCGGATTGATCAGCGAACGCACCGCCGGCTCGGATGGCGCCAGCCGCAGCGTAGCCTCGCGCATCAGCCTGAAGGCGAAGTCTGGCGGCGCCATGAACTCGGTGCTCTTGGCGCCGTAGGCAAGGTTCTGGCGCGTGGCGTGCAGCCGTTCGGCGGAGTAGCTATCGAGCAGGCTGTCGCTGGCCTGGCCGCGCAGCACCCAGGCCAGCTTCCACGCCAGGTTGCCGGCATCGTCCAGTCCCGAATTGAGCCCGCGCACGCCAAAGATCGGCACCAGGTGCGCGGCGTCGCCGGCGAACAGGATGCGGCCATGGCGATAGTCCCGCAGGGTCAGGCACTTGGCGTTGTACATGGAGATCCACAGCGGCCGCCACGGCTCGGTCTCGCCGATCATGTCGAGGTGGCTCTGCACGCGCGGCAGCACGTTCTCGGGCCTGACCGCCTCGTCGGGGTCTTCGTCGTCGCGGAGCTGGTAGTCGATGCGCCAGACGTCGTCGGGCTGCCGGTGCATCAGCAGGGTCGAGCCGGGGTTTGAGGGCGGGTCGAACCAGGCCAGCCGCTCTACCTCGCGCCGCGTCTTCTGCACGATATCGACGATCACGTAGCGGCCTTCGTACTGCGTGCCTTCCATGCGCAGGCCCAGTTGCTCGCGCACCGTGCTGCGACCGCCGTCGCAAGCCACCAGCCATTGCGCATCGACCTCCACCGCGCCGGCCCCGGTCTCGATCCCGGCGACCACGCCGCCGGCGTGCTGGCGCAGCGTCCGCAAGCGCGCGCCGAAGCGCACCTCGGCGGGCGACGCGCCGCGCAGCGCGGCATCGTGGGCGAAGGCCTCCAGGTAGTACTGCTGGATATTGACCATCGGCGCAAAGCGCTCGCCCGGCTCGCTCGGCATCTGGAAGTGCAGCACTTCCGTGTCGCGGTAATAGCTGCGCCCGCCGACCCAGGGCAGGCCGGTCGCGACGGTGGCCCGGTCGGCGCCCGCCCAGCCCAGGATTTCCAGCGAGCGCCGTGCCATGCAGATCGCGCGGCTGCCGGCGCAGTAGCCGTCGTCGGCTTCCACCACCAGCGCGGCAATGCCCTGGCGCGCCAGCAGCGCGGCCAGGGTCAGGCCGACCGGGCCGCCGCCGGCGATCAGCACCGGGATGCGCTGCGGCCAGGGGCGGGACGAAGCGGGTGGGGGTGCGGGCGGCACCGGCAGGCGCGGGGCGGGCAGGTCTGGCATGGCGGGCAAGGGTCTGCGGGGGTGGTTGTGGGCGCAACTATATCGCCCAAATAGTTGCGTGCGAAACTAGTGTAAACCCCGCCGGCCGGGGCCGGCACGGCGGTAACGCAAAGCAGCCGCCGCACCCAGGCCCTTCGCCTATGCTTCGCAACAGGCACACTGTTCCGCTGAAGGGGCCGCGCCATGCCCGTCCTGCCCTCCGATGCCGCGCCGCGCGCGGCCTGGCTGCCATCGCCGGGCAGCTGGCAATACCACCTGATGCTGGGCGCGGCCGGCATGCTGGTGCTGGGTCCGCTCGGTGGCGTCGCCGCGGCATACATGAATTTCTCGCTGGGCTTCTTTGTCGGCGGGCAGGTGCTGGCGGGCATCCTGGGCTCGGTGGTGACGGCCGGCTATGGCGCGTCCGGCCGCCATGGCGCCAACTACATCCAGACCGCGGCGGCGTCGGTGGCGGGCATGGGCGGCATGGCGGTGGTGCTGCAGGCGATGGCGTGGCTCGGCATGGCGCAGCCGCCACTGTGGCAGCTGGTGCTGTACCTGCTGTGCATCGGCATGTTCGGGGTGGGGGTGGGCATGCTGTACACGCCGCTGCTGGTGGACCGCATGCAGCTGACCTTTCCCTCGGGGCTGGCTGTGGCCAACATCCTTCGCGCGCTGACCGATCCGGCGCTGCTGCGGCGCTCGGTGGCGCGGCTTGGCGGCGGCATGGTGCTGGGCCTGGCCAGCGGGCTGGGGGCCGGGCGGGTGCCGGGGCTGGCGGCGCTGGACCTGTCCGCGGCCACTTTCGGCGCGGGCATGATCGTCGGCGCGCGCGTGGGCGTTGCCGCGCTGGTGGGCGGGCTGGCCGGCTGGGCCATGACGCCGTGGTTTATCGACGCCGGCTGTCTCGCGCCGGGCGAGCCGTACCGCAAGGCCACGTTCCTGGTGGCGCTTGGCATGATCATGGGCGCGGCTGTGGTCGACCTGGCGCAACTGCTGGCGCAGGCCTGGCGGCGCTGGCGCACGCAGCGCCAGCAGCCGAGCGCGCCGCGGCGCGGGCCCGGCATGGGCTGGGTGGCGGCGTGGGCGCTGCTGTGGGGCGGTGCCACGGTGGCGGCGGGCGTGACGTGGTTCGGGCAGCCGCTGGCCTTCCAGCTGATTGCCGTGCTGCTGGCGCTGGTGTTCGCGCTGGTCAACGGCATCTCGGTCGGCATGGTCGACCAGAATCCGATTTCATCGGCGTTCGTGCTGTCGGTGATCGTGATGGCGGGCGCCGGCCTGCGCGCGCCGCAGGTGGGCCTGATCGCCGCCACGGTATTGCTGGTGGCTACGGCCGAAGCCAGCGACATGCAGCAGGACCGCTCCACCGGCTGGCGCCTGGGCAGCGACCGCATGGTGCAGTTCGGCTACCAGGTGGCGGGCATCGTGGTCGGCGCACTGGTCGCGGTGGCGATGGCGCGGCTGTTCCTGCAGGCCTATCCGGTGCTGGCGCTGGACCAGACCACCCTGCCGGCCGACCAGCAGCCGGCGCGCTGGACTTCGGCCATGACCTACAAGATCGTGGGCGTGCTCCATGGCCTGTCGCAGGACCGCACCGGCCAGTACCTTGCGGTTGGGGCGGGCCTGGCGATCGGGCTGGCGACGGCGCTGTTGCGCCGCGCCATCCTCGGCCATCCCGCGTGGCAGCGCTTTGCGCGTTCCGGACGGGGCGGGCAGGCGGCGGATTTCATGCTCGATGCCGTGATCCTGCCTTCGCCCTATGCTTCGTCGTTCGGCGGTTTCGTCAACCTGGCGGCGGCGGCATGGATGGCGGCGGGCGGTGTGCTGGCCAGCGTGGGCGGCGTGGTCGGCGCACACGGGGTGCGCCGGCAAGGCTTGCCGCGCGACATGAACACCGCGTCGCTGCTGGGCGGGGGGCTGATTGCGGGCGATGCGCTGGCGGCGCTTGGCATCGGCATGGCCGGCTTGCTGTTGGTCCCGTGAGAGCATGACGCGGCCAATTGTCAAATTTGGCTGACGCTTCTGTCCAAGATCCAGTGGATTGTCAAATCGCCCCACCGGCGTACCATAGGCGGCCAGACTGACATACTGGCTTGACCCGGAGAATCACCATGGCCCTAGACCAAGAATCCTTTGCCCTGCTGCGCGCCTCGGTGCAGCGCTTCATCGACGAACGCCTGAAGCCCGCCGAAGACACGCTGGAGGAAACTGACGACGTGCCCGCCGACATCGTCGCCGACATGAAGGAGATGGGGCTGTTCGGCATCTCCATCCCCGAGAACTACGGCGGCATCGGCCTGTCGATGTCGCAGGAATGCGATGTGGTGTACGACCTCGGCCATACCGCGTTCGCCTTCCGCTCGGTATTCGGCACCAACGTCGGCATCGGTTCGCAGGGCATCCTGATGGATGGCACCGAGGAACAGAAGCAGCAATACCTGCCGCGCATCGCCAGCGGCGAGATGATCATCTCGTTCGCGCTGACCGAGCCCAACGCCGGCTCCGATGCGGCCTCGCTGCAGACCCGAGCGGAGCTGGACGGCGACCACTACGTCATCAACGGCACCAAGCGCTTCATCACCAACGCGCCGCGCGCGGGCGCCTTCACGCTGATGGCGCGCACCGGTGGCCCGGGCGCCGGCGGCATCTCGTCCTTCATCGTGCCGGCCGACACCCCGGGCATCTCGCTGGGCAAGCCCGACAAGAAGATGGGCCAGCGCGGCACCAAGACCTGCGACGTGGTGCTCGAGAACGTGCGCGTGCCGGCCGCCAACATCATCGGCGGCGTGCCGGGGGTGGGCTTCAAGACCGCCATGAAGGTGCTCGACCGCGGCCGCCTGCACCTGTCGGCGCTGGCCTGCGGCATGGCGCACCGGCTCATCACCGACGCCGTGGCGTATGCCAAGGAGCGCAAGCAGTTCGGCCGCCCGATCGGCGACTTCCAGCTGATCCAGGCGATGCTGGCCGACAGCCAGGCCGAACTCTACGCGGGCCTGTCGATGGTGCGCGACTGTGCCCAGCGCTACGACGCCAAGCCCGCCGGCAAGAGCGATCCGGAAGTCAGCGTGCTGGCCTCCTGCACCAAGATGTTCTGTACCGAGATGGTGGGCCGCGTCGCCGACCGTGCGGTGCAGATCCACGGCGGCGCGGGCTATATCGCCGAGTACAAGGCCGAGCGCTTCTACCGCGATGTGCGCCTGCTGCGCCTGTACGAGGGCACTACGCAGATCCAACAGATGATCATCGCCAAGCACCTGCTGCGCGACTGACCCCCAACGGCCCGCGTGGCAGGAGCGACATGGACACGATGCAATACCGCGGGCGCGACGGTGCGCCGCAGGCAGGACATGATGACGGCGCGCCGCACCGGCTGCGCGCGGTGGTGGCGACGTATCGCCCCACGCTGCAGGCGTACACGCTGGCGGTGTCGCCGGCCGAGCTGATCGCGCTCTGCGCGCTGCCGGCCCAGCTGGCGGCCGGCGTCGGCGCCACCCCCGACCCGCGCGTGCAGGCCCACCTGGCGCGGCTGCGCACTGAGGTGCAGGGCAGCGGCATCGCCTTGCCCGGCGCCATCGTGGTGGCGGTCAGCGGCGGTAGCATGCAGTGCGAGTGCGACCACCTGTTTACGCTCACGCTGCAGCCGCGCCGTGGCGACCGGCTGATCGTGATCGACGGCTACGAGCGGCTGCTGGCGCTGGCGCATGGCGAGCGCCGCCAGTGCAAGACGCTGGTGTCGGCGGTGCTGTGGCGCACCGCGCTGGAGAGCGCCGCGGCGGCGCCGGCAGACGATGCCGCCAACGCGCTCATCGACGCGCCGGTGGCGCAGTCATCCGCGGCGCGCTGGGCCAGCGCGACGCGGGTCTGGCATTGATCGCGACGACCGGCGCAACGTAACGAAAGCCGCCTGCAGGGCGGCTTTTTCATTGTTCTGGTGAAACAGGCGCGCGCAGGCCGCTTATTGCGGCCACACGCCATCGACCTCGCGCAGCAGGTGGCCGGCGAGAATATAGTCCCCGAGCCGCGTGGCCTTGGCCTCGAGGTCGAGCAGTTCATGGTCCGCCAGCGTGCCGAGATCGAACTGGCAATAGAGATTGCGTTGACGGAATGTGGCCTTGGGTTTGGCCAGCCCTTCGATCAGGGCTTCGCGGGAACGGACGGCGATGCTTTCTTGTCCGCGGTACTGCACCTTGATACCGCGCTTTTCTCCGAGCCTGCCGAGTTCGACGGCGTCCTGCCATCCGGTCTCGTAGTCCAGCTCAAGCGCCAGCACGCCTTCCGAGGCCAGAAGCCTGAGCGCTTCTGCCTTGCTGCCAGCTCGCACGATTGACATCCACACCTCTTGTATCGACTTATACTGTACGAATATACAGTCAACCCGGGGTCGGGGCAAGGGCCTGGCGCCGCGTTGCCCCGCGCTCGCGGATGGCGCCACCGCCCGGCGAGTATGGTTGCCGATCTATGTCAGGCACATGTCAGAGGCGCGCGGGTGGCGTGTCGCCGCCTTGGTTGTTGCCGGTTCCGTTGTTGCCGGTTCCGCCGCCGCCGTCGTTGCCGCCGGCGCCCGAGCCGGTCGCAGTGCCGGCGGGCGTGCCCGCTGCCTGGCCGGTTGCACCGCCCGGCGCCGCCGCACTGGCGAAGTCGCCCGCATAGGCGCGTGACAGCGTGCCGGGCCGCATGTAGCGGCGGATGGCGGCGTTGACGGCCTCAGGGGTGGCGTCGCGCAGGCGTTGTTCGAGTTCCGCGGTAAAGGCCATGGTGCGGCCCAGGTAGAGCTGGCTGGCCAGCGCGCCGGCCAGCGCGGCGTCGTTGCTGCGGCTGACCATGCCCTGCTGCAGCAGGCCGCTGACGGCCTCGGCCAGTTCCTGCGCGGTAATGCCGTCGCGCACCAGCCGCTCCAGTTCCTCGCTGACGGCGCGCTGCACCCGCGCCAGGCTCTGCGGCGCATATTGCGCGCGCACGCCGAAGCGGCCGGCGCGGTCGAGCGCGCCCACCTGCACCCAGCTGCTGGCGCCATAGCTCATGCCTTCGCGCTGGCGCAGCCGGTCGGCCAGGCGGCTGCGCAGGCTGGCGCCGCCCAGCACGCGGTTGGCAATCATCATCAGCGCATAGTCGGGCGCATCGTTGGTCAGGTCGATCGGCGCGGTGGCCAGATACACGGCGTTGGCCTTGCCGGGCGTGGCCAGCGTGAACTCGGCGGGCGGGATCGGCACGAACGGACGGTCGACGCGCGCATACGGCTGCGGCGCGGTCCAGTCGCCAAACAACGCGGCCGCCTGCGCCGCGGCAGCCGCGCCATCGAAATCGCCAACCAGGCTCAGCTGCGCATGCCCCGTGCCGTAGAAGCGCGCATGGAAGTCGCGCACCTGCGCCAGCGTGGCCGCGCGCAGGTCGGCAATATTCTCGGCGATGGTGCGCGCATGGCGCGGGTCGCCCGCGGGGTAAGGGTCGCCGTGCCGGCCCAGCGCATTGGCGGCCAGCACGCCGGGTTCGCGCTGCACGCTTTCGAGCTCCGCGATGCTGATCTGGCGCAGGGTCTCGAACTCGCCTTCGGGGAAGGTCGGCGCGCGCAACAGGTCGCGCAACAGCGCCAGCAGCTCCGGCAGGTGCGCGCGGCGCGTCTCGAAACTGACCGTCACCTGCTCCGGGCCGCCCGCGATGCCGACGCGCGCGCGCAGCGCCTCGATGCGGTCGGCGATTTGCTGGCGGTCCATGCCGGCGCTGCCGCGGCGGAGCATCGCGGCGGTCAGCGTACCGACCGTGGTCAGCCCCTGCAGGCTTTGCGCGTCGCCCATGCGCAGCACCAGCACGCCGTGCACCACTTCCCCGCGCGCGGGCTTGGGCAGCAGCGCCAGCTGCATGCCGTTGGCGAGCGTCTGGCGCGTGGTATGGGCTTCGATGTTGGCGGGACTGGGATCGAATGCCGCCACCGCTGGCAACGCCGGCCGGCCCTGGTAGCCCTTGACCATGGCCGCGATGTCGGGCACGGCGGGCACCTGCGCGCGCTGCGGCTGTTCGGCCGGCAAGAAGATCCCCACGGTCCGGTTCGAGGCCTGGAAGTAGTTCAGCGCGACGCGCTGCACGTCGGCCAGCGTGGTGGTCTCGATGCGGTCGCGCGCCAGGAAGAACAGGCGCCAGTCGCCCTTGGCGATGGCCTCGGACAGCGCAATCCCCAGTGCGCCGGGGTCATTCATGTACTGCTCGTAGGCGTTGCGCATGCGCACGCGCGCGCGCTCCAGCTCGGCCTCGGTCACGGGCGCCTCGGCAAAGCCCTCGATCTGCGTGATCAGCCCGGCGCGCGCCGCCGCGAGCGGCTGGTCCTTCGACGCCTGCGCCATGAACAGCAGCGCGCCGGGGTCCTTCATCGCATAGAACGCGCTGCCGATCGACGTGGCCTGGCCGCGCTCCACCAGCGCCTTGTACAGCCGCCCGCCGGGGGTGTCGCCCAGGATGATGGTCAGCAGCGACAGCGCGGTGGTGTCGGGGTGCGCGCCGGGGCTGACATGGTATTGCGCGGCCACCAGGCGGGTGTCGCCCGGGCGCATCACCACCAGCTCGCGCGCGCCCTCCTGCGCGGGCTCGACCGTCGGTTCCGGCGGCAGCACGCGCTGCGGGCGCGGAATCGGCCCGAAATAGCGTTGGATGCGCGCCAGCGTGGCGGCGGGATCGAACTTGCCCGCCACCACCAGCACCGCGTTGTCGGGCTGGTAATAGCGGCGGTAGAACGCGCGCAGGTTGTCGAGGCTGACGTTCTCCACGTCGCTGCGCGCACCGATCGGGGCCTTGCCGTAGTTGTGCCAGCGGTAGGCGGCGGCCATGGTCTGCTGCATCAGCATGCGCCCGGGACTGTTTTCGCCCATCTCCATCTCGTTGCGCACCACCGTCATCTCGCTGTCGAGGTCGGCGCGCGCGATCACGCTGTTGACCATGCGGTCGGCCTCCATGCGCAGCGCCCAGTCGAGGTTGTCGTCGCTGGCGGTGAAGGTCTCGAAGTAGTTGGTGCGGTCCTGCGCGGTGGTGCCGTTCACGCTCATGCCGCGCCGCGCGAACTCGGCCGGGATGGCCTTGCCCGGCAGCGACGGCGTGCCCTTGAACAGCAGGTGCTCGAGCAAATGGGCCATGCCGGTCTCGCCGTAGTTTTCGTGGCGGCTGCCGACCAGGTAGGTGATGTTGACGGTGGTGGTGGCCTTGGCGGCATCCGGCGCCAGCACGATGCGCAGGCCGTTGGGCAGGCGGTGTTCGGTAATGCCTTCGACCGACGCCACCTGCATCGCCTGCACCGCGGGCACCGGCGCTGCCGAAGGCTGCGCCAGTGCCGGCGGGCAGGCCAGCGTGGCAAGCAGTGACAGGTGCAGGGCGGTGCGGCGCATGGATTCTCCGATGGCAAGGATAAGAGCAGGGCAACTGTGCCCCAACCCATCCGCGCGCGCCAGAGGGAAATGTCCGAATCCAGCGCGTGCGCGGCGCCATCCGGCGGTAGCATGCCGTCATGAACCTGGATCCCGATACCTGCTACAAGGCCGTGGCCTCGCACGACCGCCGCTTCGACGGCCGCTTCTTCGTGGGCGTGTCGTCGACCGGCGTGTACTGCCGGCCCGTGTGCGCGGTACGCACCCCCAAGCGCGAGAACTGCTCGTTCTATGAAAGCGCCGCGGCGGCGGAAAAGCATGGCTTCCGCCCATGCCTGCGCTGCCGCCCGGAACTGGCGCCGGGGCACGGCCTGGCCGATATTTCCGGCCGCCTGGCGCAGGCCGCCGCGACGCTGATCGACGAAGGCTTCATGGCCGACGGCAGCGTGGCCGCGCTGGCGGCGCGCATCGGCGTGACCGAGCGCCACCTGCGGCGGCTGTTCGACGCGCAGTTCGGCGTGTCGGTGCTGGAGTACGCGCAGACCCAGCGGCTGCTGCTGGCCAAGCGGCTGCTGGCCGATACCGCGCTGCCGGTGACGGAAGTGGCGCTGGCGGCGGGCTTTGGCAGCGTGCGCCGCTTCAACGATGTGCTGAAGACCCGCTACGGCCTGACGCCGCTGGCGCTGCGCCGGCGTGCCGCCGACGGCGTGGCCGACCGGCTGGTGTTCGAGCTCGGCTACCGCCCGCCGTTCGCCTGGGAAGCTTGGCTGCGCTTCCTCGCCACGCGCGCGGTCGACGGCATCGAGGCCATCCGCGACGGCGCCTACCTGCGTACGCTGCGGGTGGACGCCGGCGGCAGCAGCCACCTCGGCTGGGTGCGCATCGAACATGTGCCGCGCCGGCTGGTGCTGCGCGTAACGCTGTCGGCATCGCTCGCGCGTGCGATTCCGCAAGCGCTGGGCAAGGTGCGGCGGCTGTGCGACCTGGGCTGCCGTCCCGACGTGGTGGACCGGCACTTGGGCGAACTGGCCGAAGCCATGCCTGGTGTGCGCCTGCCGGGTTGCGTCGACGGCTTCGAGATCGCGGTGCGGGCTGTGGTGGGGCAGGTGATTTCGGTGGTGCAGGCGCGGCGCATCCTGGCCGCGCTGGCACAGCGCGCGGGACAGGCGCTGGACGGCGCCCCGCCGGATGGCCTGCGTTACACCTTCCCGAACGCCGCCGCGCTGGCGGCATTGCCGGAGCCTGCGCTGCGCGAGGCCGGGGTGTCCCCGGGCAAGGCACGCACGCTGCAGGCCCTGTGCCGCCGCGTCGCCGATGGCACGCTGGTGCTCGACCCCCATGCGGCGCCGGAGCAGGCGGTGGCGGCGCTGCGCGAGATCGACGGCATCGGCGACTGGACCGCGCAGTATGTCGCCATGCGCGCGCTGGGCTGGCCCGATGCCTTCCCCGGCACCGATTATGCGCTGCGCAAGGTGCTGGGCGTCAGCACCGTGCGCGCGATGCACGAACGCACCGCGCAATGGGCGCCGTGGCGGGCCTACGCCGCGATTCACCTGTGGCATCGCTACGAAGCGATGAAGGACACGCCGCCGGCTGCGGCGCAAGCGGAGACCATCCCATGACCAGCTATCGCCATATCGACAGCCCGCTGGGCACCGTGCTGCTGCGTGCGCGCGACGGGCACCTGACCGGCGTCTTCTTCGCGGGGCAGAAGTACCATCCCGCCGGCGTTGCCGACAGCCGCGACGTGCCCGCGGCCGACGCCGCGGTGCTGGACCGTGCCGCCGCCGAGCTGGCCGAGTATTTCGCCGGCCGCCGCGACACCTTCAGCGTGCCGGTGCGCTTTGCCGGCAGCCCGTTCCAGCAGCGCGTGTGGCAGGCGCTGCTGGAGATCCCGTGCGGCACCACCGCCTCGTACGGCGAACTGGCGCGCACGCTCGGCCTGCCGCCGACGCATGCGCGCGCGGTCGGCGGCGCGGTCGGCCGCAACCCGCTGTCAGTGATCGTGCCCTGCCATCGCGTGCTGGGCAGCGCAGGTGCGCTGACCGGATATGCCGGCGGCATCGAGCGCAAGCGGGCGCTGCTGCGGCGCGAGGGCATCGCCGCCATGACGGGCTGAGGCGGCCGCGTAGCGATGGCACGCCTGTTCATCGCGGTGGAGGTGCCGCCGGCACAGGCGGCAGGGCTGCTGTCGACGCTGCCTGCCGCGCCCGGCGTGCGCGCCGCGAGCCCCGCGCAGGTCCACCTGACCCTGCACTTCCTCGGCGAAGGCCTGGGCGAGGCGGCACAGGCTGCCGACAAGCTTGGCGCCGCGCTCGGGGCGCTGCGTACCCCTGCGTTCACGCTGCGGGCCTACGGCACCGGGCGCTTCCGCAGCGGCCCGGGCTCGGTGCTGTGGGCCGGCCTTGCGCCCGGTGCGGGCCTGGACGCGCTGCGCGCCCTGCACGCCGAGGTGGGGCTGGCCCTGGCGCAGGCCGCCGGCTTCCCGCCGGAGCGGCGGCGCTTCCATCCTCACCTGACCTTGGCCCGCTGCAAGCCGACCGTGCCCGAGAGCGTGCTGCGCGCCTGGCTCGATGCGCACCGCACGCTGGCCAGCGCGCCGTGGCGCGTCGCGCGGCTGGTGTTGTTCGAAAGCCGGCTGGGTCCGCAGGGCCCGCAACACCTGCTGCGCCAGGACTGGGCGCTGGCGCCGCCGGATCCTACGCCAGGTTGCTGAAGCCCAGCGCCACGCCCAGTCCGCACAAGGCCGAGCCGATGGCACGGTCCAGCAGGCGCTGACGCCGCAGCATGGCCGCGCGCAGCGCCGGCGCGGTGAATACCCACGCCACCACGCCGAACCACGCCAGGTGCGCCACCGACATGAATCCGCCATAGGCCCACTGCAGCGGTGCCGGGGTGTGGGCGTCCACCACCTGCGTGTAGGTGCTGACGACGAACAGCGTGGTCTTGGGGTTCAACGCATTGGTCAGGAAACCCATGCGCAGCGCCGCCAGCGGGGCCAGTGCGCGGCCGCCGTGCAGGTCTACCGTCAACGCGTCGCGCTTGCGCAGCGTCTGCAGGCCGATCCAGAACAGATAGACGGCGCCCAGCGCTTTCACCACCGTCAGCACGCCATGCGCGTGCGCCATCAGCAGCGATACCCCGAACATCGTATAGAGCACATGCACCTGCACGCCCAGGGCGATGCCGAGCGCACTGAGCAGGCCGGCGCGGCGGCCGTACAGGTAGCTGTTGCGGGTGACCATGGCGAAGTCGGGGCCGGGACTGATCACGGCCAGCACGGTCACCGTGGCGACCGCCAGGGATTCGGCGAGAGGGGGCATGTTGCGTCAAGGATATGTTGAGTTTTCTGGCCGATCCTCACTCGTGAGGAATCAAAGCGTACCCAATTCTGCGTGCGGCAAGGTGCCCCTACAACCGATATATACTCGCGCAATTCCGTGAGAAAAACTGACCGATGCACTGGCTGGGATGGATCCGATTCTTCGAGGCCGCGGCGCGCCATGAGAGCTTTGCCCGCGCGGCGGAGGAGCTGCACCTGACCCATGGCGCGATCAGCCGGCAGATCCGCCAGCTGGAGGACACGCTCGGCGTGGCGCTGTTCGAGCGGCGCAACCGCGGGGTTTTCCTGACCGAGGCGGGGCGCTCGCTGTTTGCCGCGGCGACGCAGTCAATGCAGGGGCTGGCCGCCGCGGCCGCGCGCATCCGCACGCAGCCGCCGGGCCGGGCGCTGGTGCTGTCGTGCGAGCCGACCATCGCCATGCGCTGGCTGATTCCGCGGCTGCCGGGCTTTGCCGCGCGCCATCCGGATATTCCGCTGCACCTGATGGCGGCGGGCGGGCCGATCGACTTTGCGCGCAGCGGCGCTGACCTGGCACTGCGGCGCAACGACTTCGCCTTCGATGCGCGCTGGCATGCGCGCGAGGTGGTGCAGGAACGCGTGGGCCCGGTGTGCCGGCCCCGGTCGGCCGGGGGCGCAGCGGTGGCGCCGGTGCGGTTGCATACGCGCACGCGGCCCGAAGCCTGGCAGCGCTGGCAGGCGGCGTGCTCCCATGACGCGGGCCGCCTGCGCCTGGAAGGCGACGCCTGGTACGAGCATTTCTATCTGAGCCTGCAGGCCGCGGCGGCGGGCCTGGGCTGGGCCATGGCTTCGCAGTTGATGGCTGCCGACGAGATCGCCGACGGCCGGCTGGCCGCGCCGTTCGGCTTTGCGGCCGACGGCTCGGCCTACCACCTGCTGTCGCCCGCGCCGTTCGAGCACGACACGCGCCGGCTGGCGCTGCTGGCATGGCTGCGCGAATGCGCGCAGGCCACGCTCGCGCCGCCGCCGCAGGCCTGAAAGCCACGCCGGCGCTACCCCCCGGAAGTCTGTCCTCAAGTTCTGCCACAGATTTGCCGAAGTGAGATCATCGGCCTTGCCGGGCTATGGTGCAGGCGCTTAACATGCGGCGCGCGGCCGGCAGGCCGGTGCCGCCGACGGGCTTGGCTGGTCCGCGGCGGTCCAGTGAATGGTCGCTTCCAGTCCCTCCAGAAGTTGCGTGAACCTATGAACCAGCACGACGCCCCCGGGCCAGCCGATCCTGGCGCCGGTCCCGAAGCCGACGCCGAAGGCGATCCGGCGGACGACCGCTATCGCCTGACCCACAACTCGCAGATCGGCACGGTGCTGCGCGACCTGGCGTGGCAGAAGTGCATGCTGAGCGTGCGCACCCGCACCGCGCACCAGTTCGTCACCTCGATCCTGCATGTCGACCCGGTCAACCGCACCTTCGTGTTCGACTGGTGCAACGCCGAGCCCGAACGGATGTCCCTGATGACTTCCGACGAGAACGCATTCTCCGGACTGCTGCGCGGCGTGCCGGTCAATTTCGTGGTGGGCCAGCCGGCGGCCACGCGCTATGAAGACGGTCCCGCCTTTGTCGTCGAGTTTCCGGAAAAGCTCTATCACTTCCAGCGCCGCCGCCATTTCCGCGCACGCACGCTGGTGACCAAGGGCTACCGCTGCGAGATGCCGATGCCGGACAAGACCGTGCTGGGCCTCGATATCGCCGACCTGTCGCTGTCCGGCGTGGGCCTGCGCTCCAAGACCGTCACCGCCGATCACCTGCCGGTCGGCACCACGGTGGCGAAGTGCCGGCTGGACTTCCGCGAGCTGGGCAAGCTGGAGGTGGACATGCAGGTGGTGGGCCACTGGCTGGTGGGCCACGACGACAGCGCCATCCACCACTTCGGCTGCGCCTTCGTCAATCCGGACGGGCGCAGGGAGAACTTCCTGCAGCGGCTGGTGTTCGCACTCGAACTGGCCCACCGCGGCTGAGGCGCCGCCCCGGACCCGGCGCGCGCTCCCAGGCCGGTTTACGCTACATTGCCCGCCAGTTCGCATGACACGGGACGCGCACGGCAATGGTCCACAGCGATCCGGCTCCGGCCGGCGGCAAGCAGTTTTCGGCTGACTACCTCGTCATCGGCGCCGGCATTGCCGGGGCCTCGGTGGCGTACTGGCTGGCGTGCGCGGGCAGCGTGATCGTGCTCGAGCGCGAGGCGCAGCCGGGCTACCACGCCACCGGCCGGTCGGCCGCGCTCTACCTGGAAAGCTACGGCACGCCGCAGGTGCGCGGCCTGACCATGGCCAGCCGCGCCTTCCTCGATGCCCCGCCCGTGGGGTTTGCCGACCATCCCGTGCTGTCGCCGCGCGGCGCCATGATGCTGGCGCGCCCGGGCGAACAGGACCAGCTCGACGCGCACTGGCAGGTGCTGGCCGGGTTGAGGGCACGGGCGCAGCGGCTGGACCGGGCCGGCGCATGCGCGCTGGTGCCGGTGCTGCGGCCAGAACTGGTGCTCGGCGCGGTGCTGGAGCCCGATGCCGCCGACATGGATGTGCATGCCTTGCACCAGGGCTACCTGCGCGGCGTGCGCCATCACGGCGGCATGATCGCCTGCGGCGCCGAGGCCGGGGCGATCGAGCGGCGCGACGGCCTGTGGCACGTCCATGCCGGCGCCGACATCTATCGCGCGCCGGTGCTGGTCAACGCGGCGGGCGCGTGGTGCGACGTGGTCGCGGCGCGCGCGGGGGTGGCGCCGGTGGGACTGCAGCCGTGCCGGCGTTCGGCCTTTGTCTTTGCCCCGCCCGATGGCATCGATGTTTCGCGCTGGCCGATGTTCTACGGCTTCGACGAGACCTGGTACGTCAAGCCCGATGCCGGCATGCTGCTCGGCTCGCCGGCCAACGCCGACCCGGTGCCGCCGCACGACGTGCAGCCCGAGGAGCTGGATATCGCCATGGGCATCCACCAGATCGAGGCCGCTACCACGCTGACGATCCGCCGCCCCGCGCGGACGTGGGCCGGACTGCGCTCGTTCGTCGCCGACGGCGACCTGGTGGGCGGGTTCGATCCGGACACGGAAGGATTCTTCTGGGTGGCCGCGCAAGGCGGCTATGGCATCCAGACCTCGGCGGCAATGGGCGAAGCCTGCGCCGCGCTGGCGCAGGGACGGCCGCTGCCGGCGCATATCGCCGACCACGGCGTGACCGCGGAGATGCTCAGCCCCGCGCGGCTGCGCGCACAGCCGGGCCGGTAAGCCCGGCCGCGGGCTGGCGGCAGGATCAGGAGCCGATCATCCGGCCGATCGCCGCGGCGGCCTCGCGCATCGGTGCCAGCAGCCGCGTGATCATGTCCGCTTCGGAGACACGCGCGGCGCGCACGCTCACGCTCAGCCCCGCCAGCACGATGCCCGAGGCCGAGCGCACCGGCACGGCCATGGCGCGCAGGCCCGGCTCCAGCTCTTCATCGACGATCACATAGTCCACTTCGCGGGCGCGCGCGAAGCAGGCTTCCAGTTCCTGCCGCGAGACCTTGGTCTGCAGCGTGCGCGGGCGCAGCTCGGCATGCTCGAAGAAGCCGTCGAGCACGGTGGCGGGCTGGTGCGCCAGCAACAGCCGGCCGTTGGAGGTGCAGTAGGCGGGCAGGCGACTGCCCATGCCGAGCGAATAGTTCAGCACGCGCTGCACTTCGGAGCGCACCAGGTACAGGATGTCGGTGCCGTCCAGGATTGCCAGCGTGCAGGTCTCATGGATGCGCGCGCTCAGGTTGTCCAGGATCGGCTGCGCCAGCGACACCAGCGAGGTCGAGGAGAAATACGCGTGCCCCAGGTGCAGCACGCGCGGGCGCAGCGCGAACTGCCCGTCCTGCTGGCTGACATAGCCGAGCTGCTCAAGCGTATACAGGCAGCGCCGCACCGACGCGCGCGAGAGCTGGGTGCGCTGTGCCACCTGCGAGATCGTCAGCGGACGCTTGCGCTCGGAGAACGCTTCCAGCACGGTCAGCCCGCGCGCCAGCGACAGCATGAAGTTGGGATCGCCGGCAAAGCTGGCGAGCAGGTCGGCCTGGGGCCGGGCAACGCGGACGGTGTCGGCCTGGGCATGGCCAAGACCGATGGGGCGGAGGACATCCATGGGAGGCTGGGTCGTCTACGGTCGTTCGATAATCGCGCAATGGTAAACCGCTCCGGCGCTGCGGGCCAGCACTGGTTGCATGCTGCGCCGCGTCATCCGCGGCGCGTGGCCAGGGCTTCGGCCGCTTCGAACAACGCCATGCCCGCGAGCATCGCGGCGACAAAGCCCCACGCCTTGGCATAGCCGGCACCCAGCGCAACCAGCGCCGGGCCCGGGCAAAAGCCGGCCAGGCCCCAGCCCACCCCGAAGGCAGCGCTGCCCAGCAGCAGGCGCGGCGTGACCGCTGTCAGCGCCGGCCACTGCATCGGCAGCCCCAGCCACGCGCGCTGGCGCCGGCGCGCCAGCGCAAAAGCCGCCGCGCCGACCAGGATCGCGCCCGCCATGACGAAGGCGAGCGACGGGTCCCAGGCGCCCGCGAGGTCGAGAAAGCCCAGCACCTTGGCCGGGTTGGCCATGCCCGACAGGATCAGCCCGATGCCGAACACCAGTCCGGCCAGCAGTGCCAGCAGCGTGCCCATGGCTCAGCCTCCCAGCACGTGGCGCTGCACCAGCACCGTCAGGAAGCCGGCCGCCATGAAGGTCACGGTGGCCGCCAGCGAACGCACCGAACCGCGCGACAGGCCGCAGACGCCGTGGCCGCTGGTGCAGCCGCCGGCGTAGCGCGTGCCCAGGCCGACCAGCAGCCCGGCCACCAGCACCTCGGTCCAGCCCGCGTCGATGTGCGCCGCGGGCATGGCATCGAACGCGGTGGCCAGCCATGGCGACAGCAGCAGCCCGATGACAAAGGCGGCGCGCCATGCGGTGTCGCCATGCGGCAGCCGCAGCAAGCCGCCGACGATGCCGCTGATGCCGGCAATGCGGCCCAGCCCGAGGATCATCAGCGCCGCCGCGACGCCGATGACAAGCCCGCCGGCGAGCGAAAGCCACGGCGTGAAATTCTGGAAGTCGATCTGCATGAAAAAGGTGCGCGCGGAAGCTGGCGCGGAGGCGGCCGCAAGTGCAGCCCAAGGCAGGGATTATAGGCGCGACCTCGTCGGCCACGGGCCCATAAAAAAGTCGCCGCTGGGGAAGCGGCGACCGGGGAAGGTGTCATTCAAGAGGGGGTCTTGGTGACAGGAAAAAGTATAGACATTTGAATTAAGACATTACATACAACTTTGGTGGGGTACGGCGGGCGCACATTGTTGCCTCGCGTTCAGAACGGCTTGCCGAGGAACAGATAGAAGCTGTACACGCCGGCCGTCGCGCGCCCATAGGCCAGGTACAGCGGCCCGAGCGGGCTGTCCAGCGCCAGGAACAGCGACCCCGACTTGAGCAGCCCGGTAGGGCTGCCGGGTACCAGGGCGTCGCCCACGCGTCCCGCCTCCAGCGAAAAGCCGGCGTAGACACCCTGCAGCAGGGTCTGCCGCGCCAGCTTGTTGTAGTACACCAGCCGTGCAAACTGCAGGTTGCCGCCCATCAGCTGCCCGGTGGCGTAGCCGGATTGCTGCAGGAAGCCGCCCCACTGGAACAGGTCGTAGCGCGGCAGCGGCTTGCCGCCGGGATTGCCGCCGACCTTGAAGGCGAGCGAGAGCGTATGGTCGCCGAACGAATGGGCATAGATGCCGTCGGCCTGCGCCTTGACATAGGACTGGTCGGCGCCCAGCCCGGGTTGCGAGGCATAGATCCGCACCCCGCCCGCATAGCCGAAGCGCGGGAAGTCGACGCTGTCGAGTTGGTCGAAGAAGAGCCGGCCGGTGATGGCCCCGCGCCGGATGCTGCCCGGACCCGGCGCCAGCGACGCGGGGCCGGTGCTCAGGGTGGCATGCTCCGAGCCGGTCTGGACCCCGATCCGCAACTCGCCGTACTTGGTGAACTGGCTGCCGACGTCGAGCGCGAGATCAAAGCGGCGCACGTCGTAGGTGGCGATGCGCGTGCTGCCCTGGAACACATGGACCGGGCGCCGTTCGAGCTCGATGCGCGGCGCGATGAAGAAGAACTGGCGCGTGTCCAGCGGCTGGTAGAACTCGCTGGACAGCGCCGAGGTCTGGCCCACCTGCGCGTCGGTGCGCCATTCCGCGCCCAGCGTATTGAGCCAGGTGCGCCGGTAACTGCCGACCAGGTTGAAGTACGCGTCGCCGCGGAAGTCCGAGCTCAGTCCCAGCCCGAAACGCAGGTAGTCGGGACCCCACGATTTTTCCACCGCATCGACCGTCAGCACGCGCCTGCCGGGCTCTTCCAGGATGCCGTAGTTGACGTGCTCGAAGTCGCCGGTGCCGAACAGGCGGCGCATGTCCTGGTCCAGCGCGGCCTGGTCAATCGGCTCGCCCGGCCGGGTCTGCATCACCGCGGTGGCATAGTCGGGGTTGACGCGATGCAGCGGCGCCAGCCGGATCTCGTCGACGGGACGGGTGTCGGGCGGCTGCACCGCCTGCTGGGCCGCGCGCAGCTCGGCATACTGTGCCGGCGGCAGCGCCAGCGGCGCGAGCCGGTCGGCCACCTTGCGCGCGGCGGCCTCGCCGATCGGGATGGTGGCCGACAGGTGGTCGAAGTCCGTCGCGGAGAAATCGCCCAGCGCGGGCTCGATCAGCACGTCGGTGGGCCGCAGCGAGGCCAGCGACGCGCGCACGTTCTGTTCGGTCAGGATGTTGAGCATCTGCCCGGTCACGCCGATGACCGAGGTCAGCGCCTCGCGCTTCATCAGCGGCGTGCCGAGGTTCACGGCGATGACGATATCAGCGCCCATGCTGCGCGCCACGCCCACCGGCAGGTTGTCGGTCAGCCCGCCGTCGACCAGCAGCCGGCCCTCGTATTCCGCCGGCGCCACCGCGCCCGGCACCGACATGCTGGCGCGCATCACCTTGGCCAGCTCGCCCTGGCTGAACACCACCGGCGTGCCCGCCACCAGGTCCGTCGCCACCGCGCGGTACGGGATCGGCAGGCGGTCGAAGTCGCGAAAGCCAGGAGTCCTGGCCAGCTGGCGCAGCACCGTCTCCAGCTGCACGCCCGAGACCGCGCCCTTGGGCAGCAGCACGCCGCTCGCCTGCAAGCCGATCTCCGGCGTGATCAGGTTGGTGAAGTCGTCCTGCCTGCGCCGCACGGCCAGGTCCTGGCGCGGCGGCCGTTCCTTGAACAGTTTGTTGGTGCTCAGGCCGCCGACCAGCCGCTCCATTTCAGCGGGCCCCATGCCGGTGGCGTAGGCGCCGCCCACCAGCGAGCCCATGCTGGTGCCGGCAATGCAGTCGACCGGGACGCGCATCGCCTCCAGCACCTTGAGCACGCCGATATGCGCGGCGCCGCGCGCGCCGCCGCCCGACAGCACCAGGCAGATGCGCGGGCGGCCCGCCGCGGCAGGCTGCGCATGGGCAGGCACTGCGGGGCTCGCGGCCGCGCTGGCGTCGTGGCCGGGTGGCGGGCGCTCCGCGGCCGTCGCGGCGCCGGCAGCCACCGCGATGGCGGCAAGCAGGCGCTTCGTGCCGGCGTGGCGCGGGCGTTGGTGTGGGGCTGCCTTCATGGCTCGATCGGGGTCGCAGTACGCTGCGTGGCCAGTTGCCGGCGAGGGAAGTCCGGCTATCTTGCGGCAAAACGTGGCGTGCAGGCCCCTGTGCTGGCCGCCCGCCAAAACAATTCAACACGCGGCTCGGAAGCGTTCAGATCGGCATCGGGCGCAGCCGGCTGCGGGGCAGCGGCGCGCGCGCCGGAATATACTGGGGGCTGGTCTGCCATGGCGCCGCGCGCGCGATTTGCAAGTGTCTCAAGTGTCCCCCGTGGTCCCCCTCGCCGGTTCCACGCTTACCCCCGACGATCCCCGCCCGGAGCCGCCGGAGCGGCCCGCCGATAACGAGTGCTGCGGCTCCGGCTGCGATCCCTGCATCTTCGATTACTACTATCAGGAGATGGACCGCTACCGCGAAGCGCTGCGGGCATGGGAAGCGCGCCAGGCCGCGCGCCATGCCGAGGATCCGGCTGCCTGAGTGCCCACCTGAGCGCGCACGTGAGCACCCACCTGAGCACCCACCTGAGCACCCTGACGATGCAGCCATCGCATTCCTCCCCGGCAGCCGGTGCGGCGCTGTTCGATTTCGTGCAGCGCCACCCGCGCCTGTTCGTGCTGACCGGCGCCGGCATCAGCACCGATTCCGGCATTCCCGGCTACCGCGACGCGCGCGGCCAGTGGCAGCGCTCGCCCCCTGTCACGCTGCAGGCCTTTCTCGGCTCGCACGCCGGGCGCCAGCGCTACTGGGCGCGCAGCATGCTCGGCTGGCCGCAGGCGTGGCAGGCGCGGCCCAACCATGCCCACCATGCGCTGGCGCGGCTAGGCGCGCTGGGCCGCATGACGGCGCTGGTGACGCAGAATGTCGACGGCCTGCACCAGCGCGCCGGCAGCCAGGGCGTGATCGAACTGCACGGCAGCCTCGCCAACGCCATCTGCCTGGACTGCGGCGCCAGCCACGACCGCGCCGCCCTGCAGGACTGGCTGGTGTCCCGCAACGCCGCGCTGCGCGACGTGATCGCCCCGCCCGCGGCCGATGGCGACGTGCATTTTGAATCGCCGCTGTTCGCGCAGTTCCAGGTGCCCGATTGCAGCCATTGCGGCGGCATCCTCAAGCCCGACGTGGTCTTCTTTGGCGAATCCGTGCCGCGCACGCGTGTCGACGCCGCCCGCGCGGCGCTGGCCGAAGCGGATGCGATGCTGGTGGTGGGATCGTCGCTGATGGTCTATTCGGGCTACCGCTTCTGTGTCTGGGCCGGCCAGATGGGCAAGCCGGTGGCCGCGCTCAACCTGGGCACCACGCGTGCCGACGCCATGCTGGCGCTGAAGGTCGAGGCCGGCTGCGCGCCGGCGCTGCAGGCACTGGTGTCGCGGCTGACGCAGGACACTGCAGGATCCCGTTGACGCGAGCGCCGTGCAGGCATAGCATCGCCACACCACTTTGATCGACGCCGCTCGGTCTTTCATCAAGGCTTCCGATTTCCACCATGACCGCAGACCGCCAACGCCCCGTCATCGCCGCGCCTCCGGGCCGCGCGTTGCCGTGCCCGCGTCGCCAGCCTGCGTTCACATCTGTCGCGCCGCCGCCGCCGTTCTCCGGCGGCGCACATCCGCCGCCGCCGCGCGGCTGACGGGCACGCGCCCCAGCCCTTCTCGTCTCCGGTAGTCCCGCCTCCGTGTGTTCGCGCGCACGGCAGCCGCACGCCCGTGCGCGCTGTCGCCGTGCCGTGGCCGCATGCCGATGCGCGTTGCCGGAGCCCGCCAAGCTGACGACAGATGACAAGCCATGACCAACCACGAAGACTGCGCGGCGCGCTTCGACGCCGCGCGCACCCCATCCACCGCTCTCTGGGCCACGCCGCTGTTCGTGCTGCTATGGAGCAGCGGCGCCATCGCCGCCCGGCTGGCGCTCGACCACGCCACGCCATTTGCCCTGCTGACGCTGCGCTTTGCCCTGGTCTGCGCCGTACTCGGCGCGCTCGGCCTGGCGCGCAAGCGCCTGCTGCCGCCGCGCGGTGAACGGCTACACACGGCCTGCGCGGGCCTGCTGCTGATCGGCGGCTACGCCGTGTTTTATTTTCTGGCGCTGGACCACGGCATGACGCCCGGCGTGCTGGCCACGGTGCTGGGCGCGCAGCCGATGCTGACGCTGCTGCTGACCGAGCGCCGCGCCGGCGCCGCGCGCCTGGGCGGCCTGGCGCTGGCGTTCGCCGGCCTGGCCATGGTCGTCGCCGACAGCCTGCTGCTGGCCCGGCTGTCGCCGGCAGGGGTGCTGTGCGCGCTGGCCTCGCTGGCCAGCATGACGCTGGGCGCCATCCTGCAGAAGCGCAGCCCGCGCGCGCCCGCCGAAGTGCTGCCGCTGCAGTACGGCGCAAGCCTGGCGGCCTGCCTGTTGTGCCTGCCGTTCCAGCCCTTCGCCTTCGAAGCGTCGCTGGCGTTTGCCGCACCGCTGCTGTGGCTGGCGCTGGGGATTTCGATCGGCGCGACGTTGCTGTTCTACCGCCTGATCCACGCCGGCAACCTGGTCAATGTGACCAGCCTGTTCTACCTGGTGCCGGCAGGCACCGCGGCGCTGGATTACCTGCTGCTGGGCAACCGCATGGCGCCGCTGGCGCTGGCGGGAATGGGGGCGGTGCTGGCGGGGCTGGGGCTGGTGTTCCGCGGCACCAAGGGCTGAGGAAGCGACCGGTGGGGCAGTGGAGAGACGTGGCCCCCAAGGCGCGCCTACCGCTGCTTCACCTCCACCCGCACCTCATCCTTGCCCACCGTGATCGCCCCCGGTTCCACCTCCTTGCCGCCCACGCGCAGCTCCTCCGGCTTGAAGGTATAGATCGGGTAATCCTTCAGCAGCTGCTGCGCGACTACCGCGCCGATGGCGTTGAGCTGTTCGCGATAGGGCCCCATGCCGGCGACTTCGACCTGCTGTACGGTAGGGTTGTCGAGCAGCACCGCGCGCCTGGTAGCGTCATAGCGAACGCCGCTGTTCAGGGCGAGCTTGCCGTCGACAGGGGGCGAGGGCAGCAGGGCGTTGGTCAGGCGGGCGTCGACGTGGGTGGTGATGCGGTTGCTGGCTTCATCCAGCACCAGCCGCGGGTGGCTGAGCTGGACGCTGACGACTTCGGCGTAACGCAGCGTGGCGGGGAAGCGCTTGTCGAGTTCGGTCTGCAGTTCCTGGCGGGTCAGGGAGTACTCGCCGGTCCAGATGTTGTAGCCGGCCAGGGCGGGAGCGGCGCCGCCCGCGATGCAGGCGGCGGCAAGCAGCAGGGAAGGTTTCAGGCGCATGTGCAGGATGGGGCGCGCCAGGGGACGCCGCCTTGATGGAACCAGCCGGTCAGACCGCGTGGCAGGGGCAGCGTTCCGTCACATCGGCCGGGCCGGCTCAGTAGTGCGGCGGGATTTCCTGCAGGGGGTCGGCTTCGGCCGCGGTGGTGGCGGCGCTGCGCACCTGCTGGTAAAGCGCGCGGAACTGCTCCTGCAGCAGGTCGATCTGCTGCTGCTGGCGCGCCACGGTGCTGTTCAGGGTATCGAGCAGGTCTTCCTGGAAGGCGAGCTTGATTTCGAGTTCGTTGATGCGATCGTCCATGGCTAGGTTTCTCCGGCGGGCGGCGCGCATTGTAAACCCATCGCGCAGCGGGCGCGCCGCCGGCCGGAAACCTGCTCCCGGGCTTACTTGGGCGCGGTCAGCAGCATCCACATGATGCCGAAACGGTCGGCCACCATGCCGAACTGCTCGGCAAAGAAGGTCTTGTCCAGCGGCATCAGCACCTGGCCGCCTTCCTTCAGGCCGTTGAAGGCCTTCTCGACCCCGGCCTTGTCGGGGAAGGTGATGGCCAGGCCGAAACCCTGGAAGGCGACCTGGTTCGAGCACTGTCCGTCGGAAGCCAGGATGACGCTGTCGCCGACCTGGAATTCCAGGTGCATGACCTTGTCCTGGGCGCCCGCGCCGGGCTGGCAGCCTTCGCCGCCCTTGCCGGCGTCCGGGTTGTCGGCGAACGTCATGCGGGCGTTGACCTTGGCGCCAAGGGTCTGCTTGTAGAACTCGACCGCTTCATCGCAACGGCCTTCGAAAAACAGATAGGGCTGGACTTGCATGACAACTCCTGTGAAGGGGCGGCCTGTGGGACTGCAGGGCCGCCGGGATCTCGGCAATGGCGCACAGGATTTGTGTACGCCGTCCACAATACCTTAGCAAAGAAAATGGACGGCGTCCACATTAAATGCGCGGGGCGGCGCGGCGGGGCGGCTGCCGGAACGCCGGCAGGGGTGCACTAGAATGGCCGGCGAGAGCGCTCCCAGGCGCCAACCGTTTCGACTGCCGCGGCCCGAATGGAGTTGCCTTGCGTTACGAACTGACCGACCTGCGCCTGTTCCAGGCCATTGCCGCTGCGCAAAGCCTGTCGGGCGGCGCGTCGGCCACCCACATCACCGCCTCGGCGGCGAGCTACCGGCTGAAGAACCTCGAGCACGCCATGGGCACGCCGTTGTTCGTGCGCACGGCGCGCGGCATGGAACTGACGCCGGCCGGCGAAACCCTGCTGGTCCATGTGCGCGAACTGCTGCTGGGCGTGGAGCGCATGCATGGCGAGGTCGGGCGCTTCTCCGCCGGGCTGAAGGGCAATATCCGGCTGCTGGCCAACAGCAGCTCGCTCAACGGCTTCATCATTCCCAGCGTGAGCCGCTTCCTGCTGGCCAATCCGGACGTGAACATCGACCTGGAGGAGCGCGCCAGCCAGGCGATCCTGGCCGCGGTGGCGGCGCACGAGGCCGATGTCGGCATCCTGGCCGGCGATTTCCACCCCGGCGACGACGCCGCCGGCGTGCGCTCGGTGCGCTACGCGCGCGACGAACTGATCCTGGTGATGGCGTCGGAGCACCCGCTGGCGCGCGAGCCGGAGGTGCGCTTCGGCGCGGCGCTGGCGTTCGACTTTGTCTGCATGAGCCGCACCAGCAGCAACTTCCTGTTCCTGCGCGAGATGGCGCAACGCGCCGGCAAGAGTCCCAACGTGCGCCTGCATGCGCACAGCTTCGACGCGGTGCTGTCGCTGGCCGAGGCCGGCGTGGGCGTGGCGCTGGTGCCGCGCAGCGTGGCGGCACAGGCGCTGCGCGAGGCGCGCGTCGCGGGGGTGCGGCTGGCTGAGCCGTGGGCCCTGCGCGAGCTCAACCTGATCGTGCGGGCCGACGGCAAGCTGCCCGCGTTTGCCGAAGCCTTTGCGCAATTCCTGCTCAACGACCCGCGCGTGGTGGCCACGCGCGCAGGCGGCGCCGTGGCCGCCACGGCGCCGTAGTTTCCGTTCCCGCTTCAGCGCTTGCGGTTCAGGAAGGCGGCCATGTGCTGCTGCGGCTCGCCGGTGTCGAAGGCGCTGCCGAACTCGGTCACGCTGTTGCCGATCGAGACCTCCAGCGGCGCGTCTTCCCACTCGCGCAGCAGGCGCTTCTGCTGGCGCACCGCGACCGGGCCAAAGCCGGCCAGCAGCGCGGCCACGCGCTCGACTTCCAGGTCCAGTCCGGCCAGCGGCACCACGCGGCTGACCAGCCCCCACTGCAGCGCGTCGGCGGCGTCGGAGATCTCGCCCGTCAGCAGCATCCACGCGGTGCGCGCATTGCCGATCAGGCGCGGCATCAGCGCGGCATGGATCACCGACGGGATGCCGACCTTCACTTCCGGCATGCCCAGCTGGGCGGTGTCGGCGGCGATGCGCAGGTCGCATGCCAGCGCCAGTTCGAGCCCGCCGCCCAGGCACCAGCCCGGCATGCGCGCGATCACCGGCACCGGCAGGTGGCGCACGGCATCGCACAGGCGGCGCAGTCCGCCGATAAAGGCCTCGGCGCTGGCGCGGTCGAGCGCGGCCATCTCCTTGATGTCGGCACCGCCGACAAAGCCCTTGTCGCCGGTGCCGCGCAGCACCAGCACGCGCAGCGCGTCCTGGGCTGCCAGCGCTTCGATGGCGCGCGTGAGCGAGGCGATCACCGGCGTGCTCAGGATATTGAGCGAGCCCGCCTCGCGGATGGTGACGGTGGCAATGCCGCGCGCGTCGATCTCGACGCCGGCGTGCGGTTCCTGCAGAAGTGTGCTCATGTCGGTCCTTGTGCCTTACTGAAGCCTGCTGAAGTGGATGGCCTCGACCACCTGCTTCCAGTGCGCGTTCTGCCCCCGGATCAGGTCGCCGAAGGCCTGGCGCGAGGTCGGTGCCGGGATCGCACCCTGTTTCTCGATGGCGGCGACCACCTCGGGCTCGGCCAGCACCTTGCGCACCGCGTCGTTGAGCTGGTCCAGGATGGCGGCGGGCGTGTCCGCCGGCGCGCCCAGGCCGAACCACGACGGGTTGTTCATCGCCGGCAGCCCGGCCTCGGCATAGGTGGGCACGTTGGGCAGCACCTTCAGGCGCTGCTTCGCGGCCACCGCCAGCGGCTTCAGGCGGCCGCCCTGGATCAGCCCGGATGACGACGGGATATTGTCGAACACCACCTGGATCTGCCCGGCCACCGCATCGTTGAGCGCCGGGCCCAGACCCTTGTAGGGCACGTGCAGCATGCGCGTGCCGGTGGCGTTCATGAACAGCTCGCCGTTCATGTGGCTGAGGCCGCCGTTGCCGGACGAGCCGAACGAATACTTGCCGGGATTGGCCTTGAGCTGCCTGATGAACGACGCCAGGTCCGTCGCCGGGAACGACGGAT
Organism: Cupriavidus neocaledonicus; assembly: GCF_000372525.1. Lineage (GTDB taxonomy): Bacteria > Pseudomonadota > Gammaproteobacteria > Burkholderiales > Burkholderiaceae > Cupriavidus > Cupriavidus neocaledonicus. The sequence goes on from NZ_AQUR01000092.1 coordinate 78,746, forward strand.
TGACCACCAGCACGTTGGGCACGTCGGCCAGGTTGCTGATCGGCGCGAAGTCCCTGACCGGGTCGTAGGCGGTCTTCGGGTAGACGTTGGGGTTGACTGCGTGCGAGCTTTCCACCTCCATCACCAGCGTGTAGCCGTCGGCCGGCTGCCTGGCCGCGTAGGCGCTGCCGACCGCGCCGCCGGCGCCGGGGCGGTTCTCGATCACCACCGGCTGGCCCAGCACCGGGCCCAGGCGGGTGCCGACGATGCGGGCGATGATGTCGGTGGTGCCGCCGGCCGCGTAGGGCACGATCAGCTTGATCGGCCGCTCGGGGTAGGCGGCGCGCGCGCTGCTGGCGATGCCGAGCAACGCCATGGCGATAAGGGCGGGCTTCATCGGGTGTCTCCGGGTCAGGGTTATCGGTGTAGTGAAAGGGTGGTCAGCGCGGCAGGCCGTGTTCACCCAGCAGCGGCGGCGGGGCCGGCGGGCTGTCGTGCCCGGCCAGCATCGGGTTGCGCACCATCGGCACGCGGCCCATGACCGGGTGCTCGGCCACCTGCATCAGCTTGCGGTGCCGGACCTGCGGATGGGCGAAGACTTCGTCCATGGTGTGGATCGGGCCCCACGGCACGCCGGCGGCATCGAAGGCGTCGGTCCACGCGGTACGGGTGCGCGTCGCGAAGAGCGCGACGAGTTGCGCGCGCAATGCTTCCAGGTGTTCGACGCGTGCGGAATTGGTGGCGTAACGCGGATCCTGCGCCAGCGCCGGGATGCCGGCCACGGCGCAGAAGCGCGCGAACTGGCTGTCGTTGCCGATCGCCAGGATCAGGTAGCCGTCGGCGCAGCGGAACACTTCATAGGGCGCGCAGTTGGGATGGGCGTTGCCGCTGCGCTGCGGATTCTGGCCGGACACCAGGTAGTTGGCGGCCTGGTTGGCGTTCATCGCCACGGCCACGTCGAGCAGCGCGATGTCCAAATGCGCGCCCATGCCGGTCGCCTGGCGCTGGTACAGCGCGGCCAGTACCGCGGAGGTGGCATACATGCCAGTGCTCAGGTCGACCACCGCGACGCCGGTGCGCAGCGGGCCGGCACCGGGCGTGCCGTCGGGCTGGCCGGTGTAGCTCATGAGCCCGCCCATGCCCTGGAACACGTAGTCGTAGCCGGGCTTGTCCGCCATCGGTCCGCTCTGGCCAAAGCCAGTGATCGACAGGTAGACCAGGCGCGGGTTGATCGCCTTGAGCGTGTCGTAGTCCAGACCGTAGCGGCGCAGCGTGCCGACCTTGTAGTTCTCGACCAGCACGTCGGCCGTGCGCGCCAGCTCGCGCACCTGCGCCGCGCCTTCGGGCGTGCCGTAGTCGATCGCGAGCGAACGCTTGCCGCGGTTGCAGCAGATGAAGTAGCCGGACAGGCGCGGATCGCCTTCGGTGCCGGCCGGTGCGTCGAGATAGGGCGGCCCCCAGCCGCGGGTATCGTCGCCGCGCTTGGGGTGTTCGACCTTGGTCACCTCGGCGCCCAGGTCGGCGAGGTTCTGGGTACACCAGGGACCGGCCAGGATGCGCGACAGATCCAGGACCCGGACACCTTCCAGGGCGCGATGCAGCATGACGACTCCGCTTTCCGATCACAGTGCGGCGCAGTATAGGGAGGGGTATCGGGCCGAACCAGTCGAGAGTTTTGAAAGGCGCGTTCGCCGGATTTGAACGGTACGGCCGGGCCGCGCCAGGTGCGCCCCGGGGTGGCGCCGGCGCCCCCGCCCGACCCCGCGTTTGGCGCGTGGGCGCCGCCGTGTCACAATTCGCGTTTGGCACTGACTCGGCACGTGACTCGGCCGGCCGCGTCGCCGTGCTTCCCGCCGCTCCCGGCCGCTTGCGGCCGACGCAGTGGAAGCCCGTCCAAGAGCCGACAAATTCACATTGATTTCTGGCGATGACTACCATCCTGCAGCACATTCCTACCGGCCAGCGCGTCGGTATCGCCTTCTCCGGCGGCCTTGACACCAGCGCGGCACTCCTCTGGATGCGCCAGAAGGGCGCCGTTCCCTACGCCTACACCGCCAACCTGGGCCAGCCCGACGAGCCCGACTACGACGACATCCCGCGCCGCGCCAAGGCCTACGGCGCCGAGGAAGCGCGCCTGGTCGACTGCCGCGCGCAGCTGGTGGCCGAGGGCATCGCCGCACTGCAGTGCGGTGCTTTCCATATCTCCACCGCCGGCATCACCTACTTCAACACCACCCCGATCGGCCGCGCCGTCACCGGCACCATGCTGGTCGCCGCGATGAAGGAAGACGGCGTCAACATCTGGGGCGACGGCAGCACCTTCAAGGGCAACGACATCGAGCGTTTCTACCGCTACGGCCTGCTGACCAACCCCGGCCTGCAGATCTACAAGCCGTGGCTGGACCAGCAGTTCATCGACGAACTGGGCGGCCGCGCCGAGATGTCCGAGTTCATGCGCCAGAACGGCTTCGACTACAAGATGTCGGCCGAGAAGGCATATTCGACCGACTCCAACATGCTGGGCGCGACCCACGAGGCCAAGGACCTGGAGCACCTGGATTCGGGCATCCGCATCGTGCAGCCGATCATGGGCGTGCAGTTCTGGCGCGACGATGTCGAAGTCAAGCGCGAGGAAGTTACGGTGCGCTTCGAGGAAGGCCAGCCGGTGGCGCTGAACGGCCAGACCTTCGCCAATGCCGTCGACCTGTTCATGGAAGCCAACCGCATCGGCGGCCGCCATGGCCTGGGCATGAGCGACCAGATCGAGAACCGCATCATCGAGGCCAAGAGCCGCGGCATCTACGAAGCCCCGGGCCTGGCGCTGCTGTTCATCGCCTACGAGCGCCTGATCACCGGCATCCACAACGAAGACACCATCGAGCAGTACCGCGACAACGGCCGCCGCCTGGGCCGCCTGCTGTACCAGGGCCGCTGGTTCGACCCGCAAGCCATCATGCTGCGCGAAACCGCCCAGCGCTGGGTCGCCGGCGCCATCACCGGCGAGGTCACCATCGAGCTGCGCCGCGGCAACGACTACTCGATCCTGAACACCACCTCGCCCAACCTGACCTACAAGCCGGAACGGCTGACGATGGAGAAGGGCGAGTCGATGTTCACGCCGCTGGACCGCATCGGCCAGCTGACCATGCGCACGCTGGACATCGTCGATACGCGCGAGAAGCTGCAGACGTATGCCAAGACCGGCCTGCTGTCGACGCAGGTCAGCGCGTCGCTGCCGAAGCTGGAAGACTGAGCTTCGCGCTTGCCCGCCTGACGGCGGAACCGCAGAAACCGGCACCTCGGGGTGCCGGTTTTTTTTGTCTCGGCGTTTTCCCCACCTGTCCCGTAATGTCAAGCGTACGTCCCGGAATATCAAACCGTGGTGTGCCGATCGCCAGATACTGGCTGCGCTCGCCCGCCACTTTGCGCGGGCACTGAACGCACGGCGGCGCCTAGACCGCCGGCCGGCTTCCGGAGACGCCCATGCCCAGATCCCGCCTCGCCCTTGCCGCCGCATCCGCCGCGCCGACGCCGGCCGCGCCCGCGGCCGCCGGACCGCGCTATGCGTGGCTGGTGTTTGCGCTGACCTTTGCGCTGCTGCTGTCGGACTACATGTCGCGCCAGGTGCTCAATGCCGTGTTCCCGCTGCTGAAGGCCGAATGGCAGCTGGGGGATACGGAGCTGGGCGCGCTCGGCGGCGTGGTGGCACTGATGGTGGGGGTGCTGGCGCTGCCGCTGTCGCTGCTGGCCGACCGCTGGGGCCGCGTGCGCAGCCTGATCCTGATGGCGGCGCTGTGGAGCCTGGCCACGCTGGGCTGCGCGCTGGCGGGCAGCTTCGGCCAGATGTTCCTGGCGCGGTTGTGCGTCGGCATCGGCGAGGCCGCGTACGGCAGCGTGGGCATCGCGGTGGTGGTGTCGGTGTTCCCGCGGCACCTGCGCGCCAGCCTCAGCGCGGCGTTCATCGCCGGGGGCGCGTTCGGCTCGGTGCTGGGCATGGGACTGGGTGGCATCCTGTCCGCGCATTTCGGCTGGCGCATGGCCTTTGCCGGCATGGCCGCGTTCGGGCTGGCGATGGTGGCCTGCTACGCGCTGACGATCAGCGAGCCGCGGCTGCGTCGGTTGCAGCAGCGCATTGGCGCCGCCAGCGAGGACGGCAACCTCGACCCGGCCACGGCGCGCCAGCTGGCGCCGCGCCGGATCGTGCGCGAATTGCTGACGCTGCCCTCGATGCTCTGCGCCTGTGCCGGCAGCGCCTTGCAACTGCTGGTGATGGCCGCGCTGCTGGCGTGGCTGCCGAGCTTCCTGGCGCGTGCGTACGGCATGGCCACCGGGCGTGCCGGTGTGGCGGCGGCGCTGCTGGTGCTAGTGGCCGGCGCCGGCATGGTGATCTGCGGCGCGCTGACCGACCGCGTGGCGCGGCGCGCGCCCGGGCGCAAGTGGCACATGGCCATCGCCTACAGCCTGGCCTGCTGTGTGTTGCTGATGACGGCGTTCCGGCTGCCCGCCGGTACCGCCCAACTGGTGCTGATCGGGGCGGGCATGCTGGTGGTGGGCGGCTGCGCCGGCCCGGCCAGCGCGATGGTGGCCAACCTGACGCGGCCCGCCATCCACGCCACCGCGTTTGCCACGCTGACGCTGATCAACAACCTGCTGGGCCTGGCGCCGGGCCCGTTCCTGACCGGCGTGCTGGCCGACCGCATCGGCCTGACCGGCGCGCTGCAATGGATGCCGCTGGCCGGCGCGGCCGCCACGCTGCTGTTCTGTATCGGCCGCCGCCACTATGCCGCCGACCTGCGGCGCCTGGATGGCCAGCCCGTGCCTCACGACGTTCCTGCCTGACCCTTTCCGATCCCACCATGACTGCTACCCCTTCGCCCACCATCCTGATGGTGCCGGGCCTGCGCGACCACGTCGCCGAGCACTGGCAGACCCTGCTGCAAGCCGAACTTCTGGCCCGGGGGCATGACGCCCGCTGCGTGCCGCCGCTGGAGCACGACAAGCTCAGCCGCACCGCCCGGGTCGCCGCGCTCGAGGCGGCGCTGGCGGACATCGACGGGCCGGTGGTGCTGGTGGCACACAGCGCCGGCGTGATGATCACGGTGCATTGGGCGGCGCGGCACCGCCGCCCCATCCGGGGCGCGCTGCTGGTGACGCCGCCGGACTTCGCGCAGCCGCTGCCGCCGGGCTATCCGGCGCAAGAAGCGCTGGCGCAAGCCGGCTGGTTGCCGACGCCGCTGGCGCCATTGCCATTCCCCAGCCTGGTCGCGGCGAGCCGCAACGATCCGCTGGCCAGCCATGCGCGCGTCACCGAAATGGCCGCCGCCTGGGGCAGCAGGCTGGTCGACCTGGGCAACGTCGGCCACCTCAACCCGGCCGCCGGCTACGGCCCCTGGCCGCGCGCCCATGCGTTGCTGGCGGAGCTTGAGACGCTGGTCGCGCAGCAGGCCTGAGCGCGCCGCGGCGCGCGCCATGACAAGAACATCCGGCCAGCAAGGCCGGGCCAACAAGGAGGAGAGAGATGAAAACCAGAAACACCGTCATGGCCCTGATACTGGGGTGCCCGCTGGCGGCCGCCGCGCAATCGTCGGTCACGTTGTATGGCGTGGCCGACATCAACGTCGAGTACGTGAACCGCGTCGGCGCCGTGCCGGTCGCGGCGAACGGCTTCAACCGGGGCCCGGGCGACAAGGTGTTCCGCATGGCGTCGGGCGGCCTGTCCGGCTCGCGCTGGGGCCTGCGCGGCATGGAGGACCTGGGCGCCGGATGGCAGGCATCGTTCGTGCTGGAAAGCGGCTTCGGCGTGGACAACGGCGCGTTGCAGCAAGCCGGGCGCCTGTTCGGTCGCCAGGCCTTTGTCGCCGTGCGCCAGGCCAACATCGGCCAGTTCAGCTTTGGCCGCCAGTACACGTCGATCTTCGAAGCCCTGGCGAACTTCTCGCCCACGGCCTACGCCACGCAATACGAACCGGTGGTGCTGCAGGCCGGCGCCAATTTCCGCGAGGACAACACCGTCAAGTACACCGGCCAGTTCGGCCCGCTGACGGCGCGTGCGCACTGGTCGTTCGGCGTCGGGCTGGCGCTGCCGCAGACGGTCGGCGTCGCCACGCCGATCGGCGGCAACGGCGAAGTGCCGGGACAGTTCCGCCGCGATACCGCCTATGGCGCCTCGCTGGCGTATGCCGCCGGACCCTTCGGCGCCACCGTCGGCTACGACCAGTGGAATCCGACCATCGGCACCAGCAACGGCACCCTGCGCAAGGCCGTGGTGGGCGCCAGCTACACCTTCGGCCCGGCCAAGATCATGGGCGGCTATCGCTGGGGCCAGAACACGAACGCCGCCGACGTGGTGATCCAGCGCGACGACTTTTACTGGATCGGCGCCAACTACCAGCTCACCCCGGCCGTGGGCCTGACGCTCGAGTACAACTACGACAACGTCAGGAACCTGTTCGGCGACACGCAGGTGGCCAATCCGTGGCAGGTGGCCTTTATCGCCAACTATGCGTTCTCGCGACGCACCGACGTGTACGTGTCCACTGCCTATGCGCGCAATGCCGGGCTGATGCTGGAATCGCTGGCGACGGTCTATGCCAACAGCCTGTCGCTGGGCAACAGCTATGCCGCGGCCAACGGGCAACGCAGCATGGTGGGCGTGGCGCTGGGGATCCGGCACAAGTTCTGATCCGGGCCCTGCTGCCAGACGGGGCTCGTTATGGCCGCCGCGCCGTGGTTGCGCAGGCGGCCTTTTTTACTGTCCGGACTGCGCTCGCCAAACCGACACGCTGCACCCGAAACGTGCGCTGAACCAGCGCGAGAACGCGCTCAGCGACGAAAAGCCCAGCAGCGCCGCCACTTCCGACAGCGGCCGCTCGCGGTTTTCCAGGTAGCGGATCACCAGGTCGGCGCGGGCCTCGGCGAGGATGTCGGAGTAGCTGGTATGCGCCTGCCCGAGGCGCCGGTGCACGGTGCGGCGGTCGACGCTGAGATGCTGGGCCACGCGCTCCACCGAGCACAGCCCGGTCGGCAGCAGCGCATAGACCAGCTTGCGCACCATGTCCGGCATGGTGGCCGCGGTCGACTGTGCCAGCAGCGTGCCGAGATATTGCTTGACCTGCTGCGCCATCACCGGGTCATACGATGGCAACGGCGCTTCCAGGTCGGCGGCCTGGCAGACGATGCCGTCGAAATCCTGGTTGAACGAGCCGGCCATGCCGAACACGCGCGCGTAGGTCGCCGTGCTGGCCGGCGCCGGATGCGTGAAGCAGATGCTGCGCGGCCGCCACGATGGCCCCAGGAACAGCTTTAGCATGCGGAACACCACGCCCACCGCCAGGTCGGTCGCCTGCCGCAACGTGCCCGGCGCTTCGCTGAAGACCTGCAGCCGGATCATCACCAGGTCATCGCTGTCTTCCACGCGCATCGACAGCGATTCATTCTGCAGCCCCATGTAGCGCACCATCGACTCCAGCGCGCGGCGCAGCGTCGGTTCCTCGCGCACTACGAAGGCCAGCGGGCCCAGGTTGGAGAACTCGCGCAGCTCGGCCATGCGCAGGCCGAAATCCTCGGCCCCGGCGGCGCGCGCCGACGCATCCAGCAAGCGCCCCACCGATGCCGCCGGGATGCGGATGTCGGGGTCCAGCAACACCGAGCGGTTGATCTTCGCCGCCCTGAGCTGCTGGTACGGGTCCAGCCCCAGCGCACGCGCGACTTCGACATAGTTGGTCAGGCTGGCACTGCGCAGGTAGTAGGACATGACAGCGGCTTCCGGGCTTTCCCTGAGTGTCCCGAAATGTAAATCGGTTGTCCCGGATCGTCAAATCGCGGCGGTCCGTTGATCGATACTCCAGTCACCAACCAACCGGAGCGATCTATGCAATTCCTCGACGATTCCCTGCACCCCGAGAACATGGACAAGGTGGTGATCACCGTGGCCCCGTATGGCCCCGAGTGGATGCCGCAGGACTTCCCCGAGGACATCCCGGTGACCATGGAGGAACAGGTGCAGAAGGCGGTCGACTGCTACAACGCCGGCGCCACCGTGCTGCACCTGCATGTGCGCGAACTCGACGGCAAGGGCTCCAAGCGCCTGTCCAAGTTCAACGAGCTGATCGCCGGCGTGCGCGCCGCGGTGCCGGACATGATCATCCAGGTCGGCGGCTCGATCTCGTTCGCGCCGGAAGACGACGGCCAGGCGGCGAAGTGGCTGTCCGACGACACCCGGCACATGCTGGCGGAGCTGGAACCGAAGCCCGACCAGGTCACCGTGGCCATCAACACCACGCAGATGAACATCATGGAGCTGCTCTATCCGGAGTACCTGAAGGGGACTTCGCTGGAGCACCCGGCCTACCAGGCCGCCTACCGCGAGATGACGGTGCCGGCCGGCCCGGGCTGGGTCGAGGAGCACCTGCGCCGGCTGCAGGCGTCGGGCATCCAGCCGCATTTCCAGCTGACCGGCATGCATGCGCTGGAAACGCTGGAGCGGCTGGTGCGCGCCGGCGTCTACACCGGTCCGCTGAACCTGACGTGGATCGGCATCGGCGGCGGCTTTGACGGCCCCAACCCGTTCAACTTCTTCAACTTCGTGCACCGCGCCCCGGACGGCTGCACGCTGACGGCCGAGTCGCTGCTGAAGAACGTGCTGCCGTTCAACATGATGGCGATGGCGATGGGCCTGCATCCGCGCTGCGGCATCGAGGACACCATCATCGACCAGCACGGCAAGCGCATGACCTCGGTGCAACAGATCGAGCAGTGCGTGCGCGTGGCGCGCGAGCTGGGCCGCGAGATCGCCTCGGGCCAGGAAGCGCGCGAGATCTACCGCATCGGCACCTGGTACGACAGCGCCGAGGCCACGCTGCAGGCCAACGGCATGGCTCCCAACCGCAGGTCGGGGCAGAAGAACCTGCCGCTGCGCGCGGCGGCCTGACCTTTCTGCCCGCGCGGCCGGCGCACGCGCCGGCTGCGCGCCTTCACCGGAGTTCGCGATGCATCACGCCGAAGCCCTCGCCAATCCCTGCATCAACATTTGCCGCATGGATCTTGCCAACCGCTATTGCCAGGGCTGCGGCCGGACCCGGCTGGAAATCGGCCGCTGGCCGCGTATGAGCGGGACCGAACGCGCGCAAATCCTGGCCGCGCTGCCGGCACGCCGGGCAAGTAGCAGCCATACTAGATAACGGAGACAACATGACCACCCGACCCGCCTTCCTGCTGCGCATCGCCGCCGCGGCGGCCAGCCTCGCGCTGGCCGCGCCCTCCGCCATGGCCTGGACCAGCAAGCCGGTCCGGATGCTGGTGCCGGCCCCGGCCGGCGGCACCATGGACGTTCTCGCCCGGCTGCTGGCGGACCAGCTGTCGGCGGACCTCGGCCACCCCGTGGTGGTCGACAACAAGCCCGGCGCGGGCGGTGGCATCGCCATCACCACCATGCTGGCGGCGCCGGCCGATGGCCAGACCATCATGGTCACCGCGAGCAATGTGCTGACCGAGGTGCCGCACGTGCTCAAGCCCGCGTTCGACCCGCTCAGGGATGTCCGGCCCATTGCCGCGGTGTCGCGCTCGCGCATGGTGATGATCGGCGCGCCCGGCCTGCCGGCCAGCGACCTGAAGAGCCTGGTCAGCTACGCGCGCGCCAACCCGGGCAAGCTCAGCTTTGCCTCGTACAGCGCCGGCACCGCCTCGCACTACGCCGGCATGATCATGAACCAGAAGGCCGGGCTGGACCTGCAGCACGTGCCCTTCGCCGGCTCGGCGCCGGCGCTGGCGCAGGTGATGGGCAACCAGATCGCGGTGATGTACGACGGCATGGTGACCTCGCTGCCGATGATCCGCGCCGGCAAGGTGCAGGTCTATGCCGTGGCGTCGAAGAGCCGCTCGGCGCTGCTGCCGCAGGTGCCTACCTTCGCCGAAATGGGTTACCCCGACATGGAGTTCAGCAACTGGGTCGGCGTGATCGCGTCGGCGCGGCTGTCGCCCGAACTGGCCGAAAAGATCCACGCGGCGGCGTACAAGGCCGCGGCCGCGCCCCGGGTGCGCGAGCGCATGGAGGCGCTCGGCTATGAGCCGCTGCCGGCGCAGCCCTTGCCGCAGCTGGGCGAGTCGGTGCGGGCCGAGTTCGAGCGCAATGCCGGCATCGTCAAGGCCTTCAACATCCAGCCCTGAATCCCTGCCTTGGCAACGTAAAAAGGGCAGCCTCGTTTGAGGCTGCCCTTTTGCTTTCCTGCTGCCCGGTCAGGCCCCGGTGCCGCGCAAGCGCTTCTTGTCGATCTTGCCGACGCTGGTCTTCGGGATCGCGTCGACAAACACGATCCGCTCGGGTTCCGGTACCGCGTACTTGCTGAGCCGGTTGGCCTCGACGCGCGCCAGCAGCGACGCGCGAATCGCGTCCGCGCTCACCGTGGCGCCAGGCTTGCGCACCACGTATGCCACCGGCCGCTCGCCCCAGCGGGCGTCCGGCACGCCGATGACCGCGCACTCTTGCACGCCCGGCACCTGCGTGACCAGGCCCTCGACCTCGATCGACGAGACCCACTCGCCGCCGGTCTTGATCACGTCCTTGATCCGGTCGACGATCTGCACGAAGCCGTCGGCGCCCATCACCGCGATGTCCTGCGTATGCAGGTAGCCGCCAGCCCACAGTTCGGCCGATGCCTCGGGTTTGCCGTGGTAGGCGCGGGTCAGGAACGGCGCGCGCAGCACGATCTCGCCGCGCGCGCTGCCGTCGCGCGGCACGTCGTGCATGGACTCGTCCACCAGGCGGAAGTCCACCATCGCCACCGGACGGCCCGTCGAGCAGCGCATGCGCACTTCGGCCTCGCGATCGGCATCGGCTAGCCCCGGCGGCAACTGCGCCAGCGCGACGATGGGACCGGTCTCCGACATGCCATAGCCGGCAAACACATCCATGCCTTGCGCGAGCGCTGCCTCGCACAACGCCGGCGGCAGCGCCGAGCCGCCGATGATGAGCTTCCAGCCCGACAAATCCTGGCCGCTTGCCTGCGCCGCCTGCAACAGCATCTGCAGCAAGGTCGGCACGCAGTGCGAGAACGTGACCCGCTCGGTCTCGCGCAACTGCAGCAGGACGTCCGGTGCGTAGCGCCCCGGCAGCACGATGCGCAGCCCGAGCATGACCGCGACATAGGGGATGCCCCAGGCCAGCACGTGGAACATCGGCGTGATCGGCATGTAGACGTCTTCCCGGTGCAGGCGCTGCCCTGCGCGCGGCGCGCACAGGCTGGTGGCCGACGCCAGCGCATGCAGCACGATGTCGCGATGGCTGTAGCACACGCCCTTGGGATCGCCGGTGGTGCCGGTGGTATAGAAGGTGGCGGCGCGGGTGTTCTCGTCGAACTCGGGGAAGTCGAAGTCCGGTGAGGCCGCTTGCAGCAGCGCCTCGTACTCGCCGCGCAACGGCAGCGAGGTCGGCGGCGTCGGCTCGCCGTCGGCCAGCAGGACAAAGCTGCGCACGCTGGTCAGCTGGCCGCGGATCTCTTCCATCACCGGCAGGAAGTCGGGATGGAGCAGCACCACCTCGGCGCCGGAATCGTTCAGCGTGTACAGGATCTGCTGCGCCGACAGCCGCACGTTGACCGTGAACAGCGTCGCGCCCATCATCGGCACGCCGAAATAGCACTCGAGGTAGCGATGGCTGTCCCAGTCCATCACCGCCACGGTGGTGCCATGCGTGACGCCCTGCGCAGCCAGCGCGGAGGCGAGCCGGCCAACGCGCTGGCGGAACTCGCGATAGCTGTGGCGCAGCTGTCCGCGGTAGCTGATCTGCTGGTCGCCGTACAGCGACAGCGAGTTGAGCAGCAGTTGCCTGACGAGCAGGGGATAGGCATAGGCCTGCGGTGCCGCAGGCACAAGGTGTGGTTGCATGTCTGTCTCCTCTGTCAGAACGGCACGTCGCCGATGATGCCGGCGCGCTCCATCTTGCGCACCGTGGGCGCATAGTCCTGCACCGCGTAGTGCTGCGTGCAGCGGTTGTCCCAGATCGCCACGCTGTACTTTTTCCAGCGCCAGCGCACCTGGTACTCCGGGATCTCGGCCTGCGCGCACAGGTAGTGCAGCAGGTCGCCGGCGCCGGGCATGAAGTCCTTGCCGAAGCGGATCACGTCGCCGCGGTGGTAGTTGGCGAAGTGCGAGGTGAAGGCGTTGACGAACAGGATCTTCTCGCCCGTTTCCGGATGGGTGCGCACCACCGGGTGCTCGACCATCGGGAATTGCGCCGCCAGCGCCGCGCGCTTCTCCGGCGCCATGTTGGCGCCGAAGGTGTGTTCGATGCTGTGCTTGGCGCGCAGCCCTTCGATGCGCGCCTTGATGTCCTGCGGCAGGCGCCGGTAGGCTTCCCCCATGTTGACCCAGATGGTGTCGCCGCCGACCGCCGGCGTTTCCACGCAGCGCAGCACGCAGCCCATCGGCGGCGCCTGGCGCCAGGTGGCATCGCAATGGAAGGAATTCTCGTAGTGCTCGACCTTGCTGTCGGGCGACTTGTAGATCTGCACCAGTCCCGGGTGCTCCGGGTCGCTGCCCACCACGGGATGGTCTTCCAGTTCGCCGAACTGGCGGGCAAAGGCAACGTGTTCGGCGCGCGTGATGTCCTGGTCGCGCAGGAACAGGACCTTGTACTGCAGCAGCAGCGCCTTGATCTCGGCGAACAGGCCGGCGTCGCGCGAGGCATCGGCCAGGCTGACGCCGGTCAGTTCGGCGCCGATGGTGCAGGTCAGCGGTTCCGCATGCATGGGTTGTCTCCTCTTTGTTTGGGGTTCAGATGACGAAGATCGATGAGCCGGTGGTGCGGCGTGCTTCCAGGTCCTGGTGCGCCTGGACCGCGTCTTCCAGCGCATAGCGCTGGTTGATGCCGATGTGGATGCGGCCCGCGGCGACGTGTCCGAAGACTTCGTCGGCCAGCGCCTGCTTTTCCGCGGGATCGGCGATGTAGTCGGCCAGCGCGGGGCGGGTCAGGAACAGCGAGCCCTTCATCGCCAGCAGCGCCGGGTCGAACGGCGGCACCGGTCCCGAGGCGGTGCCCACGCACACCATGGTGCCGCGCCGCCGCAGCGAATCCAGCGAGCCCATGAAGGTGGTCTTGCCGACGCTGTCGAATACCACCGACACGCCCACGCCATCGGTCAGTTCGCGCACGCGTTTGGCCACGTCCTCGCGGGTGTAGTAGATGATGTGGTCGCAGCCGTGCGCGCGCGCCACCTCGGCCTTGGCCTCGGTCGACACCGTGCCGATCACGGTCAGGCCCAGCAGCCTGGCCCACTGCGACACGATCAGCCCGACCCCGCCCGCCGCCGCGTGCAGCAGGATGGTGTCGCCCGCCTGGAACGGATGGATGCGGCGCATCAGGTAGGCCGAGGTCAGCCCGCGCATGGTCATTGCCGCCGCGGTCTCGAAGGCGATGCTGTCGGGCAGGCGGATCAGCGGTGCGGCCGGCACCAGGCGTTCGGTGCTGTACGCGCCCAGCGTGTTGACGAAGCCGGTATAGGTGACGCGGTCGCCCGGCGCCACGTTGGTCACGCCCGGGCCGACGGACACCACCACGCCGGCGGCTTCCACGCCCATGCCGCTGGGCAGCGGCACCGGATAGGTGCCGTTGCGGAAATAGGTATCGGCGTAGTTCAGGCCCACCGCGACGTGGCGGATGCGGACCTGTCCCGGCCCGGGCTCGCCGACTTCCATGTGTTCGTAGCGCAGCACTTCGGGGCCGCCGGTCTCGTACATGCGGACAACATTTGCCATGATTCTGGTCTCCTTGGAATGTGCGTTGGTGCAGGATGCGCTGCACATGCCTGCCACTGTAGGGAGCGCGGGCCGGCCCGGCTTTGCATTGGCTACCGCTGACTTTGCATTTCATGCCAGGAGGCCTATGATCCTGCTGCGACGGGCCGTCAGGGCCCCGCAACGGCGCAGGACATCGCAACGCATCGCAAGGCAAGACCCGCTTGGAAACGCTCATACGTGCCGCCGCACTGACCAACTTCCTGGAGGTAGCGCGTGACCTCGGCCTGGACCCGCTGCCGCTGCTGCGCCAGGCGCGGTTGCGCCGCGCCTGGCTGGACGACCCCGACCAGCGGGTGCCGCTGAGCGCCTGCGTGGCGCTGCTGGAAGCCGCCGCGCAGGCCTCGGACTGCATGACGTTCGGGCTGCGCATGGCGGAGTCGCGCCAGCTGTCGGACTTTGGCGTGATGAGCCTGCTGATCAGCCAGCAGCCGACGCTGCGCGCGGCGCTGGCCACCACCATCCGCTATCGGCACCTGGTCAACGATTCGGTGGCGCTGTTGCTGGAGGATGCCGGCAGCGCCGTGGTGATCCGTCAGGAGGTGCTGAGCGAGGCGCCCTCGCGCCAGGCCACCGAGCTGGCCATCGGCGTCGTGTTCCGCATGTGCGCGCTGCTGCTGGGCCCGCGCTGGCAGCCGATCGGGGTGAGCTTCACGCATGTGGCGCCGGCCGACCTGCGCGTTCACCGCCGGCTGTTCGGCTGTCCGCTGGAGTTCAATGCGGACTGCAACGGCATCGTCTGCCGCGCCGCCGACCTCGACGCGCCCAACCCGGGCGCGGATCCCGTCATGGCGCGTTATGCGCAGCAGTTCATCGATACCCTGCCGCGCGCCAACTCCCAGTCCATCGGCCACGAAGTGCGCGCCGCCATCTACCTGATGCTGCCGATGGGCCGCGCCACCTGCCAGGCCGTGGCCGAGGGCCTGGGCCTGAGCCTGCGCACCATGCAGCGCCAGCTCGACGACGCGGGCGAGACCTTCACGGGCATCCTCAACGATGTGCGGCGCGAGCTGGCGCGACGCTATGTCGAGAACCCGCGCTACTCGCTGCTGCGCGTGTCGCAGCTGCTGGGCTATGGCTCGGCCAGTGCTTTCACGCGCTGGTTCTCGGCGCAGTTCGGCACCGCGCCGGCCAACTGGCGCCGGGACCGCGCCGGGCGGTAGGGCGGACAGGCATCAGCCCGCCACCGCTGCCGGCGCTTCGCGCAGCGCCAGTTCCGCGTCCTTGATGCCGGCCAGCGGCGCCAGCACCGCCGCATCGAACGGCCGCACCGCTTGTCCCGCGCGTACCCGCGCCGGCCAGTCCGGATTCGCCAGCGCCCCGCGTCCGAGCGCGACCAGCGTCGCACCCTGCGCCAGCATGGCGGTGGCGCGCACCGGATCCGCGAGGCTGCCGTTGGCGACGATGGCCAGCCCCGGCGCCGCGCGGCGGGCATGCTGCACCAGCGACGCAGCGCCGTCGGCGAAGGCAGGCTGCCAGGCTTCGTGCTCGGTCACATGGACGTAGTCGACGCCGCTTGCCGCAATCGCGGCGAATACCGCGGCAGCGCCCTCCGCACCTTCGGGCCACTGGTAGCTGAAGTCATTGACCTTGGCCTGCGAGATGCGCACGCCGACGACGACATCGCTCCCGGCGGCGGCGCGCACCGCGCGGATCGTCTCCAGCAGCAGGCGCATGCGCTGCGCGATGCCGCCGCCCCAGGCGTCCTGGCGCTGGTTGGTATGGCCGTTGAGGAACTGGTCGAGCAGGTAGCCGTTGGCGCCGTGGATCTCCACGCCGTCGAAGCCGGCTTCGCGCGCCCGCCGCGCCGCTTGCGCAAAGCCGTCGATGGCCTGCAGGATCTCTGCCTCGTCCATCGCGCGCGGGACCCGGAAGGCGCCCGTGCCGCCATACGCGGTCAGCTGCCGGCCCCGGGGCTGCACGGCCGAGGGCCCCACCGTATCGTCGCGGAAGCGGTTGGCCTGCGACAGCGCCCCCGCATGCATCAACTGCGCGACCATGCGCCCGCCGGCCTGGTGGACCGTGTCCACGATCCCGCGCCAGCCCTGCGCCTGTTGCGCGTCGGTCAGCCCCGGCTGGCCGGCATAGCCCTGCGCATGGGCGCGGTCGGTATAGATGCCCTCGCTGACGATCAGGCCAAAGCCGCCGCGGGCAAAGCCCGCGTAATAGCGGCGCATGGCCTCGGTGGGAACGCCGGTGTCGGTGGCGCTGATGCGCGTCATCGGTGCCACCACCAGGCGGTTGCGCAGCGGCACGCCGTTCAGCACCGGCGTATCGAACAGCGAAGGCGCGGCGGGCGTGGTCATTGCGCGCCCTCCGTGGCCAGCGCGATGGCTTCGATCTCGATCATCGCGTCCGGCGAATAGAGCGCCGAGACCTCGACGATGGTGTCGGCCGGATAGGGCGCGGAAAACCACTTGCGCCGCAACGCGACGATCTTCGGGAAGTATTCCATCGAGGTCAGGAAGATCGTCACCTTGGCCACGCGGTCCAGCCCCGAGCCACCCGCCTGCAGCGCGCGCCTGAGGTTGCTGAAGGCCTGCTCGGCCTGCGCGTCGAAGTCGCCGCGGCCGACGATGGCGCCGTCGTCGCCGACCCCGGCCTGGCCGGAAACGAACAGCAGGCCGCCGGCCCGGATGGCCTGCGACAGCAGGTAGGGGGCATAGGGATCGGGCTGGGTGTGGACTTGTTCCAGGTACATCGCTGACTCCGGTTTGATTAAGTAAAA
Organism: Cupriavidus neocaledonicus; assembly: GCF_000372525.1. GTDB lineage: Bacteria > Pseudomonadota > Gammaproteobacteria > Burkholderiales > Burkholderiaceae > Cupriavidus > Cupriavidus neocaledonicus. The sequence goes on from NZ_AQUR01000092.1 coordinate 95,241, forward strand.
TTCATCTTGTGATCGGCTGCTTGCCTTGCGGTCCAGCCGATATATCAAGTATCAGAGCCAGCATCGGCCGCGACAAATGGTCGCTTTTCAGTCGATGCATGAAACAAGCTCATCCATGGAGAAACCTTGCGCAAACTGCCGCCCCTCGGCGCCCTGCGCGCCTTCGAAGCCGCCGCCCGCCGCGCCAGCTTCAAGCACGCCGCCGATGAACTGCACGTCACGCCGACGGCCGTCAGCCACCAGATCCGCGCACTGGAAGACAGCCTGGGCGTCAAGCTGTTCGAACGGCAGACCCGCAAGGTAAGGCTGACCGCGGCCGGGCATCAGCTGTTTCCCGCGGTGCGGGACGGCCTCGATGGCATGGAGCACGCCGTGCTGGCGGTACAGCGCAGCGGCCGCCCGCACGTGGCCACGCTGACGTCGACGGTGGCGTTCATGGCCAGGCGGCTCGCCCCGCTCGCCGGGCAGTTCCGGGCCGCGCATCCCGACTGGACCCTCCGCCTCGATGCCTCGGACCAGATCGTCGACCTCGACCACGATGCGGACGCGGCGATCCGCTACGGCAGCGGCAGCTATCCGGGCCTGGTGACCGAGCCGTTGTTCCGCGACCGCTTTGCGCCGGTCTGCAGCCCCGCCCTGCAACTGGCATCCACGCAGGACCTGAAGCACGCCACGCTGGTCCACTTCGAGTGGGGCGCCGCCGCGCGCGATGACGTGCGCGCGCCGGTCTGGCGCCACTGGCTGGCGCAGGCCGGCGTCGAGGTGGCCGATCCGCAGGCTGGCCTGCGCTTTACCGACGAGATCCACGCGGTGCAGGCCACCATCGCCGGACAGGGCGTGGGCCTGCTCAGCCTGACGCTGGTGGCGGAAGAACTCGCGTCGGGCGCGCTGGTGCAGCCCTTTGACCTGGCGCTGGAGAGCTTCCGCTATGACCTGGTCTACAGCGAGCGGGCGGCACAGCGTCCGGCTACGCGGTTGCTGCGGGACTGGCTGATGGGGGTGTTTGCGCGGTAGCCTTGGCACAGCCCAGCGCGACCACGTCCGGCGTACACTGTGCCTCCCGAATCCGGAGACCCCGCCCATGCCCGCCCTGCGCACCCTCTACCCCGAAATCGAGCCCTACGAAACCGGCACGCTGGATGTCGGCGACGGGCATGTCGTCTACTACGAGCGTGTGGGCACGCCCGGCGCCAAGCCGGCGGTGTTCCTGCATGGCGGGCCTGGTGGCGGCATCTCGCCGGACCACCGGCGCCTGTTCGATCCGGCGCGCTATGACGTGCTGCTGTTCGACCAGCGCGGCTGCGGGCGTTGGACCCCGCACGCGGGGCTGGAAGCCAACACCACCTGGCACCTGGTCGACGATATCGAGCGGCTGCGCGTGCTGGCGGGGGTGGAGCGCTGGCTGGTGTTCGGCGGTTCGTGGGGCTCGACGCTGGCGCTGGCCTATGCGCAGAAGCACCCGCGGCGCGTCAGCGAGCTGGTGCTGCGCGGCATCTACACGGTGTCGCAGGCGGAGCTCGACTGGTATTACCAGTACGGCGTGTCCGAAATGTTCCCCGACAAGTGGGCGCGTTTCCAGGCGCCGGTGCCGGAAGCGGAGCGCGGCAACATGATGGCGGCCTACCGCAAGCTGCTGACCGGCCCTGACCTGGACAAGCAGGTGGAAGCGGCACGCGCCTGGAGCGTGTGGGAAGGCGAGACCATCACGCTGCTGCCGGACGCAGGGAACAGCGCAAAGCATGACGACGGACACTTCGCCCTGGCCTTCGCCCGTCTGGAAAACCATTACTTCACGCACCGCTGCTGGCTGGAAGAGGGGCAGTTGCTGCGCGACGCGCACAAGCTGGCCGATATCCCCGGTGTGATCGTGCATGGCCGCTATGACATGCCGTGCCCCGCGCGCTACGCCTACGCGCTGCACCAGGCTTGGCCGCAGGCGGAGTTCCACCTGATCGAAGGCGCCGGCCATGCGTGGACCGAGCCGGGCATCATGGACCAGCTGCTTGCCGCAACCGATCGCTTCGCCGCGCAGCGCTAGACCCCCCCCGCAGGGGCTTCAGCCTTACCACTTGTTCACCACCGGAGGTCACGATGGAGCTGTACGCGCACCCTTTTTCGTCCTACTGCCAGAAGGTTCTCGTGGCGTTGTACGAGAACGCGATTCCTTTCGAATTCCGCATGCTGTCGCCCGACCACGCGCAGCACATGGACGAACTCGGCAAGCGTTGGCCACTGCGGCGCATGCCGATGCTGGTCGATGACGGTCGCGCGGTGTTCGAGTCCAGCATCATCATTGAATACCTGGACCAGCATCACCGCGGCCCGGTGCGCTGGCTGCCGGAGTCGCCCGACGCCGCGCTGAAGGTTCGACTGCTCGACCGCTTCTTCGACCAGTACGTGATGACGCCGATGCAGCGCATCGTGGCCGACTACCTGCGCCCCGCGGCAAACCGCGATCCCTATGGCGTGGCCGAGTACCGCAAGCTGCTGGACTCAGCCTATGCCTGGCTCGAAACCGAACTGGCGGCGCGGCAATGGGCCGCGGGCGATGCCTTCACGCTGGCGGACTGTGCCGCCGCGCCATCGCTGTTCTATGCGGACTGGGTGCAGCCGATTCCGCAGTCATGCGGCAACGTGCGCGCGTATCGCAAGCGGCTGCTGGCGCGGCCATCGTTTGCGCGCGCGGTGGACGAGGCGCGGCCCTATCGCCCGCTGTTCCCGCCGGGCGCGCCGGAGCGCGACTGACCGCCAAGGGCCGGCAGGCTCAGGTCGAACCGCGCCGCCATGGCGCGATAGCCGGCATCGCCCGGATGCAGGTGGTCGCCGCTGTCGAAGGCCGGCTGCAGCGCCTGCGGGCGCGCCGGATCACGCACCGCGGCGTCGAAATCCACCACCGCATCGAACGCGCCGCCATGGCGGATCCAGTCGTTGACCGCCAGCCGCACGGCTTCCTTGCCCGGGCTGTCATAGCCGCGGATCGGCGTGTCGCGCAACGCCCCGGCAAACGGCGTGATGGTGGCGCCGATCACGCGCACGCCGCGCGCATGCGCGCGGGCGATCAGGCGCCGGTAGCCCTCGATGAGTTCGGCGGCCTGTGGCACGGGGTCGTGCGGCGCGAAGGTCGAGCCCGGCCAGGCGATATCGTTGATGCCGATGGCGGCGATCACGGTGCGGACATGCGCTTGGCTCAGCACGTCGCGGTCCAGCCGCGCCAGCGCGGACACCCCCATGCCGTCGCGCAACAGCCGGCCGCCGGAGATGCCCGCGTTGAGCACGGCAACGCCGTCGCTGGCCAGCCGCTGCGCCAGAAAGTCCGGCCACCGCCGGTTCGCGTCGGGCGTGGAGCCGTTGCCTTCGGTGATCGAATCGCCGATCGCGACCACGGCCCCCGCGCCCGCCGGGGCTTCGACCTGCACCTCGCTCAGCAGGACCCGTGCGCTGAACACTTGTGGCGCAGCCAGCATGGCTTGCGCCGTAGCGTTGCCCGCAGTCAGCCACGCGGTCTGGCGGCCATCCCAATGGAACGATTCGATCGCGGTGCGCTGCGGCAGGTAGAGGCTGAGCGCAAGTTCAGCCAGGGCGGGTGTGTCGAGCGCGATTGCATCGCTTGCCACGGACTGGCCCGCCGGGAGGGTCACCGTAGCCTTGCCGCCGAACGTCACGGCGCGGCTGCCTGCGAGGTCAATGCGGCCGCCGCCGGCATGGCGCGCCAACTGCGCGGCGCCGATCACAACCGGTTGCCGGCCATAGGGGTTCGACAGCACCACGCGCAGCCGTTGCCCGCCCACGCTCAGCCGCACTACCTGGCGCACCGTCTGGTCCGTCATCACCGAGGGCACGCCTGCAGGCAGCGGCAGGGCGTCCGGTTGCCACACCGGCTGCTGGCTGGCCATCCAGCTGGTCAGCCAGCCCTGGTCTTGCAATGGGCTGGCGAGCGCTGCGCCGCCGGCGATGGCGGCGGCAAGGGCCGCTGTCGCGACGCGGCGCAGGAAACGAAGATTGGAAAACATGGATTGGTCCTGTCTGGTGGAACGGCAACGTTGCCGGCACGGGGCCAAAGTTAGGCCATTCCACTCATGCCAGGTAGCAGGCAAAATGGCATATTGCTCATTCCAATCCGGAATGACAGGAGACAAGGAGCGGCATGGACACCATCCGGGCAATGCAGGTCTTCGTGCGCGCGGTGGAACTGGGCAGCCTGTCGGCGGTGGCGCGCGAGCAGCAGTCGACGCAGCCGACCGTCAGCAAGATCGTGGCCGCGCTGGAGCGCGACCTGGGCGTGCGGCTGCTGGCGCGCAGCACCACCAGCCTGTTGCCGACCGAGGCCGGGCGGCGCTTCTACGAGCGCGCGCGGCGCGTGCTCGACGAATATGGCGAGGCCGTCAGCGATGCGCGGGGCAAGTCCGGTCAGCCGGCGGGCCGCGTGCGCGTGAGCGCGCCCGCCAGCTTCGGCGTGCTGCGGCTCAACGCGCTGGTGCTGGCGTTCCAGCAGCGCTATCCGGAAGTCGAGGTGGAATTGCTGTTCGACGACCGCTTCGTCGACCTGGTCGAAGCGGGGGTCGACGTGGCGGTGCGCCTGGGCGCCACGCTGCCGCCGCATGTGGTGGCACGCCGTATCGCGGTGTCGCCGCGCCTGCTGGTGGCGGCGCCGGACTACCTGGCGCGCCATCCGAGGATCCGGCAGCCGGTCGACCTGTCGCGTCACCAGATCCTGCGCTTTACCGGGCTCGCCAGCGGCGACGACATCGTGCTCGACGGTCCGGGCGGGCAGGCGCTGGTGAGCGCGCCGTGCCGCTACCGCGTCAACAACTCGCTGGCGATGCGCGAGAGCTTTCTTGCCGGCGCCGGCTTCGGCATGACGCCGGCGTGGCTGGTGCAGGACCTGCTCGACAGCGGCGCGCTGCGGCGGGTGCTGCCGCGCTGGCAGGGCCCGGCGCAGGAAGCCTTCCTGGTCTGCCCGACGCGGCGCTACCAGCCGGCGCCGGTGCGGGTGCTGCTCGAGTTCCTGGCCAGCGAAATCGCGGCGCTGCCGGGATTCGCGGCGGCCTGACGGTGCGTCAACCGGCGCGTCAGCCGAACATCCCGCCGTTGACCGAAATCACCTGGCGCGTGATATAGCCCGCGTCCGGCGACAGCAGGAAGGCCACGGTGGCGGCGACTTCCTCGGGTGTGCCCATGCGCCGCGCCGGGATCATGCGCAGCGCTTCGTCGCGCACGTGCGGCTCGACCATGTCGGTGTCGATCAGGCCCGGGGCGACGCAATTGACGGTGATCGCGCGCTTGGCCAGTTCGATCGCCAGCGCCTTGGTGGCGCCGATGATGCCGGCCTTGGCCGCGCTGTAGTTGGCCTGGCCGCGGTTGCCTACCAGCCCCGACACCGACGACAGCGTGACGATGCGGCCCGGCTGGCGGCGCTGCACCATCGGCATCACCACCGGGTTGAGCACGTTGTAGAAGGCATCGAGGTTGGTGTGCACCACCTCGTCCCATTCGTTGCCGGTCATGGCCGGAAAAGCCGCGTCGCGCGCCAGCCCGGCGTTGCAGACCACGCCGTAGTAGCAGCCATGGGCGGCGATATCGGTCAGCAGCGCGCTGGCGGCGTCTTCGCGCCGGGCCACGTCGAAGCACAGCACGCGCGACTTGCGTCCGCACGCGCGCACCGCGTCGGCAACCGAGTCGGCCTCGTCGCGGCGCGCGCGGCAGTGCACCACCACGTCATAGCCGTCGCGGGCCAGCCGCAGGGCAATGGCGCGGCCGATGCCGCGCGACGAACCCGTGACCAGCACGGTCGGATGGCTCATGGTTGTTGTCCGGTTGTTGTCCTTGCAGAACCGCCCGCGCCAATGGCAGGCAGGCATACGGTGAGGCGCATCAGACCTTGCAGAATTCTTCCAGCACCGCCAGGCGCCGGCGCGGCTCGGTGACGAAGGGATTGTCGCGGTCCCACGCGTAGCCGGCCAGGATCGCCGCGATCATGTCGCGGATTTCCGAGGTGGCGTTGGGATGGAAGATCAGTTTCTGGAAACGCCCTTCGTACCAGGCTTCGACAAACACGCGGAAGCAATCGACGCCGGCCTTGAGCGGCCGCGCGAAATCGTCTTCCCAGTCCACCGGCTCGCCGCGCAGCTGGCGTACCAGGCACTGCGCCGCCAGGCTGGCCGACTTGAAGGCGATGGTCACGCCGGACGAGAACACCGGGTCGAGGAACTCGCCGGCATTGCCGAGCAGCGCATAGCCGTTGCCCCACAGCGACTTTACATTGGCCGAGTAGCCGGCAATCTGGCGCGCCGGGGTGTCCCATTGCGCGTCGGCCAGCAACGCCGCCAGCCCCGGCTCCTCGGCCACCAGTGCCTGCAGCCGCTCGGTCTCGGTGCCGGTGTAGCGGTCCAGGAACGCCTTTTCGGCGACCACGCCCTGCGAGCAGCGCCCGTCCGAGAACGGGATGGTCCAGTACCAGACGTCCTGGTGCTGCGGATGCACGCTGATCAGGATCTTGTTGCGGTCGAAGGTGCCGGTCGGGATGCGGTCTTCCACATGCGTGAAGATCGCGCTGCGCACCGGAAAGCCCGACGGCGTCTCCAGCTGCAGCAGGCGCGGCAGGATGCGGCCGAAGCCGGAGGCATCGAGCAGGAACTTCGCACGCACGGTGTACTGGCTGCCATCGGGAGCGCGCACGGTGACTTCCGGCTGCGCGCCGCTGACATCGACGTTCTCCACCACATGCGAGAAGCGCACCTCGGCACCCTGGCGCTCGGCCTCGCGGATCAGCACGTGGTCGAACTGCGCGCGCTGCACCTGGTAGGTGGTGCCCCAGCCGGGCGAATACTTCTGGCGGAAGTCGAAGGCGGTGCGCTGCGTGCCGCGCGCGAACGCCGCGCCGTTCTTGTACTGGAAGCCGGCTTCGACCACCGCGCGCAGCATGCCCGCTTCCTCGAGGTAGGCCATGCTTTGCGGCAGCAGGCTTTCGCCGATGGAGAAGCGCGGGAAGGTTTCTTTCTCGATCACCAGCACCGGAATCCCGTGCTTGCGCAGCAGGCCGGCGGCGACCGAGCCCGCAGGCCCAGCGCCGATGATGACGACGTCCGTGGTTTCCGTTTTCATAAGCTTCGGTTCCGGAATCACATCCGGAACGACGGGATTTTGGCGGGCGTCAATTGTACTCAGAACGCTGCCGGGCCCCGGCAAAAGCGGCCCCGGCCCCGTTCGCGACTCACGGCGATAGCTGCGCGGGCGCGGCGCGCCCCTCAGACATGCGTCCCCAGCGCCCGGTTGATCCGCAGCGCCAGCAGCGTGCAGGCGACGCCGGAAAGCAGGTAGCCGCTCACCGCGACCAGGCCGAATTCCGCCGACAGCCCCAGCGCCACCAGCGGCGCGAAGCCGGCGCCGAACAGCCATGCCATGTCGGTGGTCAGCGCCGCGCCGGTGTAGCGGAAGCGCCGCTCGAAGTTGGAGGTCACGGCACCGGCGGCCTGGCCGTAGGACAAGCCCAGCAGGCCGAAGCCGAGCAGGATGAACAGGTCCTGCGCGAGCGGGCCGCCGCCCATCAGCCATGGCGCGAACAGGCTGAAGATGCCGATCAGGATGGCCATCAGCGCCAGCGTGGTGCGCCGCCCGATGCGGTCCGCGATTACGCCCGAGACGATGGTGCCGAGGATGCCGATGAAGGCGCCGGCGATCTGCACCGCCAGTACGTCGGTGACCGGCTGCGAGCCGTTGAGCGCGACCCACGACAGCGGAAATACCGTCACCAGGTGGAACAGCGCAAAGCTGGCCAGCGCGGCGAACGCGCCCAGCAGCAGGTTGTAGCCCTGCTTCCTGACGATCTCGGTGGTGCTGATGGGCTCGAGTTCGTCCTCGTCGAGCAGCTGCGTGTATTCGTGCGTCACCACCAGCCGCAGGCGTGCGAACAGCGCCACCACGTTGATCGCGAACGCGACATAGAACGGATAGCGCCAGCCCCAGGCCAGGAACTCGTGCGGCGCCAGGCTTAGGTTGAGGAACAGGAACAGCGCCCCCGCGACGATAAAGCCGGTGGGCGCGCCCAGCTGCCCCAGCATCGCGTACCAGCCGCGCCGCTGCGCGGGCGCGTTCAGCGCCAGCAATGAGGGCAGGCCGTCCCACGAGCCGCCGAAGGCCACGCCCTGCAGCGTGCGGAACACCGCCAGCAGCACGATGGCGGCCGGGCCGAGCGCGGCATAGCCGGGCAGGAAGGCGATGCCGACGGTGGCGGTGCCGAGCAGGAACAGCGACGCGGTCAGCTTGACGCCCCGGCCCCAGCGGCGCTGGATGCTCATGAACAGCGCCGTGCCGAAGGGCCGGCCGATAAAGGCCAGCGCAAAGATGGCGAAGGCGTAGAGCAGCGCGTCGAGCCGGTCGGCGAACGGAAAGTAGACCGCCGGGAACACCAGCACCGAGGCAATGCCGTAGACGAAGAAATCGAAGTACTCCGAGGCGCGGCCGATCACCACGCCGGTGGCGATTTCCGCGGGCGCGACTTGCGCGGCGCCGGGTGCGGGAGGTGCTGTAGGAGACGCCCGGTGCTGATGGGTCGCGGTGGTCATCGGCATACCTCCCGTGTCTGTGTGCGAGGGCGCTGCAAATTGCACCATGAAGAATGGCACTTGAGCGCCTACACTGCCATAGTTGCTCAGACCAGTCTAAGTCACTTGCGCCGCGGCGTACAAATGGCGCGGGCCCGAAAGCTATGCGATCTTCCGGTCAGACAATGTCCATGCACCGCCCGAGCCGCTGGTTGCTGCTGCCAGTCCTGCTGCCCGTCGTGCTTTCGCTGGCCGGCTGCAATGCCGTGCTGCTGGCGCCGGCCGGCGATCTTGCGGTCCGCCAACGTGACCTGATCATCATTTCCACCGGGCTGATGCTGCTGATCATCGTGCCGGTGATCGTGCTGACGCTGGTGTTCGCGTGGCGCTACCGCGCCGCCAACGCCGATGCGCACTACAACCCCGAGTGGGACCACTCCACGGTGCTGGAGCTGCTGATCTGGTCGGCGCCGCTGCTGATCATCATCGCGCTCGGCGCCATCACCTGGGTCAGCACCCACAAGCTCGATCCCTACCAGCCGCTGACCCGGCTCGACGACAGCCGTCCATTGCCGCCGGGCACGCAGCCGCTGACGGTGGAGGTGGTGGCGCTCGACTGGAAGTGGTTGTTCGTCTACCCGGAGCAGGGCATCGCTACCGTCAACGAGCTGGCCGCCCCGGTCGACCGGCCGATCCGCTTCAAGATCACGTCCACCACCATGATGAATTCGTTCTTCATCCCCGCGCTGGCCGGCCAGGTCTATGCCATGCCCGGCATGGAAACGCGCCTGCATGCGGTGGTCAACCGGCCGGGCGTCTACGAAGGCTTCTCCGCCAACTACAGCGGCGCGGGCTTTTCGCACATGCGCTTCCGCTTCCATGGCCTGAGCGACGATGAATTCGGCCGCTGGGTGCAGACCGTGCGGGCCGCCGGCGCGCCGCTAAGCCGGGCCACCTACACGCAGCTGGCGCAGCCCAGCGAACGCGAGCCGGTGCGGCGCTACGGCAGCGTCGACGCGAACCTGTTCGATGCCATCGTGAACCGTTGCGTGCAGGCCGGGCAGGTCTGCCAGAAAGACCTGATGGCGCGCGATGCGCAGCGCGCCGCGGGCCTGGGCGCCGCCGTCTGCACCGCCAGCAACACGCTGGCCGAACCGCTGTTCGGGACCGGCGCGGCCGGTGCCGGCGAGCTGCTGCGCTAGCGCGCCCCGAGTCCGTGGCAGGCGCTGCGCGGGACCGTGCGCAAGCCTGTGCGAAAGACCGTGACCTAGTACGCCGTTGTTGTCCTGGAGATCCACATGCCGGAGCGATCCGAACTCGCCACGCAACTCTTCGGCCGCCTGAGCTGGGAGGCCATCCCGCTGCATGAGCCCATCCTGATCGGCACCTTCGCGGTGGTGGCGCTGGGCGGGCTGGCGGTGGCCGGCGGCGTCACGTACTACGGCAAGTGGGGCTACCTGTGGCGCGAGTGGTTCACCAGCATCGACCACAAGCGCATCGGCATCATGTACATGATCCTCGGCATCGTCATGCTGCTGCGCGGCTTTGCCGATGCCATCATGATGCGCATCCAGCAGGCCATAGCCTTCGGCGACAACCTGGGCTACCTGCCGCCGCACCACTATGACCAGATCTTCACCGCGCACGGCGTGATCATGATCTTCTTCGTCGCCATGCCGCTGGTCACCGGCCTGATGAACTTTGTCGTGCCGTTGCAGATCGGCGCGCGCGACGTGGCGTTTCCGTTCCTGAACAACTTCAGCTTCTGGATGACGGTGGGCGGCGCCGTGCTGGTGATGATGTCGCTGTTCGTCGGCGAATTCGCGCGCACCGGCTGGCTCGCCTATCCGCCGCTGTCCGGCATCCTGCAGAGCCCGGACGTGGGCGTGGACTACTACCTGTGGTCGTTGCAGGTGGCGGGGGTGGGCACGCTGTTGTCCGGCATCAACCTGCTGGTCACCATCGTCAAGATGCGCGCGCCCGGCATGACGCTGATGCGCATGCCGATCTTCACCTGGACCGCGCTGTGCACCAACGTGCTGATCATCGCCGCGTTCCCGGTGCTGACCGCGGCGCTGGCGATGCTGGCGGTCGACCGCTACCTGGGCATGAACTTCTTCACCAGCGACCTCGGCGGCAGCGCCATGATGTACGTGAACCTGATCTGGATCTGGGGCCACCCCGAGGTCTACATCCTGATCCTGCCGGTGTTCGGCGTGTTCTCCGAGGTGGTCGCCACCTTCTGCCGCAAGCGCCTGTTCGGCTATGCCTCGATGGTGTATGCCACGGTGGTGATCACGGTGCTGTCGTACCTGGTGTGGCTGCATCACTTCTTCACGATGGGCTCGGGTGCCAGCGTGAACTCGTTCTTCGGCATCACCACCATGATCATCTCGATCCCGACCGGGGCCAAGCTGTTCAACTGGCTCTTCACCATGTACCACGGGCGCATCCGCTTCGAGGTGCCGATGCTGTGGACCGTCGGCTTCATGGTGACGTTCGTGATCGGCGGCATGACCGGCGTGCTGCTGGCGGTGCCGCCGGCGGATTTTTCGCTGCACAACAGCCTGTTCCTGGTCGCGCATTTCCATAACGTGATCATCGGCGGCGTGCTGTTCGGGCTGATGGCCGGCATCACCTACTGGTTCCCCAAGGCCTTCGGCTACCAGCTGGACCCGTTCTGGGGCAAGTGCTCGTTCTGGTTCTGGCTGGTCGGCTTCTACGTGGCATTCATGCCGCTCTACGTGCTGGGGCTGATGGGGGTGACCCGGCGCGTCAGCCATTTCGAGGACCATTCGCTGCAGATCTGGTTCCAGCTGGCGGGCGTGGGCGCGCTGCTGATCGCGCTGGGCATCGGCTGCTTCCTGGTGCAGCTGGTGGTGAGCTTCCTGCGCCGCGAGTCGCTGCGCGATGTCACCGGCGACCCCTGGGACGGCCGCACGCTGGAGTGGTCGACCTCGTCGCCGCCGCCGCCGTACAACTTTGCCTTCACGCCGCTGGTGCACGACAGCGACGCCTGGTGGCAGATGAAGGCGCACGGCTACCAGCGCCCCGCGCACGGCTTCATCCCGATCCACATGCCAAAGAATACTGGCGCGGGCATCATCCTGGCCGCGCTGAGCACGCTGTGCGGCTTTGCGCTGATCTGGCATATCTGGTGGCTGGCGGTGCTGGCCTTCGCCGCCACGCTGATCACGGCGATCGGCCATACCTTCAACTATCAGCGGGATTTCTACATCCCGGCCGACACCGTCGACCGCACCGAGGCAGAGCGCAGTGCGCTGCTGGCCAGCCATGGCTGATACCTTCGCTCCCTTTACCGCCGAGGGCGCGCGCCCGCACGAGGCGCCGCCGCAGCGCGCGCCCGCGCCGCCGGCCGAGCTGCGCTTCTACCTGACCGAGGAGTACCACGTGCCCAACGGCACGCTGCTCGGTTTCTGGCTCTACCTGATGAGCGACTGCCTGGTCTTTGCGTGCCTGTTCGCGGCCTACGGCGTGCTGGGCCGCAACTACGCGGGCGGGCCTTCCGGCGCCGAGCTGTTCGACCTGCCGCTGGTGGCGCTGAATACCTCGTTCCTGCTGCTGTCGTCGATCACCTACGGCTTCGCCATGCTCGAGACGCAGCGCGGCCGGCTGGGAGCGACGCAGGGCTGGCTCGCCGTGACCGGCCTGCTGGGCGCGGCCTTCCTCGCGGTCGAGATCTACGAGTTCGCGCACCTGGTCGGCGAGGGCGCCGGGCCGCAGCGCAGCGGCTTCCTGACCTCGTTCTTCGCGCTGGTCGGCACCCATGGCCTGCATGTGACCTTCGGCATCGTGTGGCTGGTCACGCTGCTAACGCAGCTGCGCCGCCACGGGCTGATCCCCGAGAACAAGCGCCGCCTGATGTGCCTGTCGATGTTCTGGCACTTCCTCGACGTGGTCTGGATCGGCGTCTTTACCTTTGTCTACCTGATGGGAGTGCTGCCATGAGCGCGCACGACGACACGCTGCCGGCCCACGGCCATGGGCACGACCACGGCGAAAGCGAGATCCATATCTCGCTCGGCGGCTACGTGACCGGCTTCGTGCTGTCGGTGATCCTGACCGCGATTCCGTTCTGGCTGGTGATGGGCAAGGTGTTCGAGCAGTCCTCCACCACCGCGATGGTGCTGCTGGCGCTGGGCGCGGTGCAGATCGTGGTGCACATGGTCTACTTCCTGCACCTGAACGCCAGGTCCGAGGGCGGCTGGAACATGCTGGCGCTGATCTTCACGCTGGTGCTGGTGGTGATCGCGCTGACCGGCACGCTGTGGGTGATGTTCCACCTGAATTCCAATATGATGCCGGGCATGCATACCACCAAGACCCTGCCTTGACCGGTTCCACCGACGACCGCGCGCCGGTCGAAAATCCGCGCACCGCCCACGCCGGCAAAGGCGCCCCCGAATCCCCGCGCCCGCTGTCGCCAGCCTGGCTGACCGCACTGGCCCTGTTCGCCGCGGCGGCCATTGCCGGCCTGGTGGCGCTGGGCAACTGGCAGGTCGAGCGCCGCGCCTGGAAGCTCGGCCTGATCGCCCAGGTGGCCGAGCGCGTCCATGCGCAGCCGGTGGCGGCGCCCGCGCCCGCGCAGTGGGCGGGGCTGACCAGGGCCAATGCCGAGTACCGGCGCGTGCGCGCCAGCGGCACCTTCCTCGACGAGCGCCAGACCCTGGTGCAGGCGGTGACCGAGCAGGGCGGCGGCTACTGGGTGATGACGCCGCTGCGGCTGGCCGACGGCAGCGTCGTGCTGGTCAACCGCGGCTTCGTTGCCGAGCCGTTCCGCGCGCGCGTGGCGCCCGCCGGCAGCGGCCCCACCGAAGTGGTCGGCCTGCTGCGCATGAGCGAGCCGGGCACCGGCCTGCTGCGCCACAATGACGCGGCGCGCGACCAGTGGTTCTCGCGCGACGTGGCGGCGATCGCCGCGCACCGCGGCCTGGGCGAGGTCGCACCGTATTTCATCGACGCCGCGGCGGTGCCGCCGCCGGCCGGGGCGGACCCCAAGGCCTGGCCCGCGGGCGGGCTGACGGTGACCACCTTTACCAACAACCACCTCGGCTACGCGCTCACCTGGTACGGGCTGGCGCTGATGGTGGCGGCCGCCGCGGCGTACGTGGGGCGCGAGGAATACCGCAAGCGTCGCGGCGCCCGCGCCGCCGCAGCCCAATCCGGTCCGCGCGACTGAGGTCGCGCCGGCAAGCCTGGCCGGCTGGCGGCACAATGTGGGCTGTCCCATCAGAAGGAGCCGCCATGCCAGACCTCTCCATGCCGTACCGCCGCCTCGGCGCCAGCAACCTGCGCGTCTCGGCGCTGTGCCTGGGCACCATGATGTTCGCTGACCAGACCGACGAGGCCGAGGCCGGCCGCATCGTCGCCAGCGCGCGCGACCACGGCGTGAATTTCATCGATACCGCCGACGTGTACAGCAAGGGTGCGTCCGAGCAGATGGTCGGGCGCCTGCTGACCGCCGGGCGCCACGACTGGGTGCTTGCCACCAAGCTCGGCAACGCCATGCAGGCCGCGCCCAACCACGGCCACTACTCGCGCGTGTGGATCACGCGCGCGGTCGAGGACAGCCTGCACCGGCTGGCGACCGACTACATCGACATCCTCTACCTGCATCGCGACTACCCCGGCGCCAACCTGGAAGAACCGGTGCGCGCCATGGGCGACCTGGTGCGCAGCGGCAAGATCCGCTACTGGGCGGTGTCGAACTTCCGCGGCTGGCGCATCGCCGAGATCGCGCGACTGTGCGCCGAGCTGGGGGTGCCGCGCCCGGTCGCGTGCCAGCCGTACTACAACCTGCTGAACCGGCTGCCGGAGGTGGAGATCCTGCCCGCGTGCGAGTACTACGGCCTGGGCGTGGTGCCCTACAGCCCGGTGGCGCGCGGCGTGCTGACCGGCAAGTACGCACCCGGCCAGGCGCCGGCCGAGGGCACCCGCGCGGGCCGCGCCGACCGCCGCATGATGGAGACCGAGTTCCGCGAGGAATCGCTGGTCATCGCCCAGCAGCTCAAGGCCCATGCCGAGGCGCGCGGGCTGACCCCGGGCCAGTTCGCCACGGCCTGGGTGCTGGCCAACCCGATCGTGTCGTCGGTGATCGCCGGCCCGCGCACGCTGGCGCAGTTCGAGGATTACTTCGGCGCGCTCGGTGCCGCGATCACGCCCGACGAAGAGGCGATGATCGATGCGCTGGTGTCGCCGGGCCATGCCTCGACCCCCGGCTACAACGACCCGGGTTATCCGCTGGTCGGGCGGCCCGTGGGACGCGTGGTGGCTGGCCGATAATCCGGGCCGCGTTTCGGACGCGCCGCAAGTGGCGCAGGCGCTGCCTGGAGTGACGTCCGTTTGCAACGCCACGCGGCCCGTGCGCATGCTTGATGCACCCGGGCGCGACTCCTACTAATATCAATACAGGCAGGCGCGCGTGCGGCGCGCACTGCGAAAACATCGCGCTTCGAGCCGGCGCATGAACCATTCTGCGCGCTGCGCCGGCCCATCAAGGAAGCCCAAACGTGTCGCGTCGTGGCTGGATTTTCGCTGGCTTGGCGGTCGCCCTGACGGGCGGCGCCTATGTCGTGTATAGCGTTGTCGCAAGCGAGGTGCGCAACTCGCACTGGCAGGCGCGGCTGATCGGCAGCCTGGGCCAGCGGCTGACGTTCGAGATCCAGCCGGGTGCCAGCGACAGCATCCGCTTCCCGCATTCCGGACCCTATGACGCCCGCATGGGCTATGGCAGGCTGCCGCTGTTCGCGCAGCGGCTGGAGCAGCGTGGCTACGTGCCGGCCGAACAGGCGCGCATGTCGCCCGACATGGTGCGGCTGATCGACGAGGGCCTGTTCACCCCCTATCGCGAGAAGAACCAGGCGGGCCTGCTGCTGCGCGACTGCAACGGGCTCACGCTCGCGTTCGAGCGCTACCCGCAGCGCCAGTACGCCGATTTCGGCGCGGTGCCGCCGGTACTGGTGAGCGCGTTGCTGTACGTCGAGAACCAGGGCCTGCTCAATCCGGAATACCCCAACATGAACCCGGCGCTGGACTGGCGCCGGCTGTCGCGCGCGGTGCTGGACCAGGTGATCCGGCTGGCCGACAAGTCCCATGACGCGCCCGGCGGCAGCACGCTGGCCACGCAGATCGAGAAATACCGGCACTCGCCCGAGGGCCGTACCACCTCGATCCCGGAAAAATTCCGGCAGATGGCGTCGGCTTCGCTGCGCGCCTACCTCGACGGCCCGGACACCCAGCGTGCGCGCGAGCGCATCGTGGTCGACTACCTGAACACGGTGCCGTTGTCGGCGCGCGCCGGCTTCGGCGAGATCAACGGCATCGGCGATGCGCTGTGGGTCTGGTACGGCGAGGATTTCAGCGAGGTCAACCGGCTGCTCAAGGAGATGGACCAGCGCGCGCCGGACCCGCGCCAGGCGCAGGCCTTCAAGCGGGCGCTGTCGCTGATCATCTCGCAACGCCGCCCGTCGTACCACCTGCGCCGCGACGACACCAACCTGGATGCGCTGACCGGCAGCTACCTGCGCCTGATGGCGGCCAACGGCATCATCACCGGCGAGCTGCGCGACGCCGCGCTGGCGCAGCCGCTGGACAAGGCGTCGGCGCCGCAGCGCCCGCCGCAGGAGCCCTTTGTCACGCGCAAGGCCGTCAACCGCGTGCGCGCCGACATCAGCCGGCTGACCGGGGTCGAGAGCCGCTACGACATGGACCGGCTCGACCTGACCGTGGACAGCACCATCAACCGCGAAGCGCAGCGCATCGTCGCCGAGACGCTGCAGCGCGTGAACAACAAGGACGACGCGCGCGCCATGGGCTTGTACGGCCACAACCTGCTGCGCGACCACGACGATCCGTCCCGGCTGATGGCCAGCTTCACGCTGTACGAGCGCGTCGGCAATGCCAGCGTGGTGCGGATCCAGGCCGACAATATCGACCAGCCGTTCGATATCAACAGCGGCGCGCGCCTGAACCTGGGTTCGACGGCCAAGCTGCGCACGCTGGTGACCTACCTGGAGATCATCAGCGAACTGCACGCGCGCTACGCCGGCATGACCAGCGCCGAACTGGCCGCGGTGCCGCTGGCGCGCCAGGACGCGCTCAGCCGCTGGGCGGTCGACTACCTGGCCAAGGCGCGCAAGCCGGCCGAGCGCGAGCTGATGCCGATGCTCGAGGCGGCGATGGAGCGCAAGTATGCCGGCGGTGCCGGCGAAGCCTTCTACACCGGCGGCGGCCTGCAGAGCTTCACCAACTTCGAGCGCGAGTCGGGCCTGCGCAACCTGACCGTGCGCACCGCGTTCCAGCACTCGGTCAACCTGGTGTTCATCCGCATGATGCGCGACATCGTGCGCTACGAGACCTTCCACGCCAGCCCGGACATCGGCAACCTGTTCGAAGACCGCGACGCGCCGGGCCGGCGCGCCTACCTGGAGCGCTTTGCCGACCAGGAAGGCAGCGCCTACATGACCAGCTTCTACCAGCGCTACCGCGGCAAGACTTCGGAGCAGCGCCTGGCCACGCTGCTGGGGCGGGTGCGCATGACCACGCCGCACCTGAACGCGGTGCGCATGTCGGTAACGCTGCTGAGCGCGCGGCCCGGCCTGGACGAGGACAGCTATATCCGCATCATGCGCACGCGCCTGGGCGACAAGCAGCTGGCCGGCGAAGACCTGCCGGCGCTGTACCGCAAGTACGGCAAGGACAAGTTCAACCTGAACGACCGCGGCTACCTGTCGCGGGTCCATCCGCTGGAACTGTGGATGGTGGAATACCTGGACCAGCACCCCGACGCGACGCTGGCGGAGATCCTGCGCGCCAGCACCGCCGAGCGCCAGGAGGTGTACAAGTGGCTGTTCAAGACGCGCAGCAAGGCCGGCCAGGATAACCGCATCCGCACCCTGCTGGAGCAGGACGCTTTCGTGCGCATCGCGCGGCGCTGGCAGCGGCTGGGCTATCCGTTCGACTCGCTGACGCCGTCGTATGCCAGCGCCATCGGCGCCGCCGGCGACCGCCCCGCGGCGCTGGCCGAGCTGGCCGGGATCCTGCTGTCAGGTGGCGTGGTCACGCAGAACGCGGCGGTGCGCAGCCTGGCGTTCGCCGACGGCACCCCGTACGCCACCCGCTACGTGCTGCAGCCCGGCCCGGGCAAGCGCGTGCTGCCGGCCGAGGTGGCCGAGCTGGCGCGCCGTTCGATGCTGGATGTGGTGGAGCGCGGTACCGCCAAGTCGATCCGCGGCGCCTTTACGGTGCCGGGGCGCGATGGCGCCACCCTGACCGTGGCCGGCAAGACCGGCACCGGCGACCAGCGCTTCCAGGTCTACGGGCCGGGCGGTCGGCTGATCTCGTCGCGCTCGGTGAACCGTTCGGCCACCTTCGTGTTCACGCTGGGCGAGCGCTTCTTCGGTACCGTGGTGGTCAATGTGCGCGAACCGTACGCGGCGCGCTACAGCTTTACCAGCGCGCTGGCGGTGCGGGTGCTGCGCGCGATCGCGCCACAGGTGTCCGCGATGGCGCCGGGCGGCGACCGTGCGCTGCTGCGCTGCCGCGACGCGGCCCCGGGCCTGCGCACGCCGCGCGCGCCGACCATGGCGTCACCGGCCGACGGCATGCCCGGCACGGTCCTGGCCGACGGCCTGGGCGCGGGACTGGAAGCCGCGCTACAGCCGCCGGGGCGCCAGGAGGTGGCTGCGATGCCGCCGCCGCCCGCGCCCCAGGCGCCGGGCCTGGCCGACAACGACGCGGCCGGCGTGCGCCGCGCCAGTCAGGCCTTGCGGCGTACCATGCCGTAGATGATCAGCAGCACGATCGCGCCGAGCACCGAGGCGACCCAGCCCGCGGGCTCGCCCGGCTGGTACCAGCCCAGCGCGCGGCCGACATAGCCCGCGACCACCGAGCCCAGGATGCCGAGGATGATGGTCATGATCCAGCCCAGCTTGTCGTCGCCCGGCTTTACCGCCCTGGCGATCAGGCCGACGATAAGTCCAACGAACACGGTGCCAATGAATGCCATCATGGTGCGCTCCTGTCAGGGGTCTGCGGTAACGGTCTGATGCACTGGGCCGGCCGCCTGTGCGGCCGGCTTCGCTTCATCATACACGCAGGCACGCCGGGCGGATGGTGCGCGCAGGGGGAGCGGGGCGCCGCTCAGGCCGCCAGGCGGAACTGGCCCACGGCGCGGTGCAGCGCCTCGGCCTGGTCTTCCAGCGACGCGGCGGCGGCCGCGGCCTGTTCCACCAGCGCGGCGTTCTGCTGCGCCATCTGGTCCATCTGCGACACCGCCTGGTTGACCTGCTCGATGCCGCCGGTCTGCTCCTCGGTGGCGGCGCGCATTTCGCCCATCAGGTCGGTCACGCGCCTGACCGCGTCGACGATCTCGCCCATCGCCTTGCCGGCGTTCTCGACCAGCACCGCGCCGTCTTCCACGCGCTGCGCCGAATTGCCGATCAGCGCCTTGATCTCCTTGGCCGCGGTGGCGCTGCGCTGGGCCAGCGTGCGCACCTCGCCGGCCACCACCGCGAAGCCGCGGCCCTGGTCGCCGGCGCGGGCTGCCTCGACCGCCGCGTTGAGCGCCAGGATATTGGTCTGGAAGGCAATGCCCTCGATCACGCCGATGATGTCGACCACCTTGCCCGAGGCGCTCTTGATCTCGCCCATGGTGTCCACTACCTGGCTGACGATGGCACCGCCGCGCACGGCGATGTCCGACGCGCCCTCGGCCAGGTGGCTGGCCTGGCGCGCGTTCTCGGCGCTCTGGCGCACCGTGCTGGTGAGCTGCTCCATGCTGGCGGCGGTTTCCTGCAGCGACGCGGCCTGCTCCTCGCTGCGGCGCGACAGGTCGGCATTGCCCGCGGCAATCTGCTTGGCCGCGCCGGCAATCGAATCGGCCGAGCCGCGGATGCTGCCGATCGCGCCGGTCAGGCGCGACTGCATGCGGTGCATGGCATGGAGCACGCTGTGCTGGTCGCCGGCGCGCAGCTCGACCTGGCTGGCGAGGTCGCCTTCGGCAATGCGGCCGGCGATCTGCGCGGTGGTGGCGGGCTCGCCCCCGAGCTGGCGCTGCAGGCTGGCCGCGACCCGCACCATCACCAGCGACATCAGGGCGCCCACCGCCAGCAGCAGGCCCAGCGCCTTCCACAGTTCCTGGCGGAACGCCGCCTCGATGTCATCGAGGTACAGCCCGGCGATGAAATTCCAGTCCCACGCACGGAAGTTGGCGACGTAGCTCAGCTTCGGCTGCGGCGCCTCGGCGCCCGGCTTGGGCCACAGGTATTCGACGAAGCCCTTGCCGGGCCCCTTGCCGATCGCGGCGATGTCGCGGAACAGGTAGACGCCGTTGGGGTCCTTCATGCCCTCCATCGCCTTGCCGTTCATCTCCGGCTTGAACGGGTGCATCAGCACCACGGTGTCGGAACGCATCAGCGTGAAGTAGCCGTCGGCGCCGAAACGCATCGCGCGCACGCGCTCGATTGCCTGCTGCTTCGCCTCCTCGGCGGGCAGCTTGCCGGCCCTGGCCAAGGCCTCGTACTCGGCCACCACGGAAACGGCGGTGTCGGTCACGTGGGCCAGGTCGAGCCTGCGCTCTTCCATGCGCAGCGTGCGGATGTGCCACGCGTTCCACAGCGTGATGCCGAGCAGGCAGATCCAGCTCAGCACCAGCGGCAACAGCAGTTTTTTCTTCAGGCTCAGGTTGTGCAGCATCGCTTCCACTCCTCCTTCTTCTTCGCGCTTTACGCTTCTCATCGGTGATGCGCATCGCCGTGCCGCGCCGGTGGGCGCGCGTGACCCCTGCTGGGGACAAGGGCCGACGGCGTGCGTCTGCGGCATAACGGCGAAAAGCCGACATAACTTGATTGAGGTAGCTCCGCCACGCTGTCGTTGTGGTTGTTTTGTTATAAAAGCCCGCTCGACGTTGTGCGCTATGCAACGCTTCGCTCACGCCGTTCGGCGCCGTGCGTGCTGCCGCCTTCGCTTTGTCACCCCGGGCCGGCAAAATCGGTCAGAATCTGCGCTGCCTGCCCACGCCCCTTATCCCTCCGTTTGCCCGCGATCCGCCCCATGGCCTCCTTGCCCAGCCCCTCCGACGACACCCGCGGCCACGACGGCCCGCTTGCCGTGTTCCTGATCTTCCTGCGGCTCGGCCTGACCTCGTTTGGCGGCCCGGTGGCCCACCTGGCGTATTTCCGCGAGGAACTGGTGCGCCGGCGCGGCTGGCTCAGCGAGGCGGCCTATGCCGACGTGGTGGCGCTGTGCCAGTGCCTGCCCGGACCCGCCAGCAGCCAGACCGGCATCGCGCTGGGGCTGGCGCGCGCCGGCTATGGCGGTGCGCTGGCGGCATGGGTGGGCTTTACGCTGCCGTCGGCGCTGGCCATGATCGTGTTCGCGCTGGGGGTGACCCATTACGGCATGGCGGCGGCGCCGGGCGTGCTGCACGGGCTGAAGCTGGTGGCAGTGGCGGTGGTGGCGCAGGCGGTGTGGGGCATGGCGCGGACGCTGTGCGTCGGCCCGGTGCGCATCGCCATCATGCTGGTAGCCGCCGGCACCGTGCTGGCGTGGCCGGGGCCGTGGGCGCAGGTAGCCCTGATGGCCGCCGCCGCGGTGGCCGGCATGGCCCTGTTGCGGCCGGCGCTGGGCGGCGCGCACGAACCGCTGCGCCTGCCGGTAACGCATCGCGGCGGCGTGCTGGCGCTGGCGCTGTTTGCCGCGCTGCTGGCCGGCCTGCCGCTGCTGGCGCAGTGGGCCGCCGATCCGGCCGTGCGCGTGTTCGACGCCTTCTACCGCGCCGGCGCACTGGTGTTCGGCGGCGGGCACGTGGTGCTGCCGCTGCTGGACGCAGCCGTGGTCCCGCCCGGCTGGGTCGGCAAGGAAGCCTTCCTGGCCGGCTACGGCGCGGCGCAGGCGATGCCCGGGCCGCTCTTTACGTTTGCTGCCTTCCTGGGCGCGGCCATGCAGAGCCCGCCTACCGGCCTGGCCGGCGGGCTGCTGTGCACGCTGGCCATCTTCCTGCCCGGCGCGCTGCTGGTGCTGGGGGCGCTGCCGTTCTGGGAAAGCCTGCGCCGCAACCAGCGCGCCCAGGCGGCACTGGCCGGCATCAACGCCGGCGTGGTCGGGCTGCTGCTGGCGGCGCTGTGGCATCCGGTGTGGACCAGCGCGGTGCAGGGCCCGCTGGACATCGTGCTGGTGGCGCTGGCACTGGTGGCGCTGATGCGCTGGAAGCTGCCGCCGTGGCTGGTGGTGGTGGCCAGCGGCGTCGCCGGCTGGGCGGTTACGGCGGTGGTCTGAAGGCGGCGTTGGTGTTCGGCTTGACGTTGTAATGCGCTGTAATCCGTCCCGCCCGCCCACCGTTTGCGCTTTCAAATGCGAACGATTATCCTTCTCTCTTCCGTGCCTCCTTGTGCCGGCTATGGCACATCCTGACGCCATGTGAGCGTTCCAGGGGGCTCCAGCTACCCGTATCAGGCAAGACCGGGCGTGGTCAGACCAGACCGTGCCTGCCGACCCACCGCCATGACCGACACCCAGCCGGCTGCCGGCCAGCAGCGCCGTGCCTTCTGGCTCAAGCATCTCCACCAGTGGCACTGGATCAGTTCCGCGATCTGCCTGGTCGGGATGCTGTTGTTCGCGGTCACCGGCTTCACCCTGAACCATGCCGGCCAGATCGAGGCCAGGCCGGCTGTGCAGACGCGGCACGCCACGCTGCCCACGAGTGTGCTCGACCAGGTCCGGGTCGCGGCCCCGGCCGCCGGGGCGCAGTCAGGCGAGACCAGGACGCCGGTGCCGGCGGTGCTGGCCGCCTGGCTGGCGCAGGCGCTGGATATCGACGCCAGCGGGCGCGAGGCGGAATGGTCCGCCGACGAAATCTACGTGGCGCTGCCGCGCCCGGGCGGCGACGCCTGGGTCAGCATCGCGCTCGACAGCGGCGAGGCGCAGTACGAGAACACCTCGCGCGGGGCCGTCTCGTACCTGAACGACCTGCACAAGGGCCGCCACACCGGCGCGGCGTGGCGCCTGTTCCTGGACGCGTTCGCGCTGGCATGCCTGGTGTTCTGCGTGACCGGCCTGTTCCTGCTCAAGCTGCATGCGGGCGGGCGCGTGGCGACCTGGCCGCTGGTGGGGCTGGGGCTGGTGGTGCCGGTGCTGCTGGCGATCGTGTTGATCCACTGATCGGTCGCGCCCGCGCCGATCTTCTTCCTGCATCTCACTGACGAGGTTTCTCCGATATGCGCCGACTGCTCTCCGTCTCCCTGACCGGCATGGCCGCCGTGCCGCTGGCCGGCCCCGCGCTGGCCGCGGACCTGAACGTCAAGGTCGACATCCCGCGCCTGAGCGTGGCCGAGTACCACCGGCCCTATGTGGCGATGTGGGTCGAGCGCGCCGACCAGAGCCCGGTGCAGACCCTGGCGGTCTGGTACGACGGCAAGCTCAGGGACGGCGAGGGCACCAAGTGGCTCAAGGACATGCGCCAGTGGTGGCGCAAGGCTGGCCGCGACCTGCACATGCCGGCCGACGGCATCTCCGGCGCCACGCGCGCGCCGGGCGAGCACAGCGTCAGCTTCAGCGACGGCAAGGCGCCAATGGGCAAGCTGCCCGCCGGCAACTACCAGCTGGTGGTGGAGGCAGCGCGTGAAGTGGGCGGGCGCGAGTTGCTGCGCGTGCCGTTCACGTGGCCGCCGCAATCGGCACAGACCGCCCGCGCCAGGGGCGAACACGAACTCGGCGGCGTCACCGTCGACCTGAAGCCTTAACTTTCCCGGAGCCCGACCATGAAACCTTCCCTGATGTCCGCCGCATCTTCCCGCCTGGCGGTGCGCGCCGCCGTGCTGGCCCTGGCCGCGCTCGCGCCGCTGGCCGCGCACGCGCATCGCCAGTGGCTGCTGCCGTCGGCCACCGTGCTGTCCGGCAGCGATCCGTGGGTGACCGTCGACGCCGCGGTCTCGAACGACCTGTTCTACTTCGAGCACGTGCCGATGCGGCTCGACAACCTGCAGGTGACCGCCCCCGACGGCAGCGCGGTCAAGGCGCAGAACGCGGCCACCGGCAAGTACCGCAGCACCTTCGACCTGCACCTGACCCAGCCCGGCACGTATCGCGTGGCGGTGGTCAACAACGGCCTGTTCGCCAGCTACAAGGTCGACGGCCAGCCCAAGCGCTGGCGCGGCAGCGCCGAGAACTTCGCCAGGGAAGTCCCGGCTAACGCGCAGGACCTGCAGGTCACGCAGGCCGAGGGCCGCATCGAGTCCTTCGTCACCGCCGGCAAGCCCAGCGACAAGGGCCTGCGCACCGTCGGCCGCGGCCTGGAGCTGGCGCCGATCACGCACCCCAACGACCTCGTCGCCGGCGACACCGCTAGCTTCCGCCTGCTGCTCGACGGCAAGCCCGCCGCCAACCTGAAGGTGGCGGTGGTGCCGGGCGGCATCCGCTACCGCGACCAGCTGCAGGAATTCAGCGCCACCACTGACGCCGACGGCAAGTTCAGCGTCAAGTGGCCGGCCGCGGGCATGTACTGGATGGAAGCCGAGGTCAAGGACGACAAGACCACCTTCAAGCAGGCCAGGTCGCGCCGCGCCGTCTATGCGGTGACGGTCGAAGTGCTGCCGCAATAAGCCGGTTGCACGGCGTGAACCGCGTCCTGGTACCCGTTGCGCTGCGCGCGCCGCCTAGCCCGCCCCCCGCCGGGGCGCGCCTGCAGCGCTGGGGCGGGCCCGCCATGGGCGCGAGCTGGTCAGTGGCGGCCCTGCTGCCGCCGGATGCGGATGCCGGCGCCACCGGTGCCATTGGCGCCGGCATCCATGCCGTGCTCGAGCGCGTGATCGCGCAGATGAGCAACTGGGAAGCGGATTCCGACCTGAGCCGCTTCAACCGCGCGCCGGCGGGCAGCTGGCACGCCTTGCCGGCAGACTGCTTCGCGGTGCTGCAGACCGCATTGCAGGTGGCACGCGACAGCGGCGGTGCCTATGACCCCAGCGCGGGGCCGCTGGTTGACCTGTGGGGCTTCGGCCCGGCGCCGGCGCGCCACGCCCCGCCGTCGCCGGAACAGGTCCGGGCCATGCGCGGCCGTTGCGGCTGGGCTCGCATCGAAGTCGATGCCGCGGGCCGGCGCGCCCGCCAGCCGGGCGGCGTGGCGCTGGACTTTTGCGCCATCGCCAAGGGCTTCGCCGTCGACGCCGTGGCGCACTACCTGTGCGAACAGGGACTGGACCACCATCTCACCGAGATCGGCGGCGAACTGCGTGGCCATGGCGTCAAGCCCGATGGCATGCCGTGGTGGGTCGCGCTGGAAGCGCCGCCGGGGCCGGCCAGCGATGCCGCGCAGCAAACGCTGGTCGCGCTGCACGGGCTGTCGGTGGCCACCTCTGGCGACTACCGGCGCTACTTCGACAGCGATGGCCGCCGCTATGCCCATACCATCGATCCGCGCACCGGCTATCCGGCCAGCCACGCGCTGGCCTCGGTCACGGTGCTCCACGCGCAGTGCATGCTGGCCGATGCGCTGTCCACCGCGCTGACCGTGCTGGGCCCCGATGCCGGCATGGCGCACGCGCGCCGCCATGGCATTGCCGCGCGTTTCCTGGTGCGCACCGCGGACGGCTTTCTCGAACATCTATCACCGGCGTTTGCCGCGATGCTGGCATGAGCGGCAGCGCTGTGTCGTCCGTCATCGCCGGCGCAGGCTGGGTGGCCGTGGCCGGCGGCGTGGCGTTGTCCGTGCTCGGGCCGTCGCGCATGGCCATGGCCGCCGGCGTCGTCGCCGCGTACGCGGGGTTCTGCGGCGCGGTGGTAGCGCATCACCGCCAGCGGCGCGCGCGGGTGGCGGCGCTGGCGGGCACGGCAGACGGCGCGACGCTGGTGGTCTATGCCAGCCAGACCGGGTTTGCCGAGCAGCTGGCGCTGCAGACCGCCACCGCGCTGCAGGGCGCGGGCCTGCCCGTGCAGCTGCTGTCGCTGGCCGAGGTCGATGGCCGGCGTCTGCAAGCGTGCCGCCAGGCCCTGTTCGTGGTCAGTACCACCGGCGAGGGCGACGCCCCGGACAGCGCGTCGGGCTTCGCCCGGCGCCTGCTGGCGGGTGCCGATGGCCTGCACCGGCTGCGCTACGGCATCCTCGCGCTTGGCGACAGCAGCTACGCGCGCTTCTGCGCCTTCGGCCATGCGCTGGAGGGCTGGCTGCAGCGCCAGCGCGCGCAGCCGCTGTTCGACCTGATCGAGGTCGACAACGGCGACGCCGGCGCGCTGCGCCACTGGCAGAACCACCTGTCGGCGCTGAGCGGCGGCGCCGAGATCGCCGACTGGGAGCGCCCGCGCTATCAGCACTGGCGGCTGGCGCAGCGCCATCACCTGAATCCCGGCAGCCACGGCGCGCCGGCTTTCCATCTGGTGCTGGCGCCACCGGACGGCACGGTGCCGGACTGGCAGGCCGGCGATATTGCCGAGATCGGACCGTGCCGCGCGCCGGCCGAGGTCGACCGGCTGCTGGCGCAGCTTGGCCTGGATGGCGCCACCCCGGTGCGCTGCGATGGCGCCGACACCACCCTGGCCGCGGCCCTGGCCACGCGCATGCCGCTGCCCGCACCGCACCTTGCCGCGATGCAAGGCGTCGCGCCGCAGCCGCTGGTGGATGCGCTGGCGCCGCTGCCGCACCGCGAGTATTCGATCGCCTCGCTGCCGCGCGACGGCCGGCTCGAGCTGCTGGTGCGCCAGACCCGCCATGACGATGGCCGGCTCGGCCTGGCCTCGGGCTGGCTGACCGAACACGCCGCGCCGGGCAGCCGCATCGCGCTGCGCATCCGCACCAATCGCAGCTTCCATCCGCCGGCGGACGAGCGGCCGCTGATCCTGGTCGGCAACGGCACCGGGCTGGCCGGGCTGCGCGCGCAGCTCAAGGCCCGCGCCGCGGCGGGGCGGCGGCGCAACTGGCTGCTGTTCGGCGAGCGCTCGGCGCAGCATGACGCCTTCTTTGCCGAAGAACTGGCCAGCTGGCAGGCGGACGGCACGCTGGCGCGTGCTGACCATGCCTGGTCGCGCGACGGCGGCGCGCCGCGCTACGTGCAGGACGCGCTGCGCCTGCAGGCCGATGGCGTGCGGCAATGGGTGGCCGACGGCGCGGCGATCTATGTCTGCGGCAGCCTGCAGGGCATGGCCGGCGGCGTGCATGACGTGCTGGCCGGGATCCTGGGCGACGACGCGCTGCGCCGCCTGGCCGACGACGGCCGCTACCGGCGCGACGTCTACTGAGCCTGCGGCACGCCACGCGGCGTGCGGAGATCGGCCGCGGCACTCGCGCCCCGGCCGGCCATGCACTATCTTCGGTGTGAACTGCAAGACATCTGCAGCCATCACAACACGAGGAGACCTGATGTTACGCACCCCCCGCCGCCTGGCCGCTGCGCTGGCCCTGCTCGCCACCATCCCGGCCGCCATGGCCGAAGCGCCCGCCCGCCAGCAGACCTTTGCCGTACCCGGCCTGGAAAAACCCGCCAGCGTGCTGGTCGACCGCTGGGGCGTGCCGCATATCTATGCCGGCACGCTCTACGACGCCTTCTATGCGCAGGGCTTCATGGCGGCGCGCGACCGCCTGTGGCAGATCGACCTGTGGCGCAAGCGCGGACTCGGCGAGATGGCCAGGGACTTCGGTCCGGCCTATGCCGAGGGCGACCGCATGGCGCGCGCGGTGCTGTTCCGCGGCGACATGTACCGCGAATGGCTGGCCTACGGCAGCGACGCCAAGCGCGTGGCCGAGGCCTTTGTCGCGGGGGTGAACGCCTACGTCGCGCTGACCGAGCAGAAGCCCGAACTGCTGCCGCCCGAGTTCCGCAAGCTCGACTACAAGCCGGCGCGCTGGCAGGCCGAAGACATCGTGCGCATCCGCCACCACGGCCTGACCCTGAACTTCACCGGCGAGATCGATCGCGCCCGCCTCTACTGCGAGGCCAAAACTCAGGCCGCGCGCGCCGACTGGCTGCGCCGCGAGCTCGACCCGCAGATCGAACCCAGGCTCAACCCCGGCATCGATCCTTGCACCGTGCCAGCGGCCGAACTGCGCCGCGCCTACGAACTGGCCACCGCCGCCGCGCGCTTCCCCAAGGAAGCCTGGGGCGACGCGCGGGCTGCCGGCATCCCGCTCGACCAGCTCTACGCCGTGGTCGATGCCAACAGCGATACCGGCCGCAGCCTGGGCTCGAACAACTGGGTCATCAGCGGCAAGCGCACCACCACCGGCCGCCCGATCCTGGCCAACGACCCGCACCGCTCGCACGGCGCGCCCAGCCTGCGCTACATCGCCCACCTGAATGCGCCGGGGATGTCGGTGATCGGCGCGGGCGAGCCGTTCCTGCCGGGCATCTCGATCGGGCACAACGGCACCATCGCCTTTGGCCTGACGCGCTTCTACATGGACCAGGAAGACCTGTACGGCTACGAGCTGAACCCGGCCAACCCGCGCGAGTACAAGTACAAGGGCCGCTGGGAGCCGATGGAGACCATCACCGAAGAGATCGCGGTCAAGGGCGAGCCCGCGCCGCGCAAGGTCACGCTCGACTTCACCCGCCACGGCCCGGTGCTGGTGTCAGGGTCCGGGCACGCCTGGGCGCTGCGCGCCGCGTGGCTGGACCACGGCATGGCGCCGTACTTCGGTTCGATGGACTACATGCGCGCGCGCAACTGGGACCAGTTCCGCGCCGCCATGAACCGCTGGGGCGCGCCGGGCGAGAACCAGGTCTATGCCGACACCGGCGGCAATATCGGCTGGATCCCGGGCGGGCTGACCGTCAAGCGTCCCAACTGGGACGGCCTGACGCCGGTGGCCGGCGACGGCCGCTATGAATGGGCCGGCTACCGCAACATGGACGAACTGCCGTGGGCCTACAACCCGGCGCCGGGCTATATCGTCACCGCCAATGAAAACAACATCCCGCCCGCGCACCCGGCGGCCAGGCTGGGCGTGGGCTACGAATGGAGCGACAGCTCGCGCGCGCGCCGGCTGAAGGCGGTGGTCGGCGCCAATCCGCGCAGCTCGGTGCAGGATTCGATGGCGTGGCAGAACGACACCGTGTCGCTGCCGGCCCAGCAGGTGGTCGCGCTGCTGCAGGAGGCGCGCAGCGACGACCCGCAGCTGGCCCGCGGCCTGGAGCTGCTGCGCGGCTGGAACGGCAACGAGCGCGCCGACAGCGCCGCCGCGGCGCTGTTCGAAGTCTGGTTCAGCAAGCACCTGCGCCCGGCCGTGGTGCGTGCCGCGCTGCCGCCCGAAGCCGCGCGCCTGGTCGGCGCCGGCGATGCCGCGCGCGTGGTGGCGGTGCTGGAGCAGCCCGGGCCGTGGATGCCGCCGGAGCGCCGCAATGCTGTCATGCTGGAATCGCTGAAGGCCGCCATGGCCGAGGTCGAAGCCAGACTTGGCCCGGACCCGCGCGCCTGGCAATGGGGCAAGCTCCACACCGCCGTGTTCACGCATCCGCTGGACCCGATCCTGAGCGATGCCGAACGCCAGCAGTTCAACGTCGACGCGGGCCCGATCGGCGGCTCGGCCTTCACGCCGATGAACACCAGCTACCGCAATACTGACTTCCGCCTGACCGCGGGCGCGTCGTTCCGCATGGTGCTGGACGTCGGCAACTGGGACGCCTCGCGCGTGATCAACACGCCGGGGCAGTCGGGCAATCCCGCCAGCGCGCATTACCGCGACCTCGCGCCGCTATGGGCCAGGGGGGAGTATTTCCCGCTGGTCTATACGCGCAAGGCGGTGGAGAAGGCCAGCCGGGAGAGGGTGGAGCTGGTGCCGCAGTAATGAAGGGGTGAACGAGGTAACTACGGCAACGGCATCATTACCTCAAGCTTGCCACCTCCCGCTTGCGGGAGAGGGTCGGGGTGAGGGCGGGGAGCGTCATACGAAGTGAACGCAGTCGCTTTTGCCGCTGCCTGCCCTCNCCCCCGGCCCCTCTCCCGCGCGCGGGAGAGGGGAGCAAACCAGCAGCGAATTGAGCGCTGCGTGTCTTACTTCAACAACCCCAACACCGCCTCCGCTCCCGCCTCCGACGACGCCGGGTTCTGCCCCGTCACCAGCCGCCCGGCCACCGCCACGTGGCTGGCCCAGTCATCCCCGCGCGTAAACCGCCCGCCGCTGGCCTTGAGCACATCTTCCACCAGGAACGGCACCACCTCGGTCAACTGCACCACCGCCTCCTCGCTGTTGGTAAAGCCCGTGACTTCCTTGCCCTGCACCAGCGGCCGTCCATCGGCGCCCTTCACATGCCGCAGCACACCCGGCGCATGGCACACCGCACCCACCGGCTTGCCCAGCCGATCGAACTGCTCGATCAGCGCGATGGAACGCTGGTCCTCCGCCAGGTCCCACAGCGGTCCATGGCCGCCCGGATAGAACACGGCGTCGAAGTCCTCGGCCTTCACCTGGTCCAGCGTCAGCGTCTTCGCCAGCGCCTGTTGCGCGGTACTATCGCTGCGAAAGCGCCGCGTCGCATCGGTCTGCGCATCCGGGTCGTCGCTCTTGGGGTCGATCGGCGGCTGGCCGCCCTTGGGCGAGGCCAGCGTGATGTCGGCGCCGGCGTCCTTGAAGACGTAGTACGGCGCGGCGAATTCCTCCAGCCAGAAGCCGGTCTTCTTGCCGGTATTGCCGAGCTGGTCATGCGAGGTCAGCACCATCAGGATTTTCATGTGGGTTCTCCGGTTTGCGTCCACGGTCGGCCGGGCGGACCCGGCATTGGCAACATCCTACGCAGCTGGCTATGATTCGAAAACTTCGAATCTTCGATGCCTGCCATCCAGAAAATGAATATCGCCGGCAAGGACCTGAACCTGCTCTACGTCTTCCATGTGCTCTACCAGGAAGGCAATGCCTCGCGCGCGGCGGCGCGCATGGCGCTGAGCCAGCCGGCGCTGAGCCACAAGCTCAACCGGCTGCGCGACGAGCTCGGTGACCCGCTGTTCGTGCGCGCGCCGCGCGGCCTGACGCCGACGCCGCGCGCGCACGCGCTGGCGCCGCAGGTGCAGCGGCTGGTGGCGGACCTGGACGCGTTCTACGACGCCTGCGACGGCCGCGATTTCCTGTCGCGCAGCGAGGCCGTGCACATCTACACCACCGATTACATGGAGCAGCTGCTGCTGCCGGCGCTGTTGCCGCGGCTGCGCCGCGAGGCGCCCGGCGTGGTGCTGGTCACACACAACACGCGCGGCGAGCTGCCGCGCGAGGAACTGGAGAAGGGCACCTGCGACCTGGCGATCGCCGGCTTCTATGAGAACCTGCCCGACACCTTCCACCAGCAGCGGCTGGGCAGCGAGGATTTCGTGGTGCTGGCGTCGCGCACCAACCCGCGCATCACGGACGGCCTGGACCTGGACGCCTTCCTGGCGTGCGAGCACCTGCTGACCACGCTGACCGGCGACCTCAACGGCGTGGTGGATCGCGCACTGGCGCGGCTGGGACACCGGCGCACGGTGGTGGCGGGTTTGTCGAGCTTCCTCGCGCCGAGCCGGCTGGTGCGCGGCTCGGCGCTGTTGCTGACCTGCCTGCGCTCGGTCGCGCAGGAAGCGGTGGCGCGCGATCCGGACCTGGTGATGCTGCCGGTGCCGTTCGCGCTGCCGCGGGTCGACCTGATGCAGATCTGGCACGCGCGCACCGATGCCGACCGGCTGCGGCGCTGGCTGCGCCAGCAGATCCAGGAAGCGGCCAGCGCGCTCGGCGCCACCCCCGCCACATCCGCCACACCAGCCGTGCGCCGGCAGCGCGTCAGGCGCGGTTGACCACCGGCAGCAGCGCGCCCTGCACGGCCCGTGCCGCGTCCGACGCCAGGAACAGGATCACGTCGGCCAGCGCATCCGGGCCGACCCAGCGGGAGCTGTCGGCATCCGGCATGGCCTGGCGGTTCTCGGGCGTATCGAGGATGCTGGGCAGCACCGCGTTGACGCGGATGCCCTGGTCGCGCAGCTCGGCCGCCATCGATTCGGTCACGCGCGCCAGCGCATCCTTCGAGGCGCAGTAGGCGCCCATCTGCGCCAGCCCGTGTGCCGCCGAATTGGCGCCGACATTGATGATGGCGCCGCCGCCCGCGGCCAGCATGTGCGGCACCACCGCGCGCGCCATGTTCAGCACCGTGCCCACGTTCATGTCGAACAGCCGGTTCCAGTCGGCCGCGCTGGTCTCGTGGATGCCGGTGCCCATGGCAAAGCCGCCGGCGAGATTGCACACCACGTCGATGCGCCCGCACGCCTGCACGGCCTGGCCGATGGCCTTGCCGAGACTGTCGGCATCGAGCAGGTCGGCCTGCAGTGCGAGGTGGCCGCTGCCGGCCTCGGGCAACGGCGCGTCATGGCGGTCCAGCAGTACCACGCGCGCGCCTGCCTGCGCAAAGGCGTGCGCGACCGCGCGCCCGAGGTTGCCGCGTGCGCCGGTGACCAGTACGTTCTTGCCGTGGAAGTTCATTTGCGTGCTCCTGCGCCGTGGCGGCGCGCGTTGTCGTGATTCAGGCTTCGCCCGGCCTTCCCTGTCCAACCATCGGGGCCGGCAGCGAAAAACGCAAGCCAGTCTACGCAACGGCACGCAACATAAGCTTGCGAAAACGCCTCGGGCTAACCCTCGAAACGCACAGGAAGTTGCGCCGCGACTTACCGGCTGCGCCGGGCCCTGGCCGGCGCAGGCACGGCGTGCGCCGCTTCCTTCGCCGCGGCGTCTTCCAGGAACTGCACCAGCAACTGCGCCGCGGGCGACAGCAGCGCGAAGTCGCGGCAGCAGATGGCAAAGCGCCGCCGCGCCCAGTCGTCGCGCAGCGGGATCACGCGCAGGCCGAAGGCCGTGGCAACGAGCGTGGCGATCTCGGCCGGGATGATGACGATGCCGAGTTCCGCGCGCACGCAGCGCAGCGCGGCGTCGAACGTCGACACCACGGCGCGGTGCGCCATGCGCCGGCCCTGGATCGCGGCATAGCGCGTCAGCATGATCTGCACCGCGGTCTGTGCCGGCATGGCGATCTGCTCGTAGTCCAGCGTGTCTTCGAACCGGCAGCTGTCCGCGCGCGCCAGCGGGTGCCCGGGATAGACCACGGCGGCGAGGTGGTCGGCGCGGTAGGGGCGGGTCTGGAAGCCCTCCAGGTCCGCCGCGTCCCAGCAGATGCCCAGCGGCGCGGTGCCATCGCGCAGCGCGCGCACCACTTCGCTGCTCAGGCTCTCTTCGATGGTCACGCGCACGTCGCGGTGCGCCGGCAACTGCATGAAGGCGGCGATGTCGTCGGGCAGCGATTCGGCCATGGTCGACACCGTCGCCAGCAGCCGCACCTGCCCGCGCACGCCCGAGCCGTAGTCGGCCATGTCGCGCGTGACGCGGTCGGCCGCGGCCAGCATGGCGCGCGCATGCGCCAGCACGATCTCGCCCGCGGGCGTGGGGATGACGCCGCGGCGGCGGCGTTCCAGCAGCGTCGCACCGACGGTTTCCTCCAGTTGCGCCAGGCGCTTGCTGATGGCGGAAGCGACGATGTGTTCCTGCTCGCCGGCGCGCGCCATGTTGCGGGTTTCGCAGACGGCGACGAACAGGCGCAGGGTGGTGAGGTCCAGGTCTCGCATGATTGGGGCGGCAGTGTTTCCGGTTTGGAATGCTACGCCGCTTGCCGGCGCAGTGACGTCGCTTACGGGAAATCCCGGAGCCGGGCCAGGGTCAGCTTCGTGACTTTCCGCTTCGGCATGTTCTGCTTCGTAAATCATCGTTTCAGCTTCGTTGCAGAAACTCTTAGAGTTCTCCCATCGCTCCCGCCGAGGAACGTCCCACCCGTCCCGGAGACCCATGACCCAACTCTTCCCCAGCCATGCCGTGATCCGCGAAGTCGGTCTGCGCGATGGCCTGCAGAGCATCCGCACCATCCTGCCCACCGCCAGCAAGCTCGCCTGGATCCGCGGCGCCCACGCCGCCGGCCTGCGCGAGCTGGAAGTCGGCTCGTTCGTCCCCGCGCGCCTGCTGCCGCAGCTGGCCGATACCGCCGAGCTGGTCGCGTTCGCGCGCACGCTGCCGGGGCTGTTCACCTCGGTGCTGGTGCCCAACCTGCGTGGCGCGCAGGATGCGCTGGACAGCGGCGCCGATCTGATGATCGTGCCGCTGTCGGCCAGCCATGCGCACAGCCTGGCCAACCTGCGCAAGACGCCGGATGAAGTGGTTGCCGACGTGGCGCGCATCCGCGCCGCGCGCGATGCCGGCGGTGCGAAGACGCTGATCGAAGGCGGCGTCGGCACCGCATTCGGCTGCACGCTGCAGGGCCATGTCGATGCCGACGAAGTGCTGCGGCTGATGCAGGCGCTGCTCGATGCCGGCGCCGACCGCGTCAGCCTGGCCGATACCGTCGGCTATGCCGATCCGCGCATGGTGCGCGAGCTGTTCGCGCGCGCCGTCGCTATCGCCGGCGAGCGCTTCTGGTGCGGCCATTTCCATGACACCCGCGGGCTCGGTCTGGCCAATGTCTGCGCCGCGCTCGAAGCCGGCGTGACCCGCTTCGACGCCTGTCTGGCCGGCATCGGCGGCTGCCCGCATGCGCCCGGCGCAAGCGGCAACGTGGCCACCGAAGACCTGGCCTACCTGCTCGGCAGCATGGGCGTCGAGACCGGCATCGATATCGGCCGCCTGCTGGCGCTGCGCGAGGACATGGCAGGCTGGCTGCGCGACGAGACCCTGCACGGCACGCTGTGGCGCGCCGGCCTGCCCAAGACCTACGCGGCCCGGCCCGCGGCCATCGCTGCCTGAGACAAGAGATGACCCAAGACAACAGCAACTCCCTGCCGCTTGCCGGCGTGCGCGTGGTCGAATTCACGCATATGGTGATGGGCCCCACCTGCGGCATGATCCTGGCCGACCTGGGCGCCGAAGTCATCAAGGTAGAGCCGCCCGGCGGCGACAAGACTCGCAACCTGCCGGGGCTGGGCATCGGCTTCTTCCGCGCCTTCAACCGCAACAAGAAGAGCGTGGTGCTCGACATCACCACCGACGCAGGCCGCGCCGCCGCGGCGGAACTGGCCGGCCAGAGCGACATCCTGCTGGAGAACTTCCGGCCCGGCCTGATGCAGAAGCTGGGGCTGGACTACGCCACGCTGTCGCGCGACTACCCGCACCTGATCTACGTTTCGCACAAGGGCTTCCTGCCCGGTCCGTACGAGCACCGGCTGGCGCTCGATGAAGTGGTGCAGATGATGGGCGGCCTGTCTTACATGACCGGCCCGAGCGGCCGGCCGCTGCGCGCCGGCACCTCGGTCAACGACATCATGGGGGGCATGTTTGGCGCCATCGGCGTGCTGGCAGCGCTGCGCGAGCGTGATCGCACGGGCAAGGGGCAGGAGATCCAGAGCGCGCTGTTCGAGAACTGCGTGTTCCTGGCCTCGCAGCACATGCAGCAATACGCGATGACCGGCGAGCCGCCGCCGCCGATGCCCTCGCGCGTGTCGGCGTGGAGCGTGTATGACGTGTTCACGCTGGCGCATGACGAGCAGCTCTTTATCGGCGCGGTCAGCGACAAGCAGTTCGTCACGCTGTGCCGCGTGCTCGAGCATCCGGAACTGGTCGACAAGCCCGAGTACGCCAGCAACGCCGCGCGCGTCGCGGTGCGACCGCAACTGCTGGAAGAGCTGGGCGCGATCCTGCGCCACCATCGCAGCGCCGATCTCGCGCCCAGGCTCGAGGCCGCCGGCATTCCCTATGCGCCGATCGTGCGCCCGGACCAGCTGCTCGACGATCCGCACCTGCTCGCCAGCGGCGGGCTGGTGCCGATGCAGGCCGACGACGGCTCGACCACACCCACGGTGCTGCTGCCGCTGCTGATGGGCGGCCGCCGCCCCGGCGTGCGCGGCCCGTTGCCCCGCGCCGGCGAGCACAACGAAGAGATCCTGGCGCGGCTCGGCAGGCACCGGCGCCCAGGCGCCTGAGGCCAGCCGCGCCACAGCGGCACCCTCGACGCCCTACCATAACGATACGGAGACAAAGCATGCAACGTCGCATCCTGCTCAAGTCCGCGCTGGCAATTTCCGCCACGCTCGCCGCCACCCTCGCTGTCCCCGGCCTCGAAGCGCTGGCCCAGGGCGGATCGGGCAAGCCGGTGCGCCTGATCCTGCCGATCAGCGCGGGTTCCGGCGTCGACACCATCGCGCGCGCGGCCGGCCCGGCGCTGGGCAAGGCCTTCGGCCAGCCGGTGGTGATCGAAAACCTGCCCGGCGCCGGCGGCATCACCGGTGCCGCCGCGGTGGTCAAGGCGCAGCCTGACGGCAGCACGCTCGGTCTGGTGTCGAACAACCACGTGATCAACCCCAGCGTGTTCCGCGCGATGCCGTTCGACGCGATCAAGGACATTACGCCGATCAGCGTGATTGGCACCACGCCGCTGGTGCTGGTGGTCAACCCCAAGGTGCCGGCCAGGAACGTGAAAGAGCTGGTGGCGCTGCTCAAGGCGAAGCCCGATGGCTACAACTACGCCTCGTCGGGCAACGGCACCATCATCCACCTGGCGGGCGAGATGTTCCTGGACGAAGCGGGCGTGACGGCACGCCATGTGCCGTACAAGGGCACCGGCCCGATGGTCAACGACCTGCTCGCAGGACAGGTGGAAATGGGCGTGGTCGCGCTCAATGCGGTGGCGCCGCACCTGAAGGCGGGCACGCTGCGCGCCATCGGCCTGTGCGGCGACAAGCGCTCCGCCGCCGCGCCGGAGATCGCCACCCTCGCCGAACAGGGCCTGCCGCGCTACAACGTCGCCGGCTGGTTCGCCGTCATCGGCCCTGCCGGCATGCCGGCGGCGGAAGTCAAGCGCACGCACGATGCCTTTGCCAAGGCCTTCACGTCGCCCGAAGTGCTGGAAGCGATGAAGAAGCAGGGCACGGTGATCGAGCCCGGCACGCCCGAGGCCGCGGCGGCGTTCTTCCGCAGCGAAGCCGCGCGTTACGCCGCGCTGGTGAAGAAGGCCAACGTCAAGGTCGAGTAAGCCGGTCGGTGCTCCGCGTCCCCGAAGCCGGCGCAAGCGCCGCCTTGCGTGGCCAGGTGCGCTGGCGATCCATTGTCTCCAACCATCCATCATGACCTTCTACAAGCTTGGCGAGCTGTCGCCCACCGTCGCCGGCAGCGCTTTCGTCGCGGCCGAAGCCACCATCATCGGCCGCGCCGAGCTGGCCGACCATGTCTCGGTCTGGCCCGGTGCCGTGATCCGCGCCGACAACGAGCCGGTGACGATCGGCGCCGGCAGCAATGTCCAGGAAGGCGCCGTGCTGCATACCGATCCGGGTTGTCCGCTGGTGCTCGGCGCCGGCGTGACCGTGGGGCACCAGGCCATGCTGCATGGCTGCACCGTCGGTGACGGCGCATTGATCGGCATCCAGGCCGTGGTCCTGAACAACGACTCGATCGGCGCGGAATCGCTGGTGGCAGCCGGCGCGCTGGTGACCGAAGGCAAGCAGTTCCCGCCGCGCTCGCTGATTTTGGGCGCGCCGGCCAAGGCCGTGCGCGAACTGACCGATGACGAAGTGAAGAACCTGCGCGCCAATGCGCAGGACTATGCCCGTCGCGCCGCTCACTACCGCGCCCACTGGAGAAAATCGGCTGAGCGGTGATCGCCATCCGCAGGCAGCGCCGGCAAGCTGGCCGGCAAGCGCCTAGAATCTCCTGCATCCCGCCATGCAGGAGTATGAAGATGCCAGGCAAGCCCGTCAGGATCCCCGGCCCCGACCATCCCATCACCATCACGCCCACCGCCGGCAGGGTGGTGGTCAAGGTGGCCGGCATTACGATCGCCGACAGCGACGCGGCGCTGACCCTGCAGGAGGCAAACTACGCGCCGGTGCAGTACATACCGCGCGCGCAGGTCGACATGGCGCGGCTCGAGCGCAGCGCGCATGCCACCTACTGTCCGTACAAGGGCGACTGCAGCTATTTCTCCATTCCGGCCGGCGGCGAGCGCGGGCGCAACGCGGTGTGGAGCTATGAAGCACCGTATGCCGCCGTCGCCGCGATCGACTCATACCTGGCGTTTTATCCGGACCGCGTCGACAGTATCGAAATCATCGGGCCCTAGGTTTCGAGTGCCGCGTCGATCATCGCCGCGGCCAGGCCAATCACCAGCGCGATGGCCGAGGCGATAAAGCAGCGCACCGTCTTGCGGTACTCGGGCACGGCATCGTCCTCGACGCGCAGCGCCCGGAACAGCGCGACGATCTGCAGCACCACCGCGGCCAGCAGCGCCACCGCCGCCAGCAGCGAGCGCCAGTCCCATTCGCCCGGGCTTTCGAAGCCCCAGAAGCGCCAGAAGCCGAGCGAAAAGCCCAGCAGCACGGTGATCGCGGTGATGATGCCCTGGCGATAGCCGGTCGGCACCACCTGCGGGGCCGGCCTGGAGGATGACGCTGGCTCGGGCGCGCTCATGGGCTTCAGGCCGGCGCCACCGGCATCTGCACCACCGCCAGCGTGGCGTCCGCGGTGCCGACCACCTTGCTGGCGTGGCCCTTGCCGGTGGTGTCTTCGAGCAGCAGCGCGCTGCCTGTCGGCAGCGCGCGGCGTTCGCCATCGCTCGCTTCGAACTCCATCGCGCCACCCAGCACGAAGATCCACATGCGCAGCGGCGAAGGATGTAGCTCGCCGACCCATCCGGCAGGCACGATGAGAAAACCCTGCCGCGCGGCTTCCTCCAGTGGCGACACCCAGAACGGGCGCGCGGGCGGCGCGAACAGGCGCTCGGTGACGGCAACGGCAAGCGGTGCGAAGTGCGATTCGCCGGCCGCATCCGCGTATAGCCGCGCGAACGCCAGCGGCGCCCGCCCGCCGGCGTCGGGCGGCTCGATGGTGACCATGCTGGACCTCCCTGCGGCGCAGGACGCGCCGCCTTGTCATGCAGCCAGTCTAGGCTGCCGGACGCGGAGTGCAATGCCGGCCCGGATCGGCGTGGTCTGCTTCAGCCCTTGCTGAAGATGCTGTAGAAGTCCGGCGCGCCGCTGTCCGGCATGCTCAGGTCGAGCGAGCCTTCGATGTGTTCCAGGTGTTCGGCCATCAGCGCGCTGGCGCGCGCGGCATCGCGCTGCTCGATGGCGTCGATCAGCTGCCGGTGCTCGTGCTCGGCACAGGCGGGCGCGCCGGGGCGGTCGTACAGTGTGATGATCAGGCAGGTCAGCGACACCATCTCGCGGATCAGCTTTTCCAGGATGGCGTTGCCGGCCATCTCGGCCAGCAGGATATGGAACTCGCCCGACAGGCGGATCATCGCCGCGCGGTCGCCGCGGGCGCGCGCGTTGTCCTCTTCCATGGCATGGCGGCGCAGGCTGCGCACCTTGGCGGGCGTGACGCGTTGTGCCAGTTCGGCGGCCAGCGCGGGCTCGACCACGCGGCGCGCCTGGAACACCTCGCGCGCTTCGTCGACGGTCGGGCTGGAGACAAAGGCGCCGCGGTTGGGCACCAGCGTCACCAGCTTCTCGTGCGCCAGGCGCGCAAACACCTGGCGGATGCGCGCCCGGCTGGCGCCGGTGACTTCGCACAGCCGCTCCTCGACCAGCTTGGTGCCCGCCAGCAGGCGGTGCTCCATGATGGCGTAGAGCAGGCTCAGGTAGATCGCCTCGGTGGCCGAAGCCTCGCTGGCGGCGCCTTCCTGTCCCGTGTCGTCGTCCGCAGCGGCATTGGCGGCGGCTTTGGGCGCGGTTTTCGGAGTGGCCTTGGTGGCGGCCCGGCGCGGGGATTTGGCGGCGGCGCCGGGCGCCGCCTTTTTCGATGTGGTTGCCATATCAGGGTACGGACATTGAGCCTGTCGCCGGAACTGGCGACGAAACACGGCTATATCGTACACAACTATGGCGACAGCGAGGCCGCGGGTCAGGCCGGGGCGGGTTCCCTGCAGGCAGCGCGCGCTTCGGCAGCGGCGTTGCCCGCCTGGAACGGATGCACCTGCGCCCAGTGCCGGGCGATATCGACGCGGCGGCAGATCCACACCTTGTCGTGCCCCTGCACGTAATCGAGGAAGCGCTGCAGCGCGCGGAAGCGGCCGGGGCGGCCGAGCAGGCGGCAGTGCATGCCGATCGACAGCATCTTGGGGCTGTCCAGCCCTGCGGGATCGCCTTCTTCATACAGCACGTCGAACGCGTCCTTCAGGTACTGGAAGAACTGCTCGCCGGTGTTGAAGCCCTGCGGCGTGGCAAAGCGCATGTCGTTCGAGTCCAGCGTGTACGGCACCACCAGGTGCGGCTTCTTCTCGCCGCCGCTGACTTCCACTTCGGTCCAGAACGGCAGGTCGTCGCCGTAGTAGTCCGAGTCGTACAGGAAGCCGCCGTGCTCGACCACCAGGCGGCGCGTGTTGGGGCTGTCGCGGCCGGTGTACCAGCCCAGCGGCAGCTCGCCGGTCAGGTCCTTGATGATCTGCATGCCGATGCGCATGTGCTCGCGCTCGGTGGCTTCGTCGATGTTCTGGTAGTGGATCCAGCGCCAGCCGTGGCAGGCGATCTCGTGGCCCAGNTCGACGAAGGCGCGNGTCAGTTCCGGATGGCGCTGCAGCGCCATCGACACGCCGAAGATGGTCAGCGGCAGGCCGCGCTTTTCGAACTCGCGCAGGATGCGCCAGACGCCGGCGCGCGCGCCGTATTCGTAGATGCCCTCCATGCTCATGTGGCGGTCGGGGTAGGCCGCGGCGCC
>NZ_AQUR01000093.1 GCF_000372525.1 Cupriavidus neocaledonicus
CCCACCGCGATAAACAGCAGCACCACGCCGATCTTCACCGCCACCATCAGGTTGTTGACGCGCGCGGACTCGCGCACGCCGTACGACACCACCCAGGTGATGGCCAGCATGATCAGGCACGCCGGCAGGTTCAGCACCGTCTGCACGCCGGGCACCGAGCCCGGCGCGGCACTCAGCGCCGCCGGCAGCTTCATGCCGAAGCCGGCCATCAGCGACTGGAAATAGCCCGACCAGCCCACCGACACCGCCGAGGTCGCCAGCCCGTATTCCAGCAGCAGGTCCCAGCCGATCATCCACGCGACGATCTCGCCCAGCGTGGCGTAGCTGTAGGTGTANATCGAGCCCGACACCGGGATCGCCGAGGCGAACTCCGCATAGCACAGCGCGGCAAAGCCGCACGCCAGCGCCGCGATCACGAACGACACCGTCAGCGCCGGCCCTGCGGTCAGCGCGCCGGTGCCGGTCAGCACGAAGATGCCGGTGCCGATGATGGCGCCGATGCCCATCAGCACCAGGTCGACCGGACCCAGCACTTTTTTCAGGGCGACGACGTGTCTCTGCGCCAGCATGGCGTCAATGTCCTTGGTGCGGAACAAGCTCATATAGGGATCTCCTGCATGGGTGGTGCCGCGCACTCGCCCGGCTGCGCGCCAGGGATGGCGGCGAGGCATGCGGTGCGCGGGCATCCGGGCAGCGTGCCGACGGATAGACGGCGCCGCTCGCCGGCACGCTGGTCGCGCGCCGGTCCCGGTCGTTTTTTTTGGGGACTGGCCCAGGCCGCCCAGGCGGCAGGGACAGACGTCAAGCCAGATCAACGCGGCGAGCGTTGCCCTCCGATTCCTTGCTCGCCGCCAAAGTCAATCACGCCGGTCTCAATCGACGTGATGCACCCATCCGAACGGGTCGGCGAGGCTGCCGCGCTGGATGCCGGTCAGCAAGGAGCGGAGCCGTTGCGTGACTTCGCCTTCGCCGCCGTTGCCGATGGTGAATTCCCCGCCAGCGTGACGCACCTGCCCGATGGCGGTGACCACCGCGGCGGTGCCGCAGGCAAACGTTTCCCTGACCCGGCCACTGGCTGCATCGGCACGCCACGACGCGAAGTCGTATGGCGTCTCGTCGACCGGAATGCCCTCGTGCCGCGCCAGTTCGATGATCGAAGCGCGGGTAATGCCCGGCAGGATGGTCCCTTTCAGGGGCGGCGTGCGCAGCGAGCCGTCATCCATCACGAAAAACACATTCATGCCGCCGAGCTCCTCGATCCAGCGGTGTTCCGCAGCGTCGAGGAACACCACCTGGTCGCAGCCCTTGGCCGCGGCCTCGGTCTGCGCGATCAGACTGGCCGCGTAATTGCCGCCGCATTTGGCGGCGCCGGTGCCACCGGAAGCCGCACGGGTGTATTGATCCGAGACCCAGACGGTCACCGCGGACTTGCCGGGCTTGAAATACGGGCCGACCGGACACGCGATCACGCAGAATACGAACTCGGCCGAGGCACGCACGCCGAGAAAATTCTCCGAGGCGAACATGAACGGGCGCAGGTAAAGGCTGCCCTGGCTGCCGGGAATCCAGGCGCGGTCAATATCGACGAGCGCTTCCACGGCCTGCACGAAGGTGGCCTCGGGCAGGTCCGCCATCGACATGCGGGCAGCGGAGGCGCGAAAACGCCTGGCGTTCTCCAGGGGGCGGAACAGCGAGATCTTGCCGCCCTCGCCACGGTATGCCTTCATGCCCTCGAAGATCTCCTGCGCGTAGTGCAGCACGGCGCAGGCGGGGTCGATCTGGAAAGGACGGCGGGCTTCGACCTTTGCGTCATGCCAGCCGCGACCGTCGGTCCAGCGGATCGTGACCATGTGGTCGGTGAACACCCGACCGAAGACGGGATTCTCGAGCCTGGCCGCGATCTGCTCGGCGGGGGTGAGGCCGGGATGGGGTTCCAGAACGAACTGCAGTGGATTTTCGGTGCTCATGCTTCAGGGCTCGGGGGATGTTGGGCCGTATGGCCTGGCCGCCGCGGCAGCGTTGCCGGGGCGGGTGCGCTGCAAGGGAGTATTGGGCAAAGGCGCGGCTTCGGGCGACCGACCGCGGCCTGGGCCGGATTCGATCCGGGACAACTGCCGCCGCGGTCAGGCCGCAGCGCTGTGCGCGCCACCGCGATATTGCGCCGATATGAAGGACGGCGCCTTGCCGGGGTTGCGGTTGTCGTCCAGCGTCTGGTACGCCGCGGCCTGGTGCAGCGTGGCGCCTGGGGTGGCATTCACGATGTCTGTCTCCGGATGCTTCTATTTGTTCGGAGCAGTGTATGAAGCGGCCGCTCGGCAGTAAATTGAAGAATTCCGACATCTGGTATCTGCAAAACGAATAGCAGGCGAGGGTCGTTGAGGCGCTGCTGGCCCGGGTCTTCAGGTCAGGGATCGTGCCGGCGATTCCCTCGGTGGCGAGGCAGGTGCCATGCCCGACGCGATGCCATATCATGCTGAGGCATCCGCCAGCGGATGCTTCCGGCAACGCATCTCCACCCTCCCAGCCTGCAACCTGCGCCACACCCAGCATGTCTCGTCACGATCCCTCTCTCAGCCGGAACAGCTGCCTGCCGGAGCCTCCGGGCCGGCCAGAAAGCGGGCGCGGCGCCTGTGGCAAGGCTTGCCGCGCCCTGATGGTGCTGGTGCTTGCCGGTGTCGGGGCCTGCGGCTCGCTTTCTCACAATGTCCCCCGCAACCTGCCCCAGGCGACGGCCGCCAGCGCAACCGTACCCTTGCGTGAACCGGTCGACGTGGCGGGGCCGACTACCATCGCCATGGCATTCTCGGGAGGTGGCACGCGGGCCGCGGCCTTCGCCTTCGGCGCGCTGCAGGGGCTTGATGCCATGAAAGCTCCCGGCGGCGCATCCCTG
Source organism: Cupriavidus neocaledonicus (assembly GCF_000372525.1). GTDB lineage: Bacteria > Pseudomonadota > Gammaproteobacteria > Burkholderiales > Burkholderiaceae > Cupriavidus > Cupriavidus neocaledonicus. Next base: position 2,891 of record NZ_AQUR01000093.1, read on the forward strand.
CTCGACGACGTTGCCTTCATCAGCAGCGTGTCCGGCGGCTCGCTCACCGCCGCCTACTACGGCCTGCACGGCAAGGACAGCCTGGCGACGTTCCGGTCGGTGCTGCTGAAAGACGGCGAGGCGCGGCTTCGCTTCAGCCTCCTGAATCCCTTCAACCTGGCGCGGCTCTTTGGCGGGGGGCTGAATAATCGGGAAGATCTGCGGGCCTGGCTGGACGAAGACGTGTTCAAGGGGGCCACCTATGCCGACATGTTCCGCCGCGGCAAGCCGCTGGTGTGGATCAACGCCACCAACGTCTATTACCGGGTCGCGTTTCCGTTCAGCCAGCTGGCCTTCGATGCGCTTTGCAGCGATCTCGCCAGCTTTCCCGTCTCCGAGGCCGTCGCGGCTTCGATGGCGGTGCCGCTGTTCTTCGCGCCCATCGTGCTGGAGAAGCATCCCCAGGCCTGCCGTGCGCCGCTGCCCAACCTGGATCACGCCGAGGCGCCGGGGCAATCGCTGCTGATCGGCGCATTGGCGGTTGCCGTTCGCGGCCACCGGGATCTGTCCAAGGGCAAGTACATCAAGCTGGTCGATGGCGGCGTCACCGACAACTACGGCCTGGCCACCATCTTTCAGTCGCGCCTGCTGCTGGGCACGGCCTACGGGCCCATGAGCGAGAACGACGCGATCAAGGTGCGGCGGCTGCTGTTTGTCGTGGTCGATGCCGGCCAGGGCCCGCGTGGCGACTGGAACCAGAGCCAGGTTGGCCCGTCGGGGATCGAGGTGGCAAACGCGTCCATCGACGCCGCCATGGCCACCAACGTGCGCATGAGCTATGACGCTTTCGTTCCCATGATGCGCCAGTGGCGCAACGACCTCGTCGCCTATCGCTGCGCCATGCCGTTTGCACGGCAGCAGGCGATCGCCGCAAGCCGTCCGGGCTGGCGCTGCGACGACGTCGAGTTCTTCGTCACGCGCATTGCCTTCGATGCCCTCGACCCGGTGCGTGCCGCAAGCCTGAACGAGCTGCCGACCCGGCTCCGGTTGCCCGAGAAGGATGTCGATCGCCTGATCGAGGCTGGCAGGGACGCCATCCTGGGCAACCCGGTGGTCCGCGAGTTCGAGCGCAAGGCCAACGCGGCGCGGTAGTCGCGCCGCCGGCTGATCCGATGCCGCCGCGTCGTGCCCGACGATTGGTGTCGGCGCGGTAACAGTGCGTGTACTGCTGCGGCACTACCGGCGCGCCCGGCCCACCGCTACGCTTCGTTCCAAGCGGTAACTGCCTGCCATCCGGCGCAGATCCGCCGGCCATCCCCGCCATCTCAGCAGGAGCGATCATGACGCAACGCCTCAACTACTTCCAGCAGTCTCCGGAGCTGTCCAAGAAGCTCATGGAGCTCAACAGCCTGTTTCCGAAAACGACGATCGAGCAGCACATCCGCGAGCTGGTCGAGATTCGCGCGTCGCAGCTCAACGGCTGCGCGTTCTGCGTCGACATGCACATCAAGATGGCGAGGATCCACGGCGAGCGCGAGCTGCGGCTGCATCACGTGGCGATCTGGCGCGAATCGACGCTGTTCTCGCCGCGCGAGCGCGCCGCGCTGGCCTGGACCGAGGCGCTGACGCAGCTGCCCGCGCAAGGGGTGCCGGACGATGTCTACGAGCGCGTGCGCACGCAGTATTCCGAGCAGGAACTGTCCGACCTGACGTTTCTGGTGGGCGCCATCAACACCTGGAACCGGCTCAACGTCGCCTTCCGCATGGTGCCGGGTTCCTCCGACAAGGCCTTCGGGCTGGACAAGGCCAACCTGGAGTAATGCCATGAAGCGGTCGATTGCCATGGCGGCAAGCCTGGCGTTGCTGATGTCGGCCCCGCTGGTCAACGCCGCGCCGCCGGAGGTGGTGGTCCAGTCGCTGACCACCAAGGCGCTGCCCGACTATGCGGGCAAGGAAGTGCAGATGATCACGGTGGAGTACCCGCCCGGCGGCTTCGACCCGGTGCACCGCCATGACGCGCATGCGTTCGTCTATGTGCTCGAAGGCAGCATTGTGATGGGCGTGAAGGGCGGCAAGGAAGTCACTCTGAAGGCGGGCGAGACCTTCTATGAAGCCCCGGACGATCTCCACACCGTTGGCCGCAATGCCAGCAAGACCCGGCCGGCAAAATTCGTCGTGTTCCTGCTCAAGAAGCAGGGAGCGCCGGTCTTTACGCCGGTGAACTAGCGCGGTCGTTCCCCCGGGCCGGTCACGGCCCGGTTCCCTGAATTTCGGACCCCCCGGATTCGCCGGTTTCGCGCCGCGCGGCGAGGCGTCATGCACGCTCGGCCGCCACGTTGTGCCGCCCGAACCCAGCAACAGCAAGAAGCGAGGTAACCATCATGAAACGTAGGATCCTGATCGTCGGCGGCGGCTTTGCCGGGCTGTGGACGGCGCTCGGCGCGGCGCGCGTCGTCGATAGGCAAGGCAAGGCTGCCGCGGATGTCGAGATCACGCTGGTTTCACCACGGCCGGAACTCCACATCCGTCCGCGGCTGCACGAGGCCCACCCGGAGCTGATGGCGGTGCCGTTCCTGCCGCTGCTGGATGCAGTCGGCGTCAGGTTCATCGAAGGCTCGGTCGAGCGCATCCATGTGGCGGACCATTGTGTCGAAATTAGGACGGCCGCTGGCAAGATTAGTACCGAAGGCTACGAGCGCCTGGTCCTGACCAGCGGTAGCCGCTTGTTCCGCCCGCCGCTGCCGGGTCTGGCCGAACACGCCTTCGCGGTAGACCAGTTGCACGAGGCGGTGGCGCTGCGCGAGCATCTGGAACGACTGCCGTCGCAACCCGAGGGCCCGCGGCGCAATACCTTTGTCGTGGTAGGCGGCGGCTTTACGGGACTGGAGGTTGCAACCGAGCTGCCGCAGCGGCTGCGTCCGATCCTCGGCGAGGGCGCGCGCCCGCGCATTGTCATCGTCGAGCGCGCCGATGCGATCGGACCCGATCTGGGCCCCGGCCCGCGCCCGCAGATCCTGCAGGCCTTGGCGCAGCTCGGCATTGAAACCCGCGTTGGCGCTGGCGTTGTCTCCGTGGATGCCACCGGCGTGGTGACCGCAACCGGAGAACGGATTGACGCGGACACCGTGATCTGGACCGGCGGCATGGTTGCCAGCGCCCTGACCGCGCAGGTATCGCCGCACCTCGACCGCCAGGGGCGCATGGAGGTGAGCGCAGACCTGCGTGTCACCGGCGCCAGCGATGTGTTCGGCGCCGGCGACGTGGTGCGGGCGCTGACCGACGACGACGGGCACTATTCGCTGATGTCGTGCCAGCACGCCCTGTACATGGGGCGGTTCGCCGGCCATAACGTGGCTGCGGACCTGCTGGGCCTGCCGACCATGGCGTACCGGCAGGATTTCTATGCCACCTGCCTCGACCTCGGCACATGGGGAGCGGTCTATACCGAAGGCTGGGATCGACGGGTCAGGCTGACGCACGCCGAAGGCAAGGAACGCAAGTTGCTGATCAATACCCAGTGGATCTATCCGCCACCCGCGGACCGCGAGCAGGCGCTCACAGCGGGCAATCCGGAGGTCACGTACGCCTGAGGCAGTCTGGCCGAGGCCGTGCCGACGCTTTGCCCTCGCGGGGCGTCGGCCCCTTGGTAATCCCGGTGTTATTCCGTGTTCCGGCGGCCCGGTGGCCCGTCACGATGCATCGGGCGGACACGCAGGCACGGTGAACCGGACCATCGCACCGTGTGGCACGCCATTGCCGATCGACAGCTCGCCGCCATGCGCATCGATGATCGAACGGCAGATCGACAGACCCATTCCCAGGCCCGCAGGTTTGGTGGTGTAGAAGGGCGCGCACGCCTGCTCAGCGCTCAGCGATGCAAAGCCCGGACCGGAATCGGACACCGTCACAAGCACGCCGCCGGCTTCGGCCTTGCTGGTGCCGATGCGCAGGTCCCGGGCGCCGTCGGTTTCGCTCATCGCCTCCAGCGCGTTGACGATCAGGTTCAGCAGCACTTGCTGCAGCTCGACGCGATCGCCTTCGATCCGGGCCAAGCCCTCGGCCAGCTGGACCTGGACCCGAGCGCGGCTCTTCGCGGCCTCGCCACGGGTCAGCTCGATCACCTCGTGGATGGCCTCGTTGATATCCACCGGTTCCTTGCGCGGCGGCGCCTTCCGCACCAGCTCGCGGATGCGCCGCAGCACATCGCCGGCGCGGTTGGTGTCCTTGATGATCCGTCCCAGCACCTGGCCGACCTCGTCCATGTCGGGCGGGTCGGCGCCCAGCCAGCGCAACGCTGCCTGCGCATTGGTCATGGTGGCGGCAATGGGCTGGTTCACTTCATGCGCGATCGAGGCCGTGAGCTGTCCCATGGTGGCTAGTCGGTTGGCGTGGGCCAGTGCGGTCTCCACGTCGCGGTAGCGCCGTTCGCTGTCGCGCACGCGCTCTTCCGCATGCTTGCGTTCAGTCAGGTCGAGCACGAACGCGACGCCTTCCCGGCGGTTGTCCGCGAACATCGCCAGGCCGACGATAACCGGCAGCCGGCTGCCATCCTTCCTGATGTACTCCTTTTCGAAAGGCAGGGCGCTGCCGGTGCGTACGGCGTGCGCCAGTGCCTGTTCGCTGTCGGCACGCAGTTCCGTGGGCGTCAGGTCGGTCCAGCGCACGCGCCCCGAGACCAGGTCCTCGCGTTCGTATCCGACCATGCGCAGGAATGCGTCGTTGGCTTCGATGATGTCGCCATCGGCGTTCCAGACGATGATGCCGATGATATTGGCGTCGACCAGGCGGCGGATCTTGGCTTCGCGCTCGGCCAGGTCACGGTACAGTCGCGCATTTTCCAGCGAGCTGGAGGCCTGGGAGACAACCAGCTTCAGTACCGCGATCCGGTCGGGGCTGAACACGCGCGCGGTCAGGTTGTTCTCCAGGTAGAGTGCGCCGGTAAGCTGCGCCTGGTTCATCAGGGGCATGCACAGCACGGACCGGGCGCGATGCTGGCCCACGTAGGGATCCGTGTCGAACGCAGGGTCCGATGCGGCATCGTCGAGAACGATACTCCGGCCCGTGCGCAGCACGTGGTACAGCACGGACTCCGGCAGCATCGCCGCGCTTACCGGCTCGTCGCGCAGTTGCACGCGGGACGCATCGTTGCCGGCGATGGCTTCCGCGGCGATCCGATGCCCGCCGCCGTCGGCCAGAATCAGCAGGCCGCGCTCGGCGCCGGCCTGCTCGATGGCGGTGCGCATGACCATGTCGATCAGCTTGTCGAGCACGATGTCGCCCGAGGCGGCCTGCGAAACCTTCAGCACGGTGGCAAGGTCGAGGTGCTCGACCGGCGTGGCCATGGTGCTGGTCGGGCCGGGTGCCGCTTCTTCGGTGCGCAGGTAGGGATGGCGCGCTTCGAGCTGCCTCACCTTGCCATCGGCGCCCCAGCGCAGGTAGGCGTAGCGGGCGTCCTGCAGGTACAGGCGGGCAATCTTCCCGAGGCCGCGCGCGGCGTAGAACCCGGCGGCAAGTTCGTTGGCGAGCGCCTCGCTGTGGAGGAAGCCGGCTTCCTGCGCCGCGTGAATGGCCTGTTCGTAAAGCTGTTCGGCTTCCACAACGCGGCCTTCGAGGCGGGCGATTTCGGCGGCGACCAGCGTGGCGCGGTCAGCGAAGTTCTCCGGACAATGCTGCGCCCAGAGGTCGAGCTCCCGGTGATGCGCGGCCAAGGCTTCCCGCAGCTGCGTCCGTTCGCTGTCCGACGCGAGGTCGCTCCACGCGGCAAGCACCAGCGCGCCATAGAAGTGATACTCGGCGTCCTCGAAGAACCCGCTCGAAGTCCAGAGCAGCGGTTGAGCCCTGGCGGCGGCCGCCATGGCGGACTCGAGGTCGCCGGCGAGATAGCGTGCCTGCAGTTTGCGCACCCAGTACCAGCATTCGGCCAGTGCCAGGCCGGGGCTGCCCGCCAGGTGGTCTTCGGTGGCAGCTTCGCCGCACGGGTCGTCATCCAGGCAGCCGAACCGTGTCGTCAGCCCGCGCAGCATGCGCACCAGGGCGAGTTGCGTGGTGATGAAGTCGATCACCAGGCCAAACCGCACCTTCAGCGCATAGGCAAGGCCGCGCTCGGCCTCGCGCTGGACCTCGGCCAGCGGCGCTCCGGCAAAGAGCAGGTCCGAGTTGAGGCTGTTGCCTACGTAAGCGCCATAAGGGAGGTCGCCGATCCGGTTCGCGGCGTCAAAGGCACGGCGCAGCAGGGCGCGGCAGGTTGACACCGGCTTCAGCCAGCGTGCGACAAAGATCGAGAAGCACAGAAAGGTCTTGGCCTCGAAGCGCCTGAGCCCGCGCCGGTCGACCAGTTCGCAGCCCAGCAGGCCAAAGCGGTATCCGGCCTGGTGATCCCCGAAGCGCCGGCCCGCGACACGGCCGACATTTGCATAGAGCATGCACGAGGCATCGCAGTTGCCCAGCTCGAGGCTCAGGCTGACCCCCTTGCAGATGGTCAGGCAGGCGAGGTTGGCATCAGTCTGCAAGGCGGGTGGGAACAGCTTGCTCAGTGCCTCGACGGTGACGAGCGCGTCGGCATCTTGCATCAGCGGCAGGTCCACCAGGTCCTCGATGGCCCGGTCGCCAAGCCCGGTCCAGATGCGCTGGTATTCGCGCCGCACGTCGGCATCGTCAGGGTGCGGTGACCAGTCGATGCCGACGTGCCGCAGGTAGGCCAGGCAAACCTCGACCGCGCGGGCGCTGCGGTCCTGCACCAGGTAGACGTCCAGCTGCAGGCACGTAACCAGCGCTTTCTCGGCCGTGGTCATGGCGCGCGCCGACAGCGCCGCCAGCCGTTCGTCGGCCATCGATAATTGCCCGGTCAGGAATTCGCATTCGGCCCGGTTAAGTTCCACGGCGAAGACCAGGTCGTGCCGGCGCTGCCAGCAATCGTCGTCGAGCAATCCGGCACTGCTGACCAGGTAAGTCAGGGCCGATGCATAGGCGGTGGCCGCCTTGGCCCGCTGGCCGGCGAGCAGGTTGAACTCGGCCAGCTGCTCGCGCTCGTCCCGTTCGGTGATCAATGCGGCGCCGCGATTGAGCTGGCCGGCAATCTCGAAGCTCGCCTCGGCGCGCCGCTCCGGCGCCGTTTGCGCGGCGAGCAGGCGCCCGATGCGCAAATGGGCCCGGGCGCGCGAGTCGACGGGGATCAGCGAGTAGGCGGCTTCATGGACCCGGTCATGGACAAAGGCGTAGGTGCCGTCCTGCCGCTCGACCAGTTCCTGGCGGACCGCCTCCCACAGCGCCACGCCGACCTGCGGCTGCGGCACGCCAAGCGCAGTCGAGAGCGCGCCGACGCCGGCGACGTTGCCCAGACAGGCGAGCTGCTGCAGCGCGTGCTGCGTGGTGGCCGGCAGGCGCGTCAGCTTGCCGGCCATCAGGTCCACGACGTTGTCGGTGTAGCCCTTGGCATGGATGCGGTCGGGATCCCAATGCCATTGCCGTACCTCGTGATCGAAGGCGAGCAACGCTTCGTCGACCAGAGCATGCAGGAACTGGATCACGAAGAAGGGATTGCCACCGGTCTTGTCGTGCACCAGTTGCGCCAGCGGCGCAATGCGTTCCGGCTCGGCGTGCAACGCTTCGAACAGGAGCTGGGTCACGTGCTCGCTGGCAAGCGGTGCCAGCGTGATGGCGTCGATCCGCACGCCGGCGTTGCGCAGGGCCTGGAGCCTGGCTTGCAGCGGATGCGCGCCGTCCACTTCATTGTCGCGGTAGGCACCGATCAGCATCAGGTGGCGCACCTCCGAACCGGTCAGCAGATCCTCGATCAGGTCGAGGGTGGCGGCGTCGAGCCACTGCAGATCGTCCAGGAACAGCGCAAGCGGGTGCTCAGGGCGGGCGAACACGCCGATAAAGCGCCGGAATACCAGCAGGAAGCGGCGTTGCGCCTGCTGTGGCTCGAGCACCGGCACCGGTGGCGGTTCACCGATGATCAGCTTCAGTTCGGGTATCAGCTCGGTCATGAGCCCGGCGTTGGGCTCGAGCGCATCGCGCAAGGCCGCGCGCCAGGCCGCCAGTTCCGCGTCTGGCTTGCCCAGCAGCGGCCGCACCAGGCTCTGGAAGGCCTGCACCAGCGTCGCATAGGGAATATCGCGCTTGTACTGGTCAAACTTGCCGGCTGCGAAGAGACCGCGTGGCGGCACCAGCACCTTGTGCAGTTCGTTGACGACCGACGATTTGCCGATGCCGGAATAGCCGGACACCAGCACCAGCTCCGGCACCCCCAGCTTGACCGTGCGTTCGAAGGCGGCCACCAGCGTGCCTACCTCGCGCCCCCGCCCGTAAAGCTTCTCTGGAATGAGCAGCCGGTCAGGTGCGCCGTGCGCGTCCAGAGGAAAGGGCTCGATGCTTTGCTGCCGGCGCCAGTGGTCCAGGCAATGCTGCAGGTCGCGCCCGACACCGGCGGCGGTCTGGTAGCGCTCCTCCGCGGTCTTGGCAAGCAGCTTCATCACGATGTCGGAGACCATGGCCGGGACGTTCGGCACCCGTGCCGCGGGCGGCATCGGCATGCGCGCGATATGGCAATGCAGCCATTCCATGGGATCCGTCGCCGAGAACGGCAGGCAGCCGGTCAGCATCTCGTACAGCGTCACCCCCAGCGCATAGAGGTCGCTGCGCGAGTCGATCGAGCGGTTCATCCGGCCGGTCTGCTCTGGCGCCATATAGGCCAGCGTGCCGGCAATGGTCTCGGGCGGTTCCGGTGTCTGGCGCTCGCGCGGCAGCCGCGAGGCAAGGCCGAACCCGGTCAGGCGCGCGTGGCCGTCGGCACAGTGCACCAGGATGTGGGCCGGCTTGAGGTCCTTGTGGATCAGGCCGCGCTGATGCAGCTTGCCCAGCGCCGCGGCGATGCCGATGGCAAGCGCCAGGGCCTCCGCCACATCCATCGGCTTGCCGAGCAGATGCGAAAGTGGCTCGCCGCCCGGGTCCTCCAGCACCAGCAGGGTGCGGCCGGCCTCTCGCACCATCCCGAGGGGACGCACCGACCACGCGCCGTCCAGTTCATCCTTCAGGTCCAGCTCGTGCGCAAGGCGGTCCAGCGTGGCAGGCGTGGCGTGCTCGGCCGCGGCGCGGGCGAGCAGCATGGGCTGGCCAGCACCGTCGAGCGGTTGCACGGAGCGGAAAAAAACGCGCTCGCCATCGTCCCACAAAGCCTGGCTCCATAAATCCTGGGACCACAAGGCCTGGGACCACAAGGCCTGTGACCACGAGGCCTGGGGGGTGCCAGCCGTCGGCGCCTGATCCATTTGCAGCTCCCGGTCTGCCGCACTGCCATCAGGCTGCCTCCCGACATGCGGCCGGAGACCATACGGGTCTGATTCAGCCTGGCCGGATACGCACCGGAAGCGAGTTACAACACGGCATCTTCTCGATCGACAACGCTGCCAATGCAGCATCCTGGAGAATACACCGCGGCGGTGGTGTCGGCACCGGTGGGTGACAGGCGGCGGGCTCCGGCCGCGAGCGCAGAGGCTTGCCGGGCACATGCATGCCGGGTCGCCTTCCGCGCGGGCGCAACGGTGGCGCAATTTGCCTGTCGGGACGCGTGTCGCGACGGCGACGGGCGGATCGGCGCGGCTCAGGCCGCCAGCATTTCCGCGGGGTTGCGGCCGGCGACGGCGTGGTACCCGCCCGCCTCGTCGCGATCGAGTGCGCGCATCTGTTCGGTCATGAAGTCGATGAAGACGCGGATGCGCGCAGGCAAATGCTGCCTGCACAGGTAGCAGATGTAGTGGGCACGGTCATCCGGCATATGTTGCGGCAATGCCTCGACCAGCACATGGCGTGCCAGGTGGCCGCGGACCTGGAATTCCGCCATCTGCGCCAGGCCACGGCCGTCCAGCATGGCCTGCAAAACCAGGTCCGCGTCGTTGAAGGTCAGCCTGGCGGCGGGCAGGTATTTGCGGACGCGCCCATCGACCTTGAACTCCCACTCCGAAACCGTGCCGCCGGCGTGGCGGAAGTTGATGCAGTCGTGCTCGCTCAGCGCTTCCAGCGTGGCCGGGAGTCCGCGCTGTTCGGCATAGGCACGAGACGCGCACAGCACCATCCGCGTCGTCATCAGCGGCCTGGCGATGATGTTCGAGTCTTCGATGCGGCCGCTACGGAACGCGACATCGATCTGGTCTCCGACAAAGTCGGCCGGCCGGTCGTTCAGCATCAGGTCGACCGCGATATCGGGGTAGGCCTGGGCAAACCGGGACAGCAACGGGGCGACCAGCTTGCGCCCGAACTCTACCGGAGCGCTGAGGCGCAGCAGGCCGCGAGGCGGTCCCTGGCGCAAGTCCAGCATGTCGTTCATTGCCTCGGCAAGATGCGCGACGCCGCGGTTGCAGTGCTCGAAGAACCTTTCGCCTTCGCGTGTCAGATGGGTGGACCGCGTGGTACGCGAGAACAGCCGCGTGCTCAGCTGCGTCTCCAGCTTTTGCACATTGCGGCAGACCGCCGAGCGTCCGATGCCCAGCCGCTCGCCGGCGCGCGCAAAGCTGCCCTCGGTAGCGACGGCCATGAACGCGATGATTCCCGCGTAGCTGGTCGAAAAGCAGGTGGACAGGGCGGGGGCGGGATCGTTCAACCCAACGCGAACGCCATGGTTCGAAATCGCCGCTTGCATCATTGCTGGCTCCCCTCGTTTTCAGGATGGCTTGCGAACGCAGGCTGCGAACGCTTTGCGCTTGAGAAAAGCGTAGGGCCGCGGGCCCGGCAAGACCATGCTACGCACCGGTGGCGCGGCTCCTACCTACGCTTCGATGCCTCATACCGAGGTATGAGGCCGCGCGTCCAGCCAGTGCGCAAGTGCCGCTTCCGCTGCATCGTGGTGTTCCCGCGGCGAGACCGGCGGGGAGTTATACGTTCGTATGATTTCCCGGCGCTGACCCGGGATTTAGGCTTCAAAGCGTAGGGCAAGGTAGCGCCGCAGTTACCATGGCACGCCACGTCGGAATTCGCTGATTCGCCAGCGGGCATTCGTCAGGTGGCGTGCGTCGCCGAACGTCGAGGGCCGCTCTTTTGTATTCCGCTCAAACAGTTTCGATCGTGGATGATGACGAGGGCGTCCGCCTCGCCACGGCCAGCCTGATACGCTCGCTTGGGCGGCCGACACGGATGTTTGCGTCCGCGGAAGAATATCTCGCATCGGGCTACATCGCCGAGACGTCATGCCTGGTTTCCGACGTGATGATGGCCGGCATGTCAGGGCTGGCGCTGCATGAGCGTATCCGCGCGCTTGGCTATGCGCCGCCGACCATCTTCATCACCGCGTTTCCGGGCCCCGACCTGGAGGCCAGGGCTCTGGCCAATGGGGCGCTCGCCGTACTGGAAAAGCCGGTGGATGCCGGCACCATCGCACACTGGCTGCACATCGCGCTGGACTCGGCATAGCGCTGCCAGGACACGGTGGAGGAAGGCACGCACCGCCGTCCTGTCGCGGGCCTCACCCGGCCTTGCGGAAACTCGGCTTCACGCCCAGCGCTTCGGACATCCGGACCAGTTCCGCAACGGATCGCGCCGCCATCTTCTTCATGACTTGCCCGCGGTGGATTTTCACCGTGATCTCGCTGAGATTCAGCTCGCCGGCAATCTGCTTGTTCATCAGGCCGGCAATCACGAACACCATCACTTCCCGTTCGCGCGGCGTCAGCGAGGCATAGGCCGTGCGCAGCACCGCGCTCGACTGTTCGGCAGCGAGCCGCTCGCCGTCGCGCGCCAGGGCATTGGCGACCGCATCGAGCATGTCCTGGTCGCGGAACGGCTTGGCGAGGAAATCGATGGCGCCCGCTTTCATGGCCTTGACCGTCATCGGGATGTCGCCATGCCCGGTCATGAAGACGATCGGCATGCGCAGGTCGCTCTTGGCGATCTGCTCCTGGAAAGCCAGTCCGCTTTCGCCGCGCAGCCTGACGTCCAGGACCAGGCAACTGGGGGCGTCTTCCTTTGGAAAAGCCAGGAACTCGTGGGACGAATCAAAGGTCTCCACCCGCAGCCCGATCGAGCGCAGCAGGCCGGCCAGAGCGAGCCGCATTGACTCGTCATCGTCCACGACATAGACCACGGGCTCGATGCGGCCGCTGGTTTTGTGGCCCGGAGTCGACTGCGACGACGAACTCATCTCGGTTTCCTTTCGTCGGCTGGCACCGGCAGTGGCTGGGTGGGGTGTAGGTATTCTAGGTGATTCGGACACGCCAAACGGCGTCGGATTCTGCCAGACGACCAGGCGGCAGGCCGTTCGCAGCGAGCCTGATAGGCCATCTCCTGCACCGGACGCGCGCGGGCCAGCAGGGAGTCGCGCCGGCGGCGCGGCCATCCGCTCCCGATCTTCCGCTGGCACGGCTGCGGATATATACCGCGGTATGAGCGTTCGACGCCAATGTAGGCCCCACGGCAGCCCTCCGTAGAATGGGTTTCACAAGACCGGAAACCTACCCTTGAATCAAAGACCGGTGCGATCGCAAGGCGTCCGCGCCGGCCGGAAGCCACACTGAAATCAACGCGGTGAAGCCCTTTCCCGGGGACGATGTCCCCCGGCGGGACGCCCTTTGCCCTGAATCGGGCACGCGCGGCAGCGCTCCGGTCAGTCCGTCATGAGCGCGCCGGGGGGACGGGAGTCACTGCAAAGCCAATTGGCGGCCCGCCATGGAAACACTGACCTTCGACTGGCTCGCAGCGTCGCCTCAGGCGGCCGGCGCAGCCTGCTCCATCGCCATCGGCGCGCATCTCGTGACCGAGCGCGACGGCTACGTCCACCATGGCATCTATGCCGGTGCGGGGCAGGTCATCCACTATGGCGGCTTCGACCGTTCCACCAGGCGCCGTCCCGTCGAGACCATTCCGTTGCCAGGCTTTGCCGCGGGCAAGGGGCTCAGGGTCCAGGCGCACGCGGATGCGGTCTACGTCGGCACGGCAGTAGTGGAGCGGGCCAGGTCGCGCCTGGGCGAAGACCGGTACCAGTTGCTGACCAACAACTGCGAGCACTTCTGCACGTGGTGCGTGTCAGGCGTCGGGCGCAGCGAGCAGGTACGCCAGTGCCTGCGCAACCCATGGCTGGGCATCCGCACGCTGCTTGCGCTGACGCGCGGGCACCTCCATGCGATCCGCGAGCGCGTCCTGCGCGTGCGGCGGTATCGCCAACGCAGCGCTCGCGCGAGCGCCGTCGCGCCGTGAGCCAGGGATTATCGGCCTGGCTTCTCCTCGCGCATCCGCATCTCTGGCATCCGCACCGGCGCGATCGCAATCGCCAAAGACGGTGCAAAGGCCAGCGCCATCGCGCGCCTGGCCCCCCTGGCGTCTGGCTCGTTTACCGGATCACCTTCTGCACCAGGCTCACCATGATCGCGAGCGCGGCCAAGGCCGCCAGGGCGCGGAAGTGGTCGAGATTGGCCAGCAGCGCCGACTGCTGCACCAGCACCTGTGCCAGCTGCGCCGTGGCGAGCTCGGCCGCGCGCAAGGGGTCCATCGAGGCAGAGAGCGCCGTGGTGTGGCGGGCAATGGCTTCCTGGAATGGCGGACTGCCGACATGCATGGCGCCATGCAGCGTGCTGTAGTGCAGCGTCGTCAGCCATTGCTGGCCGACCGTGGCAACGGTCACGCCCAGCGCGGTCCCTATCTGGCCCAGCATGTTCTTGGTCTGCTGCGCATTGGAAAACACCGACTCATCCTGCGCGACGCCGTTGAAGGTCTGCATGGCGGTGACCGGGACCAGGGTCATGATGAACATCCCGTAGAGCGCAAGCGCGGGCAGCACGTCGCCCCACAGGTCAGGCGACGGCGGGATGCGGCTGATCAGCCAGGAGGAAGCCGCCAGCGCCAGGAAGCCTGCGACAAAATACTTGCGCGGGCTGGGCCAGCGCGGCAGCAGGCGCGACATCGTCAGCCAGGTGGCGACCCCCGCGGCCAGGCCAAGCGTGTAAAACAGGCCGGTGGTGGACCATGAATGCCCCAGCGAGCGCTGCAGCATGATCGGCAGCAGGTAGCCGTTCGCGCCCAGGGTGAAGTAGCAGAATGTAAAGAGCGTCAGCCCGCTCAGATAGCGCGGCTCGACCAGGCTGCGCAGCTTCAGCAAGGGCCGTGCGCTGCGTGATTCGCTCCAGGCAAAGGCCAGCAGCGCGCCGGCACCCGTGATCGCGCCCGCGGCGAGCCATAGCTGGTCGGCATGGAAGTCGTAGTAAGAGCGCTGCAAGACATAAAGCACCAGGAAGCTGCCGGTCGCCAGTGCGGCCAGCCGCAGCGGGTGTGCGTCGGAGCGTTGCGCCGGTGCCACCGTGGCATCGGGCAGTACGCGGGTGGCTGGAAGCAGCGCCAGCGCCGCCGCAGCGGCCAGCCAGAAGATCATCGGCCAGCGATCCGCGGTGACGATGGCCGAGGCCAGCCACGGCGCGATGGCCATGCCGGTGCAGACCCCGGTGGCGAGTGCCTTGATGCCGAGAAAGCGCGCGGGGCCCGGCGGAATCAGGTTCACCGCCAGCCGCGACGAAGTGACCATGCCCGCGCAACCCAGCGCCATCACCATGCGGCCGACCAGGAAGGCCGGATAGCTGCCGGAAATTGCGCACAGGACCGCACCGAGCGCCGCCGCGCCGAGCGCCGCGCGCACATAGCCGCGCCATCCCATGCGCTCCACCAGCCAGCGCTGCATCGCGATCATCACCACCGCGACACTGGCGTAGGCCGCGGCAACGGTGCTGTACTCCTCGGGACTGGCGCCGATTTCACCCATGATCGGCGCGGCGGCAAAGGCCACCATGCCGTTCTGGAGGAAGTCGATCAGGGTCAGTGCGCCGATCGTCATCAGCAGCAGTCGTGGGGGCTTGGCGGGCTTCATGGCGTCGTCTCCGGGATGCGGCCGGCTTACAGGTTGGCGGCGACAATGCTGCGCACCAGTTCGTCGGCACGCGCAAGCTCGTCGGCGAACACCGTGGTGCGGTAGTTCTCGCTCGCCGCGTCGCCGGCGACCAGCCGCTTGCCGTTGCGGCCGCGCGTATCGATCGTGACCTGCATCGACAGGCCGATCTGCAACGGGTTGGCAGCCACTTCGGCGGCGGTCAGCGCGATGCGCACGGGCACGCGCTGCACCACCTTGATCCAGTTGCCGGTGGCGTTCTGCGCCGGCAACAGCGCAAAGGCGCTGCCGGTGCCGGCGTCCTGGCCGACGACGCGACCGTGGTACACCACGCGGTCGCCGTACAGGTCGGTGGTCAGCGTAACCGGCTGGCCCAGGCGTACGTCGCGCAGCTGGGACTCTTTCAGGTTTGCGGTGACCCATAGATGGTCCAGGGGCACCACCGACATCAACGGCACGCCCGCGCTGACGCGCTGCCCGACCTGGACCGAGCGCTTGGTGACCACACCGCCGGTGGGCGCGGGAATGCGCGTGCGCGACAGCGCGATGCTGGCATTGCGCACCTGCGCGGCGGCTGCCTGCACCTCCGGGTGCGAGTCCACCGAGGTGCGCTCGACCAGCGCCTGGTTGCGCTTGAGCTGCTCGGAGGCCATGGCCAGCGACGCCCTGGCGGTGCGCACGGCCTGTCTGGCATGGATCAGCTCTTCACCGGAAATCGCGCCGCTGGCGGAGAGGGCCGAGCGGCGCTCCAGGTCTTCCTGCGCGCGTGCCAGATCCACCGAGCGCAGCTCCACGTTGGCACGGTCCTGGCCCGCGGCGGCGAACTGCCCGCGCACCTGACGCACGGTGCGCGCCAGCTGCGCCTGCGCCGCGGACAGCGCGAGCTGCGCATCGACGCCATTGAGCTCGACCAGGGTCTTGCCGGATTCGACGAGATCGGTGTTGTCGGCGAGGATCGCCGTGACCACGCCTCCCACCTGCGACGTCACCTGCACCACATTGCCTTCGACATAGGCGTTTTCGGTCGATACCTGGTGGCGTCCGTATTGCACCCAAAAGGCGGCCGCAGCGGCCAGGCCGACGGCGACGAGGGTCGCGGCAACGATGCGGCGGCCGCGCTGCCGGCGTGGCAGGAGCGGTGGGGGCGGATCGGCCGGACGGGCGTTGGCGGGATGCGGTTGGCTGGCGGCGGTCATGATGCGTTCCTTGCAGAAGGGGGCGTGGCCGGCGCGACCCCGGCTGCGGGCCGCGCGGCAGTGTCGTATCCGCCGCCAAGGGCGCGGATCAGTTCGAGATGCAGCGAGCGCTGCTGGGTTTCCAGGTCGATCAGCAGTTGCTTCTGCTGCAGCACCTGGCCTTCGGCCGACAGCACCTGCAGGTAGTTGCCGACGCCGCTGCGGTAGCGTGCCACCGCGAGGTCATAGGCTTCCTGGGTCAGTTGCAGCGCCTGGTGCTGTTCGCCCGCGCGCTCGGCATGCCAGCGCAGCGACACCAGCTGGTTGACCACGTCGTGCAGTGCCGTGACCAGCGCGGCGTTGTACTGCTCGACCGCGGCGTCGTGCTCGGCCTGCCTCGCGCCAAGGTTGGCGCGCAGGCGGCCACCGTCGAAGATCGGCAACGAGAGCGCCGGGCCGATGCCGAAGGTGCGGCTGCCGGCGAGCAGGAAGTCCGACAGGCTCAGGCTCTGCAGGCCCGCAAAGGCGGTCAGGCTGATGTTGGGATAGAACTGGGCCTTGGCCGCCTTGATGTCTTTGCGGGCAGCTTCGACCCGCCATCGCAGCGCCACCACGTCGGGACGGCGTCCGATCAGCTCGGCCGGCAGGGAAGCCGGCAAGGTCGTGACGAAGCTGTCGCGAAGCTGCGGGCGGCGCACCCCGGCACCGGCGTCCGGCCCGTTGCCCGCCAGCGCAGCCAACTGGTTCTGCGTCAGCGCAATGACCTCGTTGATGGCGGCCAGGCGTTCGCGCGTTGCCGGCAGTGCCGACTCCGCCTGCTTCATGTCGAGCCGCGAGTCGAGCTGTGCGGCGACGCGCTGGCGCGTGAGCGAGAGTGTGTTCTGGCGCTGGCGATAAGTCTGCTCGGCCAGTTCGCGCTGCGCGTAGGCGGCGTCGAGCCTGAGGTAGGTGCGGACCACGGACGTGGTGAGCACCAGTTCGGCGGCGTGGTAGTCGACTTCGGCGGCGCGGGCGCGATCGAGCGCGGCGTCGAACGTCGCCTGGTTCTTGCCCCAGAAATCCAGCTCATAGCCGAGGCCGAACTGCACTTCGCTGTTCCAGCGCCAGCTGCCTGCCAGCGGCGGCGGCACCGCGCCGTTCTCGCTGAAGCGCTGGCGCGTTGCCCTGGCGCCCAGGTTGGCCTGCGGGTACAGCGCGGCTTCCGCGCTGCCTGCCAGCGCCTCAGCCTGGCGCACGCGCGCCGCGGCAACACGCAACGACGGCTGCCCGGCCAGCGCTGCCGCCACCAGGGTATCGAGTTGCGGGTCGCCGAAGCGCTTCCACCACGCCAGCTCGGGCCATGCCGCCGGCGACACGGGCGTGGCGCCGAGCGACGCAGTCGCGGCAAGGCGGTTGGCATCGTCAAGGCTGGCTTGCGTGTGCAGCCCCTTCATGCTGGCGCAACTTGCCAGCAGAAGCGTAGCGCCAAGTACGCCAAGGTACCGCAAGAGCCCGCCGGCAAGCGCCCGCATCGGCGCAGATCGATGCCGGGCAACAGGCCTGCGAAAGAGAGCCGCCAGGCGGCTTGCGTGGGGAGTGTTCACGATGGACTCGACAGGGAAGAACTGGATGAGCAGCTCGCAGGCCGCGATTGCGTACCGCATGCACTCCGGCGACAGACCGCTGTGGCCACCGGGCACCGAGCCATGAGACAAGGGTAGGGGGCGAGCGGCGTCATGCCCATGCTACGGACGGGTTGCGCTGCCCCTACGTAGGCTGCGTGCGCTCATACGCTGGTATTAGCCGCGCTGGGATCTCGCCACATTCATGGACTGGCGCATCGGAAACCATCGTTGCGTCTTCGATAAAACTGCTTAGGCTAAATTTGCCTAGGCAGATAAATGGGCAAAAAAATCCCGCTCACGCTTCGGCCGTGTTGGCGAGGATGCGATGGAGCAGGCCACGCAGTGCCTCGGCATCGTCTTCACTGAAGCCGGCCAGCATGCGGCGAAACGCGGATTGCGTGCCCTGCCTTGCCTGCGGGAAGACCGCCTTGCCTTGCTCGGTGAGCTCGACAAGATAGCTGCGCCGGTCCGCCGGATTTTCCACCCGGCGGATGATGCCCTTGGCTTCGATACGATCCAGCAGGCGTGTCATTGCGCCTGAATCGTAGCCGAGCAATTTGCAGAATTCGCTCAGCGTACGGCCCTTGCCAGACACGATGCTGTTCAGCACCACGAACTGCGCTGCGGTAATTTGCAGCGGCGACAGTTCGCGCTCGATGCCCGCGAGCAAATGATTGCGGACTTCGGTGACGAGGTAGCCCAGTTCCCCGGAACTCAACTCCGCGATGACCGAACGCTTCTTTGCTTGCATGGCAACTCCCTGGTTCAGGCGAATATAGCTGCCTGGGCAGATATTGTCAACGCTGAATTTGGCGCATCGGGCTTTCGACAGTGTTTGGTCGCCCAGGTTTCAGCGCTTCGCCACGTGAACCCCGGCGACATTCGCGACCAGCCTGATGCCGGCCTGGCGGATCGATGCGGCACGTTCCGGACCGTCATTGCGCGCGCCATTCGGGACGGCATCGGTCATCAAGAAGACGTCGAGAGCTCCAGGTGCTATGACCTGCGCAACGCTACTTCCCCAGCCAGGCCGCACGGCGCGCATCGAATTCCCCTCCGGCCCTGGCCAGGTGCAGCCATTGGTCGACATACCGCTTGAACACCTCGTCGCCATTGGGCAGCAGATAGCCCATTTCGGCGTACTGCAGCGGCTTGTCGGGATTGACCGCGCACAGCTCGGGATGGGCCTTGCTCTGGACGATGGCTTCGGCGGCCTCGGTAACGAAGACGTCAGCGTTGCCCCGGATCACCTCGTCGAAAATCGTCAGGTTGTCCTTGTGCATGGTCAGCCTGGCCTGGGACAGGTGGGTGCGGGCGAAGCGCTCGTTGCTGCCGCCGGGATTGGCGATAACGCGCACGCCGGGGCGGTTGATGGCCTCCACGGTCTGGAAGCGCTGCACATTTTCGCAGCGCGTGAGCGGCGTCTTGCCATTGACCATGTAGGGCGCGCTGAAATAGGCCTGCTTCTGGCGTTCCAGCGACACCGAGATGCCACCGGCGCCGATATCGCACTTGCCGCCGACGAAGTCCGGCATCAGCGAGGCCCAGCTGGTCTTGACGAATTGCGGTCTGGCGCCGAGCGAGCTGGCCAGCGACGTCATCAGGTCCACGTCGAGCCCTTCGTACTGGCCTTCCGACTTCATGAAGCTGAAGGGCTTGTAGTCGCCCGGCGTGCACACGCGCAGCACGCCCGATTGCGCGACACGGGTCATTGTGGGCGACAGCCCGGCGGCCGGCGTGGCCGGTTGCGAGAATGCGGGGGCGGCGCACAGCAGGGCAATGGCGCTGACGATCGTCCTTGTCATTGGCATCTTCTTTTTCTCGGTAATGGGTTCGGGAATGTGGCCAGGGCGGCATGCGGAAATATATCGCATGCGCCTGCCCCGGCGCAGGTCTCGCGCCGATATGCAATGAGCCGGCCGCGGCCTTATTCCCGGCTTGGCACGTAGGTCGACGACTGACCGAAGATCCAGCTCAGTGCCAGTCCGGCGGCCAGGGCGTCTTTCTGGCGCACCAGCGGGCTGTTCTCGAAGGTGGCGCCGTCGAGCCGGTCGTAGCGGACGAAGGCACCGAACCAGACATGGCGAAAGCGCTTGGACAGCGAAGCCAGCGCCATGCTGCCGGAATAGCCGCCGCGCGCGGCGTAGGCCGGGCGCGCCGCGGTCGCGAATTGCGCTTCGACGGAATAGAAATACTGGTTGTAGCGCGCGGTCGAGAGCAGCGGCCCCGCCATCAGGCCCAGGTTCCAGCCGGGCAGGCCGCCGACGTTGGCAACGTCGAGATTCAGGTTCGGCGAAAAGATCCAGCCGATCGCCCTGGGCGACGACTCGACGGTCACGGCCAGCCGTACGGGCAGCCGCAGGTCCAGCCTGGTGCGGTCCTCGGCGGAATGCCAGAGCGTGATCGCCAGCGAAGGCCCGATTTCCACGGCGGTCTTGAGATCCGGCATGCCGCGGCGGGTTTCATCCTGGCTGCTGTTGACGGGGAGCGAGATGCCGAGGCTGATATTGGCCTCGAGGCGGTCGCTGTCGAACAGCTTGCCGCGCACCCCGTTGCGGTCCGCGCGCAGGTGCTCGCCGCGGTAGACAAAGTAGGGGACCGGAAACAGCAGGTTGGCGCGCGAGTCCGAGCCGCGGTAGTGCGGCAGGGTGATGCCGCCGAGCCCAAGCCCGGCTTCCCACAACGGCCGTTCGATGGCATCGAAATCCTGCGCCCAGCAGGTCGTTGCGAGGGCCGCGGCAAGCGCCGGGAGTGCGCGGTAGCGCTTGCGCAAGCTCTTTTCTGGCAAGGCATGCCGGGGTCGGCTGGCGCAATGCCCGGTTCGCATGGCGTGGCTCCGGAGAACTTTGGTGGAATTGCGAGGGAAAACCGAGCAGGACGAAAACCAGGGGCCAGTATAACCAGAGTGGGCGGTTGCGCGGGTCGCTTTCAGCCTCGGTATTTCTCCCACATCTCGCGCAAGATCGGCTCCGGCGGTACACGGCCGCCTCGAATGGTGCCAGGCCGATCCGCGCCACCACGTCGAAGAAGCGCTCGGCATCGCTGTCGCGGTGCGCGAGGTAGGTGCCGATCAGCTTCTCGATCACGTCCGGCAGCTGTTCCTGCGCGAACGACGTGCCGATGATGGGCCTACCGCCGCGCCGTCTAGCGGCCCGGGGATCGCCGCAGGCGTGCCCGCGTCATTCCAGCTCGTCCCTGATGGGGCGATGCTTGAACACCGCGCGGATGATGCCGTGGTCGTTGGTGCCTAGCCCCTTGTGGTCGCTGAAGTTCAGGTGGTCGTTGTTGACGATGAGGCCGTCGAACAGCCAGCGGCGGCGACGGCTGTTGTCGTAGAGTTGCTCGCTGACCAGGATATGGTCGAGCGATTCGCGAAAGTCCTGGAACACATGGGTGTAGTAGACATCGCGCGTGTCGCGGTATTCCTGCAGCGTCTGCGCCGTGTACAGGGCGATGTCGCCGCCGCCGACCGAGTCGCCGACCAGGTAGGCCGGCTGTTCGGTCAGGATATTGGCGGTGTTGCTCAGCTGCCCGTCGTTGATATCGCCCATGACCACCACCGCGGTATTGTTGCCCTTCATGCGGTTGGTCAGGATAAAGCGCAGCGCCGCAGCTTCGGCGGTGCGGCGGATGGTCGACAGCGCGGCGCCGATGGCCTTTGCATGCCGGGAATAGATTTCCTTTTCATACCAGGCTTCGCCATCGATGCGGGTCGGCTGCTTCGACTTGAGATGGCACACATACATCTGCATGGCGGGCTCGTCCTCGCGCGGCCGGATGGCGAAATGCAGCACCGGCCGGGAAAAGCCGCGAATATTGACGCCGATCTGCGGGGTTTGCGGGTCGTCTCCCTTTGCCTTGAGCACAAAGTCCTCGGGGAAATCGGCGATCCATTCGGACTCGCCCGCCAGCAGCCCGCGGCGCACAATGGCGGCACAGACGATGCCCTTGCCATTGGCATTGTCGGGCACCACCACGTCGTAGTCGGCGGCAAGCCCTGCGGCCTCGACCGCGGCGGACAGCGCCTCGCCATGCCATAGCTCCTGGAAGCCGACCACGTCGGCATCGATCAGCTTGAGCTGGTTTGCGGTCCAGGCGATCTTGCGTTCGTATTCCTGTTCGCTCCAGCCGTTGCTGTCGGTATAGAGCGGCAGGCCCGGCAGGTTTAGGTTGTACAGGTTGAAGGTGGCGATGCTGAGGGTCTTCAGGTCCACGGCGAACTCCTTTTCCAGGGGTGGGCGAATCGCCCGTGGAGTTCAGCAAGCCGGAGACCCGCTGTCTATCTCGCTTTTGTGACAATCGCGCAATCCGGTGCCGGCGCGGTGCCGGCGCGGTGCCGGAAATCAACGGACCCAGCGCTCGACCTGCGCCTGCAGACGCGGCCCGACCACGAGGATGGCCGGAATGACGATCACATAGCCGACGCCCCACGAGCGCAGCCAGGTCAGCACAAAGGCGTCGGTGAACCCGATATTGAGGGCGAGCAGGGCGAACGAGATGATCCCCGTGGTCACCACGCCCATCGACAGCGCGAAGGCGATTTTCCGTTTCAGTTCTACGTTCATGGCAAATGTCCTGTCATAAGAGTTCTGGGCGGCAGGTTTTCCGGAGCCCCGCGCGCGCGGCGCATATGGCGCAGCCGGGCGGGCGCTCCGGACGCGGACGATTACCTCGCAAGGCCGTACCGCGCGGCCGGCTGCGCACGCGAAAGGTTCGGCCCCAGCGCGGCGCGTGCCGCCTCGAAGGCGTGCCAGTCCGCGGCGTCCGGCAACGACGGCAGCGTGATCACCTCGCCCTGGTCCAGTCCTGCCAGTGCCGCATCGACCAGGTCGTCGCCGTCCATCACCAGCGCTTCCGGCAGGTTCTCGACAGGGTGCCCGGCAACGTCCCAGAACGCCGTGCGGGTCGCCCCCGGCAGCACCGCCTGGACGCGCACGCCGTGGCCGGCAAGCTCATGCTGCAGCGACTGGGTAAAGGCCAGCACGAAGGCCTTGGAGCCGCCGTAGACGCCGTTCAGCACCTCGGGCGCGATCGCCACGATCGAGGCAATATTGATGATCGTGCCCTGGCCCCGCGCCACGAAGGCCGGCGCCGCGGCGTAGGTGAGGCGGGTCAGCGCCGTGACGTTGAGTTCGATCATCGCCTGCATGGTGTCCGCATCCGACGCCAGCAACGGCGACGCGCCACCGAAGCCCGCGTTGTTGACCAGCGTGGTGATGCTGGCGTCCGTCCTCAGGATGTTCTCGACATGGCGCAAGTCGGCCGCCTGGCCCAGGTCGGCCGTGACGATTTCGACGGAGCGGCCGGTCTGGTCGGTGATGCGCCGCGCCAGTGCCTCGAGGCGGTTGCGGTTGCGTGCCACCAGGATCAGGTCA
Source organism: Cupriavidus neocaledonicus (assembly GCF_000372525.1). GTDB lineage: Bacteria > Pseudomonadota > Gammaproteobacteria > Burkholderiales > Burkholderiaceae > Cupriavidus > Cupriavidus neocaledonicus. Next base: position 25,881 of record NZ_AQUR01000093.1, read on the forward strand.
TGGCCGCGGCGCGCGAGCCGGTCCGCGTAGATGGCGCCGATGCCCGAAGAAGCCCCGGTGATCAGGGCAGTGCCGGCGTGGGAATGAGTTGTCACGTTGAAGCTCCATAGCAGTGGGGAAGGCGGAGGAAAGGTCCGTGGCAGCCGGCGGTGCATATCGCCGCTGCGTGCATGGAAGATTAGGTGCACAATGGCGATGGCAACAATGTCGTAGATCCCACTTTTTATGCCATGGCAGGGAATGTGCCCTCCAATGCCATCAGGAGTTCACCATGCACCATGTGGCCATTGCCTTGTATCCCGGCTTCCAGGCGCTGAACCTTGCGGTGTCGACGGTGCTCGAGTTCGCCAACCGGGCGCTTGGCGAGCCGCTGTACCAGGTTCACTTGCTGTCCGAACATGGCGGCCCCGTGGCGAGTTCCGGGGGCTTTGCCGTCACCACCGAGCCCTTGGGCCGGCGCCGCTTCGATACCGTGCTGGTGGTGGGAGACAATGACGTCCTGCCTGCGCCGCCCGCGCTGGTGAAGTTCCTGCAGCGCGCGGCGCGCACTTCGCGGCGCATCGGCGCGACTTGCACCGGCGCCTTCACGCTGGCGGAGGCGGGCCTGCTGGCCGGCCGCCGTGCCACCACGCACTGGTATTACGCCGAGGAACTGCGGCGCCGCTTCCCGGACGTCAGCGTGGAGGAGGACCGCATCTTCATCATCGACGGTCCGGTGTGGACCTCGGCCGGGATGTCGGCCTGCATCGACCTGGCGCTGGCACTGGTGGAGAAAGACGCGGGCGCCGCGGTGGCGCGAGGCGTGGCCAAGAGCCTGGTCGTGTACCATCGCCGCGCCGGCGGCCAGTCGCAGTTTTCGGCCCTGCTGAACCTGGAGCCGCGCTCCGATCGCATTCGTGGCGCACTGGATTTCGCGCGGCAGAACCTGCAACAGGACCTTTCGGTGGAGCAGCTGGCGAATGCGGCGCACCTCAGCGCCCGCCAGTTCTCGCGCGCCTTCCGCGACGAAACCGGCCAGAGCCCGGCCAAAGCCGTGGAGCGCCTGCGCGTGGAGGCGGCGCGGCTGATGATGGAAAGCGGCCGCCATCCCATCGATGTGGTGGCCCGGGATACCGGCTTTGGCGATCCCGAGCGCATGCGGCGGGCCTTTCTGCGCGCCTTCGGGCAACCGCCGCAGGCGATCCGCCGCATGGCGCGCGGCGGCGTACCGCCCCCGGCTTAGCTGGTGTGCCCGTCACATTGGCGAGATCGGTGTGCCGCGGCAGGACTTCTTTCGCGAACGCCGGAAGCGGAATCCCGGCGACATGCGCGATACGCCAGCTAGAATCTGAAGACAGTTTCTCTTGGCACGGCATCATGAGACACGAATCTGGCGTCAGGCAGGACGAGTCGCAGGGTCCACGCGGGCGCGATCCGGCGGATGCGGCTACGTTGCCCAACGGCAATGCGCGCTTCATCAACCGCGAACTCAGCCAGCTTGAGTTCTTTCACCGCGTGCTGCAGCAGGCGGCCGATCCGGCCATGCCGCTGCTCGAGCGCCTGCGGGCCCTGTGCACCTTCAGCAGCAACCTCGACGAGTTCTACGAAATCCGCGTGGCGGGATTGAAGGAACAGTGCGTGCTGTCGTCGCCGGTGGTCGGACCGGACGGGCTGACGCCGCAGGCCGTTTATGCCGCGGTCAACCAGCGGGTGCGCGAGCTGGTCGGTCAACAGTACCGGCTGTTCAATGACGTGCTGATTCCCGCCATGGCCCAGGAGCAGATTTGCTTCCTGCGGCGGCCATCGTGGAACACCGCGCAGCAAGACTGGATTCGCGAATTCTTCTTTGCCGAGCTGATGCCGGTCCTGACGCCGATCCGGCTGGACCCGGCACATCCGTTTCCGCGGGTGCTGAACAAGAGCCTGAATTTCGCCGTTGATCTCGAGGGCAAGGATGCGTTCGGCCGCAGCTCCGGCAATGCCATCGTGCAGGCGCCCAGGGCGCTGCCGCGCGTGATCGCGCTGCCAGCGCAGGTTGCGGGATGCGAACACGGCTTCGTGTTCCTGTCTTCGATCCTGCATGCCCACGTCGGCGAGTTGTTCAGCGGCATGACGGTGCGCGGCTGCTACCAGTTCCGGGTCACCCGCAACAGCGAGCTGTTTGTCGACGAGGAAGAGGTCAAGAACCTGCGCGAGGCACTGCAGGGCGAACTGCCGCACCGGCACCTTGGCGATGCGGTGCGGCTGGAGTTGGCCGACAACTGCCCGCGCGCCATGACCGCGTTCCTGCAGGAGCAGTTTGGCCTCGCGCCCGGCGAGGTGTTCGCGGTCAACGGCCCGGTCAACCTGGTTCGCCTGATGCAGGTGCCGGACCAGGTCGACCGGCCGGACCTGAAATACCCGCCGTTCCGGCCGGGCTTGCCGAAGGCGCTGCGGGACCAGCCCGATGTCTTCCGCGCCATGCGCGACGGCGACATCCTGCTGCACCATCCGTTCCAGGCGTTTGGGCCGGTGGTCGATTTCGTCAGGCAGGCGGCGCAGGATCCGGACGTGGTGGCGATCAGCCAGACGGTGTATCGGGCCGGGCACGACTCGGCGCTGCTGTCGTCGCTGATCGAGGCGGCGCGCAACGGCAAGGAGGTCACGGCCGTGGTGGAGCTGATGGCGCGCTTCGACGAAGAGGCCAACATCGGCTGGGCGGGGCAACTCGAGGAAGTAGGCGCGCATGTGGTCTATGGCGTGGTCGGCTTCAAGGCGCACGCCAAGATCCTGATGGTGGTGCGGCGCGAGGACGGACGGCTCAGGCGCTATGTGCATCTCGGCACCGGCAACTATCATCACGAGACCTCGCGCAGCTATACGGATTTCGGCTTGCTGACCTGCGATGAAGCGCTGACCCAGGATGTGGCACAGGTCTTCAGCCAGCTGACCGGCCGCGGCCAGACGCAAAGCATGACCCATGTCTGGCAATCGCCGTTTACGCTGAAGCAGCAACTGCTGGCAGCGATCCGGGGCGAAGCCGAGCATGCCAGGGCGGGGCGCAAGGGGCGGATCATCGCCAAGATGAATGCGCTGCTCGAGCCCGATCTGATCCAGGCGCTGTACGACGCGTCAGGCCAGGGCGTGCGCATCGACCTGATCGTGCGGGGCGCGTGCGCGCTGCGTCCGGGTGTCGCCGGTCTGTCCGAGCACATCACGGTGAAATCGGTGATGGGCCGGTTTCTCGAGCACTCGCGCATTTTCTGCTTCCACGACGGCGGCGCCGACAAGGTCATGCTGTCGAGCGGGGAATGGATGGAGCGCAGCCTGTCGCGTCGCATCGAAATATCTTTTCCAGTGCTCGATCCCCGCTTGAAGGCGCGGGTCCTCTCCGAAGGCCTGGAGCCGTATCTGTCCGACCGGCGCGAAGCGTGGATGATGACGCCGGAAGGCAACTATGTGCGCCAGCCCGTGCCGGACGGCGAGTCGGCGCAGTGCATGCTGCTGGCTGCGCTGACCTGAGTGCGCCACCTGAGTGCGCCACCTGAGTGCGCCATTGCCACGTATCGCCCCCAGCCCCTGCGAAAGGAACGACGATGACCCTGACCCCAGCCATCGGCCAAGGCCGCCTCAAGGCACGCCAGGCCAGGAGCGCTGCCGCGTACACGACCTCCATGCTTGGCGGCGGCCTGGTGTTCGACCATCGCCACTGGGCCTGCGGCGAGGCGGAGTTCCGCTGGAAGGCGCCGCGCCACCTGATCGTGCTGACCGAGCGCGGCTCGACCGGCCGCACTTGCGTCTACAGCGAAGGGCGCCTGATGCACGACGGGCGCGACCGGCCCGGCACGCTCAGTTTCGTGCCTGCCCACGCGGAACGCAGCGGGCATTTCCGCGACGCGGACCTGGTCTACACGGCGCTGTGGCTCGATCCGGCGCTGGCGCTGCCGGGTTGCGACCGGCTGGCGCAATTGCCGATGCGCATCAACGGCACCGCCGACGCGGTGGTGCAGGCACTGCTGACCTCGCTCAGCGCCGACATGGCTGCCGGACGCGTGCCCGAACCGGTCTACCTGGAGCATCTGGTGTCGCTGGTGGCGCTGCGCCTCGCGGGCGCCGCGCCGGCTGCGCCGTCGAGGCGCGTGCAGGGGCTGGGCCAGCGGCTGCTGGCGCGCCTGACCGACTATATCGATGCGCGGCTGGATGCGTCGCTGTCGCTGAACGACCTGGCCGGCGTCGCGGGCATGCCGGTGGACACCTTCGCACGGCGCTTCAAGGCGGAGACCGGCATGGCCCCGTATGCCTACGTCATCGACCGGCGCGTGCGGCGCGCGCAATCCCTGCTGATCGGCAGCGCGCTGCCGATCAGCGCCGTGGCGCTGGAACTGGGCTTTTCGAGCCAGAGCCATTTCACTTCCACGTTCCAGCGCCTGACCGGCACGACGCCGCGCAGCTATCGGCAGCACTTGCGCCGGGATCCTGATAGTTCCGCCTGATATGTGAAAGAAACGCCCTGCTGGCGCCGACATACTGCCGGTGCCGGCTGTGGCGGCTTCCGCTGGGGAATCCGGTCGCGCCGTGCGGCAGGGCCAGGCCCTGCCTCCCTCACAGGAGCAGATCATGGATCAGGCGGACCATCCGCAAAACCCCGGTCGCCGCGCCGTGCTGCGCGCCAGCGCGGCGAGCGGCATGCTGTTCGCCGTCGGCCCCGCGCCGGCGCAGGGCGCAGCGGGCCCATCGTCGGCCTCGAATGCCACGCCCGCCGCCGTGCCGCTCCGGCCGCTGACCTTGCGCATCAACGGCGCGGAACATGCCGTGCAACTGGATGTGCGCACGACGCTGCTGGACGCACTGCGCAACCAGCTCGGCCTGACCGGCACCAAGAAGGGCTGCGACCATGGCCAGTGCGGCGCCTGCACGGTGCTGGTGAACGGCCGCCGCATCAATGCCTGCCTGACGCTGGCGGTGATGCACGACGGCGACGCCATCACCACCATCGAAGGGCTGGCGGACGGCGATACGCTGCATCCCCTGCAATCCGCATTTATCGCGCGTGACGCGTTCCAGTGCGGCTACTGCACGCCCGGCCAGATCTGCTCGGCCGTCGGCATGCTGGCCGAGGTGCGTGCCGGCTGGCCCAGCCATGCCAGCCGCGATGTCGCCGCGCGGGCGTTCGCGCTCGACGAGGCCGAGATCCGCGAGCGCATGAGCGGCAACCTGTGCCGCTGCGCGGCCTATCCGAACATCGTTGCCGCGATCCGCGATGCAGCCGACGGGGGCCAGGCATGATGAGCTTCAGCTATGAGCGCGCCGGCAACGCCGCCGAGGCGGTCCAGGCCGTCGCCAGCCGGGACGGCGCCCGCTTTATCGGCGGCGGCACCAACCTGCTCGACCTGATGAAGCTGGGCATCGAGCAGCCCCGCCACCTGGTGGACGTGAGCCGGCTGCCGCTCGCCGCGATCGAGGATACCGCGGACGGCGGGCTGCGCATTGGCGCGCAGGTGCGCAACAGCGACCTGGCGGCGGACCCGCGCGTGCGCGCGCGCTATCCGCTGCTGTCGCAGGCGCTGCTGGCGGGCGCATCCGCGCAGATCCGCAACAAGGCGTCGACCGCGGGCAACCTGCTGCAACGCACGCGCTGCGCCTATTTCTACGATCCGCACATGCCCTGCAACAAGCGCACGCCCGGCAGCGGCTGCGCGGCGATGCAGGGCCACAACCGCATGAACGCCATCCTGGGCGGCAGCGAAGCCTGCATCGCCGTGCATCCGTCCGACATGGCGGTGGCGATGGCGGCGCTGGACGCGCGCGTGCACACCGTGTTGCCACAGGGCGGCGCGCGCGTCATCCCGGTGCGCGAGTTGCACCGGCTGCCGGGCCCGACGCCGCACATCGAGACCCAGCTCGCGCACGGCGAGATGATCGCCGCGGTCACGCTGCCGCCGCCGCCGGCGGGCCGCCAGCTTTACCGCAAGGTGCGCGACCGCGCCTCGTATGCGTTTGCGCTGGTGGCGGTGGCGCTGGTGCTCGACGTGGCCGGCGGCCAGGTGCGCGGGGCCCGCATCGCACTGGGCGGCGTGGCGCCGCGCCCGTGGCGGGCGGACGGCGCCGAGCAGGCACTGCGCGGCAGGGCGGCGGATGCGACCGGCTGGCAGGCGGCCGCCGACGCGGCGCTCGTGGGCGCGCGCGGCCATGGCGGCAACGATTTCAAGATTCCGCTGGCGCTACGCACGGTGCGGCAGGCATTGGCCGCCGCGGCGCAGCCCGTTCCGCAGCGGACCTGACACGAACTGGTGCTCCGGTGCGCGGCCGCCGATCGGCTTGCCGCCACGGGCACATGGCGACGGACACGAACCATGACGACAAAGATGCAGGGTAATGCGGGCCGGGGGCAGGGCGCTCCGGTGGGCCTGCCCATCGACCGGGTCGACGGCAGGCTGAAGGTGACGGGCCGCGCCACCTATGCCTATGAACAGCCGTCGGCAGGACCGGTGCCGCCGGCTTACGGCTATATCGTGGGCGCCACCATCGCCCGCGGCCGCATCGTTGCCATCGATACCCGGCAGGCGCGGCAGGCGCCGGGGGTGATCCATGTGATGACGCATCGGAACGCGCCGGCGCAGCCGGCCTTCGGGCCCTCGGTGCCGCCCACGCCGCGCGACGTGTTCACGCGCGCGCGGCCGTACCTGGCATCGGACCGCGTGCGCTATTACGACGAGCCGGTGGCGCTGGTGGTGGCCGAGAGCTTCGAGGCGGCGCGCGCCGCCGCCGCGCTGGTGCAGGTGCGCTACCAGGCCGAGCCCGGGGAATTCGAGCTGGCGCCGCGGCTGGCCGAGGCCTACCAGCCGCCGCGCACCAACGCCGGATTCGCGCCCGACAGCGCGACCGGCAATTTTGCCAACGCGTTCTCCGAGGCACCGGTGGCGCTCGACGTGACCTATGCCACGCCGTACCAGAGCCACAACCCGATGGAGCCGCACGCCACCATGGCGGTATGGTCGGATGCGGGCCTGACCGTCTACACCGGGTCGCAGACGCTGGGCAACTTCCAGGCGGGCCTGGCCGCCACGCTGCGCATCCCGCCGGAACGGGTGCGCATCGTCAGCCCCTTTACCGGCGGCGGCTTCGGCGCCAAGCTGATCGTCCATGCCGATACGGTGCTGGCCGCGCTGGCGGCGCGCGAACTGCGGCGGCCGGTCAAGATCGCGCTGACGCGCCAGCAGATGTATGCGAACGCCGGCCATCGCGCGGCCATGTCGCATCGCGTGCGCCTGGGCGCGGACCGGGACGGGCGGCTGTCGGCAATGGGCTACGAGGTCTGGTCGGCCACCTGCCGGTTCGAGGAGTATTGCGAGCAGACCGCGGTGTTCGCGCGCGCGCTGTATGCCGCGCCGCACCGCGCGACGCGGCACCGGCTGGTGCCGGTCGACCTGAACCGCGGCGAATGGATGCGTTCGCCCGGCGAGGCGCCGGGCATGCTGGCCTTCGAGTGCGCCATGGACGAGCTGACCGGCCTGCCGTACTCGACCCGCAACCTGGTGGACTGCATGCGCACCGGCGCGGCGCGCTTCGGCTGGCAGCACCGCCGCGCCGCGCCCCGAAGCGTGCGCGAAGGGCGCTGGCTGGTCGGCATGGGCATGGCCGCGGCGATACGGCCGAACTACCTCGGCGCCGCGGCGGCACAGGTGGCCATGGACAGCCGCGGGCGCGTCACGGTGCGGCTCGACATGACCGACATCGGCACCGGCACCTATACCATCCTGACCCAAATCGCCGCCGAGAGCCTGGGCGTGCCGCTGAACTGGGTGCGGGTCGAACTGGGCGACAGCCGCTTCCCGCGCACGGCGGGCTCCGGCGGATCCTGGGGCGCGGCCAGCGCCGGTTCCGCGGTGGCCGACGCCTGCACCCAATTGAAGGCCCGCATCGTGGCCGCCGCCAAGGGGCCGGAACAGGCCGCGCCCGCGGCGGTGCGCTTCGCCGATGGCGCCGTTACCCTCGGCGGGCAGACGCAACGGCTGGACGACCTGATGGCACGCGTCGCGCCCGGCGGCCTGCAGGCGGAAGGCCGGGTGGCCGGCATGGGCGAAGCCTACAAGGCGCATTCGCACCACGCTTATGGCGCGCATTTCGCCGAAGTCGCGGTCGACGCCGATACCGGCGAGATCCGCATGCGGCGCATGCTGGCAGTGATCGGCGCCGGCCGCATCCTCAACCCCAAGACCGCGCGCTCGCAGATCCTGGGCGGCATGACCTGGGGCATCGGCGCCGCGCTGATGGAACAGACCCTGCTGGATACGCGCTACGGCAACTTTATCAACCACGACCTGGCCGAGTACCTGGTGCCGGTCAACGGCGACGTGGCGCAGATGGAGGTGGTGTTCCTGGACCAGCCCGACCCGAACGCCAACCCGCTGGGCATCAAGGGGCTGGGCGAGCTGGGCGTGTGCGGCGCGGGGGCGGCGGTGGCCAATGCGGTCTACAACGCCACCGGGGCGCGGGTGCGGGAGTTTCCGGTGACGCTGGACAAGGTGCTGGCGGGGATGGCGGCGGCGGAGCGGCTGGCCTTGTGAGTGCAAACGCCGGTTGGCGCCGACCGGTACTGCGTGCGCGTCGGACCAGGGTCATGATTCGGCCGTCTTGCGGCACGGCTCGCAGGGTGGCGTGGCGGGTCCGGGCGCAGCGGCGCAGCGCTTCAGGCAGAGAGACCGACCCATCTATGCGCCCTCGCTTCACCTGGGCAGTTCTCGTGCCACGTCGATTACCCGGCCCGGGGACAAGATAAGGTTGGGATCCAGCGACCGTTTGAGTGAGCGCATCAACTCCAGCGCCTCGGGCGTGCGCGAATGCCCAAGGAACGGCTTCTTGTGCGTGCCGATGCCATGCTCGGCGGAAATGCTGCCGTCGAACTCTTGCACCTTGGGGTAGAGCACCTCGCTGATCTCGTGCTCGGGAAAGTCCTCCGCCGTCGCGCCGGGAAGATAAACGCTGACATGCAGGTTGCTGTCGCCCACATGGCCGAAGTTGACCAGTTCGGCATGCGGCCAGCGCGCCAGCACCGCCGTGCGCAGGCTCTCGGCGAAGCGGCCGATCTGGCCGATCGGCACGCTCACGTCGTAGGCGGCATTGGGGGCCCACATCACCGGGAATTCGGCGACCGCGTCGCGCAGCTTCCAGAAGCTCTCGGCTTCCTTCTCGCTGGTGGCAACGGCAGCGTCGGTGATCAGGCCGGCTTCCATCGCCGTTTCCAGCATCGATTCAAAGGCCGCACCGTCCTGTACGGCGTCGTTGCCCTGCAGGTCGACCAGCACATAGAACGGTGAGCCGGCGGGCAGCGGGTTGCGCACGCCGGGCACGCGCGTCGTCACCAGTTCATAGAAGTCGGCCCACATCGCCTCGAAGGCCGACACACGGCCCGACAGCCGGCGCTGCGCATGGCGCAGTAGCGCCACTACGTCTTCATAGCTGCGCAGCGCGCACAGTGCGGTCTGCGTGCTGCTGGGCAGCGGCGCGAGACGCAGCACCGCGCGTGTAATCACGCCGAGCGTGCCTTCGCTGCCGATAAAGAGCTGGCGCAGGTCGTAGCCGGCGTTGTTCTTCTGCATCTTGTTGAGCGAGCTGACCACGGTGCCGTCGGCCAGCACCGCCTCCAGCCCGAGCACCTGCTCGCGCATCATGCCGTAGCGGATCACGCGGTTGCCGCCGGCGTTGGTGGCGATATTGCCGCCGATCTGGCAACTCCCGCGCGCGCCCAGGTCCACGGGAAAGAGCCAGTCCGCCGCACGCGCGGCATCTTGCGTCGCCTGCAGCGTGGTGCCGGCCAGCACGGTCATGGTGCCGGCCCGCGCATCGATCTCTTCCACGCCGCGCATGCGCTCGAGCGACAAGACGAGTTCGCCGCCGGCGGGCGTGGCGGCGCCCGCCAGGCCGGTCAGGCCGCCTTGCGGTACCACCGGCTGCCGGTGGCGGTTGCAGATGGCCAGCACCGCCGACACCTCGGCCGTGCTGCGCGGCCGTGCCACCGCGACCGGCGGCTGCGGGTCCAGCGGTGCATACCAGTCCTTGCGGAAGCGGGTTTCGATGGCATCGCCAATTTGCAGGCCGGCGGGATCGAGGACGCCGGCCAGTTCGGCCAGCAGGGCGGAGGGGTCTTGCACGGGTGCCATCGGGGTCTTTCCGGTTAAGGGAGTCGATAGAGCTGCGAGAGCGGGGAAGAGGGCTCAGGCGCAGCGGTGAATCCTAGGGCAACGCCGCGCACGATGATAAGAGCCAATCGACGCCGGCACGGTGGCACCACGCCTCGCGCCCCGGCTTCACGTGCCTATCTTACGCACCGCTCCATGCTTCGTGGTTGATGCGCGCGCTGAATTCGCGTGGCGGCTGGCGCGTGCGGGCCAGGTGCTCCAGCGCAGGCTCGATGACTTCGGCAAGCTTGTGGAAGGCGGGGCCGATGTCGTCCTCCGGCACGCAGGCGTAGCCCAGCAGCAGCCCCTGCCGCGCGCGCTGCTCGTCGCTGTAGTAGCGCGACAGCGGACGTGCCGACAGACCCTGCGTGCGCGCCGCCATGCTGATGCCGAGATCGTCGGCGCCCGGCGGCAGGTGCACCACCAGGTGCAGGCCTGCCTCGTGTGTCGAGGTCGGCCAGTCCTGGCCAAAGCGTTTCGCGATGGCCTCGCGCAGCAGTCCCTGGCGCTGCGCATAGCGCTGGCGCATGCGTCGCAGGTGCGTGGCGTAGTGACCCTCCTCGATAAAGTCCGCGAGCACCGCCTGCTGCATCAGCTGACCCTCGCGGAACAGTTCCGACAGGCCGGTGGCGAAATGCGGCGCCAGCGGTTTGGGCAACACCATGAAGCCCATGCGCAGCCCGGGAAAGAGCGTCTTGGAGAAGGTGCCCATGTAGATCACCCGGTCGTGCTCGTCCAGGCCCTGCAGCGAAGCCAGCGGCCGCCCTTCGAAGCGGAACTCGCTGTCGTAGTCGTCCTCGACGATCCAGGCGCCGCGATGCCGCGCGTATTCCAGCAGCATGCGCCGCCGCGTCAGGCTCATCACGGTGCCGAGCGGGTACTGGTGCGAGGGCGTCGCGAAGATAAAGCGCGGCGGATCCTGCAGCCGCGCCGCGTCGGGCGCGATGCCTTCGTTATCCACCGGCACGGGAATCACGTCGACGCCCGCATTGGTCAGCAGGCTGCGCGTGCCCCAGTAGCCAGGGTCTTCCATCCACGCCTTGTCCCCCGGGTCGGCCAGCAGGCGCGCGATCAGGTCGATGGCCTGATGGATGCCGGTGGTCAGGATGATCTGCTCGGGCTCGCAGCGCACCGCGCGCGCCAGCCGCAGGTGCTCGGCCAGCACGCGCCGCAGCGGCATATAGCCGCCGTGGTGGGCGTAGGTCAGCAACTCCGGGCGCGGATTGCGCCAGTGCTTGTTCAGCAGCCGGGCCCAGGTTGCATGCGGGAACAGCGAGACATCGGGCACGCCCGCCATGAAGGCACCCCATTGCCGGTCCGACGCGCCGGCGTTGGACACGAGATGCATGCCGCGCCGCGACAGATCGAAGCGGTTTGAATTCTGCTGCACTGCGGGCACAGACGTGGTGCCATTCCTGGCACCGGCCTTGTGCAATGCACTATGGTCGGGAAAAGTCTGCGAGACAAAGGTGCCACGTCCCGTCGATGCGGTGACATAGCCTTCCGCCAGCAGCTGCTCATACGCATACAGAACGGTATTGCGGGAAACCCCTATCTCGGTCGCGAGCAGCCGTGATGCCGGCAGCTTGCTGCCCGCGGAGATAGAGCCAGCAAGGATTTCCTGCCGAATCAGCTCATACAGCTGGCGGTTCATATGCGTCCCGTTGCGCTCCGCCTGCGTCCCCGCCGGACGCTCCAGCCGCTGCAGCAACAACTCGGACAGAATCGTTTCCTTCAAAGTGGCTCCAGCAAATATCGTGAATATGGACCTACCTATGGTACCAACGATCGTTTAATTTTCCATCCGTGGTTGGCGTCATCGCGGAATTTTTGTGATTGACGCCCGATGCGTTGGCTTTGCGTCCCCTTCATGCGTTCCCCCTCGCCAGGAGCTTTCATGTCAGGTCCCGATTCCCTCACGGCCAGCCCGTCTTCCACACAGGCCGCGGTACCCACCACCGCTGAACTTTCGCAAGCCGTGCGTGAACTCCTGCCCTATATGGTCGAGACGCTGTCCGGTTTCGTGGCCGCCAAAAGCCCGTCGGGCGAAGAGCAGCCCGCGGCGGACTTCATCGAAGGCGCGCTGGCAGAGCTGGGCCTGGCTTCCGAGCGCATCGCGCTGCGTACCGAGGACATCCGCCACCTGCCGATGTATTCGCCGGCGTGCTGCCCGGATGGCGGCCGCTACAACCTGCTGGCGACGCACCGGCCCAGCCGCAAGGGTGGGCGCTCGGTGCTGTTCAACGGCCATCTCGACGTGGTGCCGACGGGTCCGGAATCGATGTGGAGCCAGTCGCCGTTCGCGCCGGTGGTGAAGGACGGCTGGCTCTACGGCCGCGGCGCCGGCGACATGAAGGGCGGCATCGTGTGCGCGCTGGCCGCGTTCAAGGCGCTGGCCAGCCTCGGCCTGCAGCCGGCCGGGGCGGTCGGCTTCAATGCGGTGCTGGAAGAAGAGAACACCGGCAACGGCGCGCTTGCCACGGTGGCGGCGCTGCGCAGCGCGGTCGGCGCCGGCAAGCTGGCGTCCTTCGACACCGTGATCATTCCCGAGCCGCTGGGCGAGAGCCTGATGAGCGCGCAGGTCGGCGTGTTCTGGATGTTCATCGAGCTGACCGGCAAGCCGGCGCACGCGGCCTACATGACCAGCGGCGTCAACCCGGTCGAGGCGGGCATCGCGGTGATGGAAGACCTGCGCCAGCTGGAGGCCGAATGGAATCGTCCAGATCACCGGCCGGCGGCATATCGTGACCACGCCCATCCGATCAACTTCAATCTCGGCCAGATCCAGGGCGGCGAGTGGAACTCGTCGGTGCCCTGCACCTGCACGCTGGGCGTCCGCATCGGCTTCTTCCCGAACATGGATATCGACGACGCCAAGGCCACGGTGGCAGCGCGCATCCGCGCCACGGTGGAACGCCTGGCCAGCAATCTCGAACTGCGCATCCGCTATGAAGGCTTCCACGCGCCCGGGTGCGAATTCGATCTCGACGTGCCCAGCATGCAGGCGCTGGGTGAAGCGCACCGCAAGGTCAATGGCACGCCGATCCGCCGCGAGGCGACCACGGCGACCACCGATGCCCGGCATTTCCGCATTGGCCTGGAAACGCCGGTGACCTGCTACGGGCCCGAGGCCCGCAATATCCACGGCATCGACGAATCGGTGTCGCTGGAAAGCATGGTGCGAGTGACCACGACGCTGGCCCAGTTCCTGGTGGACTGGTGCGGCGTGGAACCGGCCGGCGACGCGGCCTGAAGAAGCCGCGCGCAAGCACAACCGGCGCTGCCATCCCGAAGCCATCATCAAAACGAGCCAAACTGAGGAACTGCCCGATGAACCGATTCACGATGCGACTGACCAAGAGCGTGCTGTCGATGGCCTTTGCCGCCGCCGGCCTCGCGCTGCTGCCGCTGGCGCTGCCCACGGGCCATGCCATGGCCCAGACCAAGGGTGGCACGCTGTCCGGTATCGTCCAGCCCGAGCCGCCGATCCTGGTGAGCGCGATGAACTCTCAGGCGCCGACCCAGTACGTGGCCGGCAAGATCTACCAGGGCCTGCTGACCTACAGCCCAGACCTGAAGCCGCAGCCGGAACTGGCGAAGTCGTGGACCATCTCGCCGGACGGCCTGACCTACACCTTCGAGTTGCAGAAGGGCGTGAAGTGGCATGATGGCAAGCCGTTCACCTCGGCCGACGTGGTGTTCTCGATCGACAAGTTGCTGCGCGACGTGCACGTGCGCACGCGCGCCGTCATCAACAAGTACATGGCCTCGATCCGCGCCGTCAACGACAGCACCGTCGAGATCAAGCTGAAGGAGCCGTTCCCGCCGTTTATCTCGATGTTCGAGACCGGCACCATGCCGATGATGCCCAAGCACCTCTACGAAGGCACCGACTACCGCAACAACCCGGCCAACCAGAAGCCGGTCGGCACCGGCCCCTTCATGTTCAAGGAGTGGAAGAAGGGCGCCTATATCAAGCTGGCGAAGAACCCCAACTACTGGAAGGCGGGCAAGCCTTACCTGGACGAACTGGTGTTCTACGTGATCCCGGATTCCGCCTCGCGCGCCGTGGCCTTCGAGAAGGGCGACGTGCAGGTGTTGCGCGGCGGCGATGTCGATAACGTCGACGTCAAGCGCCTGCGCGCGCTGCCCAACGTGGAGTACACCACCAAGGGCTGGGAATTGTTCTCGCCGATGGCCAGCATGCTGCTCAACGAGCGCAAGCCGCCGTTCGACAACGTCAAGGTGCGCCAGGCGGTGATGCACGTGCTCAACCGCAAGATGATCGTCAACAACATCTTCTTCGGCATGGGCAAGCCGGCGGTCAGCCCGTTCTCGTCGACCACGCTGTTCTTCGACAAGAACATGCCCGAGTACGACTTCAACCTGAAGAAGGCGCGCGAGCTGGTCAAGGCGTCGGGTGTCGACGTGGGCAAGTACCCGGTCAAGATCCTGTCGACCTCGTACGGCGCCAACTGGGACCGCCTGGACGAGTACGTCAAGCAGATGCTCGAGCAGATCGGCTTCAAGGTCAGCATCGAGTCGGCCGATGCCGGCACCTGGTCGGCACGCGTCAGCAACTGGGAATTCGACCTGACCACCACCTACACCTACCAGTACGGCGACCCCGCGCTGGGCGTCGAGCGGCTCTACGTGACGCGCAATATCGTCAAGGGCACGCCGTTCGCCAAACGTGCAGGGCTACAGCAATCCGAAGGCGGATGAGCTGTGGGCCAAGGCCGGTTCGACCATGGACACCGCGGAGCGCCAGAAGCTGTACAGCGAGCTGCAGAAGATCCTGGTGACCGACGTGGCCAATGCCAACCTGTTCGAGGTGGAGTTCCCCACGCTGTACCGCAAGCATGTCAAGAACCTCGTGACCACCGCCATCGGCCTGAACGAGTCTTTCGACAACGTCTCGATCGAGAAGAACTGAGCGAGACCGGAGCCGATGCCCGCGCCTGGGCCGGCGCGGGCAGCCAGCCCTGAAGCCTGAAATCCGCTGCCATCGCCGCGCTCCCACCGGGGCACGGCGAGGGCCAGCTGCATCCCAGTGCCGCGGTGGCCAGCCCGGCCGCCAGCGTGGAGCAAGCCGTGAACTTTCTATCCTTTCTTGGCGCCCGTCTCGGAAAGGCCGTCGTGGTCGTCCTTGGCGTGGTCGTCATCAACTTCTTCCTGATCCGGATGGCGCCGGGCGACCCGGCCACCGTGATGGCGGGTGAAGCCGGTGCCGGCGACGCCGCCTTCGTCAACCAGCTGCGCGAGCAGTTCGGGCTCGACAAGCCCGTGCTGACCCAGCTCGGCATCTATCTCAAGGGCGTGGCGCAGCTCGACCTGGGCTACTCCTACCGCAACCACCTGCCGGTGCTCGACCTGATCCTCGACCGCCTGCCCGCGACCTTCCTGCTGATGAGCGGGGCGTTTCTCTTTTCCATCGTGCTGGGCGTGCTGCTCGGCGTGATCGCGGCGCGCACCCGCTACGAGAACCGCCGCCGCTGGATCGACAGCGCGGTGATGTCGGGCGCGCTGCTGCTGTATGCGACGCCGCTGTTCTGGCTGTCGCTGATGGCCATCATCCTGTTCTCGGTGGTGCTGGGCTGGCTGCCCGCCTTTGGCATGGAGACCATCGGTGCCGGCTACACCGGCCTGGCCCGCGTCAGGGACGTGGCGCTGCACATGATCCTGCCGACGGTGTCGCTGGGTTGCTTCTTCATGGCCGTGTACGTGCGCCTGACGCGGGCTTCCATGCTGGAGGTGATGGGCATGGACTACGTGAAGACCGCGCGCGCCAAGGGCGTTCCCGCCGGCCGCGTGATCCGCGTCCATGTGCTGCGCAACGCGCTGCTGCCGGTGATCACGTTTGCCGGCATCCAGCTGGGCCAGATGGCGGGCGGCGCGGTGCTGACCGAGACCGTGTTCTCGTGGCCGGGCATCGGCCGGCTGATGTTCGATGCGCTGCTGCAGCGCGACTACCAGCTGCTGCTGGGCATCTTCTTCGTGACCTCGGCGCTGGTGGTGTTCTTCAACCTGGTGACCGACGTGATCTACCGCTTTATCGACCCGCGCATTGCCGCGGGCGGCAAGGGAGCCACCGCATGAAAGCCTTCCTGCAACGTTATTGCCGCAACTACGGCGCGGTGATCGGCCTGCTGGTGCTGTTGGGAGTCTTGGCACTTGCCGTGCTTGCGCCGGTCTTCTACGAAGAGTCGCCGTGGCTGATGGTGGCCGAGCCGCTGGTGCAGCCGTTCACCGACCCGACGCTTCCCTTTGGCACCGACATGCTCGGCCGCGACATCACCGCCGGCATGCTGTACGGCGCCCGGGTCTCGCTGCTGGTCGGCGTGATCTCCACCGCGGTGGCGCTCGCCGTCGGCATCGCCGTGGGCGCGATCGCGGGATATTGCGGCGGCCGCGTCGACGATGCGCTGATGCGCATCACCGAGTTCTTCCAGACCATTCCGCAACTGGCGATGGCAGTCGTGATCGTCGCCATCTTCAATCCGTCGATCTATTCCATCGTCGCCGCCATCTCCGTGGTGTCGTGGCCGCCGGTGGCGCGCCTGGTGCGCGGCGAATTCCTGTCGCTCAAGCAGCGCGAGTTCGTGCAGGCCGCGGTGGTGATCGGGCAGAAGCCGGTGCGCATCATCGCCACGCAGATCCTGCCCAATGCCATGTCGCCGATCATCGTCTCGGCGTCGTTCATGGTCGCCACCGCGATCCTGACCGAATCGGCGCTGGCCTTCCTGGGGCTGGGCGACCGCAACATGATGAGCTGGGGCTTCATGATCGGCGCGGCGCGAACCATGATCCGCGAAGCCTGGTGGATGAGCGTGTGGCCCGGCGTGGCGATCCTGCTGACGGTGTTGTCGATCAACCTGATCGGCGAGGGCCTGAACGACGCCATGAACCCGCAGCTGCGCCGCCGCGGCGAGTGAGCGCCCGCCCTGGACCAGCAAAGGAAACAGTGATGAAGACCAGCGACCAAGCGCCCCTGCTGTCGATCCGCGATCTGTCGATCGCGCTGCCCGCGGGCGGCGACCGGCCCTACGCGGTGCGCGATATCTCCTACGACCTGCATGCCGGCGAGATCCTCTGCATCGTCGGCGAATCGGGCTCGGGCAAGTCGATGAGCGCCAACGCCATCTTGGGCCTGCTGCCGGCCTACCTGAAACCGGAGCAGGGCCAGATCCTGTTCAAGGGCCGCGACCTGCTGACGCAGGACGAAGCCACGCTGCTCGGCATGCGCGGCAAGGACATGGCCATGGTCTTCCAGGAGCCGCTGTCGGCGCTGAACCCGGTGATGACCGTGGGCGACCAGATCGCCGAGGTCATGCGCGTGCACAACGCCTATCCGGGCGAGGCGCGTGCGCGGCGCGTGCTCGAGCTGCTGGAGTTCGTCGGCCTGCCCGATCCGGCCACGCTGATGCATGCCTATCCGTTCCGCCTGTCGGGCGGCCAGCGCCAGCGCGTGGTGATCGCCATGGCGCTCGCGCTGGAACCGGCGCTGCTGATTGCCGACGAGCCGACCACCGCGCTCGACGTGACCACGCAGGCGCAGATCCTCGACCTGATCCGCCGCATCCAGGCCGAGAAGGGCATGGGCGTGATGTTCGTGACCCATGACTTCGGCGTGGTCGCCGAGATCGCGGACCGCGTGGCGGTGATGGAGAAGGGCGTGCTGGTGGAGATGGGCAGTGCCGACCAGGTGTTGAACCGTCCGCAGCATCCCTATACCAAGCGCCTGATCGGCGCGGTGCCGCATGGCCGTGCCGGCGAGCGCGGGCGCAAAGAGAGCGAGACCGTGCTGGAAGTGCGCGACCTGCGCAAGACCTATGTGACCGGCGGCGGGCTCTTCACCAGAAAGCGAGTCGTGCATGCGGTGGATGGCGTCAGCTTCACCGTGCGTCGCGGCGAAACGCTGGGCATCGTCGGCGAGTCCGGCTCGGGCAAGTCGACCATCGGCAAATGCCTGCTGCGCCTGACGGATATCGATGGCGGGGCACTGATGTTCGATGGCCAGGATATCGCCCGCCTGTCCGAGCGGCAGTTCCGTCCGCTGCGCCGCGACGTGCAGATGATCTTCCAGGATCCGTTTGCCTCGCTCAATCCGCGCCATACGGTGGGCCGCATCATCACCGATGGCCCCGTCGCCAATGGCGTGCCGCTGGCGGCCGCGCAGGCGCGGGCGCGTGAACTGCTGCAACTGGTGGGGCTGGAGGCATCCGCGTTTGACCGCTATCCCAACCAGTTCTCCGGCGGCCAGCGGCAGCGCATCGGCATCGCGCGGGCGCTGGCGCTGGAACCGAAGCTGCTGGTGGCCGACGAATCGGTTTCGGCGCTCGATGTCTCGGTGCAGGCGCAGGTGCTGGAGCTGCTGGCCGAGTTGCAGAAGCGCCTGAACATCGGGCTGATCTTCATCACCCATGACCTGCGCGTCGCCGCGCAGATCTGCCACCACGTGATCGTGATGCACAAGGGCCGCGTGGTCGAGTCCGGCCCACCGGGGCAGATCTTCGATGCCCCGCAGCACGCCTACACGCAGCGCCTGATCGGCGCGATTCCCGGCAAGGAATGGGACCCCACACTGATCCGCGCCGCCGCCTGAACGGCACGGGCACCAACCACGTCGCAACCGCGAAGACAAACTGGAGAGAAGGATGAAGAACGCCGAACTGGTTCGCCGCAAGGACGCCGCCACCCCGCGCGGCGTGGGCGTGATGTGCAATTTCTACGCCGAGCGCGCGCTGAATTCGGAGATCTGGGATGTCGAGGGCAAGCGCTATATCGACTTCGCCGCAGGCATCGCCGTGCTCAATACCGGCCACCGCCATCCGCGCCTGGTCGAGGCCGTCGAGCAGCAGCTGGGGCGCTTCACGCATACCGCCTACCAGATCGTGCCTTACGCCAGCTATATCGAGCTGGCCGAGAAAATCAACCGACGTGCGCCGGGGCGCTCCGCCAAGAAGACCGCTTTCTTCACTACCGGCGCCGAGGCGGTGGAAAACGCCATCAAAATCGCCCGCGCGGCCACCGGCCGCCCCGGAGTGATCGCATTCTCCGGCGGCTTCCACGGCCGCACCATGATGGGCATGGCGCTGACCGGAAAGGTCGCGCCGTACAAGATCGGCTTCGGGCCGTTCCCGGGCGAGGTCTATCACGCGCCGTACCCGTGCGCGCTGCACGGCGTCAGCACCGACGACTCGCTCAAGGCGCTGCAGCACCTGTTCAAGGCGGACATCGACCCCAAGCGCGTCGCCGCGATCATCTTCGAACCCGTGCAGGGCGAGGGCGGTTTCAACGTCGCGCCGACCGACTTTGTGCGCGCGCTGCGCGCGGTCTGCGACGAGCACGGCATCCTGATGATCGCCGATGAAGTGCAGACCGGCTTCGGCCGCACCGGCAAGCTGTTCGCGATGGAGCATTACGACGTGGCGCCGGACCTGACCACCATGGCCAAGAGCCTGGCCGGCGGCATGCCGCTGTCGGCGGTGTGCGGCCGCGCCGAAGTGATGGACGCGCCCGCGCCCGGCGGGCTGGGCGGCACGTATGCCGGCAACCCGCTGGCGGTGGCGTCGGCGCTGGCGGTGCTCGATGTACTCGAAAGCGAAAACCTGATCGAACGCGGCGCCGAGCTGGGCGAGCGTTTGATGACGCGCCTGGAAAGCCTGCGTCCGCGCGTGCCGCAGATCGCCGAAGTGCGCGGTGTCGGCGCAATGGTGGCGGTGGAATTCCGCCAGGCCGACGGCAGCCCGGATCCCGACTTTACGCGCACGGTGCAGAACCGCGCGCTGGAAAAGGGCCTGCTGCTGCTGTCGTGCGGCGTGTACGGCAATGTCATCCGCTTCCTGTTCCCGCTGACGATCCAAGACGCAGTGATGAACGAAGGCCTGGACATCCTGGCCGAGGCACTGACCCGCTGACCGGTCCACATTCATCGATACCGAAGAGACTACCCATGCAACTCAAGGACTCCGGCCTGCTGCGCGCGCAGGCCTATATCGCCGGCAAGTGGCAGGATGCCGACAGCGGCGCCACCTTCACCGTCACCGATCCCGCCAGCGGCGCCCTGATTGGCACCGTGCCCGCCATGGGCGCGGCCGAAACGCGCCGCGCCATCGACGCCGCGCAGGCGGCGCAGGCCGGCTGGCGCCGCAAGACCGCGCGCGAGCGCGCCGCGGTGCTGCGCGCCTGGTACGAACTGATGCTGGCCAATGCCGACGACCTCGCGCTGCTGATGACCACCGAGCAAGGCAAGCCGCTGGCGGAAGCGAAGGGCGAAGTTGTTTATGCCGCTTCCTTCCTCGAATGGTTCGCCGAGGAAGCCAAGCGCGTCAGCGGCGACGTGCTGGCCACACCCGCCAACGACAAGCGCCTGGTCGTGGTCAAGGAGCCGGTGGGCGTGTGCGCGGCGATCACGCCGTGGAACTTCCCGCTCGCGATGATCACGCGCAAGGCTGGCCCGGCGCTGGCGGCGGGCTGCGCCATGGTGCTCAAACCGGCCGAAGACACGCCGCTGTCGGCGCTGGCGCTGGCGGTGCTGGCCGAGCGTGCCGGGCTGCCGGCGGGCCTGTTCAGTGTGATCACGGGCGACGCCATCGCCATCGGCGGCGAGCTCACGGCCAATCCCGTCGTGCGCAAGCTCAGCTTTACCGGCTCGACCGAGGTGGGGCGCATCCTGATGCGGCAGTCCGCCGACACCATCAAGAAGCTCTCGCTGGAACTCGGCGGCAACGCACCGTTCATCGTTTTCGACGATGCCGATCTCGATGCGGCGGTGGAGGGAGCCATTGCCTCCAAGTACCGCAACGCCGGCCAGACCTGCGTCTGCGCCAACCGGCTCTATGTCCACGACAAGGTCTATGACGCGTTCGCTGAGAAGCTGGTGGCTGCGGTGGCAAGGCTGAAGGTCGGCTACGGCGTCGAGCCCGGCGTGTTGCAGGGCCCCCTGATCAACGAAGACGCAGTGGCCAAGGTGGAATCGCATATCGCCGACGCGCTCGGCAAGGGCGCGCGCCTGCTGACCGGCGGCAAGCGCCATGCGCTGGGCGGCACCTTCTTCGAGCCAACCGTGCTGGCCGACGTGACGCCCGCCATGCGCGTGGCCCGGGAAGAAACCTTCGGCCCGCTGGCGCCGCTGTTCCGCTTCTCCACCGACGAGGAAGCGATCGCGATGGCCAACGATACCGAGTTCGGACTGGCCTCCTACTTCTTCAGCCGCGATATCGGCCGCGTCTGGCGCGTGGCGGAGGCGCTGGAGTACGGCATGGTCGGCATCAACACCGGCCTGATCTCCAACGAGGTGGCGCCGTTCGGCGGCGTCAAGCAGTCGGGCCTGGGCCGCGAGGGCTCGAAGTACGGCCTCGACGAATACCTGGAGATCAAATACCTGTGCATGGGCGGGTTGGACCGCGGGGTGGGCCAATGAGCGGGCCGCAAGACCGGCCCAAAGCCGTCGGCACCGTGCAGGTCGACAACGAGCGCGTGATCGTGACCGAGTGGCGCTTCGCGCCCGGCGCCGAGACCGGCCAGCATCGCCACGGTTTCGACTATGTGGTGGTGCCGATGACCACCGGCGCGCTGCGCTTGCAGACCCCGGCCGGCGAGGTCACCAGCCAGCTGGTCGCCGGCCAGGCTTACTACCGTCCTGCGGGCGTCGAGCACAACGTCATCAATGCCCACGAAGGCGAATGCGTGTTCGTGGAGATCGAGATCAAGCCGGCGGCCGGTGCCGCGGGCGCAGGAGGTAGCCAATGAGCCAAGCCAATCCTACCCTGCGCGAGCGCAATGGCGGGCAGATCCTTGTCGAGCAGCTGCGCATCCAGGGCGTGCGGCGCGTGTTCCTGGTGCCGGGCGAGAGCTACCTGCCGTGCATCGATGCGCTCTACGACCACCAGGACGCGATCACGCCGATCGTCTGCCGTCAGGAAAGCGGCGCCGGCTACATGGCCGAAGCCCACGGCAAGCTGACGGGCGAGCCCGGCGTTTGCTTCGTCACGCGCGGCCCCGGCGCCACCAATGCCAGCATCGCCGTGCATACCGCGTTCCAGGACTCCACGCCGATGATCCTGTTCGTCGGGCAGGTGGGCAACGATTTCTGCGAGCGCGAAGCCTTCCAGGAAATCGACTACCGCCGCATGTTCGGCCAGATGGCCAAGTGGGTCGCGCAGATCGACCGCACCGACCGCATCCCCGAGTTCATCGCGCGCGCCTTCGCGGTGGCGACCAGCGGCCGGCCCGGCCCGGTGGTGCTCGCGTTGCCCGAGGACACGCTGTGGGGCAACGCCACCGTGGCCGACATGCCGCGCTACGTGCGCAGCCACTCGGCTCCGGCGCCGCACGCGCTGGCATCGCTGGCCGCAATGCTGGAACAGGCCGAGCGCCCCTTCCTGATGATCGGCGGCTCCGGCTGGACCCCCGAGGCGATGCGCCAGATGGAAGGCTTCGCCGAACGCTTCGGCCTGCCTGTGGGGCTGGCGTGGCGCCGGCTGGAGTGCTTCGACAACCACCATCCCAATTACGCCGGCCACGTTGGCTGGGGCATGAGCGAGGCGTTGCGTACGCGCATCCGCGAGTCGGACCTGCTGATCGCCATCGGCACGCGCATGGGCGAGGCTACCACCGAGGGCTATACCGTGGTGGAAAGCCCGCTGCCGCGCCAGCGGCTGGTGCACGTGTATCCCGATCCGGAAGAGCTGGGCCGCGTGTTCCGCGCGGAGCTGCCTGTCGTTGCCGACGTCGTCTCATTCGCCGCCGCGGTGGATGGCCTGCGCCCGGTGCGTGAACACAATCGCGCCGCATTGGTGGAGCGCGCGCGGCACGACTACCTCGACAGCCAGAAGGCGCTGCCCGCCCCAGGCCCGCTGAACCTGAACCAGGCCGCCTGCCTTGTGCGCGAGCGCCTGCCCGACGATGCCTGCATCACCGTCGGCGCCGGCAACTACGCGGTCTTTCCGCATACCTATTGCCGCTACAAAGGCGTTGGCACCAGCCTCGCGCCCACCGTGGGCTCGATGGGCTACGGCCTGCCGGCGGCCATTTCCGCCAAGCTGGAGCACCCGGAACGCACCGTGGTCTGCTACGCGGGCGACGGCTGCTTCCAGATGAACCTGCAGGAGCTGGGCGTGGCCATGCAGTACCGCCTCGGCATCGTGGTGCTGGTGTTCAACAACGGCATCTGGGGCACGATCCGCGCCCACCAGGAACGCGAATTCCCCGGCCGGACCATCGCGCTGGGCTTCGAGAACCCGGAGTTCGCCGAACTGGCGCGCGCCTATCGCGGCTACGGCGAGGTGGTGTCGAGCGACGCCGAATTCGGTCCCGCGCTGGATCGCGCGCTCGACTTCGCCAGTACGCACAGCATGCCGGCGCTGCTGGAGCTGCGTTACGACCCCGACGGCATCGCGCCTGGCATGACCCTGTCCGGCATCCGCGCGGCGGCGCTGGCGCGCCAGGCGGCAGGCTGAGCCGGGGATTCCCTTCACAACAAGATCTAAACCATGCGTGCCTTCTTCTCGGATGATCAGTTGCTGCACGAGCCCCGCCAGTTCATGCGCGCAGGCCGGTTGTGCGCGCCGACCGACGTGCCGGCCCGCGCAGCAGCACTGCAGCGCGCGCTCGCCGCGCGCGGCATCGAACTGGCGGCGCCGCCCGATTGCGGGCGCGCGCCGCTCGAGGCGGTGCACAGTCCGGCCTATCTCGACTTCCTCGCCAGTGCCTGGGCGCGCTGGCAGGAACTGGCGCGTCCCGGCTTCGAGCCCGGCATCGAAGTCCTGCCCAATCTATCGCCGTATCACAACGGCAAGGTCGGCGAGCCGCGCCGTCCCGTGTGTCCCACTGATTCTGTGATTGCCCAGGCCGGCTACTACCTGGGCGACCTCAGCTGCCCGCTCGGGCCGGACAGCTGGCGCGCGATCCTGCGCGGTGCGCACAGCGCGGTGGCGGCCGCACGCCACGTGTGCGAGCGGCAGGACGGCGCCGGCATGGCCTACGCGCTGTGCCGTCCCTCCGGCCACCACGCTCACAGCGACCGCGCGGCCGGCTTCTGCTACGTCAACAACTCGGCCATCGCGGCACAGACGCTGCTGGCCCGCTTCGGCAAGGTGGCGGTGCTCGACGTCGATGCGCATCACGGTGACGGCACCCAGCAGATTTTCTATCACCGTTCCGATGTGATGACGATCTCGCTGCATGCCGATCCGGCGGATTACTACCCGTTCTATACCGGCTATGCAAACGAGCGCGGCTATGGCGCGGGCTATGGCTACAACCTCAACTTCCCGCTGCCGCACGGCAGCGGCGACGTTGAGTTCCTGTCGGCGCTCGACGGCGCGCTGGACGCGCTGCGCGACTATCGCCCGCAGGCGGTGGTGCTGGCGCTGGGCTTCGATACTTACGAGAACGATCCCATCAGCGTCCTGAAGGTCAGCATGGATGGCTACCGCGGCATCGGCGAGCGCATCCATGCGCTGGGCCTGCCGACGGTGGTGGTGCAGGAGGGCGGGTACGAGGTCGAGGCCATCGGCCGCGGGCTGGACGCATTCCTGGCCGGTTTCGCACCCGCGACCGCTCAGGCCTGAACGACGCAATCACCAATACCGGGAGAACTGCAATGACTAGCAAGATCGCCGTCAACGGCCAGCGCCTGTGGCAATCGCTGATGGACCTGGCACGGATCGGCGCCACGCCGAAGGGCGGCAATGCGCGGCTGGCCCTGACCGCGCTCGACGGCCAGGGCCGCGACCTGGTATGCGGCTGGATGCGCGACGCGGGCCTGACCGTGACGGTGGACCGCGTCGGCAACATCTTCGGTCGCCGCGCCGGGCGCAACGATGCCCTGCCGCCGGTGATGACCGGCAGCCATATCGATACGCAGCCAACCGGCGGCAAGTTCGACGGCTGCTTCGGCGTGCTGGCCGGGCTGGAGGTCATGCGCACGCTCAACGACCATGGCGTGACCACCGAAGCGCCGCTCGAGCTCGCCATCTGGACCAACGAGGAAGGCACGCGCTTCGTGCCGGTGATGATGGGTTCGGGCGTGTTCGCGGGCATCTTCCCGCTGCAGACCGCGCTGGACGCCACCGATACCGAAGGCAAGCGCGTGGCGGATGAACTGCAGGCCATCGGCTATGCCGGCACCGACGAAGTGGGCGGGCGGCCGGTGGGAGCGTATTTCGAGGCGCATATCGAGCAGGGCCCGGTGCTGGAAGCGGCGGACAACGTGATCGGGGTGGTCACCGGTTCACTGGGGCTGCGCTGGTACGACGTGACCGTGACCGGCATGGAAGCGCACGCCGGCCCCACGCCGATGCCGCTGCGCCGCGACGCGCTCTACGGCGCCACCCACGTGATGCAGGAAGTGGTGCGCATCGCCCACGACTTCGCGCCGCACGGCCGCGGCACGGTGGGCGTGGTCAATCTCCACCCCGGCTCACGCAACGTGATCCCCGGTGCGGTGAAGTTCACGGTCGACCTGCGCCACGAGGATGCCGGCAAGCTGGCCGAGATGGACGCACGCTTCCGCGCCGCGTGCGAGGCGCTGGCGCAGGGCAAGACCACCGGCGCCACGTTCGACGTGAAGATCGAGGACGTGCAGTACTTCCCGCCCACCCCGTTTGCGCCGGAACTGGTCGAACACGTGCGCCGCGAAGCCGTGGCGCGCGGCTACAGCCAGCAGAACATCGTCACCGGCGCCGGCCACGATGCCGTCTACATGGCCAGCGTGACCCCGACCGCGATGATCTTCGTGCCCTGCAAGGACGGCATCAGCCACAACGAAGTGGAAGACGCCCGGCCCCAGCATCTGGAAGCCGGCGCCAACGTGCTGCTCGGCGCGATGGTGGCACAGGCGGGCGCATGACCGCCGCGGCCCGGGGCATGCCCGACTGGTGGCGTGGCGGGCTGCTGTTCCTGTGCGTGGTGACGCTGTTCGCTACCGTGGACGCCACCGCCAAGCACCTGGTCGGCCGCTATCCCGCGCCGTTTCTCAACGCGGTGCGCTACGGCGCCACGCTGGCGGTGGCCGTGGCCATGCTCGCCGGATCGGGCCAGCTTCGCTTCTGGCGCACACCGCACCGCGGTTTGCTGGTGCTGCGCGGGTTGATGCTGGCGGTGGTCGGCACCTGCTTCATGACCGCGCTGCTGTGGATGCCGCTGGCCGAGGCCACCGCCATCTATTTCATGGCGCCGCTGATGGTGGTGGGCCTGTCGCCGTGGATGCTGGGCGAGAAAGTCGGCCCGCGCCAGTGGCTGGCGGTCGGCGCGGGCTTCTGCGGCATGCTGCTGATCGTACGCCCTGGTGGCGCGGTGTCGTGGCTTGGCACCGTGCTGATGCTGGCCGCCACGCTGGCCTACGCCATGCTGCAACTGCTGACCCGGCGCATGGCGGGGCAGGTCGATGCGCGCGTGCAGTACGGCTTTGCCGCCCTGATCTGCATGGTCGCCACCGGCGTGCCGGCGCCGTTCTTCCCGCCGCCGGTGTGGCCCGACCTGGCCGACTGGCTGGCGATCCTGGCCATGGGGCTGATGAGCGCGGCGGCGCAGGTACTGCTGATCCTGGCCTTGCAGCGCGCGCCGGCGTCGCGCCTGGCGCCGCTGAACTATTTCCATCTGCTGCTGGCGCTGGTCTACAGCGCGCTGTGGTTCGGCCGCTGGCCCGACGCGCTGGCGCTGGCCGGCATCGCCCTGATCGTGGTCGCGGGCCTGACGCAGACGCTGCCGTCGCCCGTGGCCCTGTCAACCAAACGAGGAACCCCATGAGCGAAACACGCGACCTGTCTTACTGGCAGGCCCGGGCAGCCGGATTGCGCCCGCAAAGCCGCGCCTACATCGGCGGCGAATGGAGCGACGCCGCCAACGGCGCCACCTTCGACACGATTAACCCCGCCACCGGCGCCGTGCTGGCCAAGGTAGCGGCATGCGGCGCGGCCGACGTCGACCGCGCCGTCGCGGCGGCACGCCAGGCCTTCGAGCAAGGCGTCTGGTCCGGCCTGGCGCCACGCGAGCGCAAGGCGGTGCTGCTGCGCCTGGCCGCGCTGATCGAGACCCACCGCGAAGAAATGGCCCTGCTGGAAACGCTGGACATGGGCAAGCCCATCGGCGATACGCTGGCCTACGACATTCCGGAAGCGGCGCGCACCTTCGCGTGGTACGCCGAGGCCATCGACAAGCGCTACGACGAGATCGCCCCCACCGGCGGCAACGTGCTCGCCACCATCACGCGCGAGCCGCTCGGCGTGGTGGCGGCCGTGGTGCCGTGGAACTATCCGCTGCTGATGGGCAGCTGGAAGGTCGCACCTGCGCTGGCTGCGGGTAACAGCGTCATCCTCAAGCCTGCCGAACAGTCGCCGCTTAGCGCGCTGCGGCTCGCCGAGCTGGCCGCTGAAGCCGGCATTCCGCCCGGGGTCTTCAATGTGGTGCCGGGACTGGGCGCACAGGCCGGGCAGGCGCTCGGCCTGCATCCGGACGTGGATTGCATCGCCTTCACTGGCTCGACGGCTACCGGCAAGCGCTTCATGGAATATTCCGGCCAGTCCAACCTGAAGCGTGTCTGGCTCGAATGCGGCGGCAAGTCGCCGCATATCGTCTTTGACGACTGCCCCGACCTCGAGCGCGCCGCGCAGGCGGCCGCCATCGGCATCTTCACCAACCAGGGCGAGATCTGCATCGCCGGCTCGCGTCTTTATGTCCAGCGCGCCATCTATGAGCCGTTCATGGAGAAGCTGGAGGCGTATGCCCGGGCAATGCAGCCCGGCGACCCGCTCGACCCGGCCTCTGCCATGGGCGCTATCGTCGACGCGCGCCAGCTCGACCGCGTAATGTCCTATGTGGACGGCGGGCAGCGCGAAGGGGCGAGGTTGCGTCTGGGCGGCGAACGCGTCCGCACGGACACTGGGGGCTATTTCCTGCAGCCGACCATCTTCGAATGCCCGAGCCAGTCGCTCAGCATCGTGCGCGAGGAGATCTTTGGACCGGTGCTGGCCGTGACCATGTTTGATACCGAGGAGGAAGTGGTGCGCATGGCCAACGATTCGCCTTATGGGCTTGGCTCAGGGTTGTGGACTGCCAACCTGTCACGCGCACACCGTGTCTCGCGGCGGCTGCGGGCCGGGCTGGTGTGGGTCAACTGCTATATGGATGGCGATATCACGGTGCCGTTTGGCGGAGTCAAGCAATCGGGTTCCGGGCGAGACAAGTCGTTGCATGCGTTGGACAAATACAGCGATCTGAAGACTACGTGGATCCGGCTGGAGTAAGGCCGGCAATCACCGGGTCAGAAATGGATGGTGAATCCGGAAATTGCGCCGGTTGCCGAGCGGTGCCTCAGTCGATCAGCTTCCCCTGTGCATCGAAGAACGGATACGCAGGTCCATGGTCCCCGATGGCAACGGCATGGGTCACCAGTCCGTGCACGGGATGCCACCAGTGCAGCAGCATGCCTGGCGGCTCCATGCGGAAGCACGAAGCCGCCTGCGGGTCGAGGTCCAGCGCGACCTGGTGCGCCGGGCCGGGCGCGGTCATGGCGATGGTGCCGCCGAAGCGCCGGGTGATATGCCGATGCAGGTGGCCGCACAGCACCCGCTCCACCTGTGGATGGCGCCGCACCACGATTTCGAGCAGCGCGGCGTTCTCCAGGCCCTGCCGGTCCATATGGCCGATGCCTGTGTGGAAAGGCGGGTGATGCAGCATCAGCAGGGTGGGGCGCTGCGGCGCGGCGGCCAGCGCGGCTTCCAGCCATGGCAGCGCATCCGGGTCCACGCGCCCGCCGCTTTGGCCGGGGACGGTGCAGTCGAAGGCGATCAGCGTCAGAGGCCCCGCGTCGATGCGGTAATGGACCGGGGCGTCGGCATCGCCCGCGGCGAACAGATAGGCGTGATCGGCGTGATCCGCGAATACGCGGCGCAGTGCGCCGCGGCTGTCGTGATTGCCCGGCATCAGCCGCACCGGCATCGGCAAGGCTTCAAGCATCCCTCGCAGGAAGCGATATTCATCCTCGCTGCCGAAGTCGACCAGGTCGCCGGTCACCACCGCAACGTCGGGGCGCTGCGGCAACGCCAGCAGCGTGTCGATGCACTGGCGCAGCGCGCCTGCGGTATCCACGCGCCGGTAGGAAAGCTTGCCGCCCGCCTTGATATGCAGGTCCGTGATGTGGGCGACCAGGTAGGGACTGGCCTGCGGGGCACTCTGCATCATGCCGCGCTCCCTACTGACACCGAGGGCGCAGCGGGCACCGTCAGCAGATGGCCGGTATCGATGCGCAGGCCAACGCGGTCGCCGGCTACCCAGCGGTCGCGGCGCGCGGTATCGAGCACGATCGGGGCAGGTGCGCCCACATCGACCAGCAGCCGGGTCGCATGGCCAAGGAACAGGGCCGTGACGACATTGCCGGCCACATGGACGTCGGGCGCATTCGGTGCGTCGGCCAGCGCTACGTCCTCGGGCCGGAACATCAGCTCCACCTGCGCCACCTCGATGTGCCGCGGCTCGCGCGGCAAGGCGCCACCGGGCACGCGCCATAGACGGTGATCCGCAGCCGCCGGCAGGCGGTTCATCGTGCCGATGAAGTCGGCGACGAAGGCATTGGCCGGATGCCGGTAGATGTCCTGCGGCGTGCCGCTTTGCGCGATGCGTCCCTTGTCCATCACGATGATCCGGTCGCCAAGCGCCATCGCCTCGGCCTGGTCGTGCGTGACATACACAGTGGTGATGCGCAGGCTGCGCAGCAACTGGTTGATGTCGGCGCGCAGCGCATCGCGCAGCTTGGCATCGAGCGCCGTCAGCGGTTCGTCCAGCAGCAGCACACGCGGCTGCACGGCGATGGCGCGCGCCAGCGCCACGCGCTGGCGCTGGCCACCGGACAGCTGGTCGACGCGCCGGTTGGCGAAGGTGCCCAGCTGCATCATGGCGAGCATGTCGTCGACCCGGCGCCGGCGGGTCTGTGCGTCGACCTTGCGCACGCGCAGGCCATAGCCGATATTCTCGGCCACGGTCATATTGGGGAACAGGGCATAGTTCTGGAACACCATGCCGACGCCGCGCTGCTCGATCGGCAGATGCGTGACCGCCGCGCCGCCGAACAGGACCTCTCCGCCGGTATCGGGAAACTCCAGCCCCGCGATCATCCGCAGCGTGGTGGTCTTGCCGCAGCCCGACGGACCGAGCAGCACGACGGTTTCGCCGGCACCGATATCCAGATCCAGTGGTTCGAGCGCGCGCGTGCCGTCGGCGAACGTCTTGCCGCATTGGCGCAGGGCGATGGTGGTGGGCTCATGCATGGCGGGGGGCCTCCGTCTGTGGTTGGGACTGCGGCGTGCTGTCCGGTCCGGCTGGCGCGTTCAGCGAACTGGTGACCGTGCCGGCGAACGGCATGGGCGTGTCCTGCACGGGATGTCGCTGGGCCCGCGCACCCAGCGCGGACACCATTTGCATGATCACCAGCAGCGGAATGATCATCAGGAAAAACACGATGGTGTAGGCAGAGCCGATCTCCAGGCGCATCGAGGCATAGCTGTCGGCGAGTCCGACGGGCAGCGTCTGCGTGGTGGGCGTATGGAGCATCCATGTCAGATTGAATTCGCCGACCGAAAGCGTCACGACCATCAGCGCGCCGGCAAGAATCCCTTGCCGGCAATTCGGCAGCACCACGGTGAAAAAGCGCTGCATGCGTGTCGCGCCGAGGCTGGCGGCGGCGTCCTCGAGCGTGCGGATATCGATGGCGGACATGATGGCCAGCACCGAGCGCACCATGAAGGGCAGGGTGAACAGTACATGACCGATCAGGATGAAGACCCAACTGGTGCGCAGCCATGGCAGGCCCCCATACAGCAGGATCAGGCCGAGTGCTGTCGCAAGGCCGGGGATCGCCACCGGCAACATCAGCAGTTCTTCGATCAGCCGGGTCACGCGGCTGCGGCGCAGCGCCATGTAATACGCGGCTGGAACGCCGAGCACCAGCGTGCAGACCAGGCACGCCAGCGCGATCCCTAGCGACAGGAAGATGGTGTTGCGGTACAGGGCCCACACCTCCTCGACCCACCGCGTGGTCAGGCCGCTCTGCAGCCCGACGAAGATATTGTTGGTGAGGCCGGCCAGCACCGACAGCGCCACGGGGACGGTCATGAACGCGCACACGGCGAGCGTCAGTGCGAACTGCGCCCAGTAGGCGGAGCCGCGACGGTTGGTCTTCATGCTTGCTCCTACGCGGTGGCGGCAACCGCGTTGCCGGAAAGATGACGCGCCACCGCCAGCAACGCCCAGGTCACGATACCGAGCAGGATGGAGAGGGCGGCGGCCATGCCGAAGTTGGCGTAGTTGGTGAACTCGTTGTAGATGGTGAGCGGCAGCACATCGAGTTGCGTGGCAAGGGTAAAGGCGGTGCCGAACGCGCCCATGCTGGTGGCGAAGCAGATCGCGCCGCTGGAGATCAGGGCGGGCATCAGCGCCGGCAGCATGACGTCGCGCACCACGCGCCACCGCCCGGCGCCCAGTGAGCGGGCCGCTTCCTCCAGCGAGGCGTCGAGTTTTTCGACCGCCGCCATCACGGTCAGGATCACGCGTGGAATGGAGAAGTACAGGTAGCCGACAAACAACCCGGCCATGCCATAAGCAAAGGTCCAGCGCTCGCCGGCGAGCAGCTCGCCCACCGAGGCGAGCAGGCCGTTGCGGCCGCCCAGCATGATGACCATGAAGCCGATCACCACGCCGGGAAAGGCCAGCGGAAAGGTCAGCATGGCGACCAGAACCGGCTTGCCCGGCACCGGATGCCGCTGCAGAAAGGTTCCCGCCACGCCGGCGATCGCCAGCGTGGCCAGCGTCACCGAGGCCGACAACAGCACCGTGGACAGCAGGCTGTGCAGGTAGCGCGGGCTGGACAGCACGGTCCAGTAGACTCCCGCGCCGCTTTCGCCCGCCACGCTGACCGCCAGCAATTTGGCCATCGGCAGGCAGAAGAACGCCAGGAAAACGATCAGCGCCGGCAGCGCGAAGACGATCAGCGTGCGGGCGGTTGGCGCAGTGGTGCGACGGCGCATGGGTTTCTCCATCTCGAGGGGGACTGGCCGGGGCCGACGCGCGCCCCGGCGCGGCGTCAGCGCACTTCCTTCAGGTACTGGTCGCTGAAGGCCTTTTGCACTTCGGCCATCTTGCCGTAGTCGATGGTCTTCGCGCGCGCATAGTCCGCGGCCGGCAGGAAGCGGGATTCCACTTCCCTGGACACGGCCTTGGCCCGTACCGGGCGCAGATAGGCATTCGCCCACAGCGACTGGCCGGCGTCGGACAGCACGAAGTCCAGCACCTTGCGGGCTTCGGCAGGGTGCGGCGCCTTGTTGACCATGCTCATGACGTAGGGCACCACCAGCGAGCCCTCCCTGGGAATCACGAAGGCAACGTTGGCGCGATCCTTGTAGCGCGCGCGATAGGCGTTGAAGTCGTAATCCAGCAGGATCGGGATTTCACCGGACAGCACGCGCGCGTACGCGGTCTGCTTCGGCACGATGGGCTGGTTCTTCTGCAGGTCCTTGAAGAACTTGAGGGCCGGGCCGAAGTTGTCCAGCGAGCCGCCCAGGGCCTGGTTGATCGCCACCGCGCCGACGTAGCCGACAAAGGCGCTGGCCGGGTCGAGATAGCCAACCATGCCCTTGTACTCGGGCTTCTGCAGGTCGGCCCATGACTGCGGCACCGGTTTGCCGCGCAACGCGTCGACATTGACCATCAGGCCCAGCGTGCCCGAATGGATGGCAAACCAGTGGCCCTGCGGGTCCTTCAGGCCGTCGGGGATGTCATTCCAGTTGGCGGGCTTGTAGGGTGCCGTCACGCCTTCCTTCTGGGCCTGGATGCCGAACGTCACGCCGTAATACACCACGTCGGCCACCGGATTGGCTTTTTCCGCGACGATCTGGGCCAGCGACTGGCCCGAGTTCTTGTTGTCGTGCGGCACCGTGACGCCGGTCTTTTCCTTGATCGCGCGGATCTGCGCTGCCCAGTCCGCCCATTCCGGCGGGCAGTTGTAGCAGATTGCCGTTTGCGCGGCCGCGGCGTGGCTGAATACGACCGCGCCAACCGCGGGCAGCAGCCAGCGCAAGCGGCGCAGCCAGGACGAAGTCGATTGCATGATGCACTCCTTTTCTAGATACGACGGTGGTGGAAAACGGCGTAGGGCGAGGCGATGTCGGCGCTGCTTCGGTTGCAGTGCCGCTAAGCCGGCGGCCCGACGGTAGCGCCTTCGCGCAGCGCGTGCGGCAGCAGCGTCGCGCGCGGCATGCGGGGGGCAGGCGCGGCCCTGGCGCTGGCAGGCTCCAGCCGCGCCAGCAGGCAGCCCAGCGCACGGGCACCGATCTCGTTGTTGGGCTGCGCCACGGTGGACAGCGGCGGTTCCAGCAACTGGCCGAGTTCGATGCCGTCGTAGCCGAGCACGGATACATCGCCGGGCACGGACAGTCCCAGGCGCTTCAGGATGGAAATCACACCGATCGCCAGCATGTCGTTGGTGCAAAACAGCGCGGTGGGCGCGGATGGCGCCGTGACGAATCGCCGGATGCGCTCGACCTCCGCCGGCGTCTGCGTGGGCGTATGGGCCGGCAGGGACAGCGGCGGCAAGGGCTGCAGGCCATGCGCGCGCATCGCGTCCTGGTAACCCATGTGGCGCAGCCTGGCGCGGTCCGACGCGACGAAGGCGCCCGACACCACCGAGATGCGCCGATGCCCGGCCGCGATCAGTCTCTCGACGCCGGCGCGCGCGCTGACGCGGTTGTCCACCGATACCGAATAGCGTTTGCCCCGGCGCGCGCCCTGGTTGTACGCAAGGACATAAGGCACGCCTTCGGCATCCAGCTGTTCCAGCACCGCGCTGCGGGCGGCATCGGCCACCGTCAGCACCATGCCGTCGACGCGGTGACGCAGCAGATATTCGATCCGCTCGCGTTCGCGGGCCGGGTCGTAGCGGCTGGTGACGAGCATCAGCGAATAGCCTTGCGCCAGCGCCGCCTCCTCGATGCCGTGCCAGCATTCGGCAAACACGGCATTCTCGAGCGTCGGCAGCATGACCCCAACGATGCGCGAGCGCTGGGCCCGGAGCTTGGCGCCCAGCAGGTTGGGGCGGAAGCCAAGCTCACCCGCCGCCTGCAATACGCGCTCGGCGGTGTCCTGGCGGACCAGCTCCGGATTGCTGAACACGCGCGAGGCGGTCGCCAGCGACACGCTCGCGGCCCTGGCGACATTGACCAGGGTCGCGCCATTGGATGGCACGGGCGGAGCGGCGAGGGAGGTGGCGTTGCGGCGCATTCGGCAGGAAGCGGGATCAGTACAAGAGTTGCTGCAGAGAAATTGAAAACGTTTTCATTCAAGCCGCAAAAAAACGGGTGTCAAGGACAACCGTTGGTGCGGTGCGCCGCAAAACAACCGGCGCGGTCATGCGAGTGGCCTGGAAGGCCGAATCGGGACGATTGTGCGGGACGCAAGTGACAGCGCGATGACACGGGTTGGCAGCGACCAGCCACGGGCCCTTAGCTTGAGTGCTTGCGGCGCTCACATGATGGGGGGCCGCACCAGGAGCCAAATTTAAACGTGTCCCCGTATTGCGCTGGTACGGGAACATACGCTATAGTTCGGCCTCTCTGCTGCTGCGCTTGGTACGAAAGCCGGCTGCAGCAGGCACCGACACAGGAGTGGTAGTTCAGTCGGTTAGAATACCGGCCTGTCACGCCGGGGGTCGCGGGTTCGAGTCCCGTCCACTCCGCCAATTTGAAAAGCCCGCATAAGCGGGCTTTTTCTTTTGTACGGCGTCGAGCGAGCCGCCTGCGGCACGCAGGCGGGTTTTGTCCTCTCCGCCAGCTTCATGAAACGCCCGCGCCAGCGGGCGTTTTTCATGCGTGCCTGATGTTCCCGACCGAGCACATTGCGTGCCCGCCCACCGGCTCCTGATAGAATCGCGGAGTTTGTCTTTCGTGCCAATCCACTTCCCGAATCCGCATGCTTGATTTCGTACGCAACAACCGGCGCCTGATGCTCTTGCTGCTGCTGGTGCTTGTTTTCCCGTCGTTCGTATTCTTCGGCGTGGAAAGCTATTCGCGCTTCATGGACAGCTCGCACGATGCGGCCAAGGTCGACGGCCGGGCCATCAGCGTGCAGGAAGTCGACAACGTGGTGCGCGACCAGAGCGAGCGCGCGCGCCAGATCCTGGGCGCCAGCTATGACCCGCGCCAGTTCGAGGGCCCGGAGGCACGCAAGGTCGTGCTCGAGCAGCTGATCCAGCAGCGCGTGATGGCCAATGCGGTGGCCAGCGAGCACCTGACGGTGTCGGACGCCAAGCTGCTCGAAGAGATCAGCAGCCTGCCGGCGATTGCGCAGCTGCCGCGCGGCAAGGACGGCAAGATCGACGACAAGGCCTACCTGCAGCTGCTGCAGTCGCAGGGCATGACCCCCGAGCAGTTCGATGCGCGCATGCGCTTCGAGCTGGCCACGCAGCAGCTGGGCGCGTCGATTGCCGCGACCGCGTTCGTGCCGAAGTCGCTGATCGAGCGCCTGATGGCGGTGCGCGACCAGCAGCGCGAGGTGCAGGCACTGCTGTTCAAGCCCGCCGGCTACACCGCCAAGGTGCAGCCCGATGCCGCCGCGCTGAAGGCCTACTATGACAGCCACCAGCAGGACTTCTCGGTGCCGGAGCAGGCCAAGGTGGAATACCTGGTGCTGTCGGGCGAAGCGCTGGCCGCGTCGCAGGCGGTGACGCCGGAAGAGCTGAAGTCGTACTACGAAAGCAATATCGCGCGCTTCCGTGTCGACGAGCAGCGCCGCGCCAGCCATATCCTGATCAGCGCGCCGAAGGATGCGCCGGCGGCGCAGCGCCAGGCCGCCCGCGACAAGGCCACCAGGCTGCTGGAAGAGGTGCGCAAGCATCCGGACAGCTTCGCCGAGGTGGCGCGCAAGAACTCGCAGGACCCGGGTTCGGCCGAGAAGGGCGGCGACCTCGGCTTCATGGGCCGCGGCGCGCTGGTCAAGCCGTTCGAGGACGCCATGTACGCGCTCAAGGAAGGCCAGATCAGCGACGTGGTCGAGACCGACTTCGGCTACCACATCATCAAGCTGACCGGCACCAAGCCGGCGGAAACCAGGCCGCTGGAGGCCGTGCGCACCGAGCTGGAGGCCGAGCTGCGCAAGCAGTTCGCCGACAAGAAGTTTGCCGAGCAGGCCGATGCCTTCGGCAATACCGTCTACGAGCAGGCCGACAGCCTCAAGCCGGCCGCCGACAAGTTCAAGCTGACCATCCAGACCGCCGACAACGTCACGCGCCAGCCGAATCCGGCGCTGGGCGCGCAGAGCCCGCTGAATAACGAGAAGCTGCTCAAGGCGCTGTTCAGCGACGACGCCATCAAGAACAAGCGCAACACCGAAGCCGTGCAGGTTGCGCCGAACACGCTGGTGGCCGCGCGCATCGTCGCGTACCGCCCGGCCACCGTGCGCAAGTTCGAGGAAGTCGAAGCCCAGGTGCGCGAAGGCTATATCGCGCAGCAGGCGGCGGCACTGGCGCGCAAGGAAGGCGAGGCGCGCCTGGCCGCGCTGAAGCAGGTCGACAGTGCCGAGGGTTTTGGCGCGGCGCAGACGGTGTCGCGTACCAAGGCCGAGGGCATGACGCCGCAGGCCGTGGAAGCGGTGATGCGCGCCGATGCCGCCAAGCTGCCGGCGCTGGTGGGTGTCGACCTGGGCGCGCAGGGCTATGCGGTCTATCGCATCACCAAGGTCATCCAGCCGGCGCCCGCCGATCCGGCCCGCCGCCAGGCCGAGGCGCAGCAGCTGGCGCAACTGGCCGGCCAGACCGACCTGCAGGCCTTCTATGAAAGCCTGAAGGCCCGCTCCAAGGTCAAGCTGCTGACGCCGGCAGGCGCGACGCAGGCGCAAGGCGCCGAGTGATTCGCGCCTGGCCGCGCCACGCCGGCCACGCCTGAATCAGGAACCCCTGCCGCACGGCAGGGGTTTTTTTATGGTCACTTCGCGGCGCCGTGCTTGAGCAGTGGCTTGAGCTGCGGCCACACCGTATCGAGCAATGCGGGCTGCGCCGCGGCGGTCGGGTGGATGCGGTCGGGCTGGAACCAGTCCTGCCGCGCGATTACCTGGTCGAGGAAGAAGGGCACCAGCCGCACCTTGTATTCGCCGGCCAGCCTGGGATACAGCGAGACGAACTTCTCGGTGTAGTCCTGGCCATAGTTGGGCGGGATGCGCATGCCGATCAGCAATACGCTGGCGCCGGCCTGCTGCGCCGTGGTGACGAGGTTGCGCAGGTTGGCTTCGGTGGTGTGCAACGGCAAGCCGCGCAGCGCGTCGTTGGCGCCGAGCTCGATGACCACGACGGCGGGGCGGTGCCGCGACAGCAGCTCGGGCAGGCGGGTCTTGCCGCCGATGGTGGTCTCGCCGCTGATGCTGGCATTGACGACGCTATAATCGAAGCGCTCCTGCCGCAGCCGGTCCTGCAGCAGCGTGACCCAGCCCGCGCCGCGCGCGATGCCGTATTCGGCCGACAGGCTGTCGCCCAGCACCAGCAGCGCAGGGGCGGTGGCCGGGGCCGCGGCCTTTGCCTGGGCCCGGGCGGCGGCCGGAAGCGCCAGCGCCATGCCGGCTGCGAGCAGCAGCCTGCGCCTTTTCCCTCGGATCCCTATATCCATGTCTTCTTCCATTCTCGCAGTCGAATCCCTTGGAAAGACCGTAGCCGACACGACCGGTTCGCTGACGATTTTGCACGACGTGACGTTTTCCGTCACGCCGGGCGAAACGCTGGCCATCGTGGGCGCGTCCGGATCCGGCAAGTCAACGCTGCTGGGACTGCTGGCCGGGCTGGACCTGCCCAGCACCGGCACGGTGCGGCTGCAGGGCCAGGACCTGTATGCACTGGACGAAGACCAGCGCGCCGCGGTGCGCGGCCGGCATGTCGGCTTCGTGTTCCAGTCGTTCCAGCTGGTGGGGCACCTGACCGCGCTCGAGAACGTGATGCTGCCGCTGGAGCTGCGCGGCGAGACCGCGCAAGTGCGCGAGCGCGCCGTCGACATGCTGCAGCGCGTGGGCCTGGGCGCGCGCCTGGGCCACTACCCGCGCACGCTGTCGGGCGGCGAGCAGCAGCGCGTGGCGCTGGCGCGCGCCTTCGTCGCGCGTCCGGACATCCTGTTCGCCGATGAACCGACCGGCAGCCTCGACACCGCCACCGGCGAAGCCGTGATCGCGCTGATGTTCGAGCTGAACCGAGACGCCGGCTCGACGCTGGTGCTGGTCACGCACGACCGCTCGGTGGCGTCGCGCTGCGGGCGCGTGCTGACCATCGACGCCGGCCGCGTGGCCAGCGACGAATGGATCGGCCTCGAGGTCTAGCGGCTAGCTGGCCGCGCCCGCCTGCAGCACCGCGCGGGCACGCGCGATCAGCGCGGCGGTAGAGGCATCGTGCTGGCCGGTGGCGGTGCCGGCCAACTCGGCCTCGATCGGCCGCGCCAGGATCTTGCCCAGCTCGACGCCCCACTGGTCGAACGAGTTGATGCGCCACACCACGCCCTGCACGAAGGTGCGGTGCTCGTACAGCGCAATCAGCGCGCCCAGCACATTGGGCGTCAGGTCCTCCATCAGCAGCGTGTTGCTGGGGCGGTTGCCGTCGAACACCATATGCGCGATGCGCACCTCGTCCTTCATTCCGGCGGCGCGCAGCTCGTCGGCGCTGCGCCCGCGCATCAGCGCCTCGGCCTGCGCGAAGCAATTGGCCAGCAGCTTGGCGTGATGGCCGGGCAGGCGGCGCGGCGGCACCAGCGGCGCGACGAAATCCACCGGCACCACCTGCGAGCCCTGGTGGATCTGCTGGAAGTAGGCGTGCTGGCCGTTGGTGCCGGCGGTGCCCCACACCACCGGCGAGGTATGCGTACGGACGGGCTGCCCGTCGAGCTGCACGGACTTGCCGTTGCTCTCCATCTCCAGCTGCTGCAGGAAGGCGGGGAACAGCTCCAGCGAGGTGGAGTAGGGCGCCATGCAGCTGGTGGGCAGGTTCCAGAAATTGCGGTACCAGATGCCCAGCATGCCGAGGATCACCGGCATGTTGCGCTCCAGCGGCGCGGTGCGGAAATGCTCGTCCATCGCGCGCCCGCCGGCGAGCAGGTCGGCAAAGGCATCGAAGCCCACCGCCAGCGTGATCGACAGGCCCACCGACGACCACAGCGAAAAGCGCCCGCCGATCCAGTCCCAGAACTCGAACATGTTGGCCGGGTCGATGCCGAACTCGCGCACCGCTTTGGTATTGGTCGAGACCGCGACGAAATGCTTGGCCAGGTCCTGCTCGGCCACGCCGCTGGCGACAAACCACGCGCGCGCGCTGCGCGCGTTGGCCATGGTCTCGAGCGTGGTGAAGGTCTTGGAGCAGACGATCACCAGGGTGCGCTGCGGATCGAGCCGCGCCAGGGTCTCGGCCAGGTCGGTGCCGTCGACGTTGGAGACGAAGTGCAGGCGCGGCGCGGTGTTGCCATCCGCATCGGCCAGGTGCGACAGCGCCCGGCACACCATGCGCGGTCCCAGGTCGGAGCCGCCGATACCGATGTTGATGACATCGGTGATGCGCGCGCCGGTCGCGCCCTTCCAGGCGCCGCTGCGCACGCGCGCGGAGAAGTCGCGCATGCGCGCCAGCACCTGCTGGATGGCCGGCACCACCGCTTCGCCGTCGACCTTGTAGGCGGCGCCGGCGCTGGCGCGCAGGGCCACGTGCAGGGCCGCCCGGTCTTCGGTGGTGTTGATATGCTCGCCCGCGAACATCGCGTCACGGCGCCGCGTGACGCCGGCCTCGGCCGCCAGCTGCATCAGCAGGCTCATGGTCTGCGCGGTAATGCGGTTCTTCGAGTAATCGAGGTAGAGGCCGGCGGCTTCCAGCGAGCATTGCGCGACGCGCTGTGCGCCTTCGCGATCGAACCAGTCGCGCATCCGGGCGTCGCGAAGAGTGTCATGGTGCCGCAGCAGGGCGTTCCAGGCGTGAAGGTCAGTGGGCATGCAGGACTAGCGTGCAGGACTAGCGGGTTGCGGGGCGCGAGCCGCGTGGCATTGCCGGCTTGCAAGGCGGAGCGGTAAGTATATCGCCAGCGATCGCGGCATCGCGGCTCGCGGCGGCGTCATATCGTTACCACTTGCAACATAACAGCAGCGGCGCCGCGCGGGTATCGGACGTTGTCTGACGGCAGGTGCGGCCAGCGCCGCCGGTATGCGCGCGATCGCGCGCCTCACGCGCGCGCGGCGCCCAGCAACTGGTTGAATATGGCGCGTGCCGGCGCATACAGTTCGCTCGCCGTGACGCCTGCCGGGCCCGTGCCTTGTTCGACCAGCACATCGGCGGCACGGCCGTGGATCCACACCGCCGCCTGCGCCGCGGCCAGCGGCGCCATGCCTTGCGCCAGCAGCGCGCCCAGCATGCCGGCCAGCACGTCGCCGGTGCCGGCACTGGCCAGCGCCGCGTTGCCGGTGGGGTTCAGCGTCCACGGGCTGCCGTCGGGCGCGGCGATCACGCTGCCCGATCCCTTCAGCACCACCACCGCCTGCCATTGCGCGGCCAGCGCCGCGGCAGCGGCGGGGCGGTCGCGCTGGACCTCGGCCACGGGCACGCCCATCAGCCGTGCGGCCTCGAGCGGGTGCGGCGTCAGCACGGTGGCTGCGCCGCGCGTGGCCAGCGCACCGGCCAGCGCCGGATCGGACGCCAGCAGGTTCAGCGCATCGGCATCCAGCACCAGCGGCTGCGTCGTCGCCTGCAGCAGCCGCGCGAAGTGCTGGCGGGCGTTGGCATCGGTGCCCATGCCCGGGCCGATCACCAGCGCCGACATCGACGCGAGCGCCAGTGCGTCGACCGCATGCAGCATCAGTTCAGGATGCAGCGGATCGAGCAACGGTGCCGGCTGCGCCAGGAAGCCGATATGCACCTTGCCCGCGCCGAGCCATTGCGCGGCCCGGGCGCCGAGCAGCGGCGCGCCGGTCATGCCGAGGTTGCCGCCGATCACGGCCAGCGCGCCATGCGTGCCCTTGTTGCTGGCGTGGCGGCGGCGCGGCAGCGCGGCACCGAACAGCGCGGGGCCGTTCACCAGGCCCTGCGGTGTTGCGCGTGGGGGATAGTCCAGGCCGATCGGCGCGATCTCGACCGCGCCGGCGCAGTCGCGCCCGTCCAGCGTCAGCAGGCCGGGCTTGGCGGCAATGAAGGTCAGCGTGCGTTGGGCGCGCACAGCGGGCGCGCCCGCGCCGGTGTCGGCAGAGAGGCCGCTGGGGATGTCCAGCGCAAACACCGGCAGCGCGGCGCGGTTGATCTGGTCGATCCACCACGCCATGCGGCCGTCGGCGGGGCGGTTCAGGCCGATGCCGAGCAGGCCGTCGACGATCGCGGCGGTGCCGGCGGGCCAGTGCGCGTGATGGCTGGTGTCCACCTCCGCCGTCACGCTCGACGGCACCCCCGCTGCCTGCGCCTGCTGCCACGCGGTGGCGGCATCGGCCGGCAGGTGCTGCGGCTCGGCGGCGAGCCAGACCTGCACCGCGCGGCCGGCGCGGTGCAGCTGCGTGGCGGCGACCAGCGCATCGCCGCCGTTATTGCCGGGCCCCGCCAGGAACAGCAGCGGCCCTTCGGGCGCATGGCCGGCAAGCCAGCGTGCCGCCGCCGTGCCGGCGCGCGACATCAGCGTGAAGGCCGGCAACTGCGCCAGCGCGGCGTGCTCGAGGCGGCGGATCGCGGCCACGTCGTAGAGCGGCACCGGGGCTGGCGCGGCTGCATCGAGGGCGAGCCAGCCTGGT
The DNA here is from genome assembly GCF_000372525.1 of Cupriavidus neocaledonicus. Classification (GTDB taxonomy): domain Bacteria; phylum Pseudomonadota; class Gammaproteobacteria; order Burkholderiales; family Burkholderiaceae; genus Cupriavidus; species Cupriavidus neocaledonicus. The sequence goes on from NZ_AQUR01000093.1 coordinate 67,778, forward strand.
TGGTGGTCGGTGGGCGTGATGACGGTGGCGGCAGGGCGGGTCATGTCAGGCTCAATTGGCCGGCCCCAGCCCGTAGCGGTCGGGCAGCAGGCCTTCCATGTCGATCTCCGGACCGCCGCGGCCGGCGCAAGCGCCGGCGCTGGCGGCGATCTGGTCAGCCGCAATCTTGCCTGATCCGCAGCTCATCGCCCAGCCCGTCGAGCCATGGCCCAGGTTCAGGAACAGCCCGGGCACCGCGGTGGGGCCGATCAGCGGCGGGCCGTCGGGCAGCATCGGCCGCGCGCCGGCCCAAGGCGTGGCCTGCTGGTAGTTGCCCGCCACCGGGAACCAGTCGCGCGCGACCTTGACCAGCGTGTTAAGCGCGGCGGGGCGCAGGTCGAGCCGGCGCGAGCCCAGCTCCGCCGTGCCGGCCACGCGCAGCCGGTTGCCCATGCGCGTCATCGCGACCTTGTACGACTCGTCCATCAGCGCGCCCAGCGGGGCCTGCAGTTCGTCGCGGATCATCACCGTGACCGAATAGCCCTTGACCGGATACAGCGGCACGCGCAGGCCCAGCGCACGCAGCAGCACGGCACTGTCGGCGCCGGCGGCGACCCGCACGCGGTCGGCACCAAGCACCGGGGCCGAGCCCTGGCCGCCGGGTTCGGTCAGCTCGAGCTCCAGCTTGCCGGCCGGCCCGGGCCGGATGCGCGTCACCGCGGTGTCGAAGCGGAACGACACGCCCGCGGCCTGCGCATGCCGGTGCAGCGCGCGCACGAACATCGGGCAGTTGCCGGATTCATCCTCCGGCAGGTGCAGCCCGCCGGCCAGCGGCGTGCCGGCGGCCAGGCCCGGTTCGATCCGGCGGCATTCGGCGGCGCTGACCAGCCGGTGCGGCACGTTGTTCTCGCGCAGCAGGGCGATGGCGGGCCCGGCCAGGTCGAGGTCGCGCGCGCTGCGGAACAGCTGCAGGTAGCCCTGCGACTGCTCGTAGTCGATCTCCAGCTCGCTGCGCAGCCGGTGCAGGCAGGCGCGGCTGTAGAACGCCAGCCGCTGCATGCGCAGCTTGTTGGCGCGGTAGCGCTCGAGCCGGCATTCGCGCAGCCAGCGCGCGATCCAGCGCCACATCGCCGGATCCGCGGCGGGGCGGAACAGCACCGGGGCCTCGCGCGCGAAGAGCGTGCGCAGGATCTTGGCCGGCATGCCGGGCGCGGCCCAGGGCGTGACGTAGCCGGGCGCGATCACGCCGGCATTGCCAAAGCTGGCTTCCTGCGCCGGCGCGCCGCGGCGCTCGAGCACGGTCACGTCGAAACCGGCCTGGCGCAGGTACCACGCGGAGCTGACGCCGATCGCGCCGGCGCCGATCACGATCACATGCATCGTTCCGGGAACCTCCCTAGCGCGTCCGTTGCCCTGCCGGCCAAGGCTACCTGACCTCCTGCTGCATGACCGCGTCCGGCAGCCAGGTCACCACGCCGGGCCAGATCGTGACGATGGCGATCGCCAGCACCATCATCATGAAGAACGGCAGCGAGACCCGCGCGATATAGTTGCTGTCCTTGCCCGTCATGCTCTGCAGCACGAACAGGTTGAAGCCCACCGGCGGCGTGACTTCGGCAATCTCCACCAGCAGCACGATGAAGATGCCGAACCAGACCAGGTCGAAGCCCGCCGCCTGCACCATCGGCAGCACCGTGGCGGTGGTCAGCGCGATCATCGAGATGCCGTCCAGCGCCGTGCCCAGCACGATGTAGATCACCGTCAGCACCGCGATCAGCGCCCACGGCGACAGCTGCAGCGCGGCCACCCACTCGGCCAGCGCGCGCGGGATGCCGGTGAAGCTCATCGTCACCGACAGGAACGAGGTCGCGCCCAGCACGAACATGATCATCGCGGTCAGGCGCGTGGCCGACATCAGGCTGTCCCAGAACGCCGCGCGCGTGAGCGAACCGCCCACCCACGCCAGCGCCAGCGACGCGACCACGCCATAGGCGGCGGCTTCGGTGGCGGTGGCGTAGCCGGTCACCATGATCCAGGTGATGAAGGCGATCAGCGCGATGCACGGCAGCAGTTGCCGGACCGACGCCAGCCGCGCGCGCCAGTTGAAGTGCTCCGAGGCCGGGGTCTTGTCCGGGTTGGCCAGCGCCCAGACCACGATGTAGCCCGAAAACAGCAGCATCAGCAGCAGCCCCGGGATAAAGCCCGCCAGGAACACGCGGATGATCGACACGTCCGCGGAGACCGCATACACCACCATGGTGATCGACGGCGGGATCAGGATGCCGAGGGTGCCGGCGCACGACAGCGAGCCCAGCGTGACGCGCTCGTCGTAGCCGCGCCGCGTCAGTTCGGGCAGCGCCGACTTGGCGATGGTGGCGCAGGTAGCCGCCGACGAGCCCGACACCGAGCCGAAGATGCCGCAGCCCAGGATGTTGACGTGCATCAGCCGCCCGGGCAGCCAGCTCAGCCATGGCGACAGACCGCTGAACATCTGCTCCGACAGCCGGGTGCGGAACAGGATCTCGCCCATCCACACGAACAGCGGCAGCGATGCCAGCGTGTACGAGGCGCTCGACGACCACCACGCGTTGGCCAGGCTGACCAGCGCCTCGCGGTCGGAGAACACCACCAGCCCGAGCCACGACGTGACCGCGATGGCCACCGGAATCCACGCGCCCAGCGCAAGGAAGACGATCAGCACCAGCAGCAGGATCAGTGCAACCACGACCGTGCTCATCAGACCGTCTCCCCGAAATCGCCGGCGGCCAGCTTGGCTTCCTGGGCCAGCTGGTAGCGCGGCTTCTGCCGCCGCACCACGCGCAGCCATTCGTCGGCGACCGCCAGCAGGAAACCGGTGCAGCCCAGCACCGCGAAGCTCTGCGGTATCCACAGCGGGATCACGATCTGGCCCTGCGAGACATCGCCGATCTCCCAGCTCTGCCAGGCAAAGGTGCCCAGCGCCCAGGCCGCGTAGGCGGCGAACACCAGGCAGATGGTCAGCGAGACCAGTTCCAGCAGCCAGCGCCGGCGCGGGCCGAGCGCCGACAGCAGCATCTCCACGCGCACGATGCCGCCATGCTGGAAGGTCTGGCCAAGCACCAGGAAGGCGGAGGCGGCGCACAGCCAGGCCACGATGTCGTCGCCGCCCTTGAAGATCACCGAGGTTTCGCGCGACAGCGACATCAGGATCATGATGACGCAGACGGCAAGGATGCACAGCGCGCCGAGCGCGGCGAACAGGTCCAGCACGCGGTCGAGCCAGCGCTTGGAGGAGGGGGCAGTAGGCATGGTGGGCGGCGCAGGGGGAGGATGGGCTTCCTGCAACGCAGCCGGCGCGGCGGCGCTGCAGGCGCTGGAGTCGGTGGGCCCGCGGCCTTACTTGCGGTAGGCGTCGAGGATGGCCTTGCCGTCGGCGCCGGCGCTCTTGGCCCAGTCGTCGACCATGGTCTGGCCAAGCTTCTGCATGTCGGCCTTGAGCTGTGGCGACGGCGGCTGCACCGTCATGCCGTTCTTGGCCAGCGTGGCCAGGTATTCCCTGGTCTTCTGCTCCGACACCTGCCAGCCGCGCTTCTCGGCGTCGGCGACGGCCTTGAGCAGCGCGTCCTGGGTGGGTTTGTCGAGCGCGGCGAAGGCCTTCTTGCTGACCACCAGCATGTTCTTGGGCAGCCAGGCATCGACCGCATAAAAGTACTTAACGCTCTCCCACACCTTGGTGTCGACGCCGGTCGCGCCCGACGACATGAAGGAGTTGACGGTGCCGGTGGCGAGCGCCTGCGCCAGGTCGGCGGCCTGGATCGTGACCGGCTGCGCGCCGACCAGCTCGGCGATGCGCGAGGTGGCGGGATTGTAGGCGCGCCACTTCAGGCCCTTCATGTCGGCGGCCGAGTTGATCGGCTTGTTGGCGTAGATGCCCTGGGGCGGCCAGGCCACCGCGTACAGCAGCTTCAGCCCCTGCTTGTCCAGCACCTTCTCCGTGACCGGGCGCGAGGCCTGCCACAGCTTGTAGGCATCGGCATAGCTGGTGGCCAGGAACGGCACCGCGTCGACGCCGAATATTGGATTCTCGTTGGCCAGCAGCGACATCAGGATCTCGCCCATCTGCACCTGGCCGGTCTGCACGCCGCGCTTGATCTCGTTGGCCTTGAGCAGCGACCCGTTCGGATGCAGCACGATCTTGAGCTTGCCGCCGGTGGCCTTGTCGACATCGCTGGCCATCTGCTGCAGGTTTTCGGTGTGCAGGTTGGCGACGGGGTAGCCGGTGGGCAGGTCCCACTTGGTGTCCGCCTGTGCCGCCACGGCGGCCAGCATCAGCGTGGCCGCGATCATTGCCTTGACTCGCATCTCGATCTCTCCTGTGCGCGCGGGGGCGCGGTTGTACAGCGGGTTGCGTACTACCTGGTGCCACGCGCAGGCCTGGCACAGGGCCGGGCGCGTGGCGCAAGACCAACGGCGCGGCGGCGGGCTCAGTCGTCGCGCGCTGAGGGCTGCACGAGGGGCTGTACGATGCGCTCCAATGCAAGCGCCGTGCCGAGCAGGGCGGCGTCGCGCATCGGCCCGTGCGACAGCATCAGGCCCACCGGCAGCTCGTCCGGCGCGTGGCAGGGCATGGACACCGAGCAGCCGTCGAAGAAGTTGAAGGCGGAGGTATTGCGCAACAACAGGGCATTGACGCGGAAGAACTGCGCATCATCGGTGCGCAGCGGCCCGATCTCGGGCGCCACCATCGGCACGGTGGGGCAGACCACGGCGTCGAAGCCGGCCAGGCGCGCTTCCATGCGCGCGATCCAGTCCAGCCGCGCGCGGCCCAGGTCGATATAGTCGGCGGCGCTGATGCCGGCGCCGCGGTCGATGCGCGACGCCACGCGCGCATCGTAGCGGTCGCGACGGGCCGCCAGCAGGTGGCGGTGGATGGCATAGGCCTCGGCCGCGCTGAAGCCGCCGTGCGCGTTCAGCGCGGCCAGTTCGGCGAGTTCGGGCAGCTCGACATGCTCCAGCCGCACGCCCGCGGCCGACAGCCGGCCCAGGGCGCGGTCGAAGGCGCGCGCCACCACCGGGTCGAGATCGTCCAGCAGCAGCTGGCGCGGAATCGCCAGCCGCGTGGCGGCGGGATCGGTCACGCGCGGCAGCACCGCGCTGTCGGCGATCACGCTGTCTACCGCGATGCAGTCACCGACCGTGCGCGCCATCGCGCAGGCGGTGTCCAGCGTGTACGACAGCGGGAAGGCCCCGGCCAGCGGCACGCGCCGCGCGGTGGGCTTGAAGCCGGTGATGCCGCACAGCGCGGCCGGGATGCGGATCGAGCCGCCGGTGTCGCTGCCGAGCGCGGCGACCGCCAGCCCCAGCGCCACCGATACCGCGGCGCCCGATGACGACCCGCCCGGGATGCGCGCGGCGCCTTCGCCGCAAGCCGGATTGGCGGGCGTGCCGTAATGGGGATTGAGGCCCACGCCCGAGAACGCGAACTCGGTCATGTTGGTGCGCCCGACCAGCGCCGCGCCGGCCGCGCGCAGCCGCGCCACCACGGGCGCGTCGGCCGCGGCCGGCGCGGCATCGGCGCGCACCAGCGAGGCGGCGCGGGTGACCTCGCCGGCCACGTCATACAGGTCCTTGACCGAGACCGGCAGGCCCGCCAGCGGATGCAGCGCCTTGCCGGCGCGGCTGGCGGCATCGGCGGCACGCGCCACCTGGGCGGCGGTGTCGAAGGTGCTATGCAGGAACACGGCCTCGGCCGCCGGCGTGGCCGCCCGGGCCGCAGCCTGTTCGACGATCTGCGCGCGGCTGGTGGCGCCGTCGCGCAGGCGGGCGTTGAGGGTATCGAGGTCGGGAAGCATCAAGGGCATGGGTCTGCAAATGAGGGGCGAAGGCGCGCGCAGCGCGCGCCGGGGGCGGCCTGGGAACCTCAAGGGTAGCAAGAAGCCCTGCAAGGCGACAGATAGGGATGGCCTCTATGTGATGGCGCGCAGGCCGCCGGTAGCGCCGCCGGCTACGCCTGGCGCGGCAGGCGTACCTCGAACACGGTGCCGGCCGCATCCGAGCGCGCTTCGATCGAGCCTTGGTGGGCCTTGGCGATTTCGCTCGCGATATACAGCCCGAGCCCGAGCCCGGGGGGATTCTTGTCATGCGGATCCTCGCCCCGCCGGAGCGGGTCGAAGATCTGGCTCAGGGTCTGCGGATCGATCGGCGGCCCGCTGTTCCAGACCGCGAAACGGACCCGCGCGTCGTCGCCGGTCACGACCACGCGGACCGGCGCGTCCGCCGCGCCGTACGTGACCGCATTGGTGACCAGGTTGGATAGCAGCTGCTGCAGCCGCGGGCCGTCCCAGACGCCCTGCACGTTGCCATGGACCACGAACTCGATGCGGTGGTCGGGGTGGGCGGCGCGCAGCTGGTCCACGGCATCGCCGAACACCTGTGCCAGATTGACGTCGGTGGGGGCGATGTTGATGCCCAGGCCGAGCTTGGCCCGGTTGAAATCGCACAGGTCGTCCAGCAGCGCGTTCATGCGGGCACCGCTGCGGATCAGGCGGGCCGCGGCTTCGGAGACCTTCTCGCCGGCATTGAGTGCGGCGAGGTAGCTCGCGGTGGCCTGGATGGTCTGCAGCGGGCTGCGCATGTCGTGGCCCAGCATGCCGAGCAGCAGGTTGCGCGACTGCTCGACTTGCGCATCGAAATAGCCGACCGATTCGGCGACGGCCTGGTCGATGGCTTCGTTGAAGCGGATCATGTCACCGCGATCCGGCAGGTCCGGATGGCAGGCGTCCATCCACAGGCGCAGCACGCTCGCGCGCAGGGCGCGGTACTCGCCGATCATCTGGTTGATGTTGAAGCCATGGCGCGCCCGCACCAGCGCATGGGTCTGGGCCGCGGTCTCCGGGGCGTCGGGCAGGCGCGGCGCCCGCCCCAGCGATTTTTCGCGCTGGGCGTGGCGCGTTTGCGGGGTCGACAGGTCCTTGGCCACGGCCTGCAGGATCTGCAGTGCGTGGTCGCGCAGCGCGAGTGAATCCATATGCCTGGCGGCCGGCATCAGGGTGGCGGCAAACGCCTCCCATTCGGTCAGGATCCGGTTCATGTCGCGCAGGATGAAATCGGCTAGTCGCATGTCTGCTCCGGCAGGATTGGGGCGAACCGTCTATGCAGCGGGGTGGGAGCCATCTTACGCTGATTGCCGGCGTGTCCGACGACAGCAGGTCCGTGGCGGCGCGTTAACGGCCACGGCAAGTGCCTCTGCAGTGATCCGCGCCCGTGCCTGCCACCGCCGGCGATCTCAGCCTTGCGAATCTTCGGCGCTGCCTGCCGTCGCGCGCAGGCGCAGGCCACCGTCGTGGCGATGGATGTGCAACTCGCCGTGCTCGCGCCGGGCCTGCGCCCATCCCGCCGAGATCGCGTCCTCGAGCGTCGGGAATCGTTGCGGTTGCGGAAAGCTTGCGCAGTCCAGCGCCCAGCCAGAGTCGACTGGTGTAACGCGAATGATTCGCGCTTGCATATTGCCTCCCGGGTCAGGGCGCAAAAAAAGCGCCCGCTACGTGTAGCGGGCGGTCGAAGCCGGATGGGTGAACGCATCCGACAGTTCGATATTGCCGCGCCGTGGTCGCCATAGCATATCCCTACTCAAGAGGTAGCGTGGCAGAAATGCATCACGTCTTGATGCTTCGCTTCAGGCGGGCTCGGCGCGGTAGGCCGACCAGTAGTAGTGGCTGTGCCGGTTATGGCGCGCGAGCTTCTTCACGATAAAGAGCCGGACCGTGCCGAGATGGCCGGCTTCGACCAGCACCTCATGGTGGTTGGGCGCGTCCGCCGTGGCGCGCGGCAGGATCTGCAGCGCGGCGGCGACATGGTGTCCCTGCACCTGCGCCAGGATGCCGTTCGCTCCCGGCACCGGATACTCGGGCGTTGCCGCCGGCAGGTGGCAGCTTGCCGCGCGTTTGCTGTTGCCCATGCCTACCTCCGCCCGGGCACGATGCGCACGCCGTCCCGGCAGACCTCGATCCGGGGCTCGTGGCCATAGGCGCGCAGCAGCCGCACATCGCTCCTGGCGGAAGCCGGGATGTCCTGGCGGCAGGCCAGGGCGCTGCGGCTGATGTGGAAGGCGCCGCAGCCGGGGCAGAGGTAGAGATAGCCGCGGGGGGCGGCGCGCGTGCGCTCGGCAGCCGCGCCGCAAAGGGGGCAGTTTGCAGGTTCGGGCGACATGGGGGGCTCGGATCGGTACTGTATGGATATACAGTATAGCGTTTCCCGGCGGTCTGGGAAGAGCCTGAAATGCGATGACGCCTGCTCGGCTCTGCGGGCGGCTGGGTGCGGTCCGAAATGTCGTTTTATTCGTGGTAATTCACCGATAAACTGTCAGGCCAAAGGCGGTGCCCGGCGGGGCGAGCCCGCGCCATCTGGCACTCCGAACACCGTCAATGACGCCCTCCATCGAAAGGAATCGTTTCCATGTCACGCAAGCCAGCCGAAAGCGCGCCCGCCGCCGCGGTCGCCGATACGCCTGCCGGCAGGCCAGCGACCGCGCTGTCGCGCGCCGCCGGCGCGAATATCGTGTCGTCGTCGCACCTGGTGTCGGTGCGCAGCCCCGAGCTGTCGGAATTCGAGTTCGGCCTGAATACCGCCTACAACGCCTACAGCCGCTGGGTGGTGCGCTGCATGGGCGCCGCCGGCGTGCGCGACCTGACCTTCCTCGACGTGCTGGTGCTGCACCACGTCAACCACCGTGGCCGACCCAAGCGGCTGGCCGATATCTGCTTCGTGCTCAACGTGGAAGACACACACCTGGTCACCTATGCGCTGAAGAAGCTGCAGGGGCTGGGGCTGGTGAGCGGGGAGCGGGTGGGCAAGGAGGCCACCTATTCCACCACCGAAGCCGGTGCCGAGGCGTGTTCCCGCTACCGCGACATCCGCGAGCAGTGCCTGACCAGCAATTTCACCGCCGGCAGCGAAGAGAATGCCGAAATCGGCGAACTGGCCAGGCTGATGCGCGTGCTGACGGGGCTGTACGAGCAGGCGGCGCGGTCGGCGACGTCACTCTGACTCGCGCATTGCCAGAAAGTGATGCATAAGCATTATCACGATCCGGGCTGACACAGCGCGGCCATGATGTCGCAGTGCAAAAAGCGGGTGCCGGCAAGGTACAATAGCGGTTTCCCGCCAGCCGGCACCCCATGCAGCGGTGCCGAGCAAGCAGCAGCCCCTACCAGGCCCCTACCAGGCTTTACCTCCACGCCTCCCTGACCGCTACGATCATGGCGCATTTCTCGTGCTTCCCCGGCGCTTTGGCGCTTTCCGCCTTCCGTCAGCAACGCCTGCTCACCGCCCTGCGGCAGATCGATGCCGATATCGAGTCCGTGCATGGCCAGTTCCTGCACTTTGTTGACGCGCAGACGCCGCTGTCAGCCGACGACCAGTCGCGCGTGGCGGCGCTGCTGACCTACGGCGCGCCGTTCGCCGAGCAGCCCGAGGGCGACCGCTTCGTGGTGATCCCGCGCTTCGGCACGATCTCGCCGTGGGCCAGCAAGGCCACCGATATCGCCCACAACTGCGGCCTGACCCATATCCACCGCATCGAGCGCGGCATCGAGATCACCGTGGTCTGCAAGAAGGGCCTGCTGCGCGGGCGCAAGACGCTGGACGCGGACACCCGCGCCGCGGTTGCCGCGCACCTGTTCGACCGCATGACCGAGACCGTGGTCGCGTCGCGTGACGATGCCGCCGGCCTGTTCCAGGAACTGCCGGCCAAGCCGCTGCGCTTCATCGATATCTCGGCCGGGCGCAGCGCGCTGGCCGCGGCCAACGTCGAGATGGGCCTGGCGCTGTCCGAGGACGAGATCGACTACCTGGTCGACGCCTACGCGAAGCTGGAGCGCAACCCGACCGACGTCGAGCTGATGATGTTCGCGCAGGCCAACAGCGAACACTGCCGCCACAAGATCTTCAACGCCACCTGGACCATCGACGGCGTGCAGCAGGACAAGTCCCTGTTCGCGATGATCCGCAATACGCACCAGCTCAATCCGCAGGGCTCGATCGTGGCCTACTCGGACAACTCGGCGGTGATGGAAGGCGACGTGGCCGAGCGCTGGTTCCCGCGCGGCACCGACCACAAGTACGGCCGCCACGAGGCGCTGACGCATACGCTGATGAAGGTGGAGACGCACAACCACCCGACCGCGATCTCGCCGTTCCCGGGTGCCTCCACCGGCGCCGGCGGCGAAATCCGCGACGAAGGCGCGACCGGCCGCGGCGCCAAGCCCAAGGCCGGCCTGACCGGCTTCACGGTGTCCAACCTGATGCTGCCCGAGGCGGTGGAGTCGTGGGAAAACGACCGCGACGCCGCCCAGCCGGTGGCGCACCGCAACCCGGACGACAAGCCCGGCGTGACCGGCAAGCCCGACCGCATAGCCTCGCCGCTGCAGATCATGATCGACGGCCCGCTCGGCGGCGCCGCCTTCAACAATGAATTCGGCCGCGCCAACCTGGGCGGCTACTTCCGCGTCTACGAGCAGAACGTCGGCGGCACCGTGCGCGGCTACCACAAGCCGATCATGATCGCCGGCGGCATCGGCAATATCGACGCCTCGCACACGCACAAGAACCCGCTGCCGGCCGGCACGCTGCTGATCCAGCTGGGCGGCCCGGGCATGCGCATCGGCATGGGCGGCGGCGCCGCCAGCTCGATGGCGACCGGCACCAACACCGCCGACCTGGACTTCGACTCGGTCCAGCGCGGCAACCCCGAGATGGAGCGCCGCGCGCAGGAAGTGATCAACGCCTGCTGGCAGCTCGGCGACGCCAACCCGATCCTGTCGATCCACGACGTCGGCGCCGGCGGCATCTCCAACGCCTTCCCCGAACTGGTTGACGGCGCCGACCGCGGCGCGCGCTTCGACCTGCGCCAGGTGCACCTGGAAGAGTCCGGCCTGTCGCCGGCGGAAATCTGGTGCAACGAGTCGCAGGAGCGCTATGTGCTGGCGATCGCGCCGGACAGCTTCCCGCAGTTCCAGGCCATGTGCGAGCGTGAGCGTTCGCCCTTCGCCGTGGTCGGCATCGCCACGGAAGAGAAGCAGCTGCAGCTGGTCGACGCCAGCGTCGACGCCGCGCTCAAGGAACACTACGCCGTCAACATGCCGATGGACGTGCTGCTGGGCAAGCCGCCGCGCATGCACCGCGACGTCAAGCGCGTCGAGCAGCCGCTGCCGGCCGTCGACGTGACCGGCATCAGCCTGGAGCAGGCCGTGCGCGATGTGCTGCGCCATCCGACCGTGGCCAGCAAGTCGTTCCTGATCTCGATCGGCGACCGCACCGTGGGCGGCATGAACGCGCGCGACCAGATGGTCGGGCCGTGGCAAGTGCCGGTGGCGGACGTGGCCGTGACCACGCTGGACTACAAGGGCAATGCCGGCGAGGCGATGACCATGGGCGAGCGCACCCCGCTGGCCGTGATCGACGCACCGGCCTCGGGCCGCATGGCGATCGGCGAGGCGCTGACCAACCTGGCCGCGGCGCCGGTCAAGGACCTGGGCAAGGTCAAGCTGTCGGCCAACTGGATGGCCGCCTGCGGCGTCGAGGGCGAGGACGCGAAGCTGTACGACACCGTGCACGCCGTCGGCATGGAACTGTGCCCGGCGCTGGGCATCAGCATCCCGGTGGGCAAGGATTCGCTGTCGATGCGTACCAAGTGGCAGGACCAGGGCGTCGACAAGGAAGTGGTGGCGCCGGTATCGCTGATCATCTCGGCCTTTGCCGCGGTGGACGACGTCAACCGCACGCTGACGCCGCAACTGCGCACCGACGCCGGCGACACCGTGCTGATCGCCGTCGACCTGGGCCGCGGCAAGAACCGCATGGGCGGCAGCATCCTGGCGCAGGTCACGCAGCAGGTGGGCGACAGCGCGCCGGACGTCGACAACGCCGAAGACCTGAAGAACTTCTTCAACGTGATCCAGCGCCTGAACCGCGAGGGCAAGCTGCTGGCCTACCACGACCGTTCCGATGGCGGCTTTATCGCCACGCTGGCCGAGATGGCCTTTGCCGGCCACTGCGGCGTGTCGCTGAACGTCGACATGCTGGCGCTCGATCCGCAGCAGGAGCAGGACTACGGCGACGCCAAGAACTGGGCCCAGCAGATCGCCGAGCGCCGCAACGACCAGACCCTGCGCGCGCTGTTCTCCGAAGAACTGGGCGCGGTGGTGCAGGTGCGCATGGAAGACCGCGACGCCGTGTTCGCGGTGCTGCGCGAGGCCGGCCTGTCGGCATGCAGCCACGTGGTGGGCAAGCCCAACACCACCGACCAGGTCGAGATCTACCGCGACGCCAAGAAGGTGTTCGGCGCCTCGCGCACCGACCTGCAGCGCAACTGGAGCGAAGTCAGCTGGCGCATCGCGCGCCTGCGCGACAACCCGGCCTGCGCCGACAGCGAATACGACCGCCTGCTGGATGCGGCCGACCCCGGCATCAGCCCGGTGCTGACCTTCGATCCGGCCGAGGATATTGCCGCGCCGTTCGTTGCCACCGGCGCCCGTCCGCGCGTGGCGATCCTGCGCGAGCAGGGCGTCAACTCGCAGATCGAGATGGCGTACAGCATGGACCGCGCCGGCTTTGACACGCACGACGTGCACATGAGCGACCTGATCGCCGGCCGCGCCAACCTGGCCGACTTTACCGGCTTCGTCGCCTGCGGCGGCTTCAGCTACGGCGACGTGCTGGGCGCGGGCGAGGGCTGGGCCAAGACCATCCTGTTCAACGCGCAGATGGCCGAGCAGTTCGCCGCCTTCTTCAACCGCCAGGACACCTTCGCGCTGGGCGTGTGCAACGGCTGCCAGATGATGAGCAACCTGGCCCCGATCATCCCGGGCGCCGGCGCCTGGCCCAAGTTCACGCGTAACCAGTCGGAGCAGTACGAAGCGCGCTATGTCACGGTCGAGGTGCAGTCGTCGCCGTCGATCTTCTTCGCCGGCATGGAAGGCAGCCGCATCCCCATCGTGGTCGCGCACGGCGAAGGGTTTGCCGACTTCTCGCAGCAGGGCAATATCGACCAGGCCCAGGTGGCGCTGCGCTTCGTCGATAACTACGGCGCGGTCACCCAGACCTATCCGCTCAACCCGAACGGCTCGCCGGACGGCATCACCTCGGTGACCACCGTCGACGGCCGCTTCACCGTGCTGATGCCGCACCCCGAGCGCGTATTCCGCGCCGCGACCATGAGCTGGGCACCGGATGCATGGAAGCAGGTCGCCGACGGCGGCAGCCCGTGGATGCGGATGTTCCGGAATGCGAGGAAGTGGGTGGGCTAAGGCTCACCGGCGTCCGCTCAGGGCAGTCCAATCAGGAAGCCACCGGCGTGCCGGTGGCTTTTTTTCTTGCATGCCGGACGCGCGCTACGGGCTTGTGTAGCGTGGCAGCAGGTCCTGGCCTGGTCATCGAAGGCCCGGTTGAGCAACGATTGTTCCGGGGAGTCGGCCGGAGGATACCAATCGCTAAGCGGAAAGCCGAGCGGTTCGAGCAGCCGCGCGACCCGCCACAGGTCTTGAATTGCTCGGTTTCGGTGGGAAGGGTGTTCCTGTCCAGGTGGAAGGTCAGCGACATACTCATGCTACGGCTGCAGCAAGGTGTCGAGCGGGCGAGGGAGTACGCAAGCGGATACTGGAAAAGCCCGAGGCGGGCGAGACTTGCTGCCGGGTTTGCTCCCCTCTCCCGCTTGCGCGAGAGGGGCCGGGGGTGAGGGCCGGAGCATCAACGAAGTCCGGCGCTCGCACCCATGTACACCAGCACTGTACGCATCCACCTGAGCCACAAAACCGGCGTCAGGCCGCAGCCGCTCCTCGCGGCCTAGAACTCCACGCCACATACGCAAACGTCAGCATCCGCGCGCCCTCATATCCGCGCGCAGGCACCAGCGCGCCGCTGGCCAGTTGATAGGCCACGACCGCATGCAAGGTTTTTTCCGGGGAATACCGATCCCGCAAGGGGAGGTGGGGATGGAGCCGGCGCCAGCCGGGGGCGGCGCCGTCCAGGGTGGCCCAGGCCAGTGCGCAATAGCACAGGCCGCGGGACGAGAGATGCCAGAGCTGCCGGTAGCGGCCGGTCGTCTGCACGCGCTGCATCCTGGATGGCTGCAGGGCCGGCGGGGGCGACCGGCGCGCGGTTTACTGGATCTTGGCCTTGTCCTTCAGGGCCTTCATCATGGCCTGGAACTGCTCGCGCTGCCAGTTCTGGTCGCCCATCAGCATCTGCGTCAGCTGCGGCTTCACTTCTTCGAACGACGGGATCTTGGCGTCGCGCACGTCGACCAGCTCGATGATGTGCCAGCCGAACTGGGTCTTGACCGGGGTGTCGGTCATCTGGCCCTTCTTCAGGCCGGTCATGGCCGCCGAGAACTCGGGCACGTAGCTGCCGCTGTTGGCCCAGTCCAGGTCGCCACCGTTGGCGGCCGAGCCCGGGTCCTTCGACGCGGCCTTGGCCTGGTCCTCAAACTTGGCGCCGCCCTTGATCTTGGCGATGATGGCCTTGGCGTCGGCTTCCTTTTCCACCAGGATGTGGCGGGCGTGGTATTCCTTGCCGTTGCCGAACTGCGACTTGATCTTGTCGTATTGCTTGCGCAGCTCGGCGTCGCTGGCGCCGTGGGTCTTGACGTAGTCTTCGAACACCGCGCCGGCCAGCACGTTCAGGCGGGCCTGTTCCAGTTGCTCCTGCACGTCGTCGCGCTGGGTCAGGCCGCGCTTGTTGGCTTCCTGCACGAGCAGTTCGCGGTCGATCAGCATGTTGCGGGCGCGCGTGCGCAGCTCCGGGTTGTCGGGCTGGCCGGTGCCGGCGATCAACTTGTCCAGCTTTGCCGACGGAATGGCCTTGCCATTCACGACGGCGGCATTCTGGGCGATGGCCGGCAGGCTGCCGGCAGCAAGCACAGCCGCCAGGCTGAACGAGAGGACGGTGGTCTTCATGGAATCAGGTCTGAGAGTTGCTGGAAGAATCGCGTGAGGGTGCGAGGGATTGTGCGCGGGATTGGTACTCCTGGCCGGTGAACGCAGTCACGGCCAGGGCGTGGATCTGCGTGGGGAACAGACCGCGCAGCGCATCATACACCATGCGGTGCCGGGCAACCCGGTTGTGACCCGCAAAGCGCTCGCTGACGATTGTCACGTCATAATGTCCGCCGCCGGACGCGGCGCCGGCGTGTCCGGCGTGCAGCGCGCTGTCGTCGCGCACGGCCAGGTGGCTGGGGTCGAGCGCTGCGCGCAGCATTGCCTCGATCGTCTCGGGATCGGCTGCCATCGATGGTTTCCTTCGGTTCGTGGGGGCGGAACGGGGCGGGGTGCCGCCGTCAGTCCTGGGTGTTTTCCGGCATGTGGCGCGACAGCCAGACGCTTTGCGCGACGATGAAGACGAGCATCAGCCCCATGCTGCCGAACAGCTTGAAGTTGACCCAGGCCTCGGTCGAGAACTGGTAGGCCACGTACAGGTTGAGCACGCCCATGGCGGCGAAGAAGCCGGCCCAGGCAACGTTCAGGCGCGCCCACACCGGATCCGGCAGCGACACCTGCTTTTCCATCATGGCGCGGATCAGGTTCTTGCGCCACACCAGCACCGACCCCAGCAGCGCGGCCGCGAACAGCCAGTACAGCACGGTCGGTTTCCACTTGATGAAGGTCTCGTTGTGCAGCACCAGCGTGGCGCCGCCGAAGACCGCGATGATCAGCAGGCTGACCCACTGCATCGGCTCGACCTTGCGGTGCCGGAACCAGACCCAGCCGATCTGCACCACCGTGGCGGCGATGGCCACGGCGGTGGCGGTGTAAATGTCGGCCAGCTTGAACGCGGCAAAAAAAAGGATGACCGGGAACAGGTCGAACAGGAATTTCATGCGGGTCCAGGTTGTTGTCCGGCGTCGTCGCCGGACAGTTCAGGCATCAGGTCTGCGGGTCGGGTTTGGGTGCTTCGGCAGCGTGGGCATCATCCGCCGCACGCTGGGCCGGCGTGTGCTCGTCGGCCTGATCGTCGAATTTTAGCGCAGCCGAGTTGATGCAATAGCGCAGGCCGGTCGGGGCCGGGCCGTCTTCGAAGACGTGGCCCAGGTGGCTGCCGCATTCCTTGCAGCGAACTTCGATGCGCGTCATGCCGTGGCTGTGGTCGACATGCTCGGCGATCACCTCGCCATTGATCGGGCGGAAATAGCTGGGCCAGCCGCAGCCGGCATCGAACTTGGTCGCCGATTCGAACAGCGGCGTGCCGCAGCCCACGCAGTGGTAAATGCCCTGGTCCCAGTGGTCCCAGTAGCGGCCGGTGAAGGGGCGCTCGGTGGCGGCTTCGCGGGTTACGCGGTATTCGATGTCGGAGAGTTGTGCACGCCACTCGGCGTCGGTCTTGGTGGTGGTCATGGTTGTCCTCGCGGTGTTCCTTGGAGTGGGTGGCCGGTCAGGCGTTCAGCGTCCACGCTTGTTCCTTGCGGTTTGTCCACGGCATTGGTCGCCGGAATTGCGCGAACCTTACACCGGCTTGCGCCGGCGTGCAGGCGCGCGGTGCCGGTCGCGGTCGTCAGGACGAGCAGCTGACCTCCAGCCCCGCGGCCCAGTCCGGCGGCAGCGCCGCGTAGTGTTCGGCCTCGGGCTGTTCGTCGAACGGGCGCGACAGCACCGCCAGCAGCCGGTCCACCTCGCTGAAATCCTTGTCCTCGCGCGCACGGCGGATGGCGGTCTCGGCCAGGTGGTTGCGCAGCACGTATTTGGGGTTGACCGCCAGCATTTCCAGTTCGCGCGCGGCATCGTGCGACTGCTCGGCACGCAGGCGCACGCGGTAGTCGGCCACCCAGGCGTCGAAGGCGGCGCGGTCGAGGAACAGGTCGCGCACCGGCGCGTCGCGCGAGGCATCGGTGGACGAAATGCCGCACAGCTTGCGCCAGAACAGCGTGTAGTCGACGCGCTGGCCGTGCAGCAGCTGGAACAGGCTGGTCAGCAGCGGCTCGTCGGTCTTGTCGTCACCCCCGGCAGGCGGGCGCAGGCCGAGCTTGGCGCGGTAGTGGCGGAAGAACGCCGCGGCGTAGCGCTCGCGGAACGGGTCCAGCGCGGCGCGCGCGGCTTCGATGGCGGCATCGCGCGCGCTTTCCTGGTCGGCCTGCGCGGGCGGCAGCCACAGCGGCAGCAGCGCCTGCGCCAGGCAGTGCAGGTTCCAGAACGCCACCTGCGGCTGCTGGCTGTAGGCGTAGCGGCCCTGGGTGTCGGAGTGATTGCAGATATGGTTGGCGTCGAACGCATCGAGGAAGCCGAACGGGCCGTAGTCGATGGTCAGGCCCAGGATCGACATATTGTCGGTGTTCATCACGCCGTGGCAGAAGCCCAGCGCCTGCCAGTGCGCGATCAGGTCGGCGGTGCGCAGCGAGACCTCGCGCAGCAGCGCCTGGTACGGCTGCCCGTCGTCGCGGCAGGCGGGCATGAAGTTGTCGATGACGAAATCCGCCAGCTTGCGCAGCGCGGCCACGTCGTCGTGCGCGGCGAAATGCTCGAAGTGCCCGAAGCGTATGAAGGTGGGCGACAGCCGGGTCACGACCGCGGCGGTCTCGATGGTCTCGCGCCGCACCGGCGCGTCGGAGCCCATGATCGACAGCGCGCGCGTCGTGGGCACGCCCAGCGCGGCCATCGCCTCCGAGCACAGGTACTCACGGATCGACGAGCGCAGCACCGCGCGCCCGTCGGCCATGCGCGAATAGGGTGTCAGGCCCGCGCCCTTGAGCTGGATTTCCCAGGGGCCGGTGTCGGTCTGCGCCTGCGCCAGGCGGATGGCGCGGCCGTCGCCGAGCTGGCCGGCCCAGACTCCGAACTGGTGCCCGGAATAGACCGTCGCCAGCGGATCGGCCCAGTCCGGCACCTGGTTGCCGATGAAGGTGTCGATGAAGTCTTGCCGGCTGCCGATGCTGGCATCCCAGCCCAGCAGCGCCGCGGCCGCAGGCGCCACGCTGACCAGGTATGGCGATGGCAGCGGCGTCGGACGCAGGCGCGTGAAGAACTGCGGGCCCAGTTCGGCAAAGCCGGGCGCGGTCGGGAATGGCAGCGGCAGGGTCGCCGGCGTGGCGGTATCGGCAACGGCTTGCGGAGCGTGCGGCGGGGGCGTGTCTGGCATCGCGTAGGGGCGCTCGGGCGCCAGGTGGCAGTGCGCTTTCGGTGCGCTCGGCGCGGTGCCGCGGCACGCGTGTCAGGCGGTGCGGCGCGGCATGCGCAAGGCACGAAAATGCGATGGTGGCTAGGGAAAACGACATGTTGAGGTGCAACATGCCACGCAGTATTGTACGTCCTCAACGGCACGAGACCGCGCCCCGCCGGAACATGCCGCCATGCACCGCAAGGTTATTTCCCGCCTTCACTGAGCCCATGAATCCGGTGCATGGACTTCCGCAGAATTGCGGCCCCGAACACAGCAACGCGACGACAGTACGGCAGTGCACGACCGGGTCGGCTCCTTGCCGACGCCATAGATGCGAACGACCGTCCAAAAATAGTACGGTTGTTCGTTTTTCGGTGGAACAGAACAGCATTCAGGAGGCAGGTTCATGGCATTGATGGGTCAAATGATGAGCGCACCGCTGCTCATTTCCTCCATCATCAAACACGCCGCGCGTTATTACGGCAGCACCGAGATCGTCTCGCGGCGCACGGAGGGCGACCTGCATCGCTATACGTACCGCGATTGCGAGCTGCGTGCCCGCAAGCTGGCGCAGGCGCTGGGCGCGCTCGGCGTGCAGCAGGGCGAGCGCGTCGGCACGCTGGCCTGGAACGGCTACCGCCACCTGGAGATCTATTACGGCGTGTCGGGCATGGGCGCCGTCTGCCATACCGTCAACCCGCGCCTGTTCCCCGAGCAGATTGCCTATATCGTCAACCACGCCGAAGACGGTTATGTCTTCTTCGACCTGACCTTCCTGCCGCTGGTCGAGGGCGTGGCCCCGCATTGCCCCAACGTGCGCGGCTGGGTGGCGATGACCGATCGCGCGCACATGCCGGCCGAGTCCAAGGTGCCGCTGCTGTGCTACGAAGAACTGCTCGACGCGCAGGACGGCAACTACGAATGGCCGCAGTTCGACGAGAACCTTGCGTCGAGCCTGTGCTACACCTCGGGCACCACCGGCAACCCGAAGGGCGCGCTGTATTCGCACCGCTCCACGGTGCTGCACTCGTATGCGTCGGCCATGCCGGATGCGCTGGGCTGCTCGGCCAGCGACGTGATCCTGCCGGTGGTGCCGATGTTCCACGTCAATGCCTGGGGCCTGCCGTATTCGGTGCCGCTGGTCGGCGCCAAGCTGGTGCTGCCGGGGCCCAAGCTCGACGGTGCCTCGCTCTATGAGTTGTTCGAGCAGGAGAAGGTGACCTTCTCCGCCGGCGTGCCGACGGTGTGGCTTGGCCTGCTGCAGCACGTGCAGGCCAACCAGCTGAAATTCTCCACCTTCCGCCGCACCGTGATCGGCGGCTCGGCCGCGCCGCCGGCGATGATCCGCGCGCTCGAGGCGCTGGACGTGGAGGTGATCCACGCCTGGGGCATGACCGAGATGTCGCCGCTGGGCACCGCCAGCAAGCTGCTGGCCAAGCACCACGACCTGCCCGACGCCGAGCGCCACAAGATCCAGGAAAAGCAGGGTCGCGTCATCTACGGCGTCGACATGAAGATCGTCGACGGCGAGGGCAAGGAACTGCCGTGGGACGGCAAGGCCTTCGGCGACCTGCTGGTGCGCGGGCCGTGGATCATCGACCGCTATTTCCGCAATGACGTCAGCCCGCTGGTCGATGGCTGGTTCCCCACCGGCGACGTCGCCACCATCGATGCCGACGGCTTCATGCAGATCACCGACCGCAGCAAGGACGTGATCAAGTCCGGCGGCGAATGGATTTCGTCGATCGACATCGAGAACGTCGCCGCCGCGCATCCCGCGGTGCACATGGCGGCCTGCATCTCGGCCTACCACCCCAAGTGGGACGAGCGCCCGCTGCTGGTGGTGGTGAAGAAGCCCGGCGCCGAGGTCAGCCGCGAGGAACTGCTGCAGTTCTTCGAAGGCAAGGTCGCCAAGTGGTGGATTCCGGACGACGTGGCCTTTGTCACCGAGATTCCGCTGACCGCCACCGGCAAGATGCAGAAGCTGCGGCTGCGCGAGCAGTTCAAGGACTACAAGCTGCCGACTGCCTGAGGCCGGCAGGCCAGCATCCGGTGCGCCGGGCCGGTTTGCGGCACGGCGCTGCCGGGGCCGGCCGCGCGGCGCGAACAGGAGGGCGCCACGCGGCCGGTTGCATCGACGACATCGAACCACAAGCCACGATAAGAGTGAAGGAGACAGGTATGACCAAAATGCGTCCGCTGGTGGCCGGTGTGGCCACGTTTGCCGCACTGGGTTCTGCGCTGGTTTCGGGGTCCGCACTCGCGGATACGGTGAAGATCGCCTTTATCGATCCGCTCTCGGGCCTGATGGCCCCGGTTGGCCAGAACCAGCTCAAGAGCTGGCAGTACGTCGCCGATGTCGCCAACCAGAAGGGCTGGGCCGGTCCGCACAAGTTCGAGGTGGTGGGCTTCGACAACAAGCTGTCGCCGCAGGAAAGCCTGACCATCCTCAAGCAGGCGATCGACCAGGGCATCCGCTACGTGGTGCAGGGCAACGGCTCGTCGGTCGGCCTGGCGCTGCAGGATGCGGTGGCCAAGCACAACGAGCGCAACCCCGGCAAGGAAATCGTCTACCTGAACTACGCCGCGGTGGATCCGGACATGACCAATGCCAAGTGCAACTACTGGCATTTCCGCCTGGACGCCAACTCGGACATGAAGATGGAGGCGCTGACCACCTTCCTGGCCAAGGACCCCAACGTCAAGAAGGTCTACCTGATCAACCAGAACTACTCGTTCGGCCACCAGGTGGCGCGCGCCGCCAAGGACTACCTGAAGCGCAAGCGCCCGGACATCCAGATCGTCGGCGAAGACCTGCATCCGCTGGCGCAGGTCAAGGACTTCGCGCCGTACGCGGCCAAGATCAAGGCCTCCGGCGCCGACACCGTGATCACCGGCAACTGGGGCAGCGACCTCGCGCTGCTGATCAAGGCCGGCAAGGACGCCGGCCTCACCACCAACTACTACACCTACTACGCCGGCACCACCGGCGTGCCGACCGCGATGGGCGCGGCCGGCGCCGAGCACGTCAAGTACGTGGGCTACTACAACCCCAACAACAAGGGCTTCCGCGGCGCCGACATCATCGAGGGCTACAAGAAGAAGTACAACGACGACTTCTACGTGATGGCCTCGTACACCGGCATTGCCATGCTCAGCAAGGCGATGAAGGACACCAACTCGACCGACCCGGTCAAGGTGGCCAAGGCGCTGGAAGGCATCAAGGTCGACAGCATGAACGGCACGGTCGAGATGCGCAACACCGACCACCAGGCGCAGCAGCCGCTGGTGGTGGCCACCTGGACCAAGGTCGACGGCAAGGAAGTCAAGTACGACCAGGAAAACACCGGCTACGGCTGGAAGACCAACGCGCTGATGGACCAGTACGTGTCGGCCCAGCCGACCTCGTGCCAGATGAAGCGGCCGGGCTGATCCCGACGGCGGGGCGCGGCCAACGCTGACAAAGTGGCCGCGCGGCCGGCATACTTCCGGTCTTTCCGGCCGACATTCCGGTCTTTTTCCAGACCATAACGGGGAGTGTCCGGGGGCGATGTCCGCCCCCGGCGGTGGCGCTCACCCTCGATCGACCCGGACGGTTGCCGGCATGCCCCCGCATGGCGGCACCAGCTTGAAGGACACGCTGTGGAATTCTTCGTCATCTCACTGCTGAACGGCATCAGCTACGGGCTGCTGCTGTTCATGCTGTCGTCGGGCCTCACGCTGATCTTCAGCATGATGGGCGTGCTCAACTTTGCCCATGCCAGCTTCTACATGCTGGGCGCCTACTTTGCCTACACCATCGCCAGCAAGATCGGCTTCTGGCCGGCGCTGATCCTAGCGCCGCTGCTGGTGGCGGGCGCGGGCGCGCTGGTGGAGCGCTTCGGCCTGCGCACGGTGCACAAGTACGGCCACGTGGCCGAGCTGCTGTTTACCTTCGGCCTGGCCTACCTGATCGAAGAGGGCGTCAAGCTGGTGTGGGGCCTGGCGGCGGTGCCGTACCGGATCCCGGCCGAGCTCGACGGGCCGCTGTTCACGGTGTTCACCTCGTCGTTCCCGAAATACCGCGCCTTCATGATGCTGGTGTCGCTGGGCATGCTGGTGGCGATCTACCTGGTGCTGACGCGCACCCGCATCGGGCTGGTGATCCAGGCCGCGCTGACCCATCCGGAAATGGTCGAGGCGCTGGGGCACAACGTGCCGCGCGTGTTCATGATGGTGTTCGGCGGCGGCGCCGCGCTGGCGGGGCTGGCCGGGGTGATCGGCGGCAATGCCTTCGTCACCGAGCCGTCGATGGCCGCCGCGGTGGGGTCGATCGTGTTCGTGGTAGCGGTGGTGGGCGGCATGGGCTCCCTGGTGGGCGCGTTCATTGCGTCGATCCTGATCGGCGTGCTGCAGACCTTCGCGGTCACCATCGACGCCTCGCTGGCGGGCCTGATGACCGGCCTGGGGCTGGCGGTCAGCGAGGCCACGCCGTTCTATTCGCTGTGGAAGCTGACGGTGGCCCAGGTGGCGCCGGTGCTGCCGTACCTGCTGCTGGTGGTGATGCTGATCTTCCGCCCGCGTGGACTGATGGGAACCCGGGAGAGCTGAGGCCATGGAGCAAGCGATGCAACAACCCCGCGAGCCGGTCGCAACCGGCCGCACCCTGCGCTACCGCCCGCTGAACCTGGCGCGCTGGATCATCTGGAGCCTGACCGTGCTGGTCATGCTGGTGCTGCCGCTGTTCTTCACCGGGGGCTTCGCCATCACGCTGCTGTCGCAGATGGGCATCATGATCATCTTCGCGCTGTCGTACAACATGCTGCTGGGGCAGACCGGCATGCTGTCGTTCGGCCATGCGGTGTACTCAGGGCTGGGCGCCTTTATCGCCGTGCACGTGCTGAACATGGTCGGCGCCGGCAAGGTGTGGCTGCCGGTGTCGATGCTGCCGCTGGTGGGCGGGCTGGCCGGCGCGTTCTTCGGCGTCATCTTCGGCTACGTCACCACCAAGAAGGCCGGCACCACCTTCGCCATGATCACCATGGGCATCGGCGAGATGGTCTTTGCCAGTTCGCTGATGTTCCCGGAGTTCTTCGGCGGCGAGGGCGGCATCTCCACCAACCGCGTGGTCGGCGACCCGTTCCTGGGCATCACCTTCGGGCCCGGGCGCCAGGTCTACTACCTGATCGCGGCTTGGTGCCTGGTATCGATGGTGGCGATGTACGCCTGGACCCAGACCCCGCTGGGCCGCATTGCCAACGCGGTGCGCGACAACCCCGAGCGGGTCGAGTTCATCGGCTACAACACCCAGCGCGTGCGCTACCTGGTGCTGATCCTGTCGGCGTTCTTCGCCGGCATCTCCGGCGCGCTGGCGGCGATCAACTTCGAGATCGTCTCGGCCGAGAACGTCAGCGCGGTGCGTTCCGGCGGCGTGCTGCTGGCGGTGTTCATCGGCGGCGCCGGCGTGTTCTTCGGGCCGATCATCGGCGCGGTGGTGTTCGTGCTGTTCGCGGTGGCGCTGTCGGACCTGACCAAGGCCTGGTTGCTGTACCTGGGCCTGTTCTTCGTGCTGATGGTGATGTTCGTGCCGGGTGGCCTGGCCAGCCTGCTGCTGATGCAGCTGCCGCTGGCGGCAAAGGGCAAGCTGCGCCGCATGCTGCCGTCCTATACCAAGGCCGGTGCGGCCGGCGCGGTGCTGCTGGTGGCGATGATCCTGACGGTCGAGCTGGTCTACAAGGTCCAGGTCGACAGCGCCAATGGCACCGCCATGAAGCTGTTCGGCGTCGGCTTCGATGCCGCCACCTGGGCCCCGTGGCTGGCGGCCGCGGCGCTGTGGGCGGTGGGACTGGCCGCGTGGCGGCTGGCGGTGCGCGCATCGCGCGCGCAATGGGACAAGGTACAGGCAGAAATCGCAGGAGGCAGGGCATGAGCGCGGCGGCACTGGAACTGACCGAGGTACGCAAGAAGTTCGGCCAGACGGAGATCATCCGCGGCGTGAACCTGAGCATTCCCAAGGGCGAGCGCCATGCGCTGATCGGCCCCAACGGCGCCGGCAAGTCGACCACCTTCAACCTGATCTCGGGCCGCTTCGCGCCGAGCAGCGGCACGGTGCGGCTGAACGGCGCGGAGATCGGCGGGCTGCAGCCCTTCGTCATCAACCGCATGGGGCTGTCGCGCAGCTTCCAGATCACCAATATCTTCCACCGGCTGTCGGTGTTCGAGAACCTGCGCTGCGCGGTGCTGTGGTCGCTCGGCTACAAGTATTCGTTCTGGCACCGGCTCACCGGGCTGCGCGACGCGCGCGAGCGCGCCGAGGAGGTGCTCGAGCTGATCGGCATGCAGCACCGGCGCGATACCCAGGCCGGCCTGCTGACCTATGCCGAGCAGCGCGCGCTGGAGATCGGCATCACCATCGCCGGCGGTGCCGAGGTGATCCTGCTGGACGAGCCCACCGCGGGCATGAGCCGCTCCGAATCGGACCATGCGGTCGAGCTGATCCGCAAGGTCACCGTGGGCAAGACGCTGGTGATGGTCGAGCACGACATGAGCGTGGTGTTCGGGCTGGCCGACCGCATCTCGGTGCTGGTCTACGGCGAAGTCATCGCCACCGATACCCCGCAGGCAATCCGCAACAACCGCAAGGTCAAGGAAGCCTACCTGGGCACCACGCTGGACGAAGCCACCACCGAAGGAGCGCATTGATGGGCAAGCGCATGCTGGAAGTCACGGGCCTGCACGCCTATTACGGCAAGAGCCACATCCTGCACGGCGTCGACGCGCATATCGACGAGGGCGAGATCGTGGCGCTGCTGGGGCGCAACGGCGTGGGGCGCTCGACCATGGCCAAGGCCATTCTCGGCATGGTCAGGGCCGAAGGGTCGGTGAAGTTTCGCGGGGAAGAGATCCTCGGGCGGCGCACCTTCGAGATCGCGCACCTCGGCATCGGCTACGTGCCGGAGAACCGCGACATTTTCCCGACGCTGACGGTGCGGCAGAACCTGCTGCTGGGCGAGAAGCGCAACCCGCGCCAGCCGAAGCCGCGCTGGAGCGTGGAGGATATGTTCAACATGTTCCCGCGCCTGAAGGAGCGCGAGAACACCTCGGCCGGCGTGCTGTCCGGCGGCGAGCAGCAGATGCTGACGCTATGCCGCACGCTGATGGGCGATCCCGACCTGATCCTGATCGATGAGCCCACCGAAGGGCTGGCGCCGATGATCGTGGCGCTGGTGGGCGATTACCTGAAGACCCTGAAGGAACGCGGCGTCTCGGTGCTGCTGATCGAGCAGAAGCTGGCGATTGCGCTCGATATCTCGCAGCGGGTCTATGTCATGGGCCACGGGCATATCGTGTTCGAAGGCACGCCGGGCGAACTGAAGGCGAACGGGCAGGTCAGGAAGGAGTGGCTGGAGGTGTAGGGCCAGCCCTGCGATTCCCGCCGTTTTCTCCCCTCTCCCGCTCGCGGGAGAGGGGCGGGGGAGAGGGCCGGAGCCTCAACGAAGTGCCATGCTTCGCTGTGCCCGGCCCCAACTTCTTACGCGGCCTCTCGCTCGTCCTGCGCCTTCCGTTCCGGAAACGCAAACGGCATATCCTCATACGCAATCAACCGCGACCCGGTGACCAGCCGATATCCCAGCCACAGCACCAGAAACACCGGCACGCCGATATAGGTCGCGACGATCTCCCGCCACCGGTTGGGGATGTCGGCAAAGGCCTGGTAATTCTGCCCGCCGATGATCACCAGGCACAGCACAGCCGAAAAGATCGGCCCGAACGGATACAGCGGCGAGCGGTAGGCGAGCTTGCCGAGGTCATGCCCCTGGTGGGCCATGCCGCGGCGGAAGCGGTAGTGGCTGACGGCGATGCCGAGCCAGGCGATGAAGCCGGTCATGGCCGAGGTGTTGAGCAGCCACAGATAGGCGGTCTTGTTGCCGAGCAGCGAACTCAGAAAGCACAACGCGCCGATGCCGGTGGTCGCCAGCAGCGCGACAAACGGCACGCCGTTGCGCGTGAGCCGGCCGAACACGCGCGGCGCGCGGCGGCTGACGGCGAGGCCGTACAGGATCCGCGTCGACACGTACATGCTCGAGGTGCCGGCCGACAGCAGCGCGGTCAGCACCACCGCGTTCATCAGCCCGGCGGCGAAGGCCAGCCCGGCGTGGCGGAACACCAGCGCGAACGGGCTCACGCCGACGTCGGTCACGTCGTTGCGCAGCAGGTTGGGGTCGGTATAGGGGATCAGCACCCCGATGACCAGGATCGCCAGCACGTAGAACAGCAGGATGCGCCAGAAGGTCTGCCGGATCGCGCGCGGAATGGTGACGGCGGGGCGCTCGGCCTCGCCGGCGGCGACGCCGACGGTTTCGGTGCCGAGGAAGGAGAAGCCGGCGATCATGGCCACGCCGAACATGGCCGGGATGCCGCCGACGAAAGGCGCGTCGCCGGTGGTGAAGTTATGCCAGCCGGACTGCGGGCCGCCCTGCATGATGCCGAAGATCATCAGCAGCCCCACGCCCAGGAATACCACCACGGTGATTACCTTGACCAGCGCGAACCAGTATTCGGCCTCGCCGAAGCCCCGCACCGAGAACGCGTTGAGCCCGAACATCAGCAGCAGGAAGCCGGCGCTCCACAGCACTCCCGGCACGTCGGGGAACCAGTACTGCATCACCAGCTGCGCCGCGGTCAGCTCGACGGCGATGGTTACGGCCAGGCTGAACCAGTAGTTCCAGCCCAGCGCGAAGCCGAAGCCCTCGTCGACATAGAGCGCGCTGTAGGTGACAAAGGAGCCGGCCACCGGCATGTGCACCGCCAGCTCGCCCAGGCTGGTCATCAGGCAATACACCATCAGGCCGAGCAGCATATACATCAGCAGCGCGCCGCCCGGGCCGGCCTGCGCGATCGACGCACCCGAGGCCACGAACAGGCCGGTGCCGACCGCGCCGCCGACGGCGATCATGGTCAGGTGGCGGGCCTTGAGCCTGCGCTGGAGGTCGTCGTGCTCGACGACCGGGTGCTGGTGTCCATGCTGCGCCAAAGCGCGCCTGGACGAAGAAGTAGTGGGGGAAGACATCAGGGTCGCTGGACCTTCCGCCGCCCGGCATCTCGTGAAGGCCCGGCGGCAAAAAACGAAAAGCCGCGAGTCTACCGCGTCCGCGCCGGCGATTTTCCCGTATCGGTCAAATAAAGTCCGATACTGGTCTGGGGGACGGCGCTCGCGCGAACAGGCAAGTGCCGTAACCGCCATCACGCGCGGCTACCTCCGGGTCGTTAAGCGCCGGCTCCATGCAGCGCGATCAGGGGCGGCATTCGCGTTGCGCATGGTCCCCAAAATGTTCGGAAATTAAAATTGAACGACCGTGCTATTCTGTGTATGCTTGTTTCGCCCAGGCGCCGGAGGGCGTTGTGGGGCGCGGGAAAGCGGCGGATCGGGTCAAGGGTTAACCCGCCCGTAAGCGCCGCGACCCGGGGCAGGCACCGGCACCAGCCGGCACGCCCCGCGCTGCAGAAAACATTCATTCGAGAATTCGAATCCCGAGACAACTTCTGACACCAAAGGAACCAGCATGACAGCGCAGTATCAGGTTCAGGACGGCGTAGCCGTCATCACGCTCGACAATCCCCCTGTCAACGGCCTGGGTCACAGCACCCGGCTTGGCATCGTCGAAGGCATGACCCGTGCGCTGGACGATGCCGCCGTCAAGGCGATCGTCATTACCGGCGCCGGCAAGGCATTCTCGGGCGGCGCCGATATCCGCGAATTCAATACGCCCAAGGCCATGCAGGAACCGACCCTGCACTCGGTGATCCGCGTGCTGGAAGCCTCGTCCAAGCCGGTGGTGGCGGCGGTGCATTCGGTCGCGATGGGCGGCGGCCTGGAGCTGGCGCTGGGCTGCAACTATCGCGTTGCGTCGAAGGGCGCGCAGATCGCGCTGCCGGAAGTGAAGCTGGGCCTGCTGCCCGGTGCCGGCGGCACGCAGCGCCTGCCGCGCGTGATCGGCCTGGAGGCCGCCGCCAACATGATCGTGTCGGGCACCGCGGTGCCGTCCGAGAAGTTCGCCGGCACCAAGCTGTTCGACGAGATCGTCGACGGCGACGTGCTGCCCGCGGCCATCAAGTTCGCGCAGAACGTCGGCGCCGCCAGCGGCCCGCACCCCAAGGTGCGCGACCTTAAGGTACGCCACGAAAACGCCGAAGGCTACCTCGGCTTCGCCCGCAACACCGTGGCCGCGATGGCCAAGAACTTCCCGGCGCCGCTGAAGTGCCTGGAAGCCGTGGCGGGCTCGCTCAAGCCGTTCGAGCAGGGCCTGAAGCAGGAGCGCGAGGGCTTCCTGTTCCTGGTGACCACGCCGGAATCGCGCGCACTGCGTCATGCGTTCTTCGGCGAGCGTGCCGCCAGCAAGATTCCCGACGTGCCCGAAGGCACCCCGGTGCGCAAGATCGAGAAGGTCGCCGTGATCGGTGCCGGCACCATGGGCGGCGGCATCAGCATGAACTTCCTCAACGCAGGCATTCCGGTCACGATCCTGGAAACCAAGCAGGAAGCGCTCGACCGCGGCGTCGGCATCATCCGCAAGAACTACGAGAACAGCGCCAAGAAGGGCAAGCTGACGCAGGAGAAGGTCGAGCAGCGCATGGGCCTGCTCAGCACGACGCTGTCCTATGACGACATCAAGGACGCCGACATGGTGATCGAGGCCGTGTTCGAAGAAATGGGCGTCAAGGAAGTCGTGTTCAAGAAGCTGGACGAAGTGATGAAGCCCGGCGCGATCCTGGCCTCGAACACCTCGACGCTGGACGTCAACAAGATCGCCTCGTTCACCAGGCGTCCGCAGGACGTGGTCGGCATGCACTTCTTCAGCCCGGCCAACGTGATGAAGCTGCTCGAAGTGGTGCGCGGCGAGAAGACCGGCAAGGACGTGCTGGCCACGGTGATGCAGGTGGCCAAGAAGATCAAGAAGACCGCGGTGGTGTCGGGCGTGTGCGACGGCTTTATCGGCAACCGCATGATCGAGCAGTACAGCCGCCAGGCCGGCTACCTGCTGGACGAAGGCGCGCTGCCCGAGCAGGTCGACAAGGCCATCGAGAAGTTCGGCTTTGCCATGGGCCCGTTCCGCATGGGCGACCTGGCCGGCAACGACATCGGCTGGGCCATCCGCAAGCGCCGCGCCGTGGACAAGCCGGACATCCAGTACTCCAAGACCGCCGACCTGCTGTGCGAGATGGGCCGCTTCGGCCAGAAGACCGGCGCGGGCTGGTACGACTACAAGGCGGGCGACCGCAAGCCGTACCCGAACCAGCAGGTCAACGACATGATCGTGCAGCACTCCAAGGACCTGGGGCTGACGCGCCGCAAGATCTCGGACGAGGAGATCGTCGAGCGCCTGGTGTTCGCGCTGGTCAACGAAGGCGCCAAGATCCTGGAAGAGGGCATTGCTTCCAAGGCCTCGGATATCGACATGGTGTACCTGACCGGCTACGGCTTCCCGCTGTTCCGCGGCGGCCCGATGCTCTACGCGGACCAGGTCGGCCTGTACAACGTGGCGCTGGCCATGAAGCGCTACGCCAAGGGCTACCACGGCGAAGCCTGGCAGGTCGCGCCGCTGCTGCAGAAGCTGGCGGACGAAGGCAAGGGCTTCAACGGGTAAGCCGCGGCTGACGCGCCACCACGGTTCTTCCTGGCTCTGACATGGACACCACCCTCCGACCTGACGATTGCCTGCTGGTGATCGACGTGCAGAACGACTTCATGCCTGGCGGCGCGCTGGCCGTGCCGCGCGGCGACGAGGTCGTGCCCGTCATCAACCGGCTGGCGCGCGCGTTCGGGCACGTGGTGCTGACGCAGGACTGGCATCCGGCCGCGCACGTCTCGTTCGCGGCCAACCATGCCGGCACGCAGGCGTTCCAGACGCTGGCACTGCCGTATGGCGAGCAGGTGCTGTGGCCGGTGCACTGCGTGCAGGACACGCCCGGCGCCGCGCTGCATGCGGGCCTGCACGTGCCGCACGCGCGACTGGTGATCCGCAAGGGCCACCATGCCGGCGTGGACAGCTACTCCGCCTTTATGGAAGCGGACCGCACCACGCGCACCGGACTGGCCGGCTACCTGCGCGAGCACGGCGTCAGGCGCGTGTTCTGCGCCGGGCTGGCGACGGACTACTGCGTGGCCTGGAGCGCGCTCGATGGGCGCGCCGCGGGCTTCGAGGCCGCGGTGGTCGAGGATGCATGCCGCGCCATCGACCTGCACGGGTCGCTGGCGCGGGCATGGCAGGACCTCGGCGCCGCCGGCGTCGCGCGCGTGATGTCCGCCGACCTGCTCGGTGGCCAGGGCTGAACCGAAACACCGAACTGAACGACACAAGAGATTCCGAGGAGCAACACATGAACGAAGCAGTCATCGTATCCACCGCACGGACCGGCCTGGCCAAGAGCTGGAAGGGTGCCTTCAACATGACCCACGGCGCCACGCTGGGCGGCCACGCGGTCCAGCACGCCATCGCGCGCGCCAAGATCGAGGCCGCCGAGGTCGAAGACGTGCTGATGGGCTGCGCCAACCCGGAAGGCGCCACCGGCGCCAATATCGCGCGCCAGATCGCGCTGCGCGCCGGCTGCCCGGTTACCGTGCCCGGCGCCACCGTCAACCGCTTCTGCTCGTCGGGCCTGCAGACCATAGCCATGGCCGCGCAGCGCGTGATCGCCGACGAGGGCGACATCTTCGTCGCCGGCGGCGTCGAGAGCATCTCGTGCGTGCAGCAGGAGATGAACCGCCATATGGTCCAGGAAAGCTGGCTGACCAAGAACAAGCCGGAAATCTACTGGAACATGCTGCAGACCGCCGAGAACGTGGCCAAGCGCTACAACATCTCGAAGGAGCGCCAGGACGAGTACGGCGTGCGCAGCCAGCAGCGCGCCGCGGCCGCGCAGGAAGCCGGCAAGTTCAACGACGAGATCGTGCCGATGACGGTGCTCGCCGGCGTTGCCGACAAGTCCACCGGCCAGCTGGTGACGAAGGAAGTCACCATCGACCGCGACGAGGGCATCCGCCCGGATACCACGCTGGAAGGCGTGGCCAAGATCCGCAGCGCGGTGCCGGGCGGCGTGATCACCGCCGGCAATGCCTCGCAGTTCTCGGACGGCGCCTCGGCGGCGGTGGTGATGAACGCGCGCGTGGCGGCGGCCAGGGGCCTGCAGCCGCTGGGCGTGTTCCGCGGCTTTGCCGTGGCCGGCTGCGAGCCGGACGAGATGGGCATCGGTCCCGTGTTCGCGGTGCCCAAGCTGCTGAAGAAGGCCGGCCTGAAGGTCGACGACATCGGCCTGTGGGAACTGAACGAAGCCTTCGCGGTGCAGGTGCTGTACTGCGCCGACACGCTGGGGATCCCGATGGACCGCCTCAACGTCAACGGCGGCGCCATCGCGGTAGGCCATCCGTACGGCGTGTCGGGCGCGCGCCTGGTCGGCCATGCGCTGATCGAAGGCAAGCGCCGCGGCGTGAAATACGTGGTGGTGACGATGTGCATCGGCGGCGGCCAGGGCGCCGCCGGCCTGTTCGAGGTCCTTTGATGTCCGCAGCGGGCACGACGCGGCCGGCGACGGCCGCCGGCATGCTCGCCTGGGGCCGCGAAGTGCTGGCCAGCCAGCCCTTCTCGGTCCTGGTCGGGACCGAGCTGGCGGCGCTGTCGCCGGGCAAGGCCGAGCTGCGGCTGCCGATACGGCAAGCGCTGCAACAGCAGCATGGCTTCCTGCACGGCGGCGTGGTCAGCTACCTGGCCGACAACGCGCTGACCTACGCGGGCGGCGCGGCCATGCAGGTGCCCGTGGTGACTTCCGAGTACAAGATCAACTATGTGCGCCCGGCGATCGGCGAATTGCTGATCGCCCGCGCCGAATGCGTCAGCGTGGGCCGCCAGCAGGCGGTGGTGCGCTGCGACGTGTTTGCGGTCAGGGATGGCGAGGAGAAGCTCTGTGCGGTAGCGCAGGGGACCATCGCGCGCCTTGGCGACGGTGGTTGACCGAGGGAAGGGAAGGGGTGCGGCAGCGCCTTTTTTTGACCGCTTCACCTTGAATCTGGCTAAAAGAATTCGCGGCGCGCCACGCAGTGCGCCGCCTGGAGACACCATGTCGATGATCCTTTCCCGTCGCGACCTGAACTTCATCCTGTATGAATGGCTCAAGGTCGACGAGCTGACCCGCATCCCGCGCTACGCCGACCACTCGCGCGAGACCTTCGATGCCGCGCTGGACACCTGCGAGAAGATCGCCACCGACCTGTTCGCACCGCACAACAAGAAGAACGACCAGCACGAGCCCGAATTCGACGGCGAGACCGTCAGCATCATCCCCGAGGTCAGCACCGCGCTGAAGGCCTTCTGCGACGCCGGCCTGATGGCCGCCGGGCAAGACTACGAACTGGGCGGCATGCAGCTGCCGGTGGTGGTCGAGAAAGCCGGCTTTGCCTACTTCAAGGGCGCCAACGTCGGCACCAGTTCCTACCCGTTCCTGACCATCGGCAATGCCAACCTGCTGCTGACGCACGGCACGCCGGCGCAGGTCGAGACCTTCGTCAAGCCGGAAATGGCAGGGCGTTTTTTCGGCACCATGTGCCTGTCGGAGCCGCAGGCCGGCTCTTCGCTGTCGGATATCACGACCCGCGCCGAGTACGAAGGCGAATCGCCGCTGGGCGCGCAATACCGGCTGCGCGGCAACAAGATGTGGATTTCCGCCGGCGAGCACGAGCTGTCGGAGAACATCGTCCACCTGGTGCTGGCCAAGATTCCCGGCCCGGACGGCAAGCTGATCCCGGGCGTGAAGGGCATTTCGCTGTTTATCGTGCCGAAGTACCTGGTCAACCAGGACGGCTCGCTGGGCGAGCACAATGACGTGGTGCTGGCCGGCCTGAACCACAAGATGGGCTACCGCGGCACCACCAACTGCCTGCTGAATTTCGGCGAGGGCATGAAGTATCGGCCGGGCGGCAAGGCCGGCGCCATCGGCTACCTGGTGGGCGAGCCGCACAAGGGCCTGGCCTGCATGTTCCACATGATGAACGAGGCGCGCATCGGCGTGGGCCTGGGCGCGGTGATGCTGGGCTATACCGGCTACCTGCACGCGCTGGACTATGCGCGCAACCGTCCGCAAGGCCGCCCGGTCGGCCCCGGCGGCAAGGACGCCGCCAGCCCGCAGGTGAAGCTGGTCGAGCACGCCGATATCCGCCGCATGCTGCTGGCGCAGAAGAGCTATGTCGAGGGCGGCCTGGCGCTTAACCTTTACTGCGCGCGGCTGGTCGACGAAGAGGAAGCGGCCGCCGCCGCCGGCGACCAGGACGCGCACGCGCGCCTGGCGCTGCTGCTCGATATCCTGACCCCGATCGCCAAGAGCTGGCCTTCGCAATGGTGCCTGGAGGCCAACAACCTCGCGATCCAGGTGCATGGCGGCTACGGCTACACGCGCGAATACAACGTCGAGCAGTTCTACCGCGACAACCGCCTGAACCCCATCCACGAAGGCACGCACGGCATCCAGGGCCTGGACCTGCTGGGCCGCAAGGTGGTGATGAAGGATGGCGCCGCGTTCAGGCTGCTGGGCGAGCGCGTGCAGGCCACCATCGGCCGCGCGCTGGCCGCGGACGATGCCGAACTGGCGCAGCAGGCGCGCGCACTCGGCGCCGCAACCAAGCGTCTGGCCGAGGTCACACAGACGCTGTGGAGCGCCGGCGATGCCAACGTGACGCTGGCCAATGCATCGATCTATCTCGAAGCCTTCGGACATGTGGTGGTGGCGTGGATCTGGCTGGAGCAGGCACTGCTGGCGCAAGCCGCGCTGGCGCAGGCGAGCGGCCAGGAAGACCAGGACTTCTATCGCGGCAAGCTGGCCGCGGCGGCGTACTTCTTCCGCTTCGAGCTACCCAGGGTCGGTCCGCAGCTCGACCTGCTGGCCTCGCTCGACCGCACCACGCTGGACATGCAGGACGCCTGGTTCTGAGCACCGGTTCTGCCTGCTTACTGCCTCACTCAAGACAACCAAGGAAGAGACAACATGCGCACCATCCAGCAATTGTTTGACCTGAAGGGCAAGACCGCGCTGATCACCGGCGGCTCGCGCGGGCTTGGCCTGCAGATTGCCGAGGCGCTGGGCGAGCAGGGCGCGCGCATCGTGCTGTCGGCGCGCAAGGCCGACGAGTTGCGCGCCGCGCAGGAGCACCTGAAGGGCCTCGGCATCGAGGCCGACTGGATCGCCGCCGACGGCTCGCAGGAAGCCGAGATCGCGCGCCTGGCCGACGAGGCCATCGCCAGGCTTGGCCACGTCGACATCCTGGTCAACAACGCCGGCGCGACCTGGGGCGCGCCGGCGGAAGACCATCCGCTGGAAGCGTGGGACAAGGTCATGAACCTGAATATCCGCGGCCTGTTCCTGCTGAGCCAGCGCATCGGCAAGCTGTCGATGATCCCGCGCCGCTACGGCCGCATCATCAACGTGGCGTCGATCGCGGGCCTGGCCGGCAATCCGCCGGGGTCGATGGAGACCATTGCCTACAACACCTCCAAGGGCGCGGTGGTCAATTTCACCCGCACGCTGGCGGCGGAGTGGGGCGAGCACAACATCACCGTCAACGCGCTGGCGCCGGGCTTCTTCCCGTCCAAGATGACCAAGGGCTCGCTCGAGCGCATGGGCGTCGAGGCCATGTGCGCGGGTGTGCCGCTGCATCGGCTGGGCGACGACGAAGACCTGAAGGGCGCCGCGCTGCTGTTCGCCAGCGATGCCGGCAAGCACATCACCGGGCAGATCCTGGCGGTCGACGGCGGCGTCAGCGCGGTCTGAGCGACGGCCTTCGTTTGCGGCAATAATGCGGGGTCGGCGCCGGCGGGCAAACCGCCGGCGCCTCTCCAATCCCCCACTTCCATTCGCATTGCCATGAACCAGTACACCGGCTCCCTGAGCCATATCCCCTTCCTTGCCGAGCTTGGCGTGACCTGCAGCCTGGCCGAGGGCGGGCGCAGCGAGATCTCGCTGCCGATCGAGAAGCGCCACCAGAACAGCTGGGACATGGCCCACGGCGGCGTCATCATGACGCTGCTCGACGTCGCCATGGCGGTGGCCGGCCGCAGCAGCGATGCCGATGGCCGCGGCGTGGTCACCATCGAGATGAAGAGCAGCTTCATGGCGCCGGGCCGCGGCCACCTGAGCGCGCGCGGCACCACCGTGCACCGCACCACCACCATGGTGTTCTGCGAGGCCGAGATCGTCGATGCCGACGGCAAGACCGTGGCGCGCGGCTCGGGCACGTTCAAGTACATCCGGCGCATGCCGCCGCAGCGCCCCGGCGAAACCGATACCGGCGCCGACGGCTGAGCGTCGGCGCCAGGACAGGCGGGGCGCTTCATGTGCCGCATTGCCCCGCTTCAGCAGTTTCCATGCAGTTTCCATCTCCCATTGGAAGGAATTCGACCATGTCCAACACATTCAAGCGCATCGTCCTGGCCTCGCGTCCCGAAGGCGCGGTCACGCCGGCCAATTTCCGGCTGGAAGAAGTGCCCGTGCCGCAGATCGCCGACGGCCAGGTGCTGGTGCGCAACCACTATCTGTCGCTCGACCCGTACATGCGCGGCCGCATGAACGACAGCAAGTCCTACGCCGCGCCGCAGCCGCTCAATGAAGTGATGATCGGCGGCACCGTCGGCGAAGTGGTGGAAAGCAAAAACAGCAAGTTCAAGCCGGGCGACAAGGTGGTCGGCATGTTCGGCTGGCAGGAAATGGGCGTCAGCGACGGCACCGGCCTGCAGCCGGTCGACACCACGCATATCCCGCTGTCGGCCTACCTCGGCGCGGTCGGCATGCCGGGCGTGACCGCGTGGTATGGCCTGAACAAGATCATCCAGCCCAAGGCGGGCAAGACCATCGCGGTCAGCGCCGCGTCGGGCGCGGTCGGCAGCGTGGTGGGCCAGCTGGCCAAGCTGGCCGGCTGCCGCGCGGTCGGCTTTGCCGGCGGCAAGGACAAGTGCGACTACGTGGTCAATGAGCTGGGCTTCGACGCCTGTATCGACTACAAGGCGGCGAAAGACCCGAAAGAGCTCTACACCATGCTCAAGGAAGCCACGCCCGATGGCATCGACGGCTATTTCGAGAACGTCGGCGGCGAGATCTTCGACGCGGTGCTGTCGCGCATGAACGCCTTCGGCCGCATTGCCCTGTGCGGCATGATTGCCGGCTATGACGGCCAGCCACTGCCGCTGAAGAACCCCCAGCTGATCCTGGTCTCGCGCCTGACCATCGAGGGCTTTATCGTCTCCGAGCACATGGATGTGTGGCCGCAGGCGCTGAAGGAACTGGGCACCGCGGTCGCGCAGGGCAAGCTCAAGTTCCGCGAGAGCATCGCCGAGGGCCTGGCGAGCGCGCCGGAGGCCTTTATCGGCCTGCTCAAGGGCAAGAACTTCGGCAAGCAGCTGGTCAAGCTGGTCTGACCGGCGCATGCAGGGCCGCGGCGCGTCTGCACGGCGCGCCGCGGGCAACGGATATCACCAGGACGGAGACACCGATGAATGCCCCGCAAGCCCCGCAAATCCAGAGCGCCGACGAGATCGGCGCCGGCCTGCCCGAAGAGGTCAAGGCCCGCTACCGCAACCTGCCACGGCCGCCCCAGTTCGCCACCGCGGGCGAAGAGCGCCTGCACCGCAAGCAGCGCCTGGCCGCCGCCTTCCGGCTGTTCTCGAAATTCGGCTTCGACGAAGGCGTGGCCGGCCATATCACCGCGCGCGACCCCGAGTTCCCCGATACCTTCTGGGTCAATCCCTTCGGCGTGCATTTCAGCCAGGTCCGGGTCTCCAACCTGATCCGCTGCGATCACCACGGCGACGTGGTCGAGGGCGACTACCCGGTCAATGCCGCGGCCTTCGCGATCCATTCGCGCGTGCACCAGACCCGCCCCGACGCGGTCGCCGCCGCGCATTCGCACAGCACCTATGGGCGCGCGTGGTCGACGCTGGGCCGCCCGCTCGATGCGCTGACCCAGGACGTGTGCGCCTTCTACAACGACCATGCGGTCTATGACGACTTTGGCGGCGTGGTGGTGGAGCTGGACGAGGGCCAGCGCATCGCCAACGCGCTCGGGCAGAACAAGGCCGCGATCCTGCAGAACCACGGCCTGCTGACGGTCGGCAAGACCGTCGACGAAGCGGCGTGGTGGTTCATCACCATGGAGCGCTCGTGCCAGGTGCAGCTGCTGGCCGAAGCCGCCGCCGCGCGCACGCAGGCGCCGCTGAAGGTGATTGCCGACGCCGCCGCGCGCCAGGCCTATTCGATCGTCGGCACGGCGCAGGCGGGCTGGTTCCAGTTCCAGCCGCTCTATGCCCGCATCGTCAAGGAACAGCCCGACCTGCTGGACTGAACCCGCATGCCCGCCATGCGGCGGACAGCTCCCATTGGACTCACGCGACAGGACAGACGACATGAAGGATTTCTCCAACAAGGTGGCCGTCATTACCGGTGGCGCCTCGGGCTTCGGCAAGGAATTCGCCCGCATCGCCGCCGACCTCGGCATGAAGCTGGTGCTGGCCGACGTGCAGGAAGACGCGCTGGACGCGACCGTCGCCGAGTTCCAGGCGCGCAACGTGCCGGTGATCGGCCTGCGTACCGACGTCTCGCAAGCCGGGCAGGTGCAGGCACTGGCCGATGCCGCGCTCGAAGCCTTTGGCCAGGTCAACCTGCTGTTCAACAATGCCGGCGTGGGCGCGGGCGGCCTGATCTGGGAAAACTCGGAGCGGGACTGGGAATGGGTGCTTGGCGTCAACCTGTACGGCGTGGTGCACGGGGTGCGCATCTTCACGCCGCTGATGCTGGCCGCGGCCGAGAAGGATCCGGCGTTCGAGGGGCATATCGTCAACACCGCATCGATGGCGGGCTTGCTGAATCCGCCGGCGATGGGCGTGTACAACGTGTCGAAGCACGCGGTGGTGGCGCTGACCGAAACGCTGTACCAGGACCTGGGGCTGGTGACGGAGCAGGTGCGCTGCTCGGTGCTGTGCCCGTACTTCGTGCCGACCGGCATCAGCCAGTCGCAGCGCAACCGGCCCGCCGACCTGGCCAACCAGGCGCCGCCGACGCGTTCGCAAATGGTGTCGCAGGCCTTGTCGGACAAGGCCGTCGGCTCCGGCAAGGTGACCGCGGCGGAGGTGGCGCAAATCACGTTCGATGCCATCCGCGAGGAAAGCTTCTATATTTATTCCCACCCCCAGGCGCTCGCTCCCGTGCGCCAGCGCTTCGAGGATATCGTCGGGCAGCGCAACCCCGGCGATCCGTTTGCCGACAAGCCCGAGGTCCGCGCGGGCCTCGTTGCCGCGTTGCGCGGCTGACCATGCGCCGCACAACGCCGCCACGAGGAGGACCGCATATGGAGAACAACATGGTAGCGCCCGCCGCCGTGATCCGCCACCTGCAGTACGCCACGCTGCCCAACGAAACCCGGCTGCACTACGCCAGCGCGGGCGAGCGCGGCAAGCCGCTGATGCTGTTCGTGCACGGCTTTCCGGAATTCTGGTTCGAATGGGAGGCGCAGCTGGCCGAGTTCGGCCGCACGCATTTCGCCGTCGCGCCCGACCTGCGCGGCTTCAACCTGTCAAGCAAGCCCGCCGACGTCAGCGCCTACCGGCCGCGCCATATCGTCGAAGACCTGGTGCAGCTGGTCGGCGCGCTGGGCTATGACCAGGCGGTGGTGGTGGCGCACGACTGGGGCGGCGCGATCTGCTGGAACCTGGCGATCCAGTTCCCGCAGCTGGTGCGCCAGCTGGTCATCGTCAATTCGCCCCATCCGTACCTGTTCGCGCGCGCGCTCGCCACCGATCCGGCGCAGCAGGCCGCGTCGGCCTACATGAACTGGCTGCGCAAGCCGGGTTCGGAACAGGCGCTGGCCGCCAACGACTTCGCGCTGCTGGACCGGATGCTGTCCGACGACGACGGCAAGCCGGCGGCCTGGTACACCGCCGAGACGCGCGCCAGGTACCACGCGGCGTGGTCGCAGCCGGGCGAAGGCAAGGACGCCGGCGTGCATCCGCTCACCGGCGGCGTCAACTTCTACCGGGCCTCGCCAATGCATCCGCCGGGCGAGGGCGAGCCACCGCCCGACATTGCGCGGCTGGATCCGGCCGCGTTCGTGGTCAGGGTACCGACGCTGGTGATCTGGGGCGAGCGCGACCGCGCGCTGCCGAAGTCGCTGGTGGACGGCCTGGCCGATTTCGTGCCCGACCTGCGGCTCGAGCGCATCCCCGAGGGCAGCCACTGGGTGATCCACGAGCAGCCGGAACGGATCAACCAGCTGATCCGCAGCGCGCTGCCGGCCTGAGCGCCGGCAACGCAGAACTCCGCCGGCGGCGGCCCAGGCCGCCGCCGGCGGGATTTCAGCTCAGCCGCTCGCGGTAAAGCCGGTAGTTCTCGTCGTCGAAGCAGACGAAGGTGACCTGCTCGATCTCCGGCGCCCCGGCCAGCGCCTCGCGCACCGCGGCGATGGCGATATCCGCCGCGCGTTCGCGCGGGAAGCCGTAGATGCCGGTGCTGATGTTGGGAAAGGCCAGCGTGCGCAGGTGATGCTGCGCCGCCAGACGGATGCTGTTGCGGTAGGCATTGGCGAGCTGCTCGTCCTCGCCCTGGCCGCCGCCGTGCCACACCGGCCCGACCGCGTGGATCACGTAAGGGGCCGGCAGGCGGCCGCCCGTAGTCAGCACCGCCTCGCCGGTGGGGCAGCCGCCCTGCGCGTCGCGGATCGCGCGGCAGGCCTCCATGATGGCGGGACCGCCGGCCCCGTGGATGGCCCCGTCGACGCCGCCGCCGCCGAGCAGGCCGCTGTTGGCCGCATTGACGATGGCATCGACTTCCATCCGGGTAATATCGCCATGGACTACCTGCAAGTGCTCGCCGCTCATGTTGTCTCCTGCGCTGTGGAGGGAGGGCCGCCGGACAGCCGCTTGGTCGGTCCGACCGGCGGGAGGCCGCTGGATGCTACGCGGTGTGCTACATGGACTGCTCAAGCATACGCCGATAATCCGCGGCGCTGGCTTCTTTCGGGTTGGTCTTGTGGCAGTGGTCGCGCAGCGCGCCCGCGATCACCTTGTCGAACATGTCCTCGGTGACGCCCATCTGGCGCAGTCCGGTGGGCAGGCCCAGGCGCGCGGTCATGTCGTGCACCGCCTGCGCCAGGTCGGCGCCGTCGGGCAGGTGCATGGCGCGGCGCAGGCGCGCGTAGCGGTGGTCGCGCACCACGGTGGGCGCGTCGGCGTTGAAGCGCAGCACCGCCGGCATCACCACCGCGTTGAGGGTGCCGTGGTGCAGGCCGGTGCGGCCGTCGATCTTCAGCCCGCCGAGCGGGTGCGACAGCGAATGCACGCAGCCCAGTCCCTTCTGGAACGCCATCGCGCCCTGCATCGACGCGCTCATCATGTTCAGGCGCGCATCGCGGTCGTTGCCGTCGCGGGTGGCGCGCTCGATATGGGTCCAGCCGCGCTCCAGGCCGTCGAGCGCGATGCCGTCGGCGGGCGGGTTGAAGGCGGGAGCCAGGAAGGTCTCGATGCAGTGGGCGATAGCGTCCATGCCGGTGGCGGCGGTCAGGCCGGCGGGCAGGCCCAGGGTCAGTTCTGGATCGCACACCGCCGACTTGGGCAGCAGGTGCCAGGAGTGGAAGCCCAGCTTGCGGCCATCGTCCAGGATGATGATGGC
Source organism: Cupriavidus neocaledonicus (assembly GCF_000372525.1). GTDB lineage: Bacteria > Pseudomonadota > Gammaproteobacteria > Burkholderiales > Burkholderiaceae > Cupriavidus > Cupriavidus neocaledonicus. The sequence goes on from NZ_AQUR01000093.1 coordinate 108,548, forward strand.
GCCGCGCGCGACCTCGCTGCCGGTGCCCGCGGTGGTGGGCACCGCGATCAGCGGCGCGGCCTGGTCGGTGATCTTGCCGCTGCCGCCTTCGATGGTGGCATAGGTGGTCAGCTCGCCCTCGTGCGTGGCCAGGATCGCGATGCCCTTGGCCAGGTCGATCGACGACCCGCCGCCCACCGCCACCAGGCCGTCGCAGCCGTGCTCGCGGTACTGCGCGGCGGCCTTGCGCACCATGGCCTCGGTCGGGTTCGACGGGGTCTCGTCGAACACCGTCACCGGCAGGCCCGCCATCGCGTCGATGGCGCGCTGCGCCACGCCGGCCGCGACCACGCCCTGGTCAGTCACCAGCAATGGCCGGCGGATGCCGATGCGCTCGCATTCCGACTTCAGCACGCTGACCGCGCCGAAGTCCAGGTGAATGTGGGTCAGATAGTAGATGAACGCCATGTTTTGCTTGTCTCCTGCTGGGATATGCCGCGAAATTATTGGAATTCCTTTCGTCACGGCCCTTGCCTGTGACTGGCGCCGTGCGCTGTCCTGGGCTTCAATGGACCTGCCGCAATCGTTTTCGCTCGCTCCGGGCGTGCCGCCAGCCGATCATCGCGCAAAAACTTGCCGCGTGGCACGGTGAGTCGGACTTTTCGGGGTTATCTCGGACTGCCCGGGGTCGGAAACATCTGGCATCATACTAAAATCGAACGACCGTTCACTATTCGAACTTGTCCCGATGCCGACGCCGCGCCCGCGCGGGGCCCGCGTCGGGTTTGTGCCGCATCGCGCCCTATGTCTGTCGTACCGTCTTCCCCATCCGCCACGCCAGGCTTGCCGGATCATCCGCTGGACCCGCAGATGGCCACGTTGCTGGCCCTGATCGCGCGCGCCAAGCGGCCGCCGATCCACGCCATGGCGCCGGAAGACGCCAAGATCGCCTACGAGAAGAGCGCGCCGATCCTCGATATCAACCCGCCACCGGTGCATACCGCGGAAGACCTGCTGGTGCCGGCCCGCGACGGCCACGCCATCCCGGTGCGGCTGTACACGCCGCGCGAAGCCAGCTGGATCGAGCCGCTGCCGCTGCTGGTGTATTTCCATGGCGGCGGCTTCACGGTCGGCAGCGTCGATTCGCACGACCCGCTGTGCCGCCTGCTGTGCGGCCAGGCCGACTGCATGGTGCTGTCGGTGGATTACCGGCTCGGGCCGGCATGGCGCTTCCCGACCGCGGTCAACGACGCCTTCGATGTGCTGCACTGGGTCTTTGCCGAAGCCGACAAGCTCGGCGCCGACCCCGCCCGCATCGGCCTGGGCGGCGACAGTGCCGGCGGCACGCTGGCCGCCGCCTGCGCGGTCGAGGCGCGCGATGCCGGGCTGGCACCGGTGCTGCAACTGCTGATCTATCCGGGCACCTGCGCGCGCCAGGATACGCCCTCGCACCGCGCGCTGGCGGATGGCTACCTGCTGACGGCGGACATGATCCGCTGGTTTTTCGCGCAGTACCTGGACCAGGATGCCAGCCGCGACGACTGGCGCTTCGCGCCGCTCGACGGCGGCGGCACCGGTGCCGAGGTAGGCGGGGTCTGCCCGGCCTGGATCGCGGTGGCCGGCTACGACCCGCTGCATGACGAGGGCGTGGCCTATGCCGAAAAGCTCGGCGCCGCCGGCGTTGCCGCCACGCTGGCCGACTACCCCGGCATGATCCATGACTTCTTCAAGCTGGGCCGGTTCGTGCCCGCGGTGGCGCAGGCGCATGCCGATGCCGTCGCCGCGCTGCGCACCGCGTTCGGCACCTCGCAGGACTAGGCCCCGACTTGCGGTCGCGCCGGTCCACGCACTTTTCAAGCAGTGATTTGCAGCACTAGGAGACACATTCAAATGCAACGCCGCCACTTCCTCGCCCGCGCGGGCATCGCCGCCGCCACCGCGGCCCTCGGTCTTGCCGCCTTGCCCGCCCAGGCCCAGGCCGACAAGTTCCCGCAGCGCCCGATCCGGCTGGTGATCGGCTACACCGCCGGCGGCTCCACCGATATCCCGTTCCGCGTGCTGGCCGACAACGCCTCGAAGATCCTGGGCCAGCCGGTGATCGTCGAGAACAAGCCCGGTGCCGGCGGCGTGCTGCCGGCGCAGCTGATGCAGAGCACCGCGCCCGACGGCTACACGCTGGCGCAGGTGGCCATGCCGGTCTACCGCCTGCCGTACACCACCAAGATCAACTGGGACCCGGTCAAGGACCTGAGCTACATCATCAACCTCGCCGGCTATTCGTTCGGCCTGGTGGTGCCGGCCGAGTCGCCGATCAAGACCATGCAGGACTACATCGCCTACGCCAAGGCCAACCCGGGCAAGCTGACCTACGGTTCGCCGGGGTCGATGACCACGCTGCACCTGACCATGGAAGAACTGGCGATGAAGCAGGGCGTGCAGTTCTCGCATATCCCGTACAAGGGCAACTCGGAATCGATGCAGGCGCTGCTGGGCGGCCACGTGATGTCGGTGGCCGACACGCCGGCGTGGGCGCCGTACGTAGAGCAGGGCAAGCTGCGCCTGCTGTCGACCTGGGGCGAGAAGCGCTCGGCGCGCTTCCCCAACGTGCCGACGCTGAAGGAACTGGGCATGGGCATCGTGCAGACCTCGCCGTTCGGCCTGGTCGCGCCCAAGGGCACCGACCCGAAGATCGTGCAGAAGCTGCATGACGCCTTCAGGAAGGCCATGGAGATGCCCAACTACCGCGAGTCGCTGGCCAAGTTCGACATGGAGCCGTTCTACATGAACAGCCAGCAGTATGCGCAGTTCGCGGCGGAAACCGTCAAGAAGGAAAAGGCGATCATCGAGAAGCTGGGGCTGGCCAAGCCGCAGTAAGCCAGCACCCGTTGCGTTCAACCAGGCCGCCGCGCCTGCCGGCCCCATGCCGGCGGGGCGGCGGCCTGATGCTTTGCATTGCGCCGACAAACCACCAGGGAGACCACGTCAATGGCCAAAGAGGAGTTCCGCCACACCATCCCGCTGCGCGTGCGCTGGTCCGAGGTCGATCCGCAGTCGATCGTCTTCAATGCGCACTACCTGACCTATTGCGATATCTGCGTGACCGAGTACTGGCGCGCGCTGGGCATCCGCTATCCGGAGGACGTGCTGCACGCGCACGGCGTGGATATCTTCGTGGTCAAGTCGACGCTGGAGTACCACGCGTCGGCGCGCTTCGACGATCAGCTCGACATCCGCGGCCGCATGGCGCGGCTGGGGCGGTCGAGCATGCTGTTCCGGGTGGAGATGTATCGGGGCGACGAGCACCTGATCACCGGTGAAATCGTCTATGTGTGCGCGGACCCGGCGACGAAGAAGTCGGCGCCGATCCCGGGGGTGGTGCGGGAGGTGATCGAGGGGTATGAGGTGGTGAAGCCGGCGGGGTGACCCGCCCAAACGAAACTTCAAATCCCGCTTGTTTGCTCCCCTCTCCCGCGCGCGGGAGAGGGGCAGGGGGTGAGGGCAGGCGCAGGCATACCGACACACTTGACTTCGTTGCCGCTCCGGCCCTCACCCCCACCCCTCTCCCACTTCGCGGGAGAGGGGAGCGATTGCGAGGGGTGATGGCAAGCTCCGACGTATTTGCCTACGACCCGCTTGCCGCGTGGGCAGCTTACTTGCCCACCCCCGCATCTTCCATATAAGCCCGGATCACCGCATCAAAGCTCGCATCGCTCTCGAACCCCAGCGACAAGGCCCGTTCCGCATTCCACGCCGCGGGCCACGTGCCGACGATCTTCTCGACGCGCTCCTCGCGTTGCCACGTCACCAAGTCCGCCACCGCGTCGCCCGCGACGCGGCGCAGCGCGTCGACCATGCCCGCGGCGGTGACCGACAAGCCCGGCAGGTTGACCACGCGCCGGTTGCCCAGGCGCTCGCCCGCCAGCTCGATGCCGTTGACCAGCGCGGCCACCGCGGCGCGTGGCGACAGCAGCCACAGCTTAGTCTCCGGTGCTACCGGGCAGTTGGCCGCCACGCCCGCCAGCGGCTCGCGGATGATGCCGCTGGCGAACGACGACGCCGCCGCGTTGGGCTTGCCCGGGCGCACGCTGATGGTCGGCAGGCGCAGCACGCGGCCATCGACGAAGCCGCGGCGGCTGTAGTCGGACAGCAGCAGTTCGCCGATGGCCTTCTGCACGCCGTACGACGATTGCGGGTTCAGCGCGGTGTCGTCCTGCACCACCGGCGGCAGCTCGCCGCCATAGACCGCGACCGAGCTGGTGAACAGCACGCGCGGCTTGTGGCCCAGTTCGCGGCACGTTTCCAGCAGCGCACGCGACGCGTCCAGGTTGACGCGCATGCCGAGTTCGAAATCGGCCTCGGCCTGGCCGCTGACCACGGCGGCGAGGTGGAACACCGCGCCGGTGTCCTGGTCGATGGCCTGGCGCAGCACCGCGGGATCGGACAGGTCGCCGGTCACCACGCGCACGCGCGCATCGTCCAGCCCTTGCGGCGCGACCACGTCGAGCAGGGTCAGGCGCTCGAAGGCGACGGCCTGGCCGTCCAGGTTCAGGGTGCCGCGTTGCAGCAGCAGGCGGGCGAGTTGCAGGCCGAGGAAGCCGGCGCCGCCGGTAATCAGTACGTTCATGGCAAGAGGTCTTCAGTGGTGTTGCATCAGCGGCCGAGGTAGGGCTTGAGCCAGCCCAGGCCTGCCGAGGTGCCGGCGCGCGGGCGGTATTCGCAGCCGATCCAGCCGGCATAGCCGAGCGCGTCAATGACGTCGAACAGGTAGGGGTAGTGCAGCTCGCCCACGTCGGGCTCATGGCGCTCCGGCACGCCGGCGACCTGGATATGGCCGATGCCGGCGATGTCGCGCCGCAGCTTCATCGCGACATCGCCCTCGACGATCTGGCAGTGGTAGCAGTCGAACTGCACCTTCAGGTTGGCCGCGCCGACCTCCTTGCAGATCGCCTGGCCGTCGTCCTGGCGGTTGAGGAAATAGCCCGGCATGTCGCGCGTATTGATCGGCTCGATCAGCACGGTCACGCCCTGCGCGGCCGCCGCGCTGGCGGCAAAGGCCAGGTTCTCCAGGTAGGCGGCGCGGCAGCGCGCGGGATCGGCATCGGCCGGGACCAGGCCGGCCATCACATGGATGCGGTCGTTGCCGATCACGCCGGCGTATTCGAGCGCGCGGCCGATGGTGCCGCGGAATTCCGCCTCGCGTCCCGGCAGCGCCGCCAGGCCGCGCTCGCCCGCCGCCCAGTCGCCCGGCGGGGCATTGAACAGCGCCTGCGCGAGGCCGTTCGCGTCGAGGCGCGCGCGCAGCTCGGCGGCGGGGTGCTCGTACGGGAACAGGTACTCGACCGCCCGGAAGCCGTCGGCCGCGGCAGCGGCAAAGCGGTCCAGGAAGGCGTGCTCTTGGTACATCATCGACAGGTTGGCGGCAAAGCGCGGCATGGAAAACTCCGGAAGCGAAAGCGGGTTCAGCGATTGACCAGTTTAGCGGGCGTCAGCCACACCAGCACGGCGCCGACCACCAGGATGGCCGACAGCACGTACATCGGCAGCTGGGTGCTCTGGGTCAGGTCCTTGAGCGCGCCCACCATGTACGGCGACACGAAGCCGGCCAGGTTGCCCACCGAGTTGACCACCGCAATGCCCGAGGCCGCAGCGATGCCCGACAGGAACGAGGTCGGCAGCGACCAGAACAGCGGCGCGCAGGTCAGCACGCCGGCGGCGGCCAGCGACAGCGCGGCAATCGCCACGGTCGTATTGTTGGTGAACGAGGCGGCGATGGCAAAGCCCGCGGCACCCATCAGCGCCGGCACGATCAGGTGCCAGCGGCGCTCGCGGCGCGCGTCCGCGCTATGGCCCAGGATGTTCATCACCACCACCGCGCAGAGGAACGGGATCGCCGACAGCAGGCCGATATTGAAGTTGCCGGTCACGCCGCTGGACTTCACCAGCGTGGGCATCCAGAAGGTCAGCGCGTACTGGCCGGTGACGAAGCAGAAGTAGATCAGGCACATCCACCACACGCGGCGGTCGGCAAACACCGCGCCCAGCGAGTGGCCATGCCCCTTGCCGGCGGCGGCGCCGGCATTGCGCTGGTCTTCCTCGATATTGCGCTTGAGCACGCGCTTCTCGTCGGCGTCGAGCCACGGCGCCTTGTCGATGCCGTCGCGCAGCACGAAGATCGTCAGCAAGCCGATCACGAACGCGGGCAGCGCCTCGAGCAGGAACATCCACTGCCAGCCACGCATGCCGTGGGTGCCGTTGAACGCGTCCATGATCCAGCCCGACAGCGGGTTGCCGAACATGCCGGCAATGGGGATGCCGGACATGAACAGCGCGATCATCCTGGCGCGGCGGTTGGCCGGGAACCAGTAGGTCAGGTACAGGATCACGCCGGGATAGAAGCCGGCTTCGGCCAGGCCGAGCAGGAAGCGCATCACGTAGAACTGCGTCGGCGTCTGCACGAACATGAACAGCGCCGAGATGATGCCCCACGTGATCATGATGCGCGCGATCCAGATGCGCGCGCCGATCTTGTGCATCAGCAGGTTGCTGGGCAGCTCGAACAGGAAATAGCCGATAAAGAACAGGCCGGCACCCAGGCCGAACACGGTCTCGGAGAAGGCCAGGTCCTGGCCCATCTGCAGCTTGGCGAAGCCGACGTTGACGCGGTCGAGGTAGGCGACCACGTAGCACAGCATCAGGAACGGCATGATGCGCCAGAACACCTTGCTATAGGCGCGTTTCTCGATCCGGGTGTCGGCGTCGAGCCGGGCGTTGCCGCCCAGGCTGTCGAAGGCGGGCACGCTGGCCGCCGGTTGGTTGGATGGCATCGGTGGTCTCCGGGTATGGTGGTGAGTCTGGTCTTGTGGTTGCGGCCACGCGCGGATCGCAGGCATGCGCGTCCCCCGCGCGGTGGCCGGGGCCGCCGCGCCGGGATCAGGCCGGGGTGGTCAGGGAAGCAGCGGGGCTGGTGCTACCAGCGCGCCTGGAAGGCGTCGCGCAGCTCAGCCAGGGCGCTGTCGGGCAGCGCCGCGCGGGCGGCAAAGCCCGGCACGTCTTTCATGGTCATCCATAGCTTGGCGGTCTCCTCCAGTTCTTCCAGCGCGAACGCGGCGCGCGATACGCTGGACTCCCACACCACCGGCCCCAGGCGCTCCAGCAGCACGCCGCGCACCTGCGCGGCCAGCGTGGCCACGCGCGCGGCCACCGCGGGATCGCCGGGGCGATGGTAGGGAATCAGCGGCACATGGCCGACCTTCATCACGTAGTAGGGCGTGAGCGGCGGCAGTACGTCGTCCGGTTGCCAGACCCCGGCCAGCGTCAGGGCCACGAGGTGGGTCGAGTGCGTATGCACCACGGCGTGCGCCCCGGGGTTGTTGTCATAGATGGCGCGATGCAGCGTCAGCGTCTTCGACGGCTTGTCGCCCGACATCCAGGTGCCGTCGGCGGCGACCTTGGCGACCGATGCGGGGTCCATCATGCCCAGGCACGCATCGGTCGGGGTGATCAGCCAGCCGTCGTCGAGCCGCGCGCTGATATTGCCGGCCGAGCCCACGGTATAGCCGCGCTGGTACAGGCTGGCGCCGATGCGGCAGATCTCTTCGCGCAGCTTGCTTTCGGTGCTCATCACTGGCCTCCCAGCTGGCGCAGCGCTTCGTCGAAAAAGTCCGGCCCGCCGAAGTTGCCCGACTTGAGCGCGAGCGCCAGCGGCGTGGCATCCAGCGTGACGGTGGCCGGCACCCCCGGGGCGATCTGCGCGCCGATGCGCAGCGCGCGCACGCCCAGCGCCTGCACCACCGCGCCCGAGGTCTCGCCGCCCGCGACCACGAAGCGGCGCGTGCCGCGTGCCTTCAGTCCGGCGGCGACCACGGCCAGGCATTGCTCGACCAGGTGGCCGGCGCGCGCCACGCCCAGCTCGGCCTGCACCGCCTTGACTTCGTCCGGGCTGGAGGTCGCATAGACCAGCACCGGCTCGTCATGCGCGGCGGCAAAGGCGAGCGCCGCGTCGGCCACGGCCTCGCCGCGCGCCAGCGCGAGCGGGTCGATGCGCAGCGCCGGGCGGCCTTGCTCGAGCCAGCGTGCCACCTGGCCATTGGTCGCGCGCGAGGCGCTGCCGGCCAGCACCACGCCGGGGCCGGCGATGGCCGGCACCGCGTCGGCGTCGGCGCGCTGCGGCAGCAGGCCGGCGCGGCGGAAGTTCTCGGGCAGGCCCAGCGCGATGCCGGAGCCGCCGGTCACCAGCGGCAGACCGGCGCAAGCCTCGCCCAGCGTAAGCAGGTCGGCGTCGGAGACCGCATCGGCAATCGCCATGCGTACACCCTCGCCGCGCAGCGCGGCGATGCGTTCGGCCGTAGCCTGCGCGCCGCGCGCGATTGCGTCGTAGCGCAGCAGCCCCACCTTGTGCTTGCTCTGGCGCTGCAGCACGCGCACCAGGTTGGCATCGGTCATCGGCGTCAGCGGATGGTGCTCCATGCCCGATTCGTTCAGCAGCGCATCGCCGACGAACAGGTGGCCGCGGAAAATGGTGCGGCCGTTCTCCGGGAAGGCCGGGCAGGCGATGGTGAAGTCGCTGTCCAGCGCCGCCAGCAAGGCCTCGGCCACCGGCCCGATATTGCCGGCGTCGGTCGAATCGAAGGTGGAGCAGTACTTGAAGACGAACTGGCGGCAGCCCTGCGCGCGCAGCCACTGCAGCGCGGCGAGCGATTCGGCCACGGCCTGGGCCGCGGGCACGGTGCGCGACTTGAGCGCGACCACCACGGCGTCGGCGCTGCCGATATCGGCCATGGAGGCGGGCACGCCGATGGTCTGCACGGTGCGCATGCCGTTGCGCACCAGCGTGTTGGCGAGGTCGGTGGCGCCGGTGAAGTCGTCGGCGATGCAGCCAAGGAGGGCGGTCATGGTCGCGGCTCCTTATTCGGCCTGGCCGGGCAGTTCGATGCCCGGGAAGATCTTGATCACCGCGGAATCGTCCTCGCCGCCGTGGCCTGCGGTCGAGGCCATCATGAACATCTGGTGCGCGGCCGCCGACAGCGGCAGCGGGAATTTGCTGGTGCGCGCGGTGTCGAGCACCATGCCCAGGTCCTTGACGAAGATGTCGACCGCGGACAGCGGCGTGTAATCGCCCTTCAGGATATGCGGCACGCGGTTCTCGAACATCCACGAGTTGCCGGCGCTGTGGGTGATCACGTCATAGAGCGCGTCCGGGTCCACGCCTTCGCGCAGGCCCAGCGCCATCGCTTCGGCGGCGGCGGCGATATGCACGCCGGCCAGCAGCTGGTTGATGATCTTGACCTTGGAGCCGGCACCGTGCGCGGCACCCAGGCGGTACACCTTGCCCGCGATGGCGGCCAGCACGTCCTCGGCCAGCGCATAGGCTTCGGCCGGGCCGGAGGTCATCATGGTCATCTCGCCGCTGGCGGCGCGCGCGGCGCCGCCCGAGACCGGCGCGTCGAGCATCAGCAGGCCTTTTTCGGCCAGGCGCTGTCCCAGGGTCCCGGCAAAGCCCGGCGGCACCGTGGCGCTGGCGATCACCAGCTTGCCCGGCTGCATCGCCGCCACGGCACCGTCGGCGCCGAACAGCACGGCCTCGGTCTGCTGCGCGTTGACCACCAGCGTCAGCACCACGTCGCAGCGGCGGCCCAGCTCGGCGGGCGAGGCGCACGGCACGCCGCCGGCATCGGCAAAGCGCTGCAGCACTTCGGCACGCAGGTCGCAGGCGTGCACGTTGAAACCGGCCCGCAGCAGCGACTGCGCGACACCAAAGCCCATGGCACCAAGGCCGATGACGCCGATATTCCTGGACATAAGGACTCCCTGAAACAGATACGGATGATTCGGTGCTTGCGGCGCGCTTCAGTTGCTGGCGCCGTGCGTGGCGCCGCTCTCGTCGGCGCCCAGCTGGGCCAGCCGGTGCGCGGCGTTGTACATGTGGTTCTGCGCGGCATTGCGCGCGGCCAGCGGGTCGCCGGCGCGGATCGCCGCGACGATGGCCTGGTGTTCCTCGCGCACCTGGCGCGAAAAGTCCGCGCGCCGCGCTTCGTTGGTGCGGGTCACGCGCGTGGCGGCTTCCAGGTACTGGCTGAGGAACTCGAGCGTCTTGAGGAAATAGGGGTTGCCGGTGGCCTCGGCGATGGCGCGGTGGAAGCCCACGTCCTCGGCGACGCCATCGCCGCCCTGCGCCACCACCTCGTCGAGGCGGGCCAGCGCGGCGTCGATCGCCGCCATCGAGGCATCGGTGCGGCGCCGGGCCGCCTGCGCCGCGACCTCGGCCTCGATCGCGCGGCGCAACTCGACGATCTGCAGCACCGCTTCCAGCGTGCCGGTGTCGGTGTAGTCGATGCGCAGGGGCCGGATGCCGGCCTGCAGCGTCACGAACACGCCGCTGCCCTGGCGCGACTCGACCACGCCTTCGTACTTGAGCCGGGAGATGGCCTCGCGCACCACGGTGCGGCTGACGCCGAACTCCTCGGACAGCACCGCCTCGGTGGGCAGCTTGTCGCCGCGGGCGAAGGCGCCGCTCTGGATCTTGTCCAGCAGCTGTTCGGCGACGTTGTCGGTCAGGGCGCGGGCAGGGACTTTCTGGAACACGGCAAGTTTCCCGGTGATTCGGTAATCAGGTCATCATACAAATTTGCTATGCGGCTGCCGACCCGGGGTATACCCTCAGTTGGTGCAAAAGAGCGGTGGAGGTGCGCAGTTGGCTCCACAATGGTGCTTCCGGCGCTCGCCTGCCAGTCCCTCGGGCGCAGGCGTATCATTGGCGCCCGTCCGTGCTCGGCGCGGACGCGTCTTGTCTTCACTGCCGCATTCACCGCCATGTCCACCACAGTCCTGATCTGCCCCTGGTCCGAAGCCCGCGAACGCGCGCGCGCCATCCGCTACACCGTCTTCGTCGAGGAGCAGGGCGTGCCGGTGGAACTGGAATGGGACGAATGGGACGAGCCCAGCTGGCATGCGCTGGCGCTGGCCGACGACGGCTCGCCGCTGGCCACCGGCCGGCTGCTGCCCGACGGCCATATCGGCCGCATGGCCGTGCTGAAGCCGGCGCGCGGCAGCGGTGTCGGCGCGCTGGTGCTGGAGGCGCTGATGCGCAAGGCGGAGCAGCTGGGTTATGCGGAACTGGTGCTCAACGCGCAGACCCACGCGGCGCCGTTCTATGCGCGCGTGGGCTTCGAGCAGGTGGGGCCGGAGTTCGAAGAGGCGGGCATCGCGCACGTCGAGATGCGCAAGCGCCTGCGGGGATAAGGCGCCGGCGCGGCCCTCAGCGGGGCGCCGGCACGATGCCGGTGTCGCGCGACAGGTTCAGCGTGCCGTGGTAGGCCACGTCGCCGATGCGGCCATCGGCGTCGAAGCTGCGCTCGTTCAGGTCGAAGCGCCCGTCGTGGCGGATGCGCAGTACCGTGCTGGCGCGCGTGCCGTACATCGGCGAGCGGATAAAGGCGGACGACAGCAGCTTTTCCCACTCCGGCGCCACGCCGGTGGCGGGCAGCTCGAAATCCGCGGCCTGGCGTTCGTCGGCCAGCATCTGCAGGTAAGGCTCGGCGCTGGCGGTGGCCTGGCCGCTGTCGGCGGCCAGCACTTCGGCCAGCGCGCCGACGCGGCTGCGCACCTTGGGCCAGGGGGTGTCGAGCAGTGCGTTGGACAGGCCGTACAGGCCCGGACGCAGCCGTTGCGGCTGGCGCGACGCCGAGCGGTTGCTGTACCACCACAGTTCGCGCAGGTCGCTCGCCAGCAGGTTGAAGCCGTTATAGGCGCCGTCTTCGCCGGCAAGGCCGTCGAGGTAGTCGAACGGGGCCGCGTGGCCGCGCAGGAAGCCCGCCACCAGTTCGCCGCGCGAGCGCGCGTCGGTGCGTTTTTCGGACGGGGCGCGGTAGTTGGTGAGGGCGGCGAAACGGCCGTCGGCGTTGACGCCCATCCAGGTGCCAGGCTCGCCGATGACCTCGGCGAGGTCGCGGCCGGCCAGCACCTGGGGCGCATCCTGCCACCAGTGCGCGGCCGCCGCGGGGCGGGCATAGAATTCATCGCGGTTGCCGGCCACGACCAGGGCATAGTCCGGGTGGGATTGCCAGGCAACCAGGATCAGACACATCGTTTTGCTTCCTTTGCCGCGCGGCTGCCGCGCCAGCGGTTCCCGCGTACGTCAGTCCGACGGCGCCGACACCTCCCCGGGCGCCCGCAGAACGTCACCTACAGCACGTCACCTACAGCACATCGAGGTCGATAAAGTGTTCGGCGCGCCGCTCGCCATCCACCCATTGTTCCAGCCCGCTCTGGCGCCACAGCCCTTGCAGCGTGGCATCGAACGCGGGCGGCACGTCGGCGTAGCACTCCATCCAGGTCTGCACACCGGCGCGGGTTTCCGGCCTGCGCATCAGCGTACCACCAATTCCGGTGGCTTCGGCCACCGTTTCCATCCAGCGGTGCCAGTGCGGCAGCGCCTCGGCGGCGACGGCCTCGGGCACACGGAAATAGACGTAGAGGTGATCGCTCATGGCGGGTCCTGTGGCAATCAGCCGGCGGCCTGGGCGGCCTCGCCCAGCGGCACCGCGTAGGGCAGGGTGGCGGTGGCCACCGCCGCGCCCCCGGCGCTGCCCAGGCGCAGCGCGCTGCCGGCGGCATCGATCTTCAGCTCGGCCAGCGCGGCCCAGCCGCCATCGGGCGCGGGCGCGGCGTTGACGATCATGCCGCAGGGCTGGCCCGGGTCTTCCGGGCGATAGATCTCGGCGGCGGGCGCCGGCACCTCGCCTTCGCCCTGCACCAGCCACATGCGGCGCTTGAGCGTGCCGCGGTACTGGCTGCGCGCCACCACTTCCTGGCCCGGATAGCAGCCCTTGCGGAAATTGACGCCGCCCACCAGCTCGAAATTGATCATCTGCGGCACGAACTGCTCCTGCGTGGCCGCGACGATGCGGGGCAGGCCCGACTGCACTTCGAGCCAGTCCCACAGCGCCGGCGCGGCAGCCGTCAGCGTGGCGGACAACGCCGCGCGCACCGCGTCGGCGCGCCCGGCCGGCAGCACCAGCTGCCAGCGCGGCTGGCCGGCGCTGTCGGGCAGGCGGATCACGGTGGCGCCTTCGGCCGCGGCCACGGCAAAGGCCGTCTCCGGCGCGGGCAGCCCGGCGGCGGCAAGCGCCCCGGCGGCGCCGGCGCCGGCCACGCCGAGGATGACGTGGGTCGCGGTGATATCGGACAGCTTTGCCTTGGCGCGCAGCACGAACATCGACAGCCGCTTCTGCACCGGGGCCTGGATCTCGGCCGACAGTTGCAGCACGATGCCGTCGGCGTCGCGCCACATCAGGAAGGTGGCCAGCAGCCGGCCCTTGGGCGAGCAGTAGCCGGCCAGGCGCGCCGTGCCCGGCGCCAGGTCTTCGACCGCGTTGGTCAGCTGGGTGTGCAGGAAGCTGGCGGCATCGTCGCCCGCCACGCGAACGAGGCCGAGCCCGGCCGGGGTGCACACCACGCCGCCGGCCTGCAGCGCGTCAAGGTTTGCGGCGAGTTGCTGGGCTTGGGGATTCAGTGCTGGCATTGCGAGGCAATCGTCGAGGCAAATCAGGGAGGGAAGATAAACGGGCCGCACCGACGGTCCGCGGTGCCGGGCGCGCGGGAGGCGCCGGCGCCACGGCTCACGGTCGGTGCCAGGCTGCCGGTTATTATATGGGGCTACGAGATTTTCGGCCGGCGCCGGCAGCCTGCTGCGGCGCGTGCTTGCGCCGACGGTGCCGGGGCCGGTCCCTACGACTGATACATGAAACGCTTATTCCTCAGCCTTGGGCTTGCCGTGCTGGTGTTCGCGCTGGCGGCCGCGGGCGGCTTCGCGTGGTGGGCCAATCACCCGGTGGCGCTGAGCAAGTCGCCGGTGGAAGTGGTGATCAAGCCCAATTCCGGCGTGGCCAGCGTCGGCCGGCAGATCCAGCGTGGCGGTGTGGGCATGGACCCGCGGCTGTTCATGGTGCTGGCGCGCCTGACCGGCCACGGGGCCGATCTCAAGGCCGGCGGCTATACATTCGAAACCGGTGCCACGCCGCTGTCGATCGTGGGCAAGCTGGCGCGCGGCGAGGTCACGCACTACGTGGTCACGGTGATCGAGGGCTGGGAATTCCGCAAGATGCGCGCCGCGGTCGACGCCAGCCCGGCGCTGCGCCACGACACCCGCGGCATGACCGACGCCGAACTGATGAAAGCCATCGGCGCGCCCGAGCCTTCCCCCGAGGGGCTGTTCTTTCCCGACACCTACCTGTTCGCGCGCGGCAGCAGCGACCTCGAGCTCTACAAGCATGCCTACCGCGCCATGCAGCGCCGCCTGAACGAGGCCTGGAACGCGCGCTCGCCCGACCTGCCTTACAAGACGCCGTACGAGGCGCTGGTGATGGCGTCGATCGTCGAGAAGGAAACCGGCCAGGCCGCCGAGCGCCCGATGATCGCCGCGGTGTTCATCAACCGGCTGCGCAAGAACATGCTGCTGCAGACCGACCCGACCGTGATCTACGGCCTGGGCGAGGCCTTCGACGGCGACCTGCGCAAGCGCGACCTGCAGGCCGACACCCCGTACAATACCTACACCCGCACCGGCCTGCCGCCCACGCCGATCGCGTTGCCGGGGCTGGCCTCGCTGGCGGCGGCGACCATGCCGGCGCCGTCCGACGCGCTGTACTTCGTCGCCCGCGGCGACGGCAGCAGCCATTTCTCCAACTCGCTACCCGAACACAACCGCGCGGTCGACAAGTACCAGCGCGGCAAATAGGCATTCCATGCGCGGAAAATTCATTACCTTCGAGGGCATCGACGGCGCCGGCAAGAGCACCCACATCGACTGGGTTGCCGACCGCCTGCGCGCGCGCGCCGACATCGCCGGCGTCGTCACCACGCGCGAGCCCGGCGGCACGTCGCTGGGCGAAGACCTGCGCCAGATCCTGCTGCACCGCAAGATGCACCTGGAAACCGAAGCGCTGCTGATGTTCGCGGCCCGGCGCGAGCATATCGCCGAAGTCATCGCCCCGGCGCTGGAGCGCGGCAAGTGGGTCATTTCCGACCGCTTCACCGACGCCACCTTCGCCTACCAGGGCGGCGGCCGGGGCCTGGCCACCGAGCGGCTCGAAGCGCTGGAAGGCTGGGTCCAGGGCGGCCTGCAGCCGGACCTGACGCTGCTGTTCGACGTGCCGCTGGAGACCGCCAGCGCCCGCCTGGCCGCCGCGCGCACGCCGGACAAGTTCGAGGCCGAATCGCGCGCCTTCTTCCAGCGCACCCGCGACGAGTACCTGCGCCGTGCGGCCCAGTCGCCGCAGCGCTTCCGCGTCATCGACGGCACCCGCAGCATTGCCGATATTCGCGACGAACTTGAGAAGATCCTTGCAACTATGTGATTTGCCAGCAGTTTTTATCCGGCGTCGCGGCAATATTCAGCCAGTACTTGAAATTGGATCGCTAACCTACTGATTTACATGCTCTATCCCTGGCAGAAAGAAGACTGGCAACGGCTGGGCGCGCTGCGCGAGCGGCTGCCGCATGCCTTGCTGATCCACGGCCAGCAAGGCATCGGCAAGCGCGACCTGGCACTGCATTTCGCACAGGGGCTGCTGTGCGAGGCGCCGCTGGCGGACGGGCAGCCCTGCGGCCAGTGCGCCGCCTGCCACTGGTTCAGCCAGGGCAACCACCCGGACTTCACCGTGGTGCGGCCCGAGGCCCTCGATGCCTCGGCCGAGGCGGAGACCGACGAGGGCGGCAAGAAGAAGGCGCCCAGCAAGATCATCCGCATGGAGCAGGTGCGCGCGCTGATCGAGGCCGTCGGCGTGGGCACGCACCGCGCCGGGCTGCGCGTGGTGGTGGTCTATCCGCTCGACGCGCTGCAGGCCGAGGGCGCCAACGCCTTGCTGAAGACGCTGGAGGAACCGCCGCCCTCGACCGTGTTCCTGCTGGTGACCGACCGCCTCGACCGCATCCTGCCGACCATTCTGTCGCGCTGCCGCCAGTTCTCGGCCCAGCGCCCGACCCCCGAGGCCGCGCTGGCGTGGCTGCGTGGGCAGGGCGTGGCGGACGCCGAGGCCCAGCTGGCGCTGGCCGGCGGTTCGCCGCTGACCGCGCTGCATGCTGCGGAAGCGGAAGAGCAGCCGCTGCAGCGCTGGCTGGTCGGCCAGCTTGGCGCCGCGGCCGCCTTCGACGCCGCCGCGGCGGCCGAGCAACTGCAGAAGCTCCCGGTGCCCGCCGTGCTTGGCATCCTGCAGCGCTGGACGTACGATCTGCTGGCGCTACGCCTGGATGGCGGTGCCACGCCTCGTTACTTCCCGCGGGAGCGCGCCGTGCTGGCGCGCTGCGCCGGCGCTACCGATGCATACGGCCTGCAGGGCTTTGCCGCGCGCCTGAACGCGCACCGCCGCAGCGAGAACCATCCGCTCGCGGCGCGGCTGGTGATGGAAGCGGTATTCCTGGAGTACCGGCAGCTGTTCCGCTAGCGCGGCAGGCGGCCGGGCGCGGTGCATAAGACCAGGCGATAACAACAAGCGATAACAACAAGCAGCAACGTCATTCAGGGGGTCAACCATGAACACGGCAGTCGCCGGCACCGGGCCGGCCGAAGCGGGCTTGGGTAGCGTCACAGGAAGCGGCGGCGGGGTGGCCTCGCGCCCCAACGTGCTGTCGCTGTCGATCAAGGACCAGGCCGGGCTGTACGCGGCCTATATGCCGTTCCTGGCGCGCGGCGGCATCTTCGTGCCGTCGAACCGGCCGTTCCGGCTGGGCGAGCAGGTGTTCCTGGTATTGTCGCTGCTGGACCGGCCGCAGAAATACCAGATCGCGGGCCACGTGGCCTGGATCACCCCCGCAGGCACGCCGATGAAAACGCCGGGCGTTGGCGTGCATCTGCCCGACGACGACAACGGGCGCAACCTTCGCCGCGCGGTGGAGGAGATCCTGGGCAAGATGCTGGAGTCCGGGCGCCCCACCCAAACCTTATGAATGTTGCGAGATTTTGCTCGCAATTCTTTGATTCTCAATGCATTTTTCGTTACGTATTGCCGAGCCCCGCGACCTGCCGGGCATCGTCGCCATCTACAACAGCACCGTGGCCTCGCGCATGGTCACCGCCGATACCGAGCCGGTCACGGTGGCCTCGCGCCAGGCCTGGTTCGACGCCCACCAGCCCGGGCGCCGTCCGCTGTGGGTGTGCGAGGACGCCGACGGCAGCATGGCCGGCTGGATGAGCTTTTCCGATTTCTACGGGCGCCCGGCCTATGGCGCGACCGCCGAGGTGTCGATCTACCTGGACGCACGGCGCCGCGGCCAGGGGCTGGGGCGCTACCTGCTGCAGCAGGCCATCGACCATGCGCCCACGGTCGGCGTAAACACGCTGCTCGGCTTTATCTTCGGCCACAACGCGCCCAGCCTGGGCCTGTTCGCGGCGCTGGGCTTCACGCGCTGGGGCGACCTGCCGCGCGTGGCCGTGCTCGACGGCGTCGAGCGCGACCTGATCATCGTCGGCCGCCGCGTCGACGCGGCCTGAGCGCTGGCTGAACGTTCCCGAGCATCGCACCAGAGATTTCCCATGTTTGTCGATTCCCACTGCCATATCGATTTCCCCGAACTGGCCGCGCGCCTGCCGGAGTTGCTGGACAACATGCGCGCCAACCGGGTCACACACGCGCTGTGCATCTCGGTCACGCTGGAAGACTTCCCACGCGTGCTGGCGCTGGCCGAGCAGCATCCCAACCTGTACGCATCGGTCGGCGTGCATCCCGACTACGAAGAGGGCGAGGATCCGACCGTGGAGCGGCTGGTGGCGCTGTCCGCCCACCCGCGCGTGGTCGGCACCGGCGAGACCGGGCTGGACTACTACCGGCTCAACGGCCGCAGCATCGCCGAGATGGAATGGCAGCGCGAACGCTTCCGCACCCATATCCGCGCCGCGCGCCAGACCGGCAAGCCGCTGATCATCCATACCCGTTCCTCGGCCGACGACACGCTGCGCCTGATGCGCGAGGAAAGCGCGGGCGAAGCCGGCGGCGTGATGCACTGCTTCACCGAAACCTGGGAGGTTGCCCGCCAGGCGCTGGACCAGGGCTTCCATATCTCGTTCTCCGGCATCGTCACCTTCAAGAGCGCGGCGGACCTGCAGGAAACCGCGCGCAAGGTGCCGCTGGACCGGATGCTGATCGAGACCGATTCGCCCTACCTGGCGCCGGTGCCTTACCGCGGCAAGACCAACGAGCCGGCCTGGGTGCGTCACGTGGGCGAATTCATCGCGCAGTTGCGCGGACTGCCAGTGGAACTGGTCGCGGAACAGACATCGGAAAATTTCTTCAATCTATTCAAGCACATCGACAGGAAATCTCATGTTTGACATGAAGTTTGTCCGCCGTACCGCCGGCGCTGTCGCGCTGGCCGCGGCCGCACTCGCGCAGGCCGCGCCGGCCGACGACATGCGCAAGGCGGTGGAATTCGACGACGCCAATACCGTCAAGAAGCTGCTGGCAAAGGGCGTCGACCCCAATGTGGTCGACAACCGCGGCAATCCGGCCCTGGTGCTGGCGCTGCGCGAGAAGTCGCTGAAGGCGGCCACGGTGCTGATCCGCGCCAAGGACATCGATTTCGACAAGGCCAACCCGGCCGGCGAGACCCCGCTGATGATGGCCGCGCTGCAGGGCCAGCTCGACATGGTCAAGCTGATGGTCGACGACATGGAGGCCGAGATCAACAAGACCGGCTGGGCCCCGCTGCACTATGCCGCCACCAACGGCCACAACGACGTGGTCAAGTACCTGGTCGACCATGCCGCGTATATCGACGCCGAAAGCCCCAACGGCACCACGCCGCTGATGATGGCCGCGCGCGGCGGCCATATCGAGACCGTCAAGCTGCTGCTGGACGAAGGCGCCGACATGCGCCTGAAGAACCAGCAGGGCATGACCGTGATCGACTTTGCCGAGCGCTACAACCAGGCCGAGATCGCCCGCGGCCTGAAGGCGCGCTGGCAGAAGCTGTATCCGCAGACCCCGATCGTGCCGGCGCCGCCGCTGAAGCCGCCCGTCGCCGAGCCCGGCGGCCAGCGCCCCGCGGCGCCGCAGGGCAAGGGCTGGTAAGCCGGCGCGGCAATGGCCAGCGGTTCGCGCTTGCGCCAGTGGGCGCGCGGGCTCAAGGGCAGCCTGCTGACGCTGTGGTTCTGCAGCCGCCACCCCGGCACGCCATGGGCGGCACGGCTGCTGGGCGCGCTGGTGGTGGCCTATGCCTTCAGCCCGATCGACCTGATTCCGGATTTCATCCCGGTGCTGGGCTATCTGGATGACGTGCTGCTGGTGCCGCTGGGCATCTGGCTCACGCTGCGGATGATTCCCGTCGCGGTCAAGGACGAATGCCGCGGTCGCGCCGAGGCCTGGCAGGCCACCCATGCGCAACGGCCGCGCAATCGCGCGGCCGCCGTGGTCATCGTGCTGGTGTGGGTGGCGCTGGCCTGGCTGGCGTGGCGCTGGCTGGCGCCATACTGGGCCCCGGCCTAGGCGTCGTCGGCCAGCCGCACGCCGGTGAACTGCCAGCGCTGGTGCGGATAGAAGAAGTTGCGGTAGGTCGCGCGGATATGCGATTCGGGGGTGACGCACGACCCGCCGCGCAGCACCATCTGGCCGCTCATGAACTTGCCGTTGTACTCGCCCACCGCGCCCGCATTGGGGCGGAAGCCCGGATAGGGCAGGAAGGCGCTGGCGGTCCATTCCCAGACGTCGCCGAACATCTGGCGCAGCACGCCGGCGGTGTTCTGCCGGTCCGGCAGCGGCCGCAGCGCGCGCCCCTCGACAAAATTCCCGGTGGCCGGCAGGCGGCTGGCCGCGTGCTCCCATTCCGCCTCGGTCGGCAGCCGGCGCTCGGCCCAGCGCGCGAACGCGTCGGCCTCGTAGAAACTGACGTGGGTCACCGGGCTGTCCGGGTCGACCGGGTGCATGCCGCGCAGCGTCATCTGCCACCAGGTGCCTTCGCGCTCTTCCCAGTAGAGCGGCGCCTGGATGCCTTGCTCGCCGACCCAGCGCCAGCCGTCGGACAGCCACAGCCCGGCGCTCTGGTAGCCGCCATCCTCGATAAACTCGAACCATTGCCGGTTGCTGACCGGGTGCGAGCACAGCGTGAAGGGAGCCAGGTAGGTCTTGTGGCGCGGTGTTTCGCAATCGAAGGCGAAGGTCTCTCCGCGGTGGCCGATCTCGACCAGTCCGCCGTCGAAGCCGATCCAGTCCGGCGCGGGCCGCGGGTCGGCAATCACGGGCGCGGGCAGTTCCGGGGCAAAGGCGGGGCGCAGCGGGTTCTGCGCGAACAGGTGCAGCACGTCGGTCAGCAGCAGTTCCTGGTGCTGCTGTTCATGCTGCAGGCCGAGCGTGATCAGCGCCGCCTCGTCGTCGGTCTGGGCGCTGCCCAGCAGCGCCAGCATCGCCTCGTCGACAGCCTCGCGGTAGGCCAGTACCTCGTCCAGCGACGGGCGCGTCAGCAGCCCGCGCTGCGGCCGCGGATGGCGCGCGCCGACCGCTTCATAGTACGAGTTGAAGAGATAGCGATAAGCCGGGTCGACCGGCTCGTAGTCCGGCAGGCGCGCGGCCAGCACGAATTCCTCGAAGAACCACGTGGTGTGCGCCAGGTGCCATTTTGCCGGGCTGGCGTCGTCCATGGACTGCACGGTGGCATCGGCATCGGACAGGTCGGCCACCAGGGTCTCGGTGGCGGCGCGTACATGCCGGTACTGCGAAAGCAGGGCGGGTTCGTGCGGCGGATGGAGGGCGGCTCCTGGCAACAGGGCTGAAGTCATGCGGGCTCCCGGGTTGGATCGGTCGATGACTGCAGGCGGTGCGCCGCCGCGGCCAGGGGCCTGCGGCCGCGCGCCGCCCATGGCACGCGGGGCGCCGTAGCGCCCCGAACCATCATAGACCCGATCCGGTCCCGGGGCGAGCCGGCGCCGTCCTACAGCGCCGGCGCGGCCGCCGCGACTGCAGCGGGCGTCAGGCCGCCAGGCGGCTGGCGTCGTTCAGCGCCGCGATCTCGGTGCGGGCGCTGGCCAGCCCGGCTTCGCGGAACTCCGGTCCCATCGCCAGGCCGTGGGCGCGCACGTAGGTGATGTCGGTGATGCCCAGGAAGCGCAGCACCACGTCGACGGTCTGCTCGTGCAGGTCCAGCGCGTTGGCATCCTGGCGCACGCCGCCGCGCGACGACACCACGATCACGCGCTTGCCGCCGGCCAGGCCCACCGGGCCGTTCTCCGTGTACTTGAAGGTGCGGCCGGCCTGCGCGATGCGGTCGATCCAGGCCTTGAGCTGGCTCGGGATGCTGAAGTTGTACTGCGGCACGCCGACCACCAGCACGTCGGCGGCGAGGAACTCGGCCAGCCACTGCTCGGTACGCTGCAGCTCGGCCTGCTGCACGGCGTTCAGGCCGTCCTTGGGGCCGCCCAGCACGGGCAGCAGGTTGCCGGACAGGTGCGCCGGGGCATCCTGGTCCAGGTCACGCACGGTCACGGTGGCGCCGGGGTTGGCGGCGACCAGGTCGGCCACCACGCTGGCGGTCAGGCTGCGCGAAACGGAGTTGTCGCCGAGGACGCTGGAATCGATCTGCAGGATGTTCATGTCTTTCTCCACAAGGGTGCGGTTGCGATGAAGGAAAGATAGCGGCTGGCCATTGGTATCGGTAGTGAGGCAAAATGCAAAGGATTGTTCTACCGATGCAACGCCATGCCGGGCGGCCTTCCCGTTGGATGGCAGGCCGTCCGCGTGACTCCGGAGCCATCCATGCAAGACCTCAACGACCTGTCGCTGTTCGCCCAAGTGGTCGAGCACGGCAGTTTTTCCGCGGCCAGCCGCGCCACCGGCGTGCCCAAGTCGCGCCTGAGCCGGCGCATCGCCCAGCTCGAGCGCGACCTGGGCGTGCAGCTGCTGCGCCGGACCACGCGCCAGGTACGCGTGACCCCGCTGGGGGAATCCTTCTACGAACGCTGCCGCGCCATGCTCAACGAGGCTGAGGCCGCGCGCGAGGTCATCGAGCAGGCGCGCGAGCAGCCCGGCGGCACGATCCGGGTCAGCTGCCCGATCGCCATCGCCCAGATCCTGCTGGCGCCGGCGATCGGCCACTTCATGCGCGCCAACCCGGCGGTGCGGATCGAGATGGAAACCACCAACCGGCGCGTCGACGTGATCGGCGAGGGCTTCGACCTGGCGCTGCGCGTGCGCGAGGTGATGGAAGACTCCAGCCTGGCGGTGCGCACCTTCGGCGAAAGCGAACTGATGCTGGTGGCCAGCCCGGGGCTGCTCGACAGCATCGGCCGGCCGCGCACGCCGCAGGCGCTCGACGGCATGCCGGGCGTGGGCCAGCAGCCGCACGACGGCAAGCACGCCTGGACCTTGCGCTGCAAGAGCGGCGATTCGATCCAGATCGCCTACGACCCGCGCCTGGTCACCGATGAGTTCGCGTTGCTGCGCGAGGCCGCCATCGCCGGCGTCGGCGTGGCCATGCTGCCGCGCATGTTCTGCCGCGAAGCGCTGGAGAACGGCGAGCTGGAACTGGTGCTGCCGCAGTACGACATGCCGGTCGGCACGCTGCACGCGGTGTTCCCGTCGCGCAAGGGAGTGACGCCGGCCACCCGGCGCTTCCTCGACTTCCTGGGCGAGGTGTTGCCCGAGTGCGCGCACAAGGTCGGCATGCAGCAGCCGCGCACGCCGCCGATGCACCGCGTGGTGTAGCGCTGCACGCGGCACGTGCCGGCGTCGCGTGCCAGGACGCTGCCGGGCCGTGTCCGGGGCGGGCCAGGTCGCGCATTTGCGGCTTTACGTTCACGCCGCCTAGCACTAAGGTACAGGGGCGAACCGTGCGCGTGAGGGCTAAGGCGCACGGAACGATAACCTCTCACAGACAACGGCAAGGAGAATGGCCATGGGTGGCTCTCAGGGTTCCCAGGACTTGGGCAAGGCGCTGCTGCGCATCGTGCTTGGCGTGTTGATCCTGATGCATGGCATCGCCAAGGTCACGGGCGCGTCCGGCATCGGTTTCGTGTCGAAGGTGGTCGCCGACGCCAGCTTGCCGGCCTGGGTCGCCTACGGGGTCTACCTGGGCGAGATCGTCGCGCCGATCCTGCTGATCATCGGGCTGTGGAGCCGGCTGGCGGCGCTGGTGGTGGCGCTCAACATGCTGTTTGCCGTCGCGCTGGTGCATACCAGGGAGCTTGGCATGCTGTCCAATACCGGCGGCTGGGCCCTGGAGCTGCAGGGCATGTACCTGGGGGCGGCGCTGGCGGTGCTGCTGCTGGGGGCGGGCCGGCTCAGCGTGGGCGGCATCAACGGCAAGCTCAACTAGCGCGACCCGCAACCCCGCGCGCCGCCGTCAGTTCCTGGAGGTGTATCGTGAATGCGTTCCGGCAACTCTTCCCTGTGGCGATCCGGGGAACGTTCCCCGCGGCGGTCGCGGCGCTGCTGCTGTCGGGCTGCGCCAGCGTGCCCGACATCAAGACCGACTACAACCCCGCGACGGACTTCAGCGCCTACCGCACCTTCGGCTTCGTCGAGCGTCCCGGCACCGACCGCGCCGGCTATGAAAGCCTGACCACCCAGTACTTCAAGAGCGCGGTCCAGCGCGAACTGGGTGCGCGCGGCTACCGCTACGCGGCGCAGGCGCCGGACCTGCTGGTCAACTTCAATGCCAGGCTGCAGGAAAAGGTGGAGGTCAGCCCGGCACCGGCGCCGATGATGGGCTACTACGGCTATCGCGGCGGGCTGTATGCGCCGTGGCCGGGCTACGGCTTCTATAACGACGTCTACCGCTACACCGAGGGCACCGTGAACATCGACCTGGTCGACCGGCGCCAGATGAAGCTGGTGTGGGAAGGCGTGGCGGTCGGCAGCGTCGACACCAGCGACAAGGCCAGCGCCCAGCAGCGCATCGACAAGACCGTGGCGCAGATCTTCGCCAAGTATCCGTTCCGGGTCGGGCAGTAGGGCCGGCGGCGGAGCGGATCAGGCCGGCGGCGTTGTCGTCGCCCGCTCGATCGCGTCCGCGACGAAGGCCTCCGCCGGCCTCGGCGCCGACCACAGATAGCCCTGGCCCAGCGGACAGCCCAGGGCCCGCAGCGCGGCGCGCTGGGCGTCGGTCTCGACGCCTTCGGCCACGCACTCCAGCCCCAGCTCCCGGGCCAGGCCGATCATGCTGCGGCAGATCGTGGCGCGCTGGCCGTGCCCGTCGACCGCGGCGACGAACGAGCGGTCCACTTTCAGCTGGCTGAACGGCAGGTCCGCCAGCAGCTTGAGCGTGGCGATGCCCACGCCGAAATCGTCGATCGCGACGCCATAGTCGAGCAGCCGCAGCCGGTTCAGCGCGACCGACAGCGCCAGCGTGTCGGGCACCGGGTAGCCTTCGGTCAGCTCCACCGTCAGCGCCTGCCGCGGCACGCCGCTGGCGGCCACCAGCGCATCGAACGATTCCAGCACGCCCGGCCGGCACAGCGTCTGCGCCGAAGCGTTCAGGCCCATCGCAATCCCGACGCCGGCGGCGCGCAGGCGCTGCTGCGCCGCCAGGCACTGGCGCGCGACCAGGAAGAACACCGGGTCGGCCGCGTCCAGCGCCTCGAGCTGCGGGATGAACTGATCGGGCGGCACCAGGCCATGCTCGGGATGGCGCCAGCGCACCAGCGCTTCGGCGCCGGCGAGGCGGCCGCTGGCAATCTCGTGCTGGGGCTGCAGCATGACCAGCAGGTCCGTGCCGGCACGGGTCGCGGCGAGCAGTTCCTCGGCGTCGGGAGTCCAGGCGGGCACGCCGGCCTCGGTGTCCTGGCGCACCAGCGCATCGGCCAGGATCACTTCCAGCGCATCGGGCGCCAGCGGCTTGCGCAGCGCGTGCACGCGCGGGATGCCGGCGGCATGCGCCAGGCCGCGGTTGGACTCGAGGATGTCTTCGGCCAGCGCCGTGACCCAGACCCACACCGGCGGCGCGCCGGCGAAGGCGCGCGGGCCGCGCCGGTGCAGCTCGGCGATCAGCTCGGGGCCGTTGCCGCCCGGCATTTCGATGTCGCACAGCACCACGTCGAACGGCTCGCGCGCCAGCAGCTCGGCCGCCTGCGTGCCGTTGTGCGCGCTGGCCACGGCCTGCACGCCGACATGGCGCAGCAGCCCTTCGGCGGCGGCGCGCTGGAACGGGTGGTCTTCGACGACGAGGATGCGCAGCCTGGCGTAACGGATTGGCATGGGTAGGGCAGGGCGGCGGGCCGCCGGTATGCGATGTGATCGGGTTTGCCGAATGGTAGCGCGGCGCGGTTGCGTCAGCCTCTGGCGGCGCCATGGCGCGCCGGCATCTTGCGCCATGGCGCGGAAAACGCGCCGCGTTACGAATATTTGCGCTTTCCGATTCAATCGCCGCCTGTCATAACCGCTACAATCGCTGCCCGATGTTTTGAAGATGGCATGTCGATAATGGGTTTGGGCTGGTTCGGGTTTTCGACTTTCTGGATAGTACCGCTGCTGTGGCGGCTGGTGACGCGCTGGCTGGCCGGCGAGCGGCGCCTGGCCGGGCCGGGCTCGCTGCGCGTGTGGCTGGGCACGCTGGCGGTGCTGTGCGCGAGCGCCAGCCTGGAGGCACTGACCAGCGGCGCGGATCCGGAATCGACCGCCGGCGGCGGGGTCGGCCGCGCGCTGGCCGGCAGCTTCGGCAACCTGTTCGGCTGGACCGGTGCCTTGCTGCTGATGCTGGGCGTGCTGGCGCTGGCCGCGCCGATGGTGTTCGGCGAGACCTGGCGCAGCCTGTTCGCGCGCAAACCGCGCCGCGCCGCCGCGCCCGCCGCGGCGCCGGAAGAGGCGCCGGTGACCTTCGCCGCCACCCAGCCGCTGCGCGAGGCCGAGCGCCGCGACGCACCGGCAGCCGGCAACGCCGGCTGGAGCGCGCCCGCGCCGCGCCATCGCAGTTTCGAAGCCGTCTCCGCGCGCCGCCAGCCGGCCTGGCAGCCGCCGCGCCGCACCCGTGAATCGCCGCCGCAGCCTGGCGAGCTCTGGCTGCATCATGCCGACGCGCCGGGCGCGCCCAGGCCGGCGCGCGCCCCGCAGCCGGCGCCGGCTCCCGCCGCGGCGGCACCGCGTCCGGTCCAGCCGGCGGCACGCAAGCCGGCCGCCGCGGCCGCGCCCGCACCGGCCCCCGCGCCGCGGCCGGCACAGCCGCTGCGCGCCACCGTGGTCAGCAGCCCGTTCCGCCAGCCGCAGCCGCTGGTCCGTTCGGCGATCACGACACTGCCGGAAGCGTCCGCCAGGCCCGCCGCCGCGGCAGCCGTGCCGACCGCCACCACCACCGTCGTCGCCGACACCACCACCACCACTGTCGTCGCCGCCACCGCCACCGCCCCGGCCGAGGTCGCTGACGCCATTCCGGCGCCCGCCAGTGCCGCGCAGGATGCCGTCGCACCGGCGCAGGCTGTCGCCGCGCCAGAGACAGCGCCGACGCCAGCGCCGGAAATCGTGACGCCAGCGCCGGAAATCGTGATGACGGCGCCGGCCACGCCGTCCGTTCCGGTGGCCGAAGCTGCCACCGCCGTCCCGGCCGAAGCCCTTGCGCTGGATGGCAATACCCCTTCCCTTGCCGCGATCCGGCAGGAAGCGCTCGACCTGCTGGCCGAGTTGCAGGCCCTCTCGGGCAAAGCCGCGGCCGTGCCGGATGCTGGTCCGGCAGCGCACCAGTTGCCTGCGGCCATGCCCGAAGCGGCAGCAGATCCGGCCGTCGATGCGAACGCTCCGGAGGCCCTTCCGGTGGCGACACAGCCGCTGGCCGATGCCGCGGCGGAAACCCCCATCGAAGCCGAAGCCGCAGCGCTGTTGGTCGACATGCCGGAAGGCACGAGCGAGACCGCACCGGCAAGCACAGCAAGCGAGCCCGATCACGACGCCGACGCCGTAGCCCACGCCGTGGCAAGTTCCGCGATGGAGGAGGGCAGCGAGCCCGAGTCCATGTCGCTGGCGCCGGCGGAAGACGCCGGCATGGAAAGCGCCCTGATGGATGGCAACGGCCTGGTCGGCGAAGTCGTCGCGCCGCAGGACTTGCCGGCCATCGACGCAGCCGACGCAGCCGACGCAGCCGACGCAGCCGACGCAGCCGAAGCAGCC
The DNA here is from genome assembly GCF_000372525.1 of Cupriavidus neocaledonicus. GTDB lineage: Bacteria > Pseudomonadota > Gammaproteobacteria > Burkholderiales > Burkholderiaceae > Cupriavidus > Cupriavidus neocaledonicus. The sequence continues at coordinate 135,598 of NZ_AQUR01000093.1, forward strand.
GAAGCAGCCGAAGCAGCCGAAGCAGCCGAAGCAGCCGA
>NZ_AQUR01000094.1 GCF_000372525.1 Cupriavidus neocaledonicus
CTCTCAGAAAACTGACTGACCAGATCCGAAGACCCGGTCACGTTTTGCTGTGCGAGCACTGTATAACTTGAAGCATCACTGTCCGCAGACAGCGGCGTCCGCTACCCAGCGCCCACACTTATCGGTTGTTTGTTTGTTAAAGAACTTCGCTTCCCGGCTTTGCCGTTCAGCGCGCTGCGTTGTCTGCAGCAGAGAAACGAGATTATGCAGAGCTTTCTTCGTTTCGTCAACCGTTTGCAGCAATCTTTTTTGCTGCCGTCAGCGCCGCAAACCTTGCTGCGCCAACCTCCCGGCCAACCCCGCAACCCTTGCCGCGCCTGACTTGCAGCGCCGCGTTGTGTTGCGAGGGGGCGAATAGTAAGCGAGCGCGACGGGGTTGGCAAGCGATTTTTTCGGGCCAGCCGAAACCGGCACGGATACGCTGCTTCCGGCGCTCCTGACCGGCGGCGAGGCTGCTTATAGAATGGCCGTTCCGGCCCGCGGGGCCGCTCTTTGAAGAGATGGGGACGTTCGATGACTATCCAAGCGACATGGAAGCCAAGCCAGGGCAACAGCATCTGCCAGCTGACCAACGGCACCGCCGAGTGGCAAGCGGACCTCGACGCATCCGCCGGCGGCGACACGCGCTACCCGAACCCGCATGACTTGCTGGACTCCGCCCTGGCCGCGTGCACGACGCTGACCTTGCAGCTGTATGCGAAGCGCAAGGGCTACGCGGTCACTGACATCCAGGTCTCGGTCGCTCACGAGGAAGCCAACGGCACCTATACGATGCGGCGCGAGGTCAGGGTCAGCGGCGACCTTTCGCCCCAGATCCTGGAAGACCTGCTGCGCGTCGCCAATCGTTGCCCGGTGCACAAGACCTTGTCCGGCCAGCTTTCGATCCAGACCTCGATAGCCTGACGGGCGCACCCGCTCACCCGAGGGGCTTGCCACAGCAAATGAGAATCGTTAGCATTTGAGTCCTCGGGTTCTGACACCACCTGAGTCAGCAAATGGGTTGGCCGGACACCGCATCGTGTCCGGCTTTTTTCTTTTGCCGGGTGCCGTGTCATGGTCCTGACCGCCCGACGCAATACGCTACGCCGGGATCCGCCCCCGTTGACCAACGCCCCATGTGCTGTGTTGGCTGGCCCACCAAGTTCAGTCCGGGAAGTGATCAAAACGGCAGTGCCGACACACTCTGTGCCACACCGCCGGCTTACCATGGCGAAAAGCAAAAACAATAAAAACGCTTAAATAACGAAGCGAGCGGGGGGATGCCTTGACCAACTTCATCGAAGCCTATTGCGCGCAGATACGGCTGGCGGGCGCCGGCAGCGTGATCGCGAAACCCGTCGTGGTGGCGCGGGACAGCACCTACGCCATGCACTACGTGCCATGCGAATACCTGAATCCGCAAGCAGCGCTGGTGCTGGTCAGCACCACGCCGGGCCACGCGCACGTGCGGCTGGCCGCCGCGGTGACCGAGGAACTGCTGCACGCCCATGCGCCGGGCCGCGTGATCCAGCGCGAGAACAAGCGGCGCGTCGAACTGGGCGGCAAGCTGGTGCGGCCCAACCTGATCCGCATGCTCGACCACTTCCGCGTGCCCGAACTGGTGGGGCTGCCGCATGCCGCCGCCTTGTGGAACGACGGCTTCGAGCGCCTGCAGCCGTTGGCGCTGTTGCCGCATGCCACCACGCGGCGCGGGCTGGCATTCGACGGCCCGCTGGAAGAACTGCTCGACGCGCCGATGCTGCGCGACGTCTTCGAAACGCAATTCCTCGGCGCTGTGCGGCAGATGCGGACGGACGCGCTGTACATCGCCTTGGGCCGCACTGCCTGGGCCGCGCTCCAGCACGCGGTCACGCGCCGGTTGCTGGCGCGTCGCCAGTTGCTGGGAATGATGCCTGTGCCCGCGCGCGCCGGCAGCATGGTGCGCTACTTCCTGCGGGAGATCGCCGCCAGCGCCCTGTCGGCCAAGGATCCGGTGCGGCATCGCGTGGACTGGCTCGACGCGGCCCACGCCGAACTGGAATCGAATGTCCGGAAACTGCGCGCCTCCGTTCGGCCTGGCCCGCCTCCCGCCTACCTGATTGCGTGAGCGGACGCTCGCATTCATGCTTGTGATTCATAGACCCCACGGAAGTGGGGTCTTGAGCCCCCGCTTTGCGCCGATAACGTCTCCTGAGGAATTTGACACTCCTCGCATTCCCGATTTGCGGCCCCTCGTGGGCCGCGATTTTTTTGTGCTGGTCAGATCCGACAGGGTGCACGGCGCGCGGGCACACGGTTTGCGTTCGATCCCACGTCTCGTATTCCGCTGACCCGCCATGACGACCCTCCATGCATTGCTCCTTGCCTTGTGTGCCACCCTGCTGCTCGCCCCGCTCTCGGCGCCGGCCCAAGGCGGCAAGCCCTGACTTGTCGTTTCCGAGCGCAAGCCGGGCGGCGTGCTGCCGGCGGACTGGAAAAATTTACCGGTTGCCGAAGGCAAGGCCAGGACCGAGTACCAACTGGTCACGGATGGCGGCAGCACGGTGCTGAGGGCCCAAGCCAACGGGTCGGCGTCCGCGCTGATGCATGCGGGCGACGTGGACCTGTCGCGCACGCCCGTGGTGGCCTGGCGCTGGAAGGCAGACGGCGCGATACCGGGCGCCGACAACCGCGACGGCGCGCGCGAGGACGCGCCGGCACGGCTGGTGTTCTTCTTCGACGGCGACACCAGCAAGCTTTCGCTGCGCGACCGCGCCGCGATGCAACTGGCCAGGACCGTGGCGGGCGAGGAACTGCCCTATGCCACACTGATGTATGTCTGGTCGACCAGTTCCGCGCCCGGCAGCGTCATCCCCAACCCGCATACCGGGCGCGTGCAGATGATCGTGGTCTCCGGCGCCGACGATGCCGGCAAATGGCAGAACCTGCGGCGCAATCTGGCGCGGGACTATGAACGCGTATTCCACGAGCCGCCCGGTCCGCTCAAGGCCTACGGCATCATGACGGACACCGACAATACCCACGCCGCCACCCGCGCCTGGTATGGCGATATCCGCTTCCTGCCTGGCACCGCGGCGAAGGACTAGGCTGGGGCAGGATGCTGTCCGAGGCTGTATCGCAGCGCGTCCGAGACCTCGGCCATCAGCACGGCATCGTCCTGCGGGACACACCCGGCGGCCGCAAGCGCCTCGCGCACGCTGACGACCTTGCCCGCGTCATAACGCCGCTCGCTGCCGATCGCCGCCTCGAAGGCATTGGCGCGCGCATTGATCTGCTCCGGGTCGGCGCTGACCAGCAGCACCGCATGGGCCAGCACCAGGTGGCGCTGGCCGTCGGCCGCCTGCAGGGCCGCTGGCGCACGCCGCCAGTACTGGGCCGTGCCGGCGATCTTGCGGGCGCCTTCGGGCGGGCCCCAGGCGAGGTTGTAGCGGCCATCGCAAAAGGAGCCGGCCACGGCTTGCCAGTGGGTCTCGATGCCGAGCGTGCGCAGCGCGCCGCCGATCACCGCGCACAGGTGCAGGTAGACCGCGTCGCTGAGGGCGCCGGGCGGCTGTCCGACGGGGTAAGCGAGGCTCAGGTTGAGGATGCCCGGACCCTGGGGAACCAGGCCACCGCCCGACATGCGCAGGAACACCGGACAACCCCGCTGCGCGAAATCGGCGCGTGCGCGCTCCAGCGCCGCGTGGCGCAGGTAGGTGCGCGGCACCACCAGCGACAGCGGTGCCTCCCACAGCCGTGCTACCTGCCGGCCCTGCGCCGCGAGTTCGAGCAGCGCCAGTTCTTCCTGCAGCGGGTCGCTGCACGCGTGGTCCGGGGCGACGGGATCGACAAGTTCAAACGGCATCGGTGGGAAGCTGCCCGGGAATGGCAATGCGCCGAGTCTAGCAACCCTAGGCGTTGAGCGCATCGAAATACGCCAGCGCCTTGGCGGCGTACATGGCGCCGGGCCCGCCACCCATCTCGATATTGACGGCCAGCACTTCGGCCAGTTGCTCGCGGCTCGCGCGATGGCGCAGCGCCTGGCTGGTGTGGAACAGCACGCAGTCGTCGCAGCCCTTCTGCACGGCCAGCGCGACCGCCACCAGTTCCTTGATTTCGGCAGGCAGGCTGCCCTGCTGCGTGGCGGCTTTCATCACGCCCTGGAAGGCGCTCATCGCGGCGGGCTGGGCCTGGCCGAGCGCGCCGAATTGCTTGTTGATGTCCGCCAGGCGGGTCTTCAGGTCTGTGGTCATGTGGAGGTGTCCTTTGGTAGATTGGCCCCGGGCGTTGCCTGGACGGCGCGACGCGGCGCCGTCCGGGCGGCATCAACCGGCCAGGTGGGTCTTCAGCAGCGCGTTGAAGTCGTTGGCCTTCTCCATCTGGCTCATGTGGCCAGCGTCGGGGAAGACCTTGACGCTGGCACCCGGCGGCGCGGCTTCGGCATGTTGGGCGGGGATGATGCGGTCCTGGCCGCCCCACACCACCAGCACGCGCTTGCCGCTTTCGGCCAGGCGCTGGCCCGGTTGCTCGCGCTGCCGGCCGCCGGCGAAAAGTCCCTGACCGAGCGCGGTCAGCGCCTCGTCGACGCCATCGAGCCGCTTGTAGCGCAACAGGTCGTCCAGCATCTGCCGGCTCACCAGCCCCGGGTCAGCAAACAGCAGTTCGACCACGGGCTTGAGCTCGCGCCGCGACTGTGCCTTGACGAAGCCTTCGGTATAGTCGCTGTTGACGGCCTCGCCAAAGCCCACCGGCGACACCAGCGCCACCGACAGCACCCGCTGCGGCGCATCCACCGCCAACTGCGCGGCCACGCCGCCGCCCATCGAATGGCCGACCACATGCGCGGCGTCGATCCCGGCCTCGTCCATGAAGCGCGCTACAAAGCCGGCCATCTGCGCCAGCGTCGTGCCCGCGAGCCGCGGCGACGACTGTCCGTGGCCGGGCAGGTCGAGCGCCACCACGGTGTACGCGTCGGCCAGGGGCTCGAGGTTGAACAGCCAGTTGTCCAGGTCGCCGCCAAAGCCGTGGATGAAGAGCACGGTCTGGGCGCCGTCGCCCTTGCGGGCATAGCGGACCCGGATGCCGTCGACTTCGGCGAACTGGTACGCGGCGGCGGCATCCTCGTCGCCGCCGTCGTCCGCCGGCGTTTCATAAGCCGCCACGTATTCATCGATCTGCGCATCGCTCACCTCCGCAGGGGCCAGCACGCCAAGCAGCGCCTTCACCGGCAGCACGTCGCCGGCCTGCGCCACCTTGCGGCGCAGCGTGCCCGCGTCGGGGGCCTCCACCGCATTGGCGATCTTGTCGGTTTCCACGTCGAGGATCGGCATGCCCACGGTGATCTCGGTGCCTTCGTCGACCAGCCAGGCATTGACCGTGCCCTCCTTCATCGACAGGCCCCATTTGGGCATCACGATCGGGGTGATTGCATCCGTTGCCATCAGTGCTTGCCTCCCTTCACGGTCTTGCGCGCGGCATTGACGATCTGTGCCGCGCTGGGGATATACAGGTCTTCCAGCGTGGGCGAGAACGGCACCGGCGTATGCGGGGGGCACACCATCTCGATGCCGGCCTTGAGCGCACCGAAGGCCTGCTGCGCAACCTGCGCGGAGATATCGGTGGCGATATTGCAGCGCGGGCTGGCTTCATCCACAACGACCAGGCGCCCGGTGTTCTCTACCGACTCGAGCACCGTATCCATGTCCAGCGGCGACAGCGTGCGCAGGTCGACGATCTCGGCCTCGATTCCCTCCTTCGCCAGCGTCGCCGCCGCCTCCAGCGCGCGATGCACCATCAGCCCGTAGGTGACGATGGTCACGTCCTTGCCGTCGCGCACGATATTGGCCTCGCCGAACGGGATGGCATAGGCGCCTTCCGGCACGTCGCCTTCCAGCCCGTAGAGATTCTTGTGCTCGCAGAAGATCACCGGGTCGTTGTCGCGGATCGCCTGGATCAGCAGCCCCTTGGTGTCGTACGGCGTGGACGGGCACACCACCTTCAGGCCGGGGATATGCGTGAACAGCGGCGTCAGCATCTGGCTGTGCTGCGCGGCGGCGCGGAAGCCCGCGCCGACCATGGCGCGGATCACCACCGGAGTCTCGGCCTTGCCGCCGAACATGTAGCGGAATTTGGCGGCCTGATTGAAGATCTGGTCGAAGCAAACGCCCATGAAGTCGATAAACATCAGTTCGGCGATCGGGCGCATGCCGCAGGCGGCGGCGCCGATGGCCGCGCCCACGTAGGCGGACTCGGACAGTGGCGTGTCCAGCAGCCGGTCGCCATGCTTGGCGTACAGGCCCTTGGTCACGCCCAGCACGCCGCCCCAGGCGTCCTTCTCGCCGTCCGCGCCGGCGCCGCCGACGATGTCCTCGCCCAGCATGATGACGCTGGGGTCGCGGGTCATTTCCTGGTCGATCGCCTCGTTGATCGCCAGCTTGATGCTCAGTTTGCGAGCCATGTCTGTCTCCTGATAATTGGTTTGCGCGGGGCGGATCAGTAGCTGACGTAGACGTCGGTCAGCAGGTCTTCCGGGCCCGGCTGCGGCGCCGCCTTGGCTTGCTGCACGGCGTGGTCGATCAGCGCGGCGACTTCGCGGTCGATCGCGTCGAGCTCTTCGCGCGCGATCACGCCGGCCTGCGTCACGGTGCGGCCGAACAGCTTCAGGCAATCCTTGTTGGCGCGGATGTCGTCGAGTTCCCCGGCGGCGCGGTAGGTCTGCGCATCGCCTTCGAAGTGGCCGTAGAAGCGGACCATCTTGCATTCGAGCAGCGACGGCCCGCCGCCTTCGCGCGCGCGCCGGATGACTTCGCCGGCGGCTTCGTGGACCGCGAAGAAGTCCGTGCCGTCGACGGTCACGCCCGGGATGCCGAAGCCCGCGGCGCGGTCGACGTAGCTGTCGACCGCGGTGCCGTAGTCGCGCGAGGTCGATTCGGCGTAGCCGTTGTTCTCGATCACGAAAATCACCGGCAGGTTCCACACCGCGGCCAGGTTCAGGCTTTCCAGGAAGGTGCCCTGGTTGGAAGCGCCGTCGCCGCAGAAGGTGATGCCGACCTCGCCCTTGCCGCGGAACTTGGCCGCCAGCGCGGCGCCGCAGATCAGCGGGGCGCCCGCGCCGAGGATGCCGTTGGCGCCCATCATGCCCTTGGACAGGTCGGCGATATGCATCGAGCCGCCCTTGCCGTTGCACGAGCCGCCCTTCTTGCCGTAGATCTCCTTCATCATCGCCACCGGGTCGACGCCCTTGGCAATGCAGTGGCCATGGCCGCGGTGCGTGCTGGCGATGCGGTCGCCGTCGTGCAGGTGATGCAGGATGCCGACGCCCGCGGCTTCCTCGCCCGCGTACAGGTGGACGAAGCCCGGGATGTCGCCGCGCGCGAAATCCACGTGCAGGCGCTCCTCGAAGTCGCGGATGGTGCGCATCTTGCGGTACACCGTCAGCAGCGTCTCCTTGTCGAGCGGCAGCGCCGCACGAGGTTGTGCCGGATCTTGCGAAGCTCTGGCTGTCATGTCTGTCTCCTTCGTTTTCAGGTGTTGCACTTCAAGAAAATCGGGGCATGCGCGGCCTGGCGTGCTCAGCCCATGGCGTGCTGCGGCACGCTGCGCATCAGGTGTTGGCGCGCCGCGTGGCGCATGCAGGCAGCGACGTCGATGCTGCGGAAAGCGTGGTCATGCAGCGTGACGGTGACTTCGTCGTCCGGGCCGAAGGTCAGCTCGCGCTCGCCGTCCAGCGCGACGACGCCGCTGCGCTGGCGCACGCGATGAGGGCGGCCGTGGGCGAGCCGCTGCCAGCCGGCAATGGGCACGGTGCACATCAGGCCAGGCGCAATCGGCGCGCGCAGTTCGAATTCGCCCGCGCCCGGCGCCGCCAGCTCGATCGCGAGGCCGCCGGCTTCGCGGCGACCCACCGGCTCGAGCAAGCCGGCGATGGAGGACAGCCCGATCGTTTCGGGATCGGCAAACGACACGTAGACCGCGGCCAGCGTGTCGGTCTTCCACAGCGCGCGCGCGCCGATGAAGTGTTCGTGCGAGATCACCGCATCGACCAGCGCGATGTCGCGGCGGAAATTGCCATTGCCGTCGCGGATGACGATGTCCAGGCGCTTGTTCGACGCCAGCGCCTGGCTGGCGGGAATGCGTCCGCTGGCATAGAGGCCGGTGGCAAGCCCGGTGACGGTGGGTTCGCGCATCTCGGGGTAGGCGTTGTTGGTGCCGGTCGACAGTCCCGCGATCGGCACCGCGCCGCACTCGCGCACCACGGCGCGGTGGGTGCCATCGCCGCCCAGCACGATGATGGCGGCAACGCCGGCATCGGCCATGCAGCGCGCCGCATGCAGCGTGTCGTCGACGCGCGAGGCCACCGGCATGTCGAGATACGCGACTTCGGGCAGGCTCGAATCGGGTCCCTGGCGGTGCGCCAGGTGCCGCGCCAGCATGACGCGCAGCCCCTCGCGGTCGGGCATCATCAGCACGCGCCGCACGCCGCAGGACGACAGCGCGGCCAGCAGGCGCAGCACGATATTGACGCGGTCAGCCAGCTGCAGGCTGTTGGCGTTGGCGATCACGCGGCGGATGTCGCGCGCCGAAACCGGATTGGCGATGATGCCGACCAGCGGCGCATCGGCGAACCTTGTCTGCCCCATTGCCTGTCTCCTGTGTTGTCGTTGTCGTGACAGGCGACTTTGCAATGGCTGTGCCAGTGGCCGGATGGCATCGCAACGGGAAACTCGGCCCCTTGCGGTGCGCTGGCCTCAGGGATAACCCGCAAAAACTACTGCCGATTTCGCCAGACGGGCGGCCTTGGCGGCCGCCAGGCGAGACAGGTGTCACAGTACGGGTGTACACGCTGTACACCCGTACCACCTGAGCGGTTCCGCTCGCGCCGATTACTGGCGGGAATACCTGAATAGCCAATATTCAATGGTTTGAGGTGGCTGCCTGCGCCAGACTTTCGTCCTCGCCATCGCGAGCTTCGCCGTCCCCCGGCGAAGACAACGAGGAGACGACATGGATGCCCGCTGGACCGCGGTACTGGTGGAAAAATTCGGCCACAGCTTCAGTGCCTACGACCTGCAGACCGGCGCACGCCGCTTTACCGTACCGCTGCCGGAATACCCCCACGAATTCGCCATCGACCGCGACCGGCTGCTTGGCTATGTCGGCCACTACGGCGTGCAAACCTTTGCCCATCCCGGCGATGGCGGCGCGGCGGTGATCGCCGTCGACCTGGCCCGCGGCGAGCGTCATGGCGTGCTGGCCTGCGCGCCGTGGCATCGCATCCACGGCCTGCAACTCGACGCGCAGGGCCGCGTCTATGCGCTGAGCGAGCGCGACAACATGCTGCTGGTGTTCGAAGCGCCCGCGTCACGGCAGACACCGGACCGCGCGCTCCCGTCCGGCGGCGTCAAGAGCCATTTGTTCGTGCTGTCGCGCGACGGCCAGCGTGCCTATGTCACCAGCCTGCTGTCGCACACCGTGACGCTGGTCCATCCCCACGACGCCACGCGCCCGCCGCTGGCCGCGCATGCCGGCCGGCGGCCGGAAGGCTGCTGCCTGAGCCCCGACGAATCCATGCTCTACGTTGCCAGCCGGGATGAGCACCGCATCACGCGGCTGGACGCCCATACCCTCGCAGAAATGGGTACGGCCGATACCGGCGAGGATCCGACCCGGCTCTACTGGTCGCCCTGCAACCGGCTGGTCGCGCTGAACTATGGCGAGCGCAGCCTGCGTTTCTTCGACCCGTACACGCTGGCAGAACTGGCCCGGGTCGATACCGGCGCCAAACCCATCGCGCTGGCCTTCCATCCCGCCGACCCGGGCCGCGCCTGGCTGGCCCTGAATGACGACAGCGTCGGCGTGCTCGACCTGCGCACGCTTACCTTGCGCCACGCCTTTGCCACCGGCCAGGAGCCGGATGGGCTGGCGATCCTGGCGCTGCCGCGCCAATAGCCCCTACCCCAAGACAAGGCGCCGCAGCCGGCGCACGCGCTGACGGCAGCCCTGGAGGAGACCATGACCATTTCGCAGCCCGCGGGCGGCGCCTGCGCGCCCACCCTCGATTCCCGCACCCACATTCCGGCCCAGCGCTGGTGGCGGGTGATCCCGCCCATCCTGATGGTGTGCATCGTGTCCTATATGGACCGCGTCAATATCGCCTTTGCCATGCCCGGCGGCATGAGCGAAGCGCTCGGCATCGGCGCAGGCATGGCGGGCCTGGCCGGCGGCATCTTCGTTGCCGGCTATCTGTTCCTGCAAATTCCCGGGGGCAAGCTGGCAGTGCGTGGCAGCGGGCGCAAGTTTATCGCCTGGTCGATGCTGGCCTGGGCGGTGCTGTCGGTGCTGACCGGACTGGTGCGCAACGAGACCGAACTGCTGATCCTGCGCTTTGCGCTGGGCGTGGCCGAGGGGGGCATGCTGCCGGTGGTGCTGACCATGGTCGGCAACTGGTTTCCGGACCACGAGCGGGGCCGCGCCAATGCGCTGGTGATCCTGTTCGTGCCGATAGCGGGCATGATCACGGCCCCGTTGTCGGGGCTGGTAATCGCCGCGCTCGACTGGCGCTGGCTGTTTATCATCGAGGGCCTGCTCTCGGCGCTGTGCCTGGGCCTCTGGTGGCTGCTGGCCTGCGACCGTCCGCAGGAAGCCAGGTGGATCAGCGCGGCCGAACGCGACTATGTGCTGGGCCGGCTGCATGCGGAGCAGCAGCACGCCGCGCCGGCAAGCGCGCCGGCCACGCGCACGGTGCTGGCCCGGCTGCTGCGCGATGCCGTGATCTGGCGCCTGATCGCCCTGAATTTCCTGTACCAGATGGGCATCTACGGCTACACCCTGTGGCTGCCCACCATCCTCAAGAACCTGACCCACGGTGGCATGGGACAAGTGGGCTTGCTGGCCATGGTGCCCTATGTCGGCACCATGGCCGGCATCCTGCTGGTGTCAGCCTGGTCCGACCGCAGCGGGCGCCGGCGCGCCTTCGTGACGTGGCCGCTGCTGGCCTTTGCCGCGTGCCTGGCCGGGTCGGTCTGGTTCCACGCCAACACCTGGCTGGCCTATGGCCTGCTGGTCGGCTGCGGGGTCTGCCTGCAGGCGGCGGCGGGCGTGTTCTGGACCTTGCCGCCACGGCTGCTGGCGGTGGACGACGCCGGCGTGGCGCGCGGCCTGATCAATGCGCTGGGCAATCTCGGCGGGTTCTGCGGGCCGTACGCGGTCGGACTGCTGATCCAGCATGTCGATGCCGGTGCCGGGGTCTACCTTTTGGCCGGGGCGCTGGTGCTGGCCGCGGCCCTGGCGGCAACCTTGCCGGAGCGTTGCCGATGACGCACGGCCCGGCGTGCGGCGGCGCGCCGCTGGCCATCGTCGATGCCCACCACCACCTGTGGCGGCTCGATCGCGGCCATTATCCCTGGCTGCAGGATGCCTGCCAGCCGGCCGCGTTTTTCCTTGGCGACAACCGGGCGCTGCGGCGGGACTACCTGCCGGCGCAGTACCGGCGCGATACGCAGGGCGACCGCGCAGGCCGCGTCACGGTGCTGGCCACGGTGCATGTCGAGGCCGAGCGCGACCGCGGCGAGGCGGTCGCCGAAACCGCATGGCTGCACGAGCCGGGCTGGCCGCCAGGCATGGCCGCCGCGGTGGTGGCCTACGCGCCGTTCGGCACGCCCGGCTGTGCCGCGGTGCTGGCGCGCCAGGCGAGTTTTGCGCGGGTGCGTGGCATCCGCTGCAAGCCGCGGACCGCCAGCGGGCCGGGCGAATCGGTGGCCGGCGCGGCCGGCTCGATGCAGGACCAGGCCTGGCTGGATGATTTGGCGCGCCTGCCGCGCCACGGGTTGTCGTGGGACCTGCGCGTACCGTTCTGGCATCTGGCCGAGGCGGCGCAGGTGGCAGCCGCCCTGCCGGACCTGCGCATTGCGCTGAACCACACCGGCCTGCCGCTGGACCGTTCCGACGCCGGCCTGGCGCATTGGCGCCGCGGCATGGAGGCGCTCGCCGCCTGCCCCAACGTGATGGTCAAGCTGTCCGAGTTCGGGCTGCCCGGCGGCCGCTGGGACGCGCCGGGCAACCGCCGCATCGTGCGCGAGACGCTGGCCATCTTCGGGCATGAGCGCGCCATGTTCGGCAGCAACCTGCCGGTCGCCTCGCTGAGCGCCAGCTTCGGCACGGTGCTCGGCACCGTGTGCGAGGCCTTGCCGGACCCCGAGGCGCGGCTCCGCGTGCTGGCGGAGAATGCCGCGCGCTTCTACCGCATTGCGCCTGCGGACATGGCGCAGCCGCCGGTAGGATGGTTCGGATCCCGCTGAGCCTTCGGCCATCCCGGCCGCGTGCATGCTATAAGGACGTGACGCTCGCACATCGCCATGTCCCATCCACAGAACCTGTTGTCCAGCGCCGCCACGTTGCGCAAACGCCTGCAAATGCGCCATCTGCGGCTGGTGCTGGCGCTGGCCGGCCATGGCACGCTGCGCGGTGCCGCCGACCAGCTGGCATTGACCCAGCCGGCGGCCACCAAGGCGCTGCAGGAACTGGAGGACATCGTCGGCGCGCTGCTGTTCACCCGCCACGCCCGCGGCATCGCACCGACGCTGTTCGGCGAAGCGCTGATCCGCTATGCGCGCGTGGTCCTCTCCGACCTCGATGCGCTGCGCGACGAGTTTGCCGCGATCGCCGTGGGCGAGGTCGGCAAGGTGCGGATCGGCGCCATCCTGGCGCCGGTGCCCGACCGGCTTACCGGCGCCATCAACGGACTGAAGGCGCGCTACCCGCAATTGCATATCTCGCTGCAGGTGGATACCAGCGACGTGCTGGTGCAGGCGCTGCGGCAGGATGCCCTCGACTTGGTGGTGGGCCGCATCCCGGCGGACGCGCTGGCGCAAGACCTGGCCTTCGAGCCGCTGTGCGAAGAGACCTTGTCCGTCGTCGCCGGTACCGCGCATCCGCAGGCCGGCAAGCGTACCTTGCGGCTGGCTTCGCTGGCGCGCTATCCGTGGATCATCCAGCCGGCCGCCAGCCCGATGCGGCAGATCATCGACCAGGCGTTCCGCGACGCGCGCGTGCCGCCGCCCGAGGATGTCATCGAGACCTCCTCCATCATGGCAACGCTGCCCTTGCTGGCCGCCAGCGAGCGCGTGGCGGTCGTGCCCGACGCGATCGCGCGCTACTTTGCCGCACTGGGCGCGCTGGCGATCCTGCCGGTGGCGATGCGGGGCCGGCTGGTGCCCTATGGCCTGGTCACGCGCAAGCGCCGGGCCTCCACGCCGGGCATGCGGCTGCTGGCCGATGCGCTGCACGCGGCCTGCGCATCCGGCCAGCCCGGCCCTACGCCTGCGCGCCGCCGTCGCGCCGGTTAGGCGACTGGATGCCGTAGCGTTCCATGCGCCGGTACAGCGTCATGCGGCTGATGCCGATCTGGCGCGCGACCGCGCTCAGGTTCCAGCCCGAAGCGCGCAGGTATTGCATCAGCAGCATGCCCTCGGGGGGCAGCTGGTGCGGGTCGAACGGCGCGGTGGCGTCGTGGTCCGGGGCGCGATCCGCCGAGGCCGGCACGGCGGTTGCGGCAGCCGGTACGGCCGCGCCGGCCACGGCATCGGGCAGGTCGTGCACGTCGATATAGCCACCGCTGCAGACTGCGCGCGCGTACTCCAGCACGTTGCGCAGTTCCCGCAGGTTGCCCGGCCAGCGGTGGCGGCGCAGCCGCTCGCTCGCCGCCGGCGACAGCGTCACCGGTGCGCCGGCGCCTTCCTGCAGCAGCTTGCGCACCAGCCAGTCCAGGTCGGTGCGCTCGCGCAGCGGCGGCAGCTCGAAGCGCGCGCCGTTCAGGCGGTAGTAAAGATCCTCGCGGAAGCGGCCTTCGGCGACCAGCTGCTCCAGGCGATGGTGCGTGGCCGAGATCACGCGCAGGCGCACCGGTACCGGCCGCGCGGCGCCAACCGGCAGCACCTCGCCCTCGGCCAGCACGCGCAGCAGCCGCGACTGCAGTTCGCGCGGCATGTCGCCGATCTCGTCCAGGAACAGCGTGCCGCCGTCGGCCTCCTGGATCAGCCCGCGCTTGCCGCGCGAGCCGGCGCCGGAGAAGCTGTTGGGCAGGTGGCCGAACAGCTCGCTCTCGATCAGCGTCTCGGGAATCGCCGCGCAGTTCACCGCGACAAAAGGCCCGGCGCGGCGCGCGCTGGCCTGGTGCAGCGCCTTGGCGAAGAACTCCTTGCCGCTGCCGGTTTCGCCCTGGATCAGCAGGTGGATCGGCGAATCGACCAGGCGCGCGGCGCGCTCCAGCTGTTGTGCCAGCGCGGCGTCGCCGCCGCTGAGCGCGGCCAGCGGCGCCGGCATCGCCACCGGCACCGGGGCTGCGGGCGCCTGCCATCCCAGCGCGGGCGGCATCACGCTCAGGTACAGCAGGCCGCCGCTGCGGTTGAGCGCGACCAGCCGCTGCTCGCTGGGCCGCGAGTAGACATAGCGGCCCAGGTCTTCCAGCCGGGCATCGAACAAGGTCTCGAACGGCTGCCCGAGCACGGTGGCGCCCGGCATGCCCGCCAGTTCGGTCTCCAGCATCAGGCGGGCGCGATGGTTGTGGCCGACGATGCGTCCGGCATCGTCGAGCGCCAGCAGGTATTCCGGGTTGACGTCGACAAACTCGGGGGCGACGTTCAGCTTCAGGATCCAGTCGCGCCGGTGCGCGCGCAGGAAGTTGGCGTTCTCGATATGCGCGGCGTAGATGCGCACCATCTGCAGCGCCAGGCCCTGGCTGTCCTTGGCCTGCGGCGAGACCAGCGCCGAGATGTCGAGGATCGCGTGCAGCTTGCCGTGCGTGTCGAACAGCGGCGCCGCGGTGCAGGTCAGCGGGATATGGGTGGCGTCGAAATGGTCGGCCTGGTGCACGGTCAGTGCCTGCCCGGTGACCAGCGCGGTGCCGACCGCGCAGGTGCCGGCGCCGCTCTCGCTCCATTCCGCACCGAGGTAGAGGCCGGCGTGGCGCAGCGCGGCATCGCTGTGGGTATCGCCGATATAGTCGACCGTGACACCCTGCGCATCGGTCAGCAGCACCACGTAGCTCAGCGCGGCCACCTGCGCGTGCAGGCTCTGCAAGCCGTGGCGGGCGATGCGGGCGAAGTCGTCGATGCGTTCCTGGTGTTCGCGCAGGCGCGTCTGCGGCAGGATGCGCGCCTCCTGCATGCGCGAGGGATCGAGCCCGTACTGGTGCACGCAGCGCCGCCATGAATTCTGGATGATGGCGTCATGCGCGATGCGCTCCGCGAGCAGGGCTGGCGGGGATAGATAGGCGGTGGCCTGGACCACCGTCTCGATGTGCTCGCGTTGCCGCAGGTCCATCGCTGTCTCCTGTCGTCGCTGCCCTCGCCCCCGCGGGCTTGCCTGGGACGGTGGATCGGGCGAACTATGCGGGCGCGTGCCTGGCTGGCCACGCCTCTGTCTGGTGTCGGCCTTCTAATGTATCCGAGCGCCTCGGCGCCATGCAAACCCGAACCGGCAGGAAATGAAAGACAGCGGCCGGCGCACGCCGCAAGTGCGGCGTGCGCCATACCGAACGGCTAGAGCGTCGCGTTAGCCTGGAGGCCGCGCGCGGCAGTGGCTGCGATCTCGAACGATCGCAGCCGCGCCTGGTGGTCGAAGATCTGGCCGGTGATCATCAGCTCGTCCGGCTGCAGGTCATCGACAAAGCGCTGCATGCCGGCGCGGACCGCATCCGGGTCGCCCACCACCGAGCAGGCCAGCGAGCGCCGGATATGGTCCGCCTCGCTCTCGTTCCAGAGCGCTTCGATATCGTCGACCGGCGGGCGCAGCTGCCCCGGCGTGCCGCGCACCAGCGCCAGGAACTGTTGCTGCAGCGAGCTGAACAGCCGGCGCGCCTGGTCGCCGGTATCGGCCGCGAACACATTGAGGCCGAGCATCACGTAGGGCCGGTCCAGCGTTTCCGACGGGCGGAAGGTGCGCCGGTACAGGTCCAGCGCCTGGCGCATGAAGCCCGGCGCAAAGTGCGAGGCGAAGGCGAACGGCAGCCCCATCGCCGCGGCCAGCTGCGCGCTGAACAGGCTCGAGCCCAGCAGCCAGATCGGCACCTTCAGGCCCGCGCCGGGAACCGCGCGCAGGCGCTGGCCCGGGCGCACGTCGTCGAAGTAGGCCTGCAGCTCTTCCACGTCCTGCGGGAAGGTGTCGGCGCTGTCGCTGGCGAGATGGCGGCGCAGCGCGCGTGCGGTGGCCTGGTCGGTGCCGGGCGCGCGGCCCAGGCCCAGGTCGATGCGGCCCGGATAGAGCGAGGCCAGCGTGCCGAACTGCTCGGCGATCACCAGCGGCGAATGGTTCGGCAGCATCACGCCGCCGGAGCCCACGCGAATGCTTTGCGTGCCGTTGGCGACATAGCCGATCAGCACCGCGGTGGCGGCGCTGGCGATGCCGGGCATGTTGTGGTGCTCGGCCAGCCAGTAGCGGTGGTAGCCCAGTTGCTCGGCATGGCGCGCCAGGTCGAGCGAGTTGCGCATGGCCTGGCCGGCATCGCTGCCTTGCGGGATGGGGGCGAGGTCGAGCACCGAATAGGCGATGCCGTTGCCGGCGGGGAGAGAGTCGCGATTCATGTCGTGGTCGGGCCGGCGGCGGGCGGCATAGGCCACACGTGCGCCGCCCGCTGCAATGCGGATGGTTCGCTATGGTAGTGAGCCTGCGCGGATCGTGCTGGCGGCGGCATTGCGGCCCTGCGGGCGGCGTGGGTATCGCTCGCGCGGCAGGGCCGCAGCCGGGCTGCCGCATGCCCTTACCATTCAGCCCGATGCGAACGAACGATCGATGACTCTCAAGACACTTCGAGGCCGGCTCGGCGCGCCATCACGCCAGCAGCGCCTTGCCTGCTTCACCGCCCAGCACGCGCTTGCCGATTGCATGCCCCAGGGCCCGGTAGCTCTCCCATTGCGCCTCGTCGAAGAACTGGTCGCCGGTGCCTTGCTGCGGAAAGTCCGGGTGCGTGGCGCCATAGTGCCGCACGTCGGCCGGCGCCCATGACACCAGCCGCGGCTTGATCAGCACGATGCGGCAGACGCGCACGCGCGGCGCCGCGCAGGCGGGGTCGGTGCGGAACACGTCGAGCAGCACCGCGCATTTGTCGGCGGCGCCGGCCGGCTGGCCCGGCCCGAAATCGTCCGGCACGCCGAAGACGCGGCTCAGCACCGGGTGCGTGGTGGCGGCCTCGGTATCGACGACGATCTCCAGCCCATGGTCGATGCGCGCAAGCCGGATCAGGTTGGCAAGGTCGCCGAAGCGATAGTCGGGATCGGCGCCGCAGTCGCACAGCACGATCAGCGCGACGTCCCGGCCGGGGCGCAGCAGCTCGTAGACGGCGGTGTTGTCGAAATGGCCGCCGTCCGACAGATACTGCCAGCCGCGCCGCGTGCCATGGAAGCGCGCGCTCAGCTCGCATCCCAGGTAATACTGCGTGCGGAAGATGCCCGCGGCCAGCCACGGATGCGTGGCGCGTTCGGGATGGCGCCAGCGCTCGCCCTCGCGCCCGCCGCGGCGCGCGTAGCGGGCCGGGAACGACGGCCACCACGTGCCCAGCCGCAGGTTGGCCAGCCCCAGCAGCAACGATGTGCCGAGCGTGGTGGCTCGGCCCAGCCCGGTGGACACCGCCGCGCCCGAGATCGCGATCCAGTCGCCCACCGTCAGCGCTTGCGCCAGCTTGCCCGACGCCGGCCATGACGCATCCGGGCAGCACTGCCAGCCATCGACGGTGAAGCGCGCATAGGCGTCCGGCGCGATCGCGCCCGCCGCGCCCGGCTGCGGCAGGCCGGCACCCGGTGCCAGGCACAGCGGCTTGCCCTTGCGGTCGCGCTGGACCAGCTGCTCGGCCGGATCGACGGTCAGGTTCAGCGTCACGTTGATCAGGTGCAACGGCGCGAGCACGTGCGGATCGTAGTAGGCATTGAGGCTGAGCTGGTCGCCGGGCACGGGTTCGGCCACGCTGAAGCGCGCGCGCCGGCGCCGGTCCGCCGCCGGATCGGGATCGTGCGCGGCAAAGCGTTCGCCGTTGGACGCGCCGAGGTAGGCGCGTGTGAGCCGTGCCGCGTAGAAGGGCTGCAGCGTGGACAGGTTCAGGAAGCCGGTAAAGCGGCCGGCGACCAGCGCCAGCACCAGCGCCACCACCGTCAGCGTGGCCAGCGCCGGCCCGGTGTAGGCGGTGCCATACACCAGCCAGTCGACCGGCTCGCGCCCATTCCAGCGCACCCACAGCACCAGCCACGACCACAGCACGTACAGCAGCAGCGCCAGCACCGCCGCGGCCGCCCCGGCCAGCAGCGAGACCGGCAGGCGTGCCCACAGTGCGCGCCAGGCCGTGGCGGCGCTGCCCTTGCGACCTTCGTCGAGCCGGCGCGCGCCGTAGCGCACCAGCCAGACCAGCACGCCCAGGGCGCTCGCGGGCAGCGCCACGCTCCACGGATGGCCGGCGGCCTGGGCATACAGGTAAGAGGTGCGCGCGACGGTATCGGCCACGCCCAATGCCGCCAGCCACAGCGTCAGGGTGACCGCCGTGCGCAGCGCGCGCGTGGCGCGCACGCGATAGCCGGACACCGTGCGCGGCTCGCCCTGCAGCATCACCAGGCAGGCCAGCACGCCAAGCCAGGTGAGCACGCCCAGCGCGGCAAACAGCTGCGCCGGCAGCGGCCGCGCCCCGATCCGTTCCGACCAGTACGCGGCGGCGAGCAACAGCAGTCCCAGCAGCGTCGCCACCATCGGCGCGGGGCTGAAGAAGCGGCCCGGCGCCTGCGGTTCGCTGGCGCGGGGATAGACCAGCCAGTACGCCAGCCCGGGCGGCACCGCGCCGAGCACCGCCGTGGCCAGCGGCAGCCACAGCAACGGGCTCCACCAGATCGCGCATTCGCCCTGGTTGAAGGCCTGGCGCGCATCGTGGAGCAGGTCCATCTCGTAGCGTCCGAAGCCGTACCACGCGCCCGCCGCGCCGTGCAGCAGCAGCGCCAGCAGCGACAGCAGCACCAGCAGCGCGCTGCCGATCACGTAGTGCATCGCCAGCCAGTTGCGCGCCACCAGCGCGGCGGCATAGAGGTTGTCGCCCGCGCCCGTGGGCGACAGGTAGCGGCCGTTCTCGCGCAGCCACGCGACCGCGCCGCGGCCGGGATCGGCGGCATAGGAGACCGAGGTGTGGATGCGGCCCGGCGGCTCGCATTGCAGCGTGTGGTAGGCGTCGGCGGCAGCCTGGACCGGACCCGCGCCGCGGCGCAGGCGCCCCGGCACGAACAGGCTGACGAAAAAGGCGCCGAGGTAGCCACCGCCGCTGACGGTCGACAGGTAATCGAACTGCGCCAGCAGAGAAGCCAGCCCGGGAACGGTCTGCGCCGGGGTGGCCGCGCTCGCCGCGGGTGTCTGGGGCGCGTCGCCGCGCGGGGTCGCCGCGGTCGTGTCTGCCGGCATGTCGGTGCCGGCCAGCGCCTGCATCACGCCAAGGCAAAAGGTGGCGCTGCGGATGCCGCCGCCGGACAGCGCCAGCGCCCAGTGGCGCTGGCCCTCTTGCGTGCGCGGCGCGATGCCGAGCAGGCGGCGGCGGTGCGCGATGCGGGCCGCTTCGTCGCCGTAACCGTGGTCTTCCGCAGCCATGGGCGCCTCCCGTAGCAGTCGGCCTGCGCCAAGTATAGGCAACGGCGCATGGTCGATATTCCGCTGCAGCCCGCGGCTCAGCGTGCCGTCGCCTGGCCCGGTCCGGGATGGGTGACGGCGGGCGGCACGGTGGCGCCGTGCCGCCGCTTCCATTCATCGAAGCCGCCGGCCAGCGCCCAGGTCCTGGGATAGCCGGCCACGCGCAGGCGTTCGGCCAGCAGCGCCGCGGACATCTCGTTCGGGCAGGCGCAATAGACCACGATGTCGGCCTCGGCGGGCGCCACGCCGAGCGCGTCGAGGCTGTCGAGCGCCCCCTGCATGTCGAGCACCATCGAGCCGGGAATGCGCTCCATCGGCAGGTCGCCATGGGCGCGTACGTCGATCACGAGCGGCAGCGCGCCGGCCAGCCGGCGCGATTCCAGTTCATCCACACTCATGCGCGGCACGCGCTTCGTGATGCGCAGCAGCCGCAGGCGGCGCCACGAGCGCCACGCCAGGAACACCAGGAAGGCCCCCACCACCGCCGCCAGCGCCATGTGGCCGTAGGTGCTGAAGCCCTCGAGAATGGCATCGATGAAGTCGCTGAACACCACGCCGATCAGCAGGCCGCTGCCGGCCCACACCAGCGCACCGATCGCATCGTAGAACAGGAACAGCGGCAATGGCGTGCCGGTCATGCCGGCCATCGCGGTCGACAGCGCGCCGGCACCCGGCAGCAGCTTGGCCACGACCAGCGAGCGCGGCCCCACGCGCAGGTACAGCGACTGGGTCTGGCGGATGCAGGAGTCGGGCGAGATCGATACCTTGCAGATGGTGCGCAGCATCGGCTGGCCCAGCCGGCGCCCGGCGAAGTACCAGCCGGTATCGGCAATCAGGCAGGCGGCGATGACCGCGGCCAGCACCGCGCCGATCGACGGCCCGGTCTCCTGCACGCCCAGCGCGCCGGCGACGAACAGCATCGGATAGGCCGGCACCGGCAGGCCCGCCTGCTCGACCAGTACGTTCAGGAACACCAGCATCAGCCCGTGGTTTTCCAGCAAGGCCTGTAACTCTCCCACCGCGCTCTCCCCTTTGGTCCAGGACGCCAGTGTGCCAGCCGCGGGATCGCCGTGGCGCGGAACCTTTGCATGGTCGATTCAAATTGGCTGGTGGATACTGCAGCACGGGACCTACGTTGTCCTACAACAACGGCTGCGGGCCCATACACCTCCTGACCGGCCGGGAAGCACACAGCAGCCCACCCGCGAGCCGCTTCGCCGGGCTCCCGGTTAACCCGGGGTACATCTCCGACCTATTGCCTTCGCCAGCCTTATGTCATACGATGACTGATAACTCGACTGATCTTCCGCCGGTCAGCCGCCTCTGCCACCCGGGCCCTTGGCCCGCCCCGGATTGCCGCAATGCTCGCACCGAACGAACTCAAGCAAATCGTCTCCGAAGGCCTGCTGTCCTTCCCCATCACCGACTTCGACGCCCAGGGCGACTTCGCGCCGAAGTCCTACGCAGCGCGCCTCGAGTGGCTGGCACCCTATGGCGCCACCGCGCTGTTCGCGGCCGGCGGCACCGGCGAATTCTTCTCGTTGACGCCGCAGGACTACTCCGCCGTGGTCGATACCGCCGTGCGAACCTGCGCCGGCAAGGTGCCGATCCTGGCCGGCGCCGGCGGCCCGACCCGCACCGCCATTGCCTATGCGCAGGAAGCCCAGCGCCTGGGCGCCGCCGGCGTGCTGCTGCTGCCGCACTACCTGACCGAAGCCAGCCAGGACGGCATTGCGGCCCACGTCGAAGAAGTCTGCAAGGCGGTCGATATCGGCGTGATCGTCTACAACCGCGCCAATTCGAAGCTCAACGCCGACCAGCTGGCCCGCCTGGCCGGGCGCTGCCCCAACCTGATCGGCTTCAAGGATGGCGTGGGCGACATCGAAGCGATGGTCAGCATCCGCCGCAAGCTGGGCGACCGCTTCTCCTACCTGGGCGGCCTGCCGACCGCCGAGGTCTATGCCGCGGCCTACAAGGCGCTGGGCGTGCCGGTGTATTCGTCGGCGGTGTTCAACTTCATCCCCAAGACGGCGATGGACTTCTACCGCGCCATCGCCGCGGACGACCACGACACCGTGGGCCGCCTGATCGACGACTTCTTCCTGCCCTACCTGGCCATCCGCAACCGCAAGGCCGGCTATGCGGTCAGCATCGTCAAGGCGGGCGCGCGCCTGGTCGGCCGCGACGGCGGTCCCGTGCGCGCGCCGCTGACCGACCTGACCGGCGAGGAGATGGAGATGCTGGGCGCGCTGATCAACCAGCTCGGCGCGCAGTAACCCGGCGCGCGGACGGCCAGCGCGCCGTCCCCCGCCGCGCATTCCGACCAGCCGGCCGCGGGGCGCATGCCCTGCGGCCGGTTTCCCGTTCCAAACGCTGACAAGGACCTTTCATGCAAATCACCGGCGACATGCTGATCGGCGCGCAAGCCGTGCGCGGTACCGAGGCCACGCTGCAGGCGATGAATCCCGCCACCGGCGCGGCGATCGGCCCTGACTTCCACGGCGGCGGCGAGGCCGAGGTCGAGCGCGCCTGCGCGCTGGCCGGGGCGGCCTTCGACACGTACCGCAACACCACGCCCGAACAGCGCGCGGCCTTCCTCGAGGCCATCGCCGCGGGCATCGAGGCGCTGGGCGACACGCTGATCGAGCGCGCCCACCTGGAAAGCGCGCTGCCGATCGCGCGCCTGCAAGGCGAGCGCGGCCGCACCGCCGGGCAGCTGCGCCTGTTCGCCACGGTGCTGCGCGAGGGCCGCTGGCAGCAAGCCACCTTCGACCCCGCGCTGCCCGAGCGCAACCCGCCGCGCCCGGACCTGCGCATGCAGCGCATCGCCATTGGTCCGGTTGCGGTGTTCGGCGCCAGCAACTTCCCGCTGGCCTTCTCCGTGGCCGGCGGCGACACCGCCGCCGCGCTGGCCGCGGGCTGCCCGGTGGTGGTCAAGGCGCACCCGGCGCACCTGGGCACGTCCGAGCTGGTCGGGCGCGTGATCCAGCAGGCGGTGCGCGACGCCGGCCTGCCCGAGGGCGTGTTCTCGCTGCTGGTGGGCGCGGGCAATGCCATCGGCACGGCGCTGGTGTCGCATCCGGCGATCCAGGCGGTGGGCTTTACCGGCTCGCGCGCCGGCGGCATGGCGCTGATGCGCGCCGCCAACGCGCGCCCGCAGCCGATCCCGGTGTACGCCGAGATGAGCAGCATCAACCCGGTGTTCCTGCTGCCCGCCGCGCTCGAGGCGCGCGGCGAGGAGATCGGCCGCCAGCTGGTCGATTCGCTGGTGCTCGGGGTCGGCCAGTTCTGCACCAACCCCGGACTGGTGATCGGCGTCGAAGGCCATGCGCTGGACAAGTTCCGCGCGGCGGCGCTGGGCGCGCTGCAAGGCAAGCCGGCGGCCACGATGCTGACACCCGGCATCCATGCCGCGTATCAGCAGGGCGTGGCCCGGCTCGCATCGCTCGATGGCTTGCAGCGCATTGGCCACGGCGTGGACGCCAGCGGCGCAAACCAGGCCCGGCCGGAAATGTTCGAAACCACCGCCGCGCGGTTCCTGGCTAACCACCGCATGCAGGCCGAGGTGTTCGGCCCGTCGACGGTGCTGGTGGTGTGCCGCGATCTGGACGAGATGCTGACCGTGGCGCGCGAGCTCGAAGGGCAGCTGACGGCGACGATGCAGCTCGACGACGCCGACCACGCCGCCGCGCAGCGCCTGCTGCCGGTGCTGGAGCGCAAGGCCGGGCGGGTGTTGTGCAATGGCTATCCCACCGGCGTCGAGGTGGCGTACGCGATGGTCCATGGCGGGCCGTTCCCGGCGACATCGGATGTGCGTACGACTTCGGTGGGTGCCACGGCGATCGACCGGTTCCTGCGGCCGGTTTGCTATCAGAACCTGCCGCAGGCTTTGCTGCCGGCGGCGCTACGGAAATAACGAGAGCTGTCGAGATATGCCCCGCCTGGTGCGGGGCTTTTTGCTTTTTGGAAGGGGCACAAAGCTACGCTCCCAGCGATATGCCGCAGGCCTTCCCAATCCCGACTGGGTGCTCCCTCTCCCGCAAGCGGGAGAGGGGAGAAAACACACGCTACTTATAGCCTTCAAAAAAAAACGGCCCGCATGCGAGCCGTCCTTTGCCAACACCCACGCATCAGGCCTCCAGCTTGATCCCCGCCTGCTTCACCACCCCCGCCCAGCGCGATTGCTCGGCAACGAAGAACTTGCCCGTTTCCCCCGGCGTCATCGTCACCACTTCGGCGCCCTGCGCCACCAGCTGGGCACGCAGTTCAGGCGCGCGAATAATGCGGATCAGCTCGGCGCTGATGCGCGCCACCAACGCGTCGGGCATGCTGGCCGGGGCCATCACGCCCTGCCAGGTGCCCGACTCGAAGTTCGGCACGCCCTGCTCGGCGATGGTCGGCACGTTTTGCAGCAGCGGCATGCGCGTGCGCTTGGATTGCGCGATCAGCTTGAGCTTGCCCGACTGCACATGCGGCAGCGTGGCGAGCATGCCGTTCATCAGCACCTGGGCACTGCCGCCGACGGTGTCGGCAATCGCCTGCGAGCCGCCCTTGTACGGCACGTATTGCCACTTGGCGCCCGTGGCCTGCTCCACCGCCACGCCGGCCAGGTGCGGCGCGCTGCCGATGGCGGTGACGGCAAAATTGAGCTGGCTGCGCTGCGACAGCGCCACCAGCTCCTTCACGCTGGTCACCTGCACCGACGGATGCACCACCAGCAGATGCGGCGAATACGCCAGCATCGACACCGGCTTCAGGTCTTTGGCGATATTGAAGGTCAGCTTGGTATAGACCGACGGGCTGATGGCCAGCGCGCCGATATCGCACAGCAGCAGCGTATGGTTGTCGGTGGCCTGCGCCACCAGCGCCGCGCCGACATTGCCGTTGGCACCGGGGCGGTTGTCGACCACCACCGACTGGCCCAGCGCCTCGCCCAGTTGCTTGCTGATCAGGCGCGCGATGATGTCGGACGAGCCACCGGCGGTGTACGGCACCACCAGGCGGATCGGCCGGCTGGGCCAGTCCGCGGCGTGCGCGGCCGGCGACAGGCCGGCGAGCGGCGCGGCGGCGAGGCCCGCGGCCAGGGCGGAGGATTGCTTGAGGAAGTTGCGGCGTCCGTAGGTCATGCTGTGTCTCCTGTCGAGGGCGCGCGCCGGCCCGGCGCGATGCACGTGCCGGGCCGGCGTGGTCGGTGTTTTGGTATCGGGTTTATGCGGCGGCTTTCAGTCCAGCGCGATCTTGCCCTTCTCGATCACGGTCTTCCAGCGCTGCAGCTCCTGCGCCTCGAACTGGTTGAATTGCTCGGGGCTGTTGGCCACCACCTCGAAGCCGCTTTCGGACAGCTTCTGGCGCATCTTCGGGTCGTTCAGCGACGACACCAGCGCGCCGTGCAGGCGGCTCTTGATCTCGGGCGGCAGGCCGCGCGGCGCTGCCACGCCCTGCCACGAGTAGACCTCGACATCCTTGATGCCGGCCTCGGCCATGGTGGGCACATTGGGCAGCACCGGCGAGCGCTTGTCGGAAGTTACCGCCATGGCCTTGAGCTTGCCGGCACGGATGTGCTGCAGCACCGCGTTGACGTTCTGGAACGACACGTCCACCTGGCCCGCCAGCAGGTCCGAGATGGCCGGGCCGCCGCCCTTGTAGGGCACGTGCAGGCCGTCGGTGGCGCTCTTCTGCCAGAACAGCGCCGCGGTCAGGTGGTCGGACGAGCCGGCGCCGGACGAGGCAAAGCTGACCTTGCCCGGGTTCTTCTTCATGTAGGCCACCAGTTCCGCGAGGGTGTTGGCCGGAAAATTCGGGTTGGCCACCAGCACGTTGGGCGCGCGCACCGCCACCGTCAGCAGGTCGAAGTCCTTGGCCGGGTCATAGGCCAGGTTCTTCTGCAGGAACGGATTGACCGCATAGACGCCGATCGACGCCACCATCATGGTGTAGCCGTCGGCCGGCGCGCGCTTGACGTAGGTGGCGCCGATGGCGCCGGTCGCGCCGGGGCGGTTGTCGATCACGAACGGCTGGCCCAGCTTCTCGTTGAGCGGCACCGTCAGCATGCGCGCGATGGCGTCGCTGGAGCCGCCCGGCGGGAACGGCACCACCACCGATACCGGACGTTGCGGCCAGTCCTGCGCCGCGGCGCCGGCCGGGGCGCTGAAGGTCAGCGCCGCGACCGCGGCGACCGAGCCGAGCGCGAAGGCGCGCAGCCAGTAAGGCAGGCGCGGCGCGCCCTGGCGTTGGAAGGTGTACATCGTTGTCTCCTGCAGTGTTCTTGATGAGAAAGGCCGGCCGCCCCGAGGGTCGGCCATGGCCGCGGGCGTCGTCGCCGGTGCCGCGTCAGCGCACCATGCACGGCGCCTTGTTGTTGAACTTCCAGCCGGGGATCAGGAACTGCATCGCCGCGGCATCGTCGCGCGCGCCCAGGCCCTTGCGCTGATACAACTCGTGCGCGCGCGCCAGTGCATCCGGGTCGAGCTCGACGCCCAGCCCCGGGGCCCTGGGCACCTGCACCAGCCCGCCTTCGATCTTCAGCGGGTTGCGGGTCAGGTGTTCGCCGTCCTGCCAGATCCAGTGCGTGTCGATCGCGGTGACGCGTCCCGGCGCGGCCGCCGCCACGTGCGTGAACATCGCCAGCGAGATATCGAAGTGGTTGTTCGAGTGCGAGCCCCACGTCAGGCCCCACTCGGCACACATCTGGGCCACGCGCACCGAGCCCTGCATGGTCCAGAAGTGCGGGTCGGCCAGCGGGATGTCGACCGACTGCAGCCGCACCGCATGCCCCATCTGGCGCCAGTCGGTGGCGATCATGTTGGTGGCGGTGGGCAGGCCGGTGGCGGTGCGGAATTCGGCCATGATCTCGCGGCCCGAGTAGCCGTCCTCGGCGCCGCACGGGTCTTCGGCATAGGCCAGCACGCCGCGCTTGTCGCGACACAGGCGCACGGCTTCCGCCAGCGACCAGGCGCCGTTGGGATCCAGCGTGATGCGCGCCCTGGGAAAGCGCTCGGCCAGCGCCACGATCGCTTCCATCTCTTCGTCGCCGCGCAGCACGCCGCCCTTGAGCTTGAAGTCATTGAAGCCGTAGCGCTCATACGCCGCTTCGGCCAGGCGCACCACCGCCTCGGGCGTCATCGCCGCTTCATTGCGCAGGCGGAACCACGCGTTGTCCGCGTCAGGCTCGGTGCGGTAGTCCAGCGTGGTGCGCTGGCGCTCGCCGATATAGAACAGGTAGCCCAGCATCTCCACGGCGTCGCGTTGCTGGCCTTCGCCCAGCAGCGCGGCCACCGGCACCTCCAGGTGCTGGCCGAGCAGGTCGAGCAAGGCCGCCTCCAGCGCCGTGACGGCGTGGATGGTGATGCGCAGGTCAAAGGTCTGCAGGCCGCGGCCGCCGGCATCGCGGCCGGCAAAGGCCGCGCGCACGCGGTTCAGCACGGCCTGGTACTGGCCGATGGGCTGGCCCACCAGCAGCGGGCGCGCGTCTTCCAGGGTCTGGCGGATGCCTTCGCCGCCCGGCACTTCGCCGACGCCGGTATGGCCGGCGCTGTCGCGCACGATCACGATATTGCGCGTGAAGTACGGGCCATGGGCGCCCGACAGGTTCATCAGCATGCTGTCATGCCCGGCGACGGGCACCACGGTCAGTTCGGTCACGACCGGGGTGTGGGCGGACGCCATGGGGGCGGCGGTAAGGCTCATTTCGGGACTGTCTCCGGCATTGCCCGGGCGTACGATTCTTCACCCCAGGTCTGTCTTGCGTATGTTATCTGTCATCGTATGACTGATAACCCAGTATAATGAGGCCATCTCAGACCGGTCAAGTCCGGGAAAGCCCGCCCGTATCCCGTCTTCGTACGTAGCCGCCATGCCGAACGCCCAGCCCCTCGCGCCGCCCCCGAGTTCCGCCCCCACCCCGTTGCGCCGCCGCGGCCGCACGCTTGCCGAGGAAGTCGTACAAGCCCTTGGCGAAGAGATGCGCCAGGGCCAGCTCAAGCCCGGCGACAAGCTGCCCACCGAATCCGAGATCATGGCCACCCTGGGCGTGAGCCGAACCGTGGTGCGCGAGGCGCTGTCGCGGCTGCAGGCCAGCGGGCTGGTGGAGACGCGCCACGGCATCGGCACGTTCGTGCTGGAACGCCCGGCGGAGGCGCCGTCGCCGTTCCGGATCGGGCCGGACACGCTGGGCACGGCCATGGATGTGATGGCAATGCTGGAATTCCGCGTCAGCGTGGAAGCCGAGGCGGCAGGCCTGGCGGCAGCGCGCCGCACCGACGCGCAACTGGCGGCGATGCGCCAGGCGCTGGACGAGCTCAAGCATGGCGCCGGGGCGGGCAATGACGCGGTGGAAAGCGACTTCGCCTTCCACCTGGCCATCGCGCGCGCCACCGGCAACCGCTATTTCACCGACATCATGGGCCACCTGGGAACCATGGTGATCCCGCGCAGCCGGCTGCAGGTCAACACGCCCGAGCGCGTGCAATACCTGGAGCGGGTCAGCATCGAGCACGAGAACATCTACGACGCGATCGAGCGCCGCGACTCCGACGCCGCCAAGGCCGCCATGCGCATGCACCTGACCAACAGCCGCGAGCGGCTGCGCAAGGCGTCCGGTTCGGCCGGTTCGGCCGGCCCGCAAGGCTGAGGCGGGACGCGCATGCGGCGGGCATGCGCCGGCAAGTCATACGATGTCTAATGAATAGTGACGCGCGCCGCGCTAGGGTGTCAGCCGGCAGCGGCGCGCGAAGTCGACCAGTTCGACCAGCGACGACACCTGCAGCTTGTTCATGATGCGGGCCTTGTAGCTGCTCACGGTCTTGTTGCTGATAAAGAGGCTTTCGCTGATGGCCTTGTACGACATGCCGCGCGCCAGCATCTGCAGCACCACCAGTTCCTTGTCGGACAGCCGCCGCAGCATCTCGTCGTCGGCGGACATCGACTGGCGCGGCGCGCCGCCGCGGCCCAGCACCGGAAACACGGTATAGCCGGCCAGCACCGCCTCGACCGCGCGCAGGATTTCCTTGATGTCCTGGGTCTTGCTGACGAAGCCCTGCGCGCCCGCCTGCCACGAGCGGCTGACGAACACGGCGGGGTCCAGCGCCGTCACCACCAGGATGCGCACCTGCGGATGGATCGCGCGCAGGCGCGGCGCCACGTCGAGCCCGCTCGAGCGCGGGATGTCGAGGTCCAGCAGCACCAGGTCCGGCATGCGTGCGCGCACCATTTCGATGGCGCATTGCCCGTTGTCCGCCTCGATCACCTCGTCGACGCCAAGCAGTTGCGACAGATGGTGCCGAAGCACCAGCCGCATCGCCGGATGGTCGTCAACGATCAGGATGGTTGTCATGCGCGGGGTCCAGGTTCTAGGCAGGCATCGGCTGAGGCAACATCCCGATGCTGGAACGGGCTGGCAGGAACGGCGCACGCCGGTGCGCGATGCCACGCCAGTATAGGGAGCCGCAGGCGCGCGCAGGATGGGAGGAATCCGCTTCGGTTGCAGCGAAAATCCTAGGCCGGCCTCAGACGCGCGGGCCGTCCGCGCGCCGCCCCCAAACCCGTGCCCCTGCCCGCGGCAGGGGCAACGGGGAGCGGCCAGTGGTGCTACTCTATCCGGGCGTGTTTCATCCATGGAGAACACTGTGCCCCGCAAGACCCCCATCGAGCGCTACCGCAATATCGGCATCAGCGCGCATATCGACGCCGGCAAGACCACGACGACCGAGCGCATCCTGTTCTACACGGGCGTCAACCACAAGCTGGGCGAAGTGCACGATGGCGCGGCCACCATGGACTGGATGGAGCAGGAGCAGGAGCGCGGCATCACCATTACCTCGGCCGCCACCACCGCCTTCTGGAAAGGCATGGCGGGCAACTATCCCGAGCACCGCATCAACATCATCGATACGCCGGGGCACGTCGACTTCACCATCGAAGTCGAGCGCTCCATGCGCGTGCTGGACGGCGCCTGCATGGTCTACGACGCCGTCGGCGGCGTGCAGCCGCAATCCGAGACGGTCTGGCGCCAGGCCAACAAGTACGCGGTGCCGCGCATCGCGTTCGTCAACAAGATGGACCGCATCGGCGCCGACTTCTTCCGCGTGCAGGCGCAGATCGCCGAGCGCCTGCGCGGCCGCGCCGTGCCGATCCAGATTCCGCTGGGCGCCGAGGACCACTTCCTGGGCGTGGTCGACCTGGTCAAGATGAAGGCCATCGTCTGGGACGAGGCCAGCCAGGGCGTGCGCTTCGAGTACCAGGAGATTCCGGCCGAACTGCTCGCCACCGCGCAGGAATGGCGCGACAGGATGGTCGAGGCCGCCGCCGAGGCCGACGAGGCGCTGCTCAACCAGTACCTGTCCGGCGAGCCGCTGAGCGAAGCGCAGATCAAGCAGGGTCTGCGCAAGCGCACCATCGCCAACGAGATCGTGCCGATGCTGTGCGGCAGCGCCTTCAAGAACAAGGGCGTGCAGAGCATGCTGGACGCGGTGATCGACTACCTGCCGTCGCCCGCCGACGTGCCCGCCATCCTCGGCCACACCGAGGATGACCGCGAGGCCGAGCGCCACCCCAGCGACGACGAGCCGTTTGCCGCGCTGGCATTCAAGATCATGACCGACCCCTTTGTCGGCCAGCTGATCTTCTTCCGCGTGTATTCCGGCGTGGTCAACTCCGGCGACAGCGTCTACAACCCGCTCAAGGGCAAGCGCGAGCGCCTGGGCCGCATCCTGCAGATGCACGCCAATGTGCGCCAGGAGATCAAGGAAGTGCGCGCCGGCGACATCGCCGCGGCGGTTGGCCTGAAGGAAGCCACCACCGGCGACACGCTGTGCGACCCCGACAAGGTCATCATCCTGGAGCGCATGAGCTTCCCCGAGCCGGTGATCTCGCAGGCGGTGGAGCCGAAAACCAAGGCCGACCAGGAGAAGATGGGCATCGCGCTGAACCGGCTGGCACAGGAAGACCCGTCGTTCCGCGTGACCACGGACGAGGAATCCGGGCAGACCATCATCTCGGGCATGGGCGAGCTGCACCTGGAAATCCTGGTCGACCGCATGCGGCGCGAATTCGGCGTCGAGGCCTCGGTCGGCAAGCCGCAGGTGGCGTACCGCGAGACCATCCGCCAGACGGCGCGCGACGTCGAGGGCAAGTTCATCAAGCAGTCGGGCGGGCGCGGCCAGTACGGCCACGTGGTGCTGAACCTCGAGCCGATGCCGCATGGCGGCGGCTACGAGTTCGTCGACGCGATCAAGGGCGGGGTGGTGCCGCGCGAGTTCATTCCCGCGGTGGACAAGGGCATCCGCGAGACCATGCAGTCGGGCGTGCTGGCCGGCTACCCTGTGGTCGACATCAAGGCCACGCTGGTGTTCGGCTCCTACCACGATGTCGACTCGAACGAAAACGCGTTCCGCATGGCGGGCTCGATGGCGTTCAAGGAAGGCATGCGCCGCGCCCGGCCGACGCTGCTCGAGCCGATGATGGCGGTCGAGGTGGAAACGCCCGAGGAATTTACCGGCAACGTGATGGGCGACCTGTCGTCGCGGCGCGGCATGGTGCACGGCATGGAAGATATCGCCGGCGGCGGTGGCAAGATCGTGCGCGCCGAAGTGCCGCTGGCGACCATGTTCGGCTACTCCACCACGCTGCGCTCGCTGACGCAGGGACGCGCGACCTTCACCATGGAGTTCAAGCACTACGCCGAGGCGCCGGCCAATGTGGCGGAAGCAGTGATCTCGGCGAAGCGGGTGGGCTGACGATGGTTTCGGGCGGCGGACTTCCCTGACGTTGGCGGCGCCCCACCCCGACCCGCTCCCGCATGCCGCGCCGGTTACCGCTACGGGGGGCCAGCGGCGGCGCGGACGCGTTGTTTTTGCAAGCCTCGGGAAAGAATTACCTCCGGCGGGGGCGCCAGCGGGTGCCGCCGCGCGGCGCTCCACGTGGAAACCGCGCCAAAGCGGCGCAGGCATGGTCATTGCGCACGCCAAGCATTCCACCGTCTCGCGACAAGGAGCACAGCATGCAAACCCAACCTCCCAGCAGTGAAGGCGCAGCCATCGTCGGTTCCGGCGTGGGCGAAGGCCCGGGCCCGGAAGTGATGGCGGCTTCCAGCCTGGATGGCACCAAGGCCTATTCGTCCGACGGCGAGCATGTCGGCACGATCTCCGAGATCATGCTGGACGTGCCGCACGGGCGCATAGCCTATGCGGTGCTGACCACCGGCGGGTTCCTCGGCATTGGGGACACGCTGCACGCCATCCCATGGAACGCGCTGGTCATGGATACCGACGAAAAGTGCTTCCGGATCGCCGTGACGGCGGACCGGATCAAGTCCGCGCCGGGCTTCAACAAGGACAGCTGGCCGAGCATGGCCGACCCGCAATGGGGCAAGTCGCTGCACGAATATTACGGGCGCGACCCGTACTGGGTCGCTCCGCCGCTGTAAGCCGATTGCAGCACGCTGCCAGCCAGGGCCGCGAGTGCGCCGCGACAGGCGCCTCGCGGCCCGCTTGCATTGCAGGGCAAGGCTAGGCACAGTCTGCGAAGACGCGCGGGCCGGACCCGGGGCCGGCGTGCCCGAGAGACGACCATGAGGACACCCGCCGCCAGCATGACGCCCCTGCCATCTCCGCCGCCCCCGGGCGAAACCGCAACTGCCGGCCCCAGCACAGCGTCCGCCGCGCCCGGCGACAGGCCCGGCTTTCTTGCCGGCGGCGGCGAGATGGGCGCGCTGATGCGCGGCTTCGACTGGGACGCCACCCCGCTCGGCCCCCCGCAAGGCTGGCCGCACAGCCTCCGGACCGCGATCCGCATCATGCTGACCTCGCGCCAGCCGATCTGGATCGGCTGGGGCGACGCCCTGCACTTCTTCTACAACGACGCCTACAAATCGATCATCGGCGGCAAGCACCCCGGCGCGCTGGGACAGCCCACCTCGGTGGTCTGGCGCGAGATCTGGCCCGAGATCGCCCCGCTGCTGGCCACCGCGATGACCGGCAGCGAGGGCACCTTCGTCGAGCAGAAGCTGCTGGTCATGGAGCGCAACGGCTACCCCGAGGAGACCTACTACACCTTCTCCTACAGCCCGGTGCCGGACGACCACGGCGGCACCGGCGGCATCATCTGCGCCAACAGCGACGACACCGAACGCGTGCGGGCCGAGCGCCAGCTGAATGTACTGCGCGACGTGGCGGCAACGGCCAGCGAGGCGCGCGCGTGGCGCGATGCCTGCGCGCGGGCCATGGCGGCGCTGTCGTCGGACCCGCGCGACATCGTGTTCGCGCTGCTGTACATCGCCGAGCCCGGCGCGCGCACGCTGCAACGCACCGGCGCCATCGGCATCGATGACGGCCACCCGGGCGCGCCTGCGCAGATCGCGCTGGACGCGCACTGGCCATGGCCCGTGGCCGAAGTGCTGGCACAGCAGCAGCCGGTGCTGCTCGACGGCCTCGCCGAGCGCTTCGCCGTGCCGCTGCCGGGTGGTGCCTGGAGCGTGGCGCCGTCGCGCGCGGCGGTGATCGAGGTGGCGCCATCGGGCAGCGCGTCGCATCGCGGCGTGCTGGTGGTGGGCCTGAACCCGTTCCGCCTGTTCGACGAGCGCTACCGCAGCTTCCTGACGCTGGCGGCCGGGCAGATCGGCGCCGCCATGCACTCGGCGCTGGCCTATGAGGCGGAGCGCAAGCGTGCCGAGGCGCTGGCCGAGATCGACCGCGCCAAGACCGCGTTCTTTTCCAACATCAGCCATGAATTCCGCACGCCGCTGACGCTGATGCTGGGCCCGCTCGAGGAACTGGTGCGCCGCGCCGGTCCCGGCGAGGACCGCGCCATGCTGGAGATGACGCATCGCAACGGGCTGCGCCTGCTCAAGCTGGTCAATGCGCTGCTGGATTTCTCGCGGATCGAGTCCGGCCGCGTGACGATGCGGCGCCAGCCCACCGACGTGGCCGCGCTGACGGCGGACCTGGCCTCGCTGTTCCGCGCGAGCGTGGAAGCGGCCGGCATCACGCTACGGGTCGACTGCCCGCCGCTGTGCCCGCCGCTGGCACGCGCCGTGGCGGTGGACCGCGACATGTGGGAGACCATCGTGCTGAACCTGGTCTCCAATGCCTTCAAGTTCACCTTCGCCGGCACCATCGCCGTGACCGTGGCGCCGCAGGGCGACGACGCCGTGGTGCTGACCGTGCGCGACACCGGCATCGGCATCCCGGCGGCGGAACTGCCGCGCATCTTCGAGCGCTTCCATCGCGTCGAAGGCGCCCAGGGCCGCACCATCGAAGGCAGCGGCATCGGCCTGGCGCTGGTGCAGGAACTGGTGCGGCTGCACGGCGGCACCATCGACGTACAGAGCACACCCGGCGCGGGCACCTGTTTTACCGTGCGCCTGCCGGCCGGCGCGGACGCGGCCATGGATGCGGCCATGGATGCGGCCACTGCGGTGGCCACGGCGGCTGATGCCGCGCCCCCGGCCAGCAGCGTGCAGGCGCGCGCCTATGTCGAGACCGCGCTGCGCTGGCCGCAGGCGCAGATGCCGCCGGCATCGAGCGTGGCAGCGGAAGACCTCCCTTTGCCCTCCGCGCAGCCCGTGGCCGAAGCCGACGCCGGCGAGGCGGCGCGTGCCGGCGCACTGGTGCTGGTGGTGGACAACAACGACGACCTGCGCGACTACATGCGCCGCCTGCTGGGCGCCGCCGGCCATCGCGTCGCCGTGGCGGCCGACGGCGAGGCGGCGCTGGCGCTGGCGCGCGCGCACGCGCCGGCCCTGGTGGTATCGGACGTGATGATGCCGCGCCTGGATGGCTTTGGCCTGGTGCGCGCGCTGCGCGGCGATGCGGCGCTGAGCGACACGCCGGTGCTGCTGCTGTCGGCCCGCGCCGGCGAGGAGGCGCGCGTCAGCGGCCTGGGCAGCGGCGCCGACGACTACCTGGTCAAGCCCTTCTCCGCACGCGAGCTGCTGGCGCGCGTGGCCAGCAACCTGCGCCTGTCGGCGCTGCGCCGCGCCAGCGAGCGTCGCCTGCAGGAACTCAACGCCTCGCTGGAGCGCCGCGTCGCG
Organism: Cupriavidus neocaledonicus; assembly: GCF_000372525.1. Classification (GTDB taxonomy): domain Bacteria; phylum Pseudomonadota; class Gammaproteobacteria; order Burkholderiales; family Burkholderiaceae; genus Cupriavidus; species Cupriavidus neocaledonicus. Next base: position 34,625 of record NZ_AQUR01000094.1, read on the forward strand.
CAGGCCGTGGCCGACCATGACCGGCTGTGGGAGCTGAGCGAAGACCTGCTCATCGTGGCGCGCTTCGATGGCTGCCTGCAGCGGGTCAGCCCGGCGTGGACGCGCACGCTCGGCCACGCGCCGCAGCAGGTGCTGGGACGCGCCTATTTATCGTTCATCTACCCCGACGACCTCGCCGGCGCCAGTGCGCAACTGGACGCCCTGCGCCACGATGGCATGCCGGTGCGCTTCGAATGCCGGCAGCAGCGCGCCGACGGTGCATTGCGCTGGTTGGCCTGGACGCTGTCGGTCGATCCGGCCAACGGCCATATCCACGGCGTCGGCCGCGACGTCACCGGCGACCGCGCAGCCCAGGCCGCGCTGCGCCACGCCGACGAGGCTCTGCGCACGGCGCAGAAGATGGAGTCGATCGGCAACCTGACCGGCGGCGTCGCGCACGACTTCAACAACCTGCTGCAGGTGATCGGCGGCAACCTGCAGTTGCTGGCGCGCGACCTGGCCGGCGATGACCGCGCCGGGCCGCGGCTGCGCAACGCGCTGGCCGGCGTCGCGCGCGGCGCCAAGCTGGCGTCGCAGCTGCTGGCGTTCGGGCGGCGCCAGCCGCTGGCGCCCCGGGTGGTGAACCTGGGCCGGCTGGTGCGCACGCTGGACGACATGCTGCGCCGGGCGCTGGGCGATGGCATCGAGATCGAAACAGTGGTGTCGCCCGACCTGTGGAACACGCTGGTCGATCCGTTCCAGGTCGAGAACGCGCTGCTGAACCTGGCGATCAACGCGCGCGACGCCATGCACGGCCACGGGCGCCTGACCCTCGCGGCGCGCAATGCGCTGCCTGGCGAAGCCACCGGCGAAGCGGCGGCGGCCGCGCCGATGCAGTACGTGCTGCTGTCGGTCACCGACACCGGCGTGGGCATGCCGCCCGAGGTGCAGGAACGCGTGTTCGAGCCCTTCTTCACCACCAAGCCCGAGGGCCAGGGCACCGGGCTGGGCCTGAGCATGGTCTATGGCTTCATCCGCCAGTCCGACGGACACGTGAAGATCTCCAGCGAGCCCGGGCACGGCACCACGGTCACGCTGTTCCTGCCGCGGGTGCTCCAGGACGAAGACCCGGATATCGAACCGGACGCGGGCCCGGCGCGCGGCGGCAGCGAAACGGTGCTGGTGGTCGAAGACGACGAGGACGTGCGCGCCACGGTGGTCGAGATGCTTGCCAGCCTGGGCTACCACGTGCTGCGCGCGCGCGACGCGCACAGCGCGCTGGCCATCGTCGAGCGCGGCGTGCCGGTGGACCTGCTGTTCAGCGACGTGGTGATGCCCGGCCCGCTGCGCAGCACGGAACTGGCGCGCAAGCTGCGCGAACGCCTGCCCGACGCGGGTGTGCTGTTTACGTCGGGTTATGCCGACAGCGCCATCGTGCATGACGGCCGTCTCGATGCCGGCATCGAACTGCTCAGCAAGCCCTATACCCACGAGGCGCTGGCGCGCAAGGTGCGCCACGTGCTGGCCCACCGTGGCCAGCGCGCCGGGGAGGCCGGGCAGGGCCGGCCCGCGCCGCCGCGCGTGCTGTGCGTGCTGTGCGTCGACGACGATGCGCTGGTGCGCGCCGGCACCGCGGAAGTGCTGCGCGCCCATGGCATGCACGCGCTCGAAGCGGACGGCGAGGCCGAGGCGCTCGCCTTGCTGGACGGCAATGCGGTGGATGTGCTGCTGACCGACGTGGCGCTGGCCGGGGAATCCGGCGTGGACCTGGCGCTGGCGGCGACTGTGCGCCAGCCGGGGCTGGGCGTGGTGTTTGCCACCGGCTACGCGCTGGAGCTGACGCCGGCACAGCGCGCCGAGCTGGGTGCGGTGGCGGTGCTGCGCAAGCCATATCCGGCGCAGGCGCTGCTCGAGGTGCTGCGCGATGTCGCTGGCGATATCCCAGGCGATGCCCCTGGCCAGGCCGAAGCGCCCGGCCGCCCGCAACCGGCAAGTTGAGCGGCGGCGCCAGCGCTCGGCGCGGCCGCTCAGCCGGCAAGCAGCCACGCGGCGCCGGCCAGCCCGACCAGCGCCACGCCGGGCAGCAGGCGCGGCACGGCGCGCGGCGCGTAGGACAGGCCCAGCGCCACGGCGATGGCACTGGCCGTGAGCGTGCCGACCCACGACACCGTGCCCATCGGCCCACCCTGCGCGGCGATTTGCAGGCCCCACGCAAGCGCCAGCGCCACCGCACCGGCCAGGCGCAAGCGCGCCACCGCGCCGCGCGCCGGCATGCTGCCGCGGCCATGGATATCGGCATGATGACGCTCCAGCGACAACGCCAGCGCGGCAAACCCGGCCAGCGACAGCGCGAATGCAGCCAGCGCGCTCATGCGGCCTCCCGCGTGCCGGCCACGACGTTGCGCGGGGGCGATGCCACCCGCGCGGCCACGGCTTGCCGGCGGCCCGTGATCCATGCCGCGGCACCCAGCCCCACGCCCAGCGCCAGCGACACCAGGTCGAAGCCGGCCACGGCGGCCGGGCCGCGCCCCTGCAGCAGGGTCACGCCCAGGTGCGAGCCGGTGGTCAGCGCATTGAGCAGCGGGATGGCGCCGAACAACGCCGCCCCCGCCCACAGCTGCGCACACCACATGCCGCGCGTGGGCCGGCACAGCGCCAGCAGCGCGCACGCGGCCCAGGCGATGAAGAACCAGCGGATCTCGGCCTCGGGCCGCTGCGCCATCGCCACCGGCAACAGCCGGTTGGCCCAGAAGTAGCTGGCAAAGGCCACCGGCAGGCCGGCGATGGCGCCGATATTGAGCGCCTCGACCAGGCGCAGCCCGACCCCCGGCCGTCCCCGCGCCGCGATCGCCTTGGCCTGTTGCTGGCGCGTGCGCACCGCCCACAGGATGGCGCCGGTGGCGACCATGGCGGCACCCGCCAGCCCGCACAGGAAGAACAGCGCGCGCAGGCCGGGGGGCGCAAAGCTGGCGATATGCAGGCCGGCCATGACGCTGCGCGTCAGTTCGGCGGCGGACTTGTCTTCGGCATACGCGCCCCGCAGGGCGCCGCTGGCACCCGCGAATTCGAGCGCGGGCGGATCGTGCGAGAGCGTGGCGGGCTCGGCGCGGGACAGGGTCACGCCCGCATTGGCATCGCCCGGCAGGTGCACCACGATGCGGCGCACCTGCCCGCCCTGCCAGTCGTGCTCGGCCTGCGCCATCATGTCCGGCACGCTCGCCAACGGCGCGGCCGTGCCCGCGGCCTTGGGCGGCAGCGGGCGCAGCCGGGTCTGCGCCTGAAACGCGCGCAGGTCGCCGCCGTATGCCGCCTCGACGCCCCACGGCATGTACATGAACAGCAGCGTGACCAGCCCGGTATAGGTGATCATCAGGTGGAACGGCAGCGGCAGCACCGCCAGCGCGTTGTGCGCGTCGAGCCAGGAACGCTGGCCCTTGCCGCGCCGGAACGTAAAGAAATCGGCAAAGATGCGGCGATGGGTGATCACGCCGCTGACGATCGCCACCAGCATGAACATGGCGCAGAAGCCCGCGATCCAGCGCGCCCACTTGGCCGGCATGTAATGCAGGTCGAAGTGCAGCCGGTAGAGGAACTCACCGCCGCGGGTCTCGCGCGCGGCCTGCAGCGGCGCGCCGGTGGCCGGATCGAGCAGGCGCGTGTCGGAGCGGCGCGGCTTGCCGTCGGCATCGCGCGGTGCCTGTCCCGGCTTGTAGGTCCACAGCACATGGACCGCGTCGCGCCGCGCATCCGGCAGCGTGATGAACCAGCGCAGCGCGTCGGGTGCCTCGCGCTCGAGATAGCGCAACGCCTGCTGCGCCATCTGCGCGGCCGGAATCTGCGCGCCATCGGCCGGCGCGGTGCGATGCAGCTCCGGCCGCATCCACAGCGAAATCTCTTCCTTGTAGTAGCTGGCGGTGCCGCCGCAGAACATCAGGAACAACACCCAGCACACCAGCAGGCCGCTCCAGGTATGGAGCCAGGCCATCGACTGCCTGAATCCCGCGCGCATCACGCCCCCCGCCCGAGCGCCAGCATGGCCGATAGCAGCGCGGCCTGCAGCGCCAGGCCCGCCCACGCGCGCCAGGCGCTGCGCGCCGCGAACACCCATACCGCCGCGCCGGCATAGATGGCGAACGACAGCAGCGTCGCCGTGGTCACGGCATCGTGCCGCGCCATCGGCAGATGGCGCGCCAGCACCGCGGTGGCCAGCGCGGCCAGCGCATAACCGCCGGCAATGGCGGCGACGGCGCGCGCGCCCACGCCAGCGCGATAGCGCCACCCCCCGCCTGCAGCGCCTTGCTCACGCCGGCACCCGCAGCGCCGCGCGCGCCGCGGCATTACCAGCGCGAGCAGCGTGGCTGAGACAACAAGGATGGCAAGCGGGGACGGCGGGCATGGCGGGATGAGAACAGGGAAAGACCACAAATGATAACAATTCGCATTTCCGAGCTCAAGGCAATCCCCGACCGGCACAAGGCGAGCGCCCGATCACATTATCAATTTTTTTGAACAACACTGACAATGGACGTCGAGAGAAAGCCTCACGGTGTTCGTTATAGTTCTGCACATGGCAGCGCGACACAAACAAACAGAGCTGCTACAGACAATCAACAATTTTGAATCGTTTAGGAGAAGATCATGTCGAAAGCCAAGCTTGAAGTCCTGACCCCGCGCAACAGCCAGCTGATCATCATCGACCACCAGCCGCAGATGGCTTTCGGGGTCCAGTCGATGGACCGCCAGACCATGAAGAACAACGTGATCGGGCTGGCCAAGGCGGCGCGGGTGTTCGACGTGCCGACCACCATCACCACCGTCGAGAGCGATTCGTTCTCCGGCTACACCTACCCCGAATTGCTGGACGTGTTTCCCGGCAAGCAGACCCTCGAGCGCACCTCGATGAATTCCTGGGACGACCAGAAGGTGCGCGATGCCCTGCAGGCCGCCGGCCGCAAGAAGGTGGTGGTGGCGGGGCTGTGGACCGAAGTCTGCAACACCACCTTCGCGCTGAGCGCGATGCTGGAAGGCGACTACGAGATCTACATGGTCGCCGACGCCTCGGGCGGCACCAGCAAGGAAGCGCACGACTACGCCATGCAGCGCATGATCCAGGCTGGCGTGGTGCCGGTGACGTGGCAGCAGGTCCTGCTGGAGTGGCAGCGCGACTGGAAGAACCGCGACACCTATGACGCCGTCACGGGCATCGCCAAGGAACACTCGGGCGCCTACGGCATGGGCATCGACTACGCCTACACCATGGTGCACAAGGCCGCGCAACGCACCGCCACGCCGCACGCATCGATCGCCCCGGTCCACGCCCCGGTGACCGAGCGCTGATCCGCGCCGCCAGCCCCTGACAGGAGACCCCATCATGAACTTAAGCCGAAGCCTCGCCCATGGCGCGCTGCTGCTCGGAGGCTGGCTGGCAATCGGCACCTCGAGCCTGGCCGCCGCGGCCATCGTCGCGCAGACGCTTGCGTGAGCAGCGCTACGCTGCCGGCAAGACGCCGCCACCGCGATCCTGCTGGCGCTGGCGCGCGAACATCGACATATGCCGGCCGATATGGTCGAGCAGTTCGAGCGCTGCCGCGGGCAGGGGCCGCCCGGCCTTCACCAGCAGCCGGGCCTGCGTGCCCAGAAACAAGGGATGGTCCAGCGGCACCACCGCCAGCGTGCCCGCCGCGATCTCGCGGTACGCGGCGAATTCGCCGATCAGCGTCATGTACTGGTCGTAGGCGACGAACTGCTTCAGCGCGGTCAGCGAGTTGCTGACCAGCGTCGCGCGGATCGAGACGTTCTCGGCGAACTCGACCATGCGCAAGGCATGGCCGACGCCAAACGATGCCGGCATCATGGCGAGCGGATAGGCCTGCAGGTCGGCGACGCTGGCCGCGCCGCCGCGCAGCGCCAGCGGGTGGTCGGGCCTGACCAGCAGCACCACCGGCTGCGCCGCGCTCGCGCGGTATTCGATGCGCGGGTGCGGCGGCGGGTTGTAGGCCAGGCCAATATGCGCGCGGCTTTCCGCCACTTCCTCCAGCACGCCATCGACCGCCAGGATGTCCATGCGGATATCGAGGCGCGGATAGCGCGCACAGAACCGTGCCAGCACCTCGTTGACGAGCAGGTCGACGTAGCCCTCGCTCAGGACCAGCCTGACCTCGCCTTGCTGCAAGCCCTGCAGCGCGTGCAACTGGTCTTCCAGCTTCTCCTGGTGCGAGCGGTAGCCGCGCCAGAATTCCAGCAGGTGCGCCGCCGCGGCGGTGGGCCGCAGCCCGCGTGGCTCGCGCTCGAACAGCAGCGCGCCCAGTTCTTCCTCCAGTAACCGGATCTGCCGCGTGATGACCGAGGGTGAGGTGTTCAGGCTGTCCGCCGCGCCGCGGATGGTGCCGTGCGCCAGCACTTCACGGAAGTATCGCAGCCGCTGCTGATTGATCTCTCGCATGTCGAACGCCTGTTCCGCCGTGTTTCCGCAGCGGTAACGATACCCGAACGCGCTTCGCCTTGCTTGCCATGGGCAGCGTGGGCCACCTGGACCGGTGCGTTGCCCGGAACAGAACGAAGTGTGGCCCGAGTTGCTGTTTGCCAGCCCGCCCGCGGCTGCCACGATTCAGCACATGAGGGACACGACCAGGCCCCACCGAGCCCACCGGGCCGCAATCACACCGGAGACAGCGAGCATGCTAGCCATCCCTACCGCGGGCGCCATGGAAGGCGCTTCCAGCCTCTACAGCCGCATTAACTGGCGCCTGTTGCCATTCCTGCTGGTCTGCTACCTGTTCGCCTACCTGGACCGGGTCAACGTTGGCTTTGCCAAGCTGCAGATGCAAAGCGACCTGGGCTTTTCCGACGCGGCCTACGGCGTGGGCGCAGGGATCTTCTTCGTGGGCTATGTGCTGTTCGAACTGCCGAGCAACCTGATGCTGCCGCGGGTCGGGGCCCGCAAGACCTTCAGCCGGATCCTGGTGCTGTGGGGGCTGACCTCGGCCTGCATGGTGTTCGTGCGCGACGTGCCGACGTTCTACGCGTTGCGCTTCCTGCTCGGCGTGTTCGAGGCCGGCTTCGCGCCAGGCATGATCTATTACCTGTCATGCTGGTACGGGCCGCAACGCATGGCCCGGGCCATCGCCATCGTGTTCCTGGCCGGGCCGATCGGCGGCATCGTCGGCGGGCCGGTGTCGGCGTGGCTGATGACCGCGCTGGCGGGCTATGGCGGACTGGCGGGCTGGCAATGGATGTTCCTGATCGAGGGCCTGCCCTGCGTGCTGCTCGGCATGCTGGCGCTGTCGCTGGTGCCCGACCGCCCGGCGCAGGCGAGCTGGCTCAGCGACGCCGAACGGCGCCTGCTGGAAGCCGAACTGGGGCCGGTTGCCGCGCACAAGCATGGCTTCGGCGCCGTGGCCCGCGACCCGCGCGTCTATGTGCTGGCGCTGGCCTACTTCTGCATCATCGCGGCGATCTACGCCATCAGCTTCTGGCTGCCGACCATGATCAAGGCGCAGGGCGTGGACGATACCGTGCGGCTCGGCTGGTATGCGGCCATCCCCTATGTAGCGGCGGCGTTCGGCATGTATTACATGGGCCGCAAGTCCGACCGCTCGGGCGAGCGGTGCCTGCACTGCGCGCTGCCGGCACTGGCGGCAGCCATGCTGCTGGCGGCCTCGGTGCTGGCCGACGGCAACCTGGTGGCGACGCTGGTACTGCTGACGCTCGCCACCATGGGACTGTGGATGGCGTACACCGTGTTCTGGGCCATGCCGGCCGAATACATCCAGGGCCCGGCGGCGGCGGGCGGCATTGCGCTGATCAACACCATCGGCCTGTCGGGCGGCTTCTGGGGACCGGCCACCATCGGCTGGACCAAGACCGCGACCGGCAACCTCCATCTCGGCATGCTGATGATGGCCACGCTGCCGCTGCTGGCGGCCATCATCATCCTGTGCAACAAGCTGCCCGCGCGCCGCTGATGCGGCGTCGCGCCGGCGTGACGCCGACCATCACCCACCAAGGAGCTCCCGTGCAACTTCATCTTTCAACCTGGGCGGAGATCGAGCAGTACCTGGCCCGCAGCCGTACCATCGTGATCCCCATCGGCTCGAACGAACAACATGGGCCGACCGGTCTGCTCGGCACCGACTGGCTGTGCCCGCAAATCATTGCCGGCGAGGCGGAGAAGCAGGCCGATATCCTGGTGGCGCCGACCTTCAATATCGGCATGGCGCAGCATCACCTGGCATTCGCCGGGACGATTTCGCTGCGTCCGTCGACCTTCATCGCCGCGATCGGCGACTGGGTACGCTCGCTGGCGGGGCATGGCTTCGAGAAGCTGCTGTTCCTGAACGGCCATGGCGGCAACGTTGCCTCGATCGACGCGGCCTTCTCCGAACTCTACGCCGAAGCCAGCTTCGCCAGGCGCCGCGCCGGCTTTGCGCTGAAGCTGTGCAACTGGTGGGACTTGCCTGGCGTGGGCGAGCTGGCGCGCGACCAGTTCCCGAGCGGCCACGGCTCGCACGCCACGCCTTCCGAAATCGCGATCACCCAGTGGGCCTTTCCGGATGCGCGCAAGCATGCCGACTATGCGCCACGGATCGCCCCCAGCGGCCCCATCCGCGAGGCGCTGGACTTCCGCGCGCGCTACCCGGACGGCCGCATCGGCTCGGACCCCGGACTGGCCACGGCCGAGAAAGGTGCCGCGCTGGTCCGGCTGGCGGCGCAGAGCCTGGTCCGGGAACTGGACGCGTTCAGCCGCGAACCGATGCCGGACTGATGTCGCCGCGACGTGGATGGCTGGCCGGGGCCGGGACTGATTACGCCATGTATCAAGTCCTGTTCCGGCCGATGGCTTTATCGCGTGCAGGCGGCCCCATAGAGTCTGTGGTGTGAGCACGGCTGCCGGTCCGACATGCACCTGCCGCCGTCTCCGATGCCACCGCCGGCACTCGCCGTGCCGTTTGCGACACCACCTTTGGATGGGGAGCCACCATGTCTGTCCAGCAACGACTCGCGGCGCGCGGCCTGGCGCTGCCGCAACCGCCTCGACCTTTAGGCAGCTATACCGCGGTCAGCCAGGCCGGCGACTTGCTGTTCATTTCCGGGCAACTGCCGCTGCAGGACGGCAAGGTGATCTGGCAGGGCCAGGTCGGCAAGGACCTGAGCGTCGACGAGGGCCGGCGCGCCGCCGAACTGGCCGCGCTCAACGTGCTGGCGCAGATCGACGCGCACCTGGGCGGCTTTGCGCGGCTCGACCACCTCGTGCGGGTCGACGGCCACATTGCCAGCGCGCCCGGGTGGTTCGCACAACCGGCGGTGCTCGACGCCGCGTCGGAGCTGTTCCGCGACGTGCTGGGCGACAAGGCCGGCCACGCCCGCACCATCTCTTCGCACTTCCAGCAGCCGGGCAACGCGGCCGTGATCCTGGTGGTCATCGCCCAGCTCCGGCCGGCATGAGCGCACCCTGCGCGCGCAGCGTGCCGCCCGCTACGTCGAAAACTTGTCGAGCAGGAAGTCAACGAATACCCGGACCCGGCGCGTGACATGGCGCGCCGACGGGTATAGCAGCACGAACGGACGCGCGCTGCCGCCGTATTCGCGCAGCACCTCCACCAGCGTGCCGTCGCGCAGGTCCTGTTCCACCACGAAACGATAGGTCTGGAACAGGCCGGCACCCGCGCGCACCAGCGTGGCGCCGCCAAGGATGTCCTCCGACGCCGTGTACGAGCCGGTCGTCACGATATCGGTCTCGTTGCCATCGACCCGAAGTGTCCAGGGAATCCTGCGCCCGCTGCTGGGGCGCTCGAACTGGATGCACTCATGCCGCAACAGATCCTCCGGCGTTTGCGGCGTGCCGGCCTGGCGCAGGTAGGCGGGCGTCGCCACCACGACCAGCTCGGCGTCCTCGAGCTTGCGCGCGATCAGGTTCGAGTCATCCGGCGCGCGCCCGCGCACGCACAGGTCATAGGTGTCGTCGGCGAAATCCACATTGCGGTTGCTGATGTGCACATCGATCTGGACCTCCGGATACCGGGCCCGGAATGCCGGCAGCACCGGCAACACGCGATAGTGTGCATACGGCGTCGGCAGGCTGATGCGCAGCCGTCCGGCCGGCGTCGCGTGCTGGCCGCCGATCTGACGTTCGGCATCGACCAGCTGCGCCAGCGCGGCACGGCTCTGCTCGAAGTACAGGCGGCCTTCGTCGGTCAGGCGGATCTGCCGCGTGGTGCGCACGAACAGCCGCACGCCCAGCCGCTCTTCCAGCCTTTGCACGGTACGACTGACCGCGGGCGGCGTCACGCCGGCGGCGACCGCGGCCGCGGTAAAGCTGCCCAGTTCCGCGGCCAGGCAAAACAGCTCGATGCTGCCGAGCTGGAGGTCATCGAATTGGCGTTTCATCGCTTTCCCTGCTGGTGACGGACATCGCCCGGTATCCACGGCAGTCGCCATCATAGGTTCGCGCCCCGCCGAAGTCGACTGACGCGCCCGTGCATTAGTACGCGCCGCGCATAACTGTTTGTCCGGCCGGTGCCTTCGTAAGCCCGGCCCGAGCCCCTAGATTGGAACCCATCGGCGCCGCGGGCCCGATCGGCACGCAAGCCGGACCCCACCTACATCGAGGTAAGAAACATGAGTGCAGCACAGAAAGTTGTCGTCATCACGGGCGCTTCGCAAGGCATCGGCGCGGAACTGGTCAAGGCCTTCCGCGAGCGGGGCGATCGCGTCGTCGCCACGGCGCGCAGCATCCGGTCATCCGACGACCAGGACCTCCTGGCCGTCGCCGGAGACCTGGCCGACCCGGCCACCGCGCGCCGCGTCATCGCCGAGGGCGTGGCCAGGTTCGGCCGGATCGATACGCTCGTCAACAACGCCGGCATCTTCGTTGCCAAGCCGTTCACCAGCTATACCGACGAAGACTATGCGGCGGTCACCGGCATCAACCTGGCGGGCTTCTTCCATATCACGCAGCTGGCCATCGCCGAGATGGAAAAACGGCGCAGCGGCCACGTGGTCAGCATCACCACCAGCCTGGTCGACCATGCGCTCAGCGGGGTGCCGTCGGTACTGGCATCGCTGACCAAGGGCGGCCTGAATGCGGCCACCCGGTCGCTGGCGATCGAGTACGCCAGGACCGGCATCCGCGCCAATGCGGTTTCGCCCGGCATCATCAAGTCGCCGATGCACCCGCCCGAAACTCACGCGGCCCTGGGCGCGCTGCACCCGCTGGGCCATATGGGCGAGATGCGCGATATCGTCGACGCCGTGCTGTACCTGGATTCGGCGCCATTCGTGACCGGCGAGATCCTGCACGTCGACGGCGGGCAGAGCGCCGGCCATTGACCACGCGGCATGCGACCGCGGCAGCCCCGGGCTGCTGCGGTCATGACATGCAGAATGGGGGCTGCCTCGCGATGAGGCAGCCCCTTGCTTCAGACCAGCCGGGTCTCGACGTGGATGTTGCCACGCAGGGCCTTGGAGTACGGGCAGGTCTGGTGCGCGGTATCGACCAGTGCCTGCGCCAGCTCGCGCTCGATGCCGGGAATGCTGACATTGAGCCGGGCCTGCAGCAGGTAGGCGTCGCCGGCCATGCCCAGGTCGACCTCGGCATCGACCGACAGGTCCGACGGCAGCTTGACCTGCCGCTTGCCGGCCGCCAGCCCGATCGCGCCGATAAAGCATGCCGACCAGCCCGCCGCCAGCAATTGCTCAGGGTTGGTGCCGGCGCCGGGAGATCCTGGTCGTGACAGCTGCAGGTCGAGGCGGCCATCGTCGCTGCGCGCCTCGCCATCGCGGCCGCCCGCGGTGATGTGGACTTTGCCGGTGTACAGCACTTTCTCGATACGGGTCATGTCTGGTTCCTGTTGGGTAGTGTTGGGGGAAGGAAGCGGGCCGGCGGGCCGGCCGGCACGGCTCAGGCGTAGGCGCCGTCGAGATACGGATCGAGGCTGCGCGCCGGGTCCGCCGACACGCCGCTGCGGTCGAGCCCGGCCACGGAGCGGGCGCCGTCGGTATAGGGGTCGACGTTGCGCGCACCGTCGCTGAACGGGTCGACGCTGCGGGCGCCGTCGCTGTACGGGCTGCGCGGCTCCTGGACCGAGCGCGCGCCTGCGCTGTACGGGTCGCGGGCGTCCACCGCACTACGGGCACCGTCGGTGAACGGGTCGCGGGCGCCGGCGGCGGAGAAGCTGGCGGCCTGGGCGCCTGCGGCGGCGGCAGCCAGGGCCAGGGCGAGGACAAAGCGGCGGGCGATTTGGGTAGTCATGATCGGTTTCCTTAAGTTCACGTTGAGAGTTGAGCGGGCCGGCTTTCGCTTTCGGGGTATCCGACGCCGCGGCCACGGAACGTATTTAAGGTGACCGGTGTATCGGCCATGTAGCCAATGCGGGCCGCATTTGTCAGCCGCCGTGTCGCAGCCGAAGCCGGATACAAAGCGGTACAAAGTGGCGGCTAACGCGCAGGGATCGCGCCGGCTAACTTGCCGCTGTGCCCTGCCCTGACTCCAGCCCCAGGCGCGCGGCCTCTTCGCGCAGGCTGCGCACGAACGCATGCACGACCTCGCCCGCGCCACCCTGGCGCCATACCACGCCCACCGGCCCGAACGACTCGGCATCTGCCACCGGAAGCACCCGCAGCAGGCCCAGCGCTTCGAGGTGGCGCGCCATCGCGCCGGAACAGACGCCGATGTAGTCGGTGCCGCGCAACACCGCTTCCAGCGTCAGCACGGAACCGGTTTCCACGCGCGGCTGCAGCCCGGCCGCGCCGCGCTCCAGCAGCACGGTGTCGAGCCGGGTCCGCATCAAGGTCTCGCGCGGCGGCATCACCCACGGAAAGGCGAACAGGTCGCGCCAGGCAATGCGCTGGCGTCCGGCCAGCGGATGATGCCGTGCCACCACCACGCCGATGCCATCCTCGAACAGCACCTCGTGCGCCAGATGCGGGCCATAGGCGCGCGCGTCGATGGAGCCGACGATGAGGTCGTAGTCGCGCCGTTCGAGCCGCTCCAGCAAGGTGTTGAAGACGCCCTCCGTGACCTCGATCTGCACGTTGGGCTGCACCTGCTGGAAGCTGACGATGGCGCGCGGCACCAGGTGCGCCACGCCGGCAAAGACACTGCCCACATGCAGCCGCGCCACCGCGCCCTTGGCAATCGAAGCCAGTTCTTCATGCGCGCGCGACACCTCGCCCAGCACGCGCAGCGCCAGCTTGCGCACCGCGTCGCCGGCGGGCGTGAGCTGCAGCCGCCGCCCGCGCACCAGCAGCCGCGCGCCGGCGAGCGCTTCCATCTCGCCCAGCCAGTGCGACATCGCCGATTGCGTCATGTGCAGCCGCTGCGCCGCCGCGGACAGGGTCCCGGCGTCCAGCAGGATCAGGAAGGATTCGAGATGCCGCATGCGCAGCCGGCGCGCCCAAGCCACGCTATCCGCAGGATCAGTCATGAGTATTTACTAATACATCTATCGGAACAATTCACTGGCGCTCATGGTAAGCCAATTCAATAATGCGCAGGAGTTCTCGGGCCTTCTCAGCTTCCTCACATTGTTCTCAGGCTTTCTACCTATGAAGAAACTCTCAGTTGTTTCGCACCTGGTCGTGACGGCAATCGGCCTGGGCCTGGCTGTGCCCGCATGGAGCTGCGGCGAGGCGGGCTCGAACCGGCCCATCCGCCTGGTGGTTTCCCAGCAAGCCGGCGGCAGCACCGACACCATCGCGCGCATGTGGGCCGAGCATGCCGGCAAGGAACTCGGCACCACGGTGGTGGTGGAGAACAAGCCCGGCGCCGGCGGCGTCATCGCCGCCAAGTCGGTGCTGGCGCAACCGGCGGACGGCTGCACGCTGTTCCTCGCGGGTGTGTCGCAGATGGTGCTGAACAAGTTCGCCTACGCGCCGCTGGCCTATTCGCCCGAGAAGGATTTCACGCCGGTCGCGACCCTGACCAATGTGCCGTTCGTGCTGGTCGCCAACCCGCAGACCGGCCTGCGCACGCTGGACAACCTCGGCGAAGCGGCGCGGGCCAGACCCGGCGCAATCAATTTCGCCTCGTCGGGACTGGGTAATTCGACCCATCTGGTAGTCGAGATGCTGCTCAAGCAGCGCGGCCTGCGCATGACCCACGTTCCCTACAAGGGTGAGCCCGATGGCGTGATCGCCACGGTTTCGGGCGAAACGCAGGTGATGGCGCCGGTGCTCAGCACCGCGTTGCCGCAGATCCGCGCCGGCAAGCTGGTGCCGCTGATGGTGTTTGCCGCGAAACGCGTGCCGGACCTTCCCGACGTGCCGGCGGCGCCGGAAATCGGGCTGAAGGGCTTCGAGGACATCGGCTGGTCGGGCATTGCCGCCAAGGCCGGCACGCCCGCGGAACCGATCCGGCGCATGCATGCGGCCACGCAGAAGTTCCTGTCGGATCCGGTGGTGGTGGACAAGCTGCGCGCGATGCAGGTCACGCCGATGCCCGGCCCGGTCGGCAAGCTGGCCGAGCTGACCGCGCGCGACACGGTCAAGTGGAAGGACGCCATTGGCGACCTGAACCTGCGCGCCAACTGAAGCCCATCCGACACCTGGTCCCGAGGTCACAATGAAAAAAGGCATGGTCGTCTGCCCGCAGCCCGAAGCGGCGGAAGCAGGCATCGAAATCCTGCGGGCCGGCGGCAATGCGGCGGACGCCGCGGTTGCCTGCGCGTTTGCCCAGACCGTGGTCGATCCGCTGATGTGCGGCATCGCCGGGTTCGGCACCGCGGCGGTGTATATGCCGTCGCGCCAGGCGCACGAGTACATCGACTTCCACGCCACCGCGCCGGCGCGCGCCACGCCCGACATGTGGGCCGACAAGCTGGAAGGCGAGGCCCGCGACGGCTTCGGCTTCTTCGTCAGGGACCGGCTCAACGACATCGGCTACCAGTCGGTCGCCACGCCGGGCACGCTGCGCGGGCTGGAGGCGATTCACCGTAGCTACGGCAGGCTGCCCTGGCGGGAAGTGATCGCGCCGGCGATCCGCTGGGCGCGCGACGGCTATTTCGTGCGGCCGGGGATGTATGCGTTCTGGATCGACGAAGGCACGCTGGGCCGCGCCAGCAACCGCGAACGCCTGGCGTACAGCGCCGATGGCCGGCGCCTCTATTGCCGCGAAGACGGCTCGCCCAAGACCATCGGCACGCCGCTGCGCAATCCCGACTTTGCCGACACGCTCGAGCAGATCGCGCGCGAGGGCGCGGACGCGTTCTATCTGCACGATCTCGCCGCGCGCATCGTCGCCGACATGGAGGCCAACGGCGGGCTGCTGTCGCGCACGGACCTGGCGGGCTACCGGCTCGAGCGCACCGCGCCGCTGGCCGGCACCTATCGCGACCGCACCATCACTACCAACCGGCCGCCGGGCGGCGGCGTGATGCTGATCCAGATGCTGAATATCCTCGAGCACTTCGACCTGGCGCGGATCGGCCACAACACGCCGGAATATCTGCGCATCGTCTGCGAGGCGATGAAGGCGGCCACGCGCGACAAGGACCTGCACGTCGGCGACCCGGCCTTTGTCGAGGTGCCGCTGGCGCGCTTGCTCGACAAGGGCTATGCCAGCGAGCTGGCCGCGCGCATCGTCGCCGGCGACAAGGTCGACATCGCCCGCGTCAATCCCGGCCACGTGGTGCCGCGCGATACCACGCACCTGTCGGTGGTCGATGGCGAGGGCAACTGCATTGCGCTGACGCATTCGCTGGCGATGCCGTCCGGGGTGATGACGCCGGGGCTGGGCTTTCTGCACAACGGCTGCATGGGCGTATTCGATCCGCGCCCGGGTCGCGCCGGCAGTATCGCGCCGGGCAAGCGGCGCTTCACTTCGTCCTGTCCTTCGATCGTGTTCCGCGACGGCGAGCCGGAGATCGTGCTGGGCGCGCCGGGCGGCACCCAGATCGCCATGGGCGTGCTGCAGGCCATCCTGAACGTGGTGGATTTCGGCATGGCGATGCAGCCGGCCGTCTCGGCGCCGCGCTTTTCCTCGACCAGCAATGCCATCGACGTGTGCAACCGGATTCCGCGCTATCTGACCGCGCAACTGGAAGCGCAGGGCTATGAGGTGATTCGCAATCCGTACAACTACACGATCGCGTGGGTGCATGCGATCCGGCTGGCGAACGGGCAACTCGATGGCGGCGCGGACCCCGGGCGGGACGGGGTGGCGCTGGAGACGGAGATCGCCTGTGTGAGGAACCGGAAATAGATGGACTGAGTGTTCTTAAAAGGCTTAACAGCTAATTCCGTCGCCGCTGGGCCGACGTTAGAACCGGAATTAATTGGACTGCAGTGAAAAGAAGCGCGAATTGGCTGGACTGCAATGCAGGCGCGTTTTGCGCACTTCTCGTTGCAAAGATTTAAACCGGTTGTCAGTGGCTCTTGCCGACAAGAGCCATCCGGTCATCCGCAAAACGGTCACTCGTCACAGCGCTTTCACAATGGGTCGCCGTTTCATCTTCAACCGCCCTAAAACCCAGTCGAGAATAGAAGACAGCGGCGGCTTCAGTATCAGTTGACAGCCGGACTTGGCGGAAATGTAGCGATGCATTGCGAAGAAGCTCAAGAACGAGGGCCTCACCTATTCCGCGACGCCGAAAGTCCTTTGCTACATAGAGACGGCGCAGGCGCCCTGTAATGCCGTCCATGATGTACGGGTCAACGTTCAAACCTCCGATTCCTACGAGGTTTCCTTTGTCAGTGACCTCGAGGAGACGCTCGCCCGGCTTGTTGAACCTATTGCTGCCACCGCGCCACTCGTCGATCAAACGCCCAACAAAGTTGAACCCTTGCGCTGAAGCCTCACGCTCCAGATCAGCCATCTGCGGCGGAAGAACTGTCAACTGATTGATCGAGAACATTTTGGATTTTCGCAGAGGGCAGGACGCAATGTTAGCGATTTGACGGTCCGCTTTCCAGCAATTCGCCTGACGTGGACGAACGGCAGCAACTGGCCGAACTCCGAGTCTGCCCGTCCCGCCCACGGGTGCGCTAGGTAAGGGGCAGCTACCGACCCGACTCGGTCATTCGCGGACCGATTCCCGGATGACCGAAGTACTGTCGAACCGGCCGGTCGAGGTCATGGCCGGATAACGGCCATACCACACCCATACTCTAACGGGAGGGGCCACGCCTTCCTTCAGAGAGCCGAGCTGATCATCGTTCGTGCTTGGCAATGAAGACCTCAACTATGTCGTGCAGTAGTTCAGGCTTTTCTAGGAAGATGAAGTGACCACCGTCCAGGATCGTAAATTGTGCTTGCGGAATCCGCTCTGCAAGCTCGGCAGAGAAGTAAGGCGGGGCGCAGAAATCGCGCTGGCCCACCAGCACCAGCGTCGGCGTCGCGATGGAAGGAAGTTCATCGAAGGCGTCGTGCCCCACGATCATGTCGATCCGGGCAAAGCTAATTTCTCGTTCGAAAGTGCCAGCCGCTGTAGCGTTCACCCATGCTTGAACCTTTTCCGGATGTTCGCGAATAAATTTCGGATCGAAGAGGAATAGTGCGTTGGCCTCGGTTGACGCGCGTAGGCCGGAATCGGTCAACATGCGTCGCCGCATGTCGAACTGACGACGGTAGAACGCGTCCGCGCGGGCAATCGAAGAGACAATGGTTGCACAGCGTAGAAGTTCGCGGTGTTGGATCGCCAGCAATTGCGCGATGGCACCCCCAGTCGAAGAACCGACCACGTGGACCGGCCCGCATCCGACTGCCTCGATGACCCGCGCCATATCCCGCGCGTGTTGTGAAATCGTCATGTCGCGCGCGGTGTGCTCGGACGCGCCGGTGCCGCGGTGGTCAGGGACGATTACTTGGTGATGCTCGGCAAACAATTCGATTTGGGGGCCCCACGACGCGCCGATCCCCGCAAGGCCCGCCAGAAGAAGCACAGGCGAACCTTGGCCCTTGACCTCGTAGTGGATTGAAACACCGTCGGACGTTACGTTTGGCACTTTGCTTCTCCGTTTCAGCATGAGGCGAATGAGAAGGCGAGCGCGTCGTCGGGCGCTGCGTTTTTTTAATATTAGCCTTGGAAAAGCAGCACCTACACCTTAGCCGAAGCCGTGATGCTCGAAGGTTGCAACGCCGCGTGCGGCGCGCCATTCTGCCTGACCTCGTATGTCACCTTCGGCAAGTCGCCAGTCGTAGCTCAGTCGGACCGCTCTCCGTGCGTGGGTCGACGCTCGAATGACTGCGATCTCGCGACATGCAATGGCGGGAACTGTCCGGTCCCGGCCTTCGGCATCTTCTGTTGCGAGCGGCCTGGCGCCAGAGACGCTTCTCGACCCTTCTCGAACGATGGATCGAACGGGGGGACCGCTTATGGTCCGGCAGCGGTCATTTGACGGTGAGGGCGTGACCTTCGTAAGGGCTCGCAACCGGCTCTGGAGCAGGTGCCAGTGACTGCTTCAACCGGCGAGTAGCCTGCCACTCAGAAGCATGTGAAGCGTTCTGACGAGGAGAACCACGATGGCGATGCTCAGCATGGCGAGGAGGATGATCGCAATCAGCGCCACGGGCCAGGCCTGGACGAACATCGAGTATTTCAGCGCGGCACTCGCGAGGGCGGCCATTGGAAAGCTGATGGCCCACCAACCGGAAGCGAACGGAATTCCCTTGCGAAATACTTTGGGCGCCAGCGTCAGGAAAAGAAAGAGACCGAAGTAGAACAGCAACCCGGAGAATGTGTCGACACGCTGCGTAAAGTTGGTGTAGGCGAGAAAGCCCACTTCGAACGGCGCCATCATGATCAACAGCGAAGGAACCATGCCGGCAGGCAGGGGCTCGTGATGGATCATTCGCGACATGATGATCGTAAAGAACAAAAGGGCAATCATCGTCCCAACGGCCAGTGCGAACATGTTGACTTCATGGGCCCACGGCATTGGCATGGTGCCGCCGGCAACCGCGATATCCAGTGTGGCGACCCCCGGAATAAACCAGGCAGGAACCGCATGCCCGGCGTCGATCTTGCCCTGCAGCAGCCGGCTTGCAATCGTGAAACTGAGCGCGATCGTCGCAACGGTCCCCACCGTCCAAATCGCTGCGGCGAGCGGCTGGCTCAGTTGTGCAACGACCGAAGAGAGCAGCAGGACAGCAATCGTGATAGTGCCAAAGAAGTTACCCGCGACCGGATGCCGAAACTCTGCGACGACCGCTTCCGGATGCTTCAATGCCTTGACAAGATAGCTCGCGCTAAGCACCAGGAACACGATAACGGCAAGCATCCCGGCTGCCGCGGATATCAGCGGAGTGACGCCGAATTGCTGGCTGGCCTGGCGCCATGCGATCGAGAGTCCGGCAATGCCCATGACCGACGCGAACAGGTTGACGGGTAAATGTCTAAGGGAAGCGTTGCGTTGCAAAGCCTGCGGTTGGGCATTCGAAAGTGTCGACACAGCACATTCTCCAGATGCTCGACGCATTCGCCGAGGACGTCCGGATGTTAAGTGGTTCCAGGAAGAAAGATAATCCAGCATGATTGGGAATCATCCTCTCAAAAAATGAGAACATGACCGATCGTTTCGAATCCATGTCGATCCTGGTGGCCGTGGTCGATGCAGGGAGTCTTTCCGCGGCTGCCCGCAAGCTGGAGATTCCGCTTGCGACGGTCAGCCGCAAGGTCGCAGAACTGGAGTCGCACCTGAAAACCCGACTCCTGCATCGCTCCACCCGACAACTTGCCCTGACCGAAGCCGGACAATCCTATGTCGCCGCATGCCGGCGCATTCTGGAAGAAGTGGGAGAGGCCGAGCGTGCTGCGTCGGGGGAATACGCGGTCCCTAAAGGGGAGCTTGTCATGACTGCGCCCATTGTCTTCGGACGCTTGCATCTGTTGCCGGTGGTCGCGGAGTTCCTCAAGACTTACCCCGACATCGATGTGCGGATGGTGCTGACCGATCGCGTGATGCATCTCCTTGAAGAGCAAATCGACGTCGCAGTGCGGATCGCTGAACTGCCCGACAGCAGTTTCATCGCGACGCGGATTGGCACAACGCGTCGGGTGGTTTGCGCCAGCCCAGCTTACTTCGCGGAACATGGCACGCCGACGAACCCCCTTGAGCTCACCGGCCATGCATGCATCACCATGGAACAGATTGCATCCAGGCAAGTGTGGACCTTCGGGGGTGGCAAGGCGGAGGTGGAGGTGCCGATCCGCTCGCGGCTTGTCGTGAGCACTGCAGAAGCCGCAATCGAAGCGGCCGTGGCCGGGGTCGGTCTCACTCGCGTGCTGTCCTACCAGATCGCGGACGCGATGCGTGCCGGTGCGGTCAGGACCGCGCTCGAAGCGTTCGAGCCGGCACCATGGCCCGTCAGCCTTGTTCACCCTGGACAGGGAATCCTGCCGCTGAAGTTGCGCGCTTTTCTGGATTTCGCCGGGCCGCGATTGAAGGCTCGGCTGGAGGAGCTGGGCGTCTAGTGGTCTTATGCTTTGAGGCCTCCAGACATCTAAGCCACTGCTTCGGGCACGCCGAGCCGGGGCACGCACCGCCTTCACGAAAGCCGACATTGCACTCCTTGCAAGCGGCAGGGCCGATTCATCTTTCCGCTTGCCAATAGAACGCATGGTCCAGCTTCGCTCGCGGGCCGATACAGTCTTTCCTTGATTGACACTTGAATGGTCGAAACCGGGCCGCATTCGGCCAGTGGCCCGCCATTGGCCGAATGCCCGAAACTGGCCGGTTGCCGACGCTGGAGGCGGTCAGACTGTCTCGGTCGCGACGGCTGGCCAAGTGTGGTAGCCCGTGGTGCAGGCCTTTATATTGACCGTGGGACGCCTGCTGCCATATCGGAATGCCGTCGTCGAAACTATCGAACCACTCCCGGATCGCGTCGGCCATAACGCTTGGATCGCACGTGTCGGCGTTCGGAACGCATGGCCGAATGAGATCGACGCCAAAGAGTCGTTCCGCCCGAGGCCGCCAGGCGTCGCGGTTGCGGGCGACGATAGTGAGGGTCGTGGATCGGGACGTAACGCATGGTGAAGGCACGTAATGGAGTCACGTATTGAGGGCCGCCTCGCCGCCTTCTTGAGCCACGCCCAGTGAGCAAATCGACCTACGGATCATGGCTCAGCGTCGGCGAGATGCACGGCAGTCCAGCTAATTCCGGATCTCCAGTCCGGCAAACTGATCTGTCGTCCGGCTAATTCCGGTTTCCTACACCTGAGAGGCCTCGCAGCCCAGAATCGCCATCCCGGAAAATTTTCCTTGAAATGAGATCGATTCCCATTTACTATTCGATCACTGCCTGACGCGCGGTGCACCGAACCAAGCACCCGACGGCGCGGGCAGACCGGCCAGGCTGGCACCGCGCGGCACGCGACGGCGACCGGCGCTGGCAGGCATGACAGATTTCCGGATGCCGCCCCCGCGGCCTTCGATACCGACTTTTGTGGGGACCGCTCCGTCACGCGGAGCGTTTGGTAGTAGCCAGTCTCCGGAAGATCGGGAAAGCAACCAGACCCCGCTTTCCCGATCGCGTCTTCCGGCGGCAAGCCAGGCCACCTTTTTATTCCGCGCGCCGTGCAGGCACGTCGCGCCGCCAGGGACGAGGGCGCCCGCGCCCAGCCGGTCCTGGCGCTTCCCGCCTGAAATTCCGCCAAGCCACTGACGCCGTGCCAGGTGCGGCGCCGGTCCGGGCGCGCCCTGGCTGCGGGGCGCCAGCCGCAGCATGCCTATGCCATCCGCCATGTCATCCGAGAGCACCAACCCGATCCATCTCAAGCGCGCCGGCCTGAAGGCCACCTCGCCGCGGATGCGCATCCTCGAAGTGTTCCGCACCAGCGCCAGGCGCCACCTGAGCGCGGAAGACGTCTACCGCATCCTGCTGACGCAGGACGAGGATGCCGGACTGTCGACGGTGTACCGCGTGCTCAACCAGCTGGTTCAGGCCGATATCCTGCTGCGGCACAGCTTCGAGTCGGACCACGCCGTGTTTGAACTGAACGAAGGCGGTCACCACGACCACCTGATCTGCGTGGCGTGCGGCCGCGTGGAGGAATTCCGCGACGAGGGCATCGAGCAGCGCCAGCGCCAGGTTGCCGCCGACAACGCCTTCGTGCTGCGCGAGCATATGCTGGTGCTGTATGGCATATGCCCGCAATGCCGCGCCAACGCCGCCGACGCGGAGCGCGTGCCGGAACTGCCGGCCAGCGCCTGATCCCGCCGCCGCATGTTGCGCGCCTGACGGAGCCAGCCATGGAGCGCCCGACCAAACCCCTGTCCGAGCTGAAGCACCTGATCAACCTGTGCCTGCGCCAGGAACCCGGCTGCCACGACTGCCAGCTGCGCGCGGTGTGCGTGCACCGTCCCGACCACACCGGCTGCAACTGGAGCGCCGAGGTGGATTTTCCCGAACGCAGCGAAGCCGACGCCGTGCGTCACTGGCGCCAGGCACGCCGCGTGGTGATGATGGTGCGCGCGCAGTACAACGTGGGCACCGCGGCGCAGGCCTGAAACGGCCGCGCAAATCAGACATCGAGTTGTGCCGCCGTGATGCCTAGCGCTGCGGCAATCCGTCCGCGCGATGTCTTGCGCAGGCGGGCACTGTTTTCCTGCTGTGCGTAGGCAGGCTGCGAGATGCCAAGCCGCGCGGCAACTTCCGCCTGCGTCAGGCCGAGATGTTCGCGCCAGGCACGCAGCGGGGGCACGTCATCGAGTAGCACGCGCCGGACCACGGCATGCGGTATCAGGTCCGCGGCTTGGGCAAATTGCGTGAGGTAATCTTCGTACGGGATCACGACAAAGGCCGGCTTGCCGTCCGCCCCAACGATCGTCTGGATGTTAGTAGGTACGTTCATCCCGTTTCTTCACTTCCTGAATTCCACGATTCGTATCGCACCGTCTCAGTCGAACAGCACGCGGTAAGCGCCAACCCTCAGCCGATAGCCATAGACATGACCGACCAGCGCTTTGACGTGCTGGCAGTTCGGCATGTATGCCAAGGCTTCCACCGCATCCACGATAGTGACGCGCATCGGCTTTTCGAGCCGTCGGACCTGTTTCGAGGCTCTTGCCGTCCAAAATATCGAGTTCATCACTCGAATATAAGGACATTATAAGCTTAGTGGCCGAGATCTGGCCGAATTATAAGTTTCTTCTCACGCGGCCGAGTTCACCGTTCCGCGGCAGCGCCGGCGGCCTGTCGCGTTCCGGTCGGCGCCGCCGGCCCCGGCCGCAATACCAGCCACACCGCCATGCCGATCAGCGCGCCGCCGGCGGCATGCGCCCACGACAGCGCCTCGCCCAGGAACAGCGCGCCCCAGACCATGCCGAACGGCGGGATCAGAAAGGTGACGGTCAGCGAGCGCACCGGGCCCAGGTCGGCGATCAGCCGGTAATACAAGATGTAGGCCAGCGCCGTGCACAGCGTGCCCAGCCCCAGCATGGCCGCCCAGACACCGGCGCCGGCATCGGGCAGCGTGTTGTGGCGCCACAGCGCCGCCACGCAGAAGGGCAGCAGGAAGACGCCGGCGCCGACCAGGCTGCCGGCCGCGACCAGCCTGCTGTCCAGGCCGCCGCGCTGCGTGATCCAGCGCCGTGCCAGAAACCCGGACAGGCCGTAGCACGCGGTCGCGAACAGGCAAGCCAGCGCGCCCACCAGGACCTCGGTGGAAAAGGTCACCGGTCCGGTGCGCGTCAGCACCGCAACCCCGGCCACGCCCAGCACCACCCCCATCGCCTTGGCACGCGTCAGCGGTTCGGAGAAGGCAATGGCGCCGATCACCACGCCCATCAGCGGAGTCATGGCGTTGAACACCGCCGAGGAGCCGGCCGGCAGCCACAGCGCCGCCACGGCGTACATGGCGAACGGAATGCCGGAGTTGACCACGCCCAGCGCCAGCACCGCCGGCCATTTGCCTTGCATGTCCCAGCGCAGGCCCAGCAGCGGCAGGCACGCCGCCAGCGTCAGCGCGCCGATCAGCACGCGCACGAAGGCGGTCGGCACCGGCCCCAGCACCGGCGCGCCGATGCGGATGAAGAGGAAGCTGCCGCCCCAGAGGGCGGCCAGGGCCAGCAAGCGAAGCAGGTCGAGGGGTTTCATCGGTCGGGCGAGGGCACTCCGCCGGCAAGATCAGCGATGCCGCATTGGACGCCGGCCCAGCGCCAATCGCAAGCCGGATTCGGACCTGTGGCCCGATCGCCGCGCGCCCCTGCGAGCGGGCACCGCCGGGATTGGCAACACGTTGACGGATCTACCTGAAATTTAGGCGACGTTTTCGCCACAATGTCACGTAAATGCGTCACTTTCTTACCGGGAGCTTTCATCCTCACCCTCCACAGGAGGGGACGCGACGCCGACGCGTGACAATCCGCATTCGATTAAATTAAAATCTGGTCTGCGCCAGAGTTAATTGACCCCTCCGACGCATTCCCGACAAGCCGCCAGGCCCCCTGGCGGCTTCTTTTTTGGATTCGGTAGAATGCTGCGCTGCCCGGCGCGTAGGCAGCGTCTTCTCATGGGACGGCCGTCCCGGGCGCCGCCGGCATCACATTACCAGCATCCTGCGTCAACCGGCGCGGCGCCGGCCGCGTTGCCAATCCACATGAAACGACAGTTCCTGGGCCTGCTGGCCCGCGTCTACGTCCTGCAGTTCGCGCTGGAAGTCCCCGCCACCGTGGCCATGCTGGCCGACATGCTGCTGGAATATGGCTTCCAGGTCGATATCGGCTCGGTGCGTCCCCTGCTGCGCGCGCTGCAAATGGAGGGGTACCTCGAAAGCGTGCTGCGCGACGGCATCGGCCGGGTCTACCTGCTGACCGAACGCGGCCGCGAAGAACTGCAGGCCAGCCGCCAGCGCATCGACGAACTCTACCGCCGCCTGCACGCCGGCCTGCCCGCGACCGACGACGCGCAACGCCAAGCCTGAAGCAGGCCCGGCAACGGCGGTGCGCGGCGCCGACAGCGTACCCGTTTCTGCGGGCATCTTTCGCCGCGGCGCCCGGCTCAACGGGCTTACTTCTTCTCCGCCTTCCCTTCGTAGCGCTTGCTCCATTCGGCCAGGATGCGGTCGCGGTTGTCGCTGGCCCAGCGGAAGTCGTTCCTGATCAGGCGCTTTTCGTAGTCGGCCGGCAGCAGTGCGTCGGGCCTGGCGATGCCGGGCACGGCCAGCACCGCGAAGTTCTTTTCATACAGCGCCATCGCTTCGCGCGACGCCGAGAAGTCGGCCAGCTTGCGCGCCGCGTCGAGATGCTTCGTGCCCTTGACGATGGCGGTCGCCTCGATGTCCCAGCCCAGGCCTTCACTGGGCAGCACGATATCGATCGGCGCGCCTTCCTTCTTCGACTTCATGGCGCGGTACTCGAACGCGATGCCGATCGGGAACTCGCCCTGCGCGGCCATCTTGCACGGCTTGGAGCCCGAGTGCGTGTACAGGCCGATGTTCTTGTGCAGGGCGTCCATGTATTGCCAGCCCTTCTGCTCGCCCATCATCTGCAGCCATGCGCTGACGTCGAGGAAGCCCGTGCCCGACGATGCCGGATGCGGCATCACCACCTTGCCGGCATAGACCGGCTTGGTCAGGTCGGCCCACGAGGTCGGCCTGGGCAGGCCCTGCTTCTGCGCCTCGACCGTGTTGAAGCAGATCGCCGCGCCCCACACATCCATGCCGACCCATGCCGGCGGGTTGGCCGGGCTGCGGTACTTGGCATCGATCGCGGACAGGTTCTTCGGCGCGTACGGGTCGAGCATGCCTTCCTTGTCCAGGATCGCCAGGCTGGAGCCGGCCAGGCCCCACACCGCGTCGGCGCGCGGCGCGGCCTTTTCGGCCAGCAGCTTGGCGGTGACGATGCCGGTGGAGTCACGCACCCACTTGATCTCGATATCGGGATGCACCTTCTCGAACGCGGCCTTGTAGGCGGCGATCTGGTCGGCTTCGAGCGCGGTGTAGACGGTCAGCACAGTGGCGGCGGCGGCGTGGCCGGCCAGCAGCGGCAGCGTGGCGGCGGCCACGGTTGCAATGGCCGCGGAAAGGCGGGTGATGCGGGACATGGTTTCCTCCTTTTTGAATCGGTCAGTGTGTTGCAGCAGTGCAGCGGGTGACAAAACGGAAGGTTCAGCCGGCGCGCCAGCGCTGCGCGCGGCGCAGCCAGCCGGCCGCAAGCGCGTGCAGCAACAGCGCCGCGAGCACCGCGGTGAGCAGGATCAGCGTCGACATCGCCGCGGCGGGCGCGGTATCGCCGGCATCGTCCATGTTCAGCACCGAGATCGCGGCCAGCACGGTGTCGGGGCTGTACAGGAAGATCACCGCCGAGACCGTCGTCATCGACGACACGAACAGGTAGCGGAAGATGTCGAGCAGCGCCGGCAGGCACACCGGCACGGTCACGCGCCAGCACGTCAGCAGCGGCGCCACGCCCAGCGACAGCGCGGCGGCCTCGAACTCCTGGTCGAGCTGGCGCAGCGCGGCGGCGGCGGTGAGGTGGCCGGTGGTGTAGCAATGCGCGACATTGCACAGCACCAGCAGCGCCATGGTGCCGTACAGCGCATGCAGCGGATTGCCGGGCGCGTTGAAGAAGAACACATAGCCCAGCCCCAGCACCAGGCCCGGCACCGCCATCGGCAGCAGGAAGCCGGCGCGCAGCACCCCATGCAGCCAGGCCGGCCCGGGCGTGCGCAAGGTCAGCCAGGCGCCGAGGAAGATCGCCACGGTGCCTGCCAGCGCGGTCAGTACGGACAGCTTCAGGCTGTTGCGGTAGGCCAGCCAGCCGCCGCCGTCCATGTTGTCGAAGTCGTAGTGCGCGAGCGTCAGGCTCAGGTTGTACGGCCACAGCTTGACCAGCGACGCGCCCACCGCGGTGACGACCACCGCCAGCAGCGCGGCGCTGACGGCCAGCACCAGCAGCAGGCAGGCGCTGTCGCGGCCGCGCGCGGGCGCCGGCACGTACACCTGCGCGCGGCTGCCTAGTTGCGTGCGCTGGCGCCGCTGCAGCGCCATGTCCACGGCGAACGTCAGCAGCGCCGGCGCCAGCAGCAGCATGCCGATCAGCGCGCCGCGGTCGAACTGCTGCTGGCCCACCACGGCCTTGTACGCCTCGAGCGCCAGCACCGGATAGCCGCCGCCCACGACCTTGGGCACGCCAAAGTCCGTGATCACCAGCGTCAGCACCAGGCAGGCCGCGGCGAACAGGCCCTGGCGCGCGCCCGGCAGCGTCACCGTGCGGAAGATGCGCCACGGGCCGGCGCCCATGGCGCGTGCCGCTTCATAGAGGCGCGCATCGGCCAGCGACAGCGTCGCCACCAGCACCATCAGCGCATGCGGGAAGGTGTAGAAGGCCTCGCCCAGCACGATGCCCCAGAAGCCATAGATGCCGCCCGGGCCGAAGGCGTCGCGGAAGATGCCCTGGTTGCCGAACAGGTAGACCAGCGCGATCGCCGGCAGCAGCGACGGCGCGAACAGCGGCAGCAGCGCCATGCCGCGCCACAGCGGCCGCAGCGCGATGCAGGAGCGCTGCAGCGCATAGGCAAAGCCGAACGCCAGCGGCACCACCAGCGCCACCACCGTCAGCGACACCGCCACGCTGCGCCCCAGCATCGGCAGGAAGTTGGGGCCGGATACCAGCGCGGCCATGCGCGCGCCCAGCACCCACTGGCCGGCGCCATCGAACCAGGCCTGGCGGAACAGCGCCAGCAGCGGCAGCAGCAGGCCGAGCGCAAGCCCGGCCAGCCACAGCCACTTCATCGCGGCGGGGGCGCCGTGCGCCAGCCGCGCGTCCAGGCCGGTACCGCGCCGATGTGAAGCCGGTGTTTGCGCCGGAGGTGCGACCGTGGTGGCGGTGGCGGCGCGCATCATGCGAACACCCGCAGCGCCGGCGCCGGCAAGGCAATCCAGAACTTGTGGCCGCCCGCCTGCGGCAGCCGGTGCCGCGCCTCGCGCGCCACGTCGGCAAACAGCGTCAGGCCGGGCAGGCGATCGGCTTCCAGCGCCAGCCGATAGCGATTGCCGAGGTAGGTCTGGTCGACCACGCGCGCCAGCAGCCGGTTGGGCTCGGCGGGGTCCGGGTCCAGCCGCACGGCCTCAGGCCGGCAGCACAGCCGGCCGGCGGCAACTGCCGGCTGCGGTGTGTCGACCTGCAACTCGACCGCCTCGGTGCCTTCGCCAATCATGAAGCGCCCGCCCGGCGCGCTGTGTCCGGGCAGCCAGTTGGCCTGCCCGACAAAGCCGGCGACAAAGGCCGACGCCGGCTGCTCGTAGATCTCGGCGGGCGTGCCCTCCTGCACGATGCGCCCGCCCTCCATCACGGCGATGCGGTCGGCCATGGTCATGGCCTCTTCCTGGTCGTGGGTGACCATCACGGTGGTGATGTTCAGGCGGCGCTGCAGCTGGCGCAGCTCCACGCGCAGGTGCTCGCGCACGCGCGCGTCGAGCGCCGACATCGGCTCATCCAGCAGCAGCAGCGAAGGCGCCGGCGCCAGCGCACGGGCCATCGCCACGCGCTGCTGCTGGCCGCCGGAAAGTTGCCCCGGGAACTTGCGCTCGCTGCCGGCCAGGCCGACCAGGTCGAGCATCTCGGCCACGCGCGCGTCGCGGTGCGCGCGCCCCATGCCGCGCCCGTACAGGCCGTAGGCGACGTTTTGCGCCACCGTCAGGTTGGGGAACAGGGCGTAGGACTGGAACAGGATGCCGTAGTCGCGCGCCTGCGGCGGCAGGCCGGTCAGCTCGCGCGCGCCGGCGTGGATGCGGCCGGCGTCCTCGCGCTCCAGACCGGCGATGATGCGCAGCAGCGTGGTCTTGCCGCAGCCGGACGGGCCCAGCAGGCACAGCAGTTCGCCCTGCGCGACCGACAGCGACACATCGTCCAGCGCGAGGAAGCCACCGGAGCCACCGGCGCCACCAAAGCGCTTGCTGACCTGTTCCACGGCCAGGAACGCCCTGCCCTGCGTTGGCTTGCCTGCCTGCATCACCGAATCTCCCTGCATCTCGATCGAACCGGCCGCCAGCATAGGCAGCCCAGATGCCAGCCGTATGGCAGATCGGCAAAGGTTTTCGATGGAGGTATCGGGGGATTTGCGATGCGGGGCGCGATCAGGCCCGTTGCGGTGCGGACACGGCGGGCAGGCTGGCAGTGTCCGGCACCGCCAGCGGCGTGCGCAGCACATCGCGCAGCGCCGCCTGCGGCACGCCCTGGCTGAACAGGAAGCCCTGCAGCCCGTCGCATCCCTGCGCGCGCAGGAAGGCAAACTGCGCCGCGGTCTCCACCCCTTCGGCAATCACCTTGAGATGCAGCTGGTGCCCCAGCGCGATGATGGCCGCGGCCACGGCCTGGTCGTGGCCCGGCGCGGCCACGCCGTCGACGAAAGACTTGTCGATCTTGAGCCGGCTGATCGGCAAGCGGGTCAGGTAATTGAGCCCGGAGTAGCCGGTACCGAAGTCGTCGATCGACAACCCCACGCCCAGCTCGCGCAGGCGGCGGAAGGTCTCGATGGTGGTCTCGCCGCCATCGACCAGGATGCCTTCGGTGACCTCGATCACCAGCCCCTGCGGCGGCAGGCCGGCCTGCTGCAGGCAACGTGCGACGGTATCGGGGAAGTCGGCCTGGCGCAGTTGCAGCGGCGAGATATTGACCGCCACCTCCAGCTCGCGCCCCAGCTCCGTGCGCAAGGCCTGGATCTCGCGGCAGGCAGTGGCCAGCGCCCATTCGCCCAGTGGCACCACCAGGCCGCTCTGCTCGGCAATGGGAATGAACTCGGCCGGCTGCATCACGCCGCGCTCCGCGGTCTCCCAGGTGATCAGGGCCTCGACCGCGGGAATGGTCAGCGTGGCGGTATCGACGATCGGCTGGTAGCGCAGCCGGAATTCATTGCCGGCCAGCGCGCGCCGCAGCAGGCCTTCGATGGTGAAGCGCGTCAGCGAGGCCTCGGCCATGGCGCTGGCGAAGCGGCACAGGCGTGCGCGCCCGCCCTGCTTGGCGGCGTAGACCGCCGAGTCGGCGGACTTGAGCAGCTCGGTCAGCGTGTCGCCGTCGTCGGGGAACACCGCCATGCCGATCGACGGCGTCACGCGCAGGCGCTGGCCGCCGGCCAGCAGCTCTTCGTTGACACGCGCCTGGATCTTGGCGGCGATCAGCTCGGCTTCGCCGTCGTGGCGCAGGCCGCCCAGCACCACGCCGAACTCGTCGCCGCCCATGCGCGCCACCAGGTCGCCCTGGCGCACCGTGCCCTTGATGCGGTCGGCCATGGTGCGCAGCACGTCGTCGCCCACCGGGTGGCCGAGCGAATCGTTGATGCGCTTGAAGTGGTCCAGGTCGAGCAGCAGCAGCGCCACGCGCTCGCCGCGGGTGCGCGCGTGCAGCAGCAAGGCCTGGGCGCGCTCGCTCAGCTCGGCGCGGTTGGGCAGGCCGGTCAGCGGATCGTGCAGCGCCAGGTGGCGGATGTACTCGTCCACGCGCAGGCGCTCGGTCAGGTCATGGCCGAGCGCCTGATAGGCGGGCGACGCGGCGGCTGCAGGCATCGGCAGCGCGGACACCGCCAGCCGCACCGGCATGCGCGAGCCGCCCTTGCGCACCCAGGTCCATTCGCGTTCATCGGTCAGGCCCAGCCTCGGCTTGGCCAGCAGCGCGGGCAGGCCCGGCGGCACCGGCGCGCCCAGCTCGGCGCTGAGCGCGCGCGCGTGGTCGGCCAGCTCGGCGGCGACATGCAGCCCGGTCATCGGCATGTGGCCGACCAGTTCGGCGCTGCTGTACCACAGCATGCGCTGGCCGGCCGCATTGATGCCGGTGATCAGGCCGTGCTCGTCGAAGGTGATGACGCAGAAGGGGGCGTGGTCGAGCAGTCCGGCATAGCGCGCCGCCTGCACCGCGGCGGCATCCTGCGCGCGCCGCTCGGGCGCGAGGTCGGTGACCGCCCACAGCCAGTGCGACGCCACGCCCTCGGCGGCGGGCAGGGGCGCGACGCTGACGCGCAGCGCAAGGCTGTCGCCGTCGGCACGCACGCCGGCCAGTTCGCGGTGGATCGCCGAGCCCGCGGCGGCGTCGGCCGGCACCACGCCGGTGGCGCCGGGAACCAGCGCGTCCAGGCTGCGTCCGGCCAGGCGGGTGGCCTCGGTGCCGAACAATTGCCCGGCGCGCTCGCTGGCGCGCACCACCACGCCCTGCGCATCGGTCACGACGAAGCCGTCGGCGGACTGCGCCAGGCAGCCCTGCAGCATGGCGCTGTCGTCTTCCCAGGCGTGCACGGCCCGCGCCTCGCGCTGGCGCGCGGCGCGGCCCTGGCGCGCCAGCGCATGGGTCAGCCAGGCCAGCAGCAGCGTCGCCAGCGCTCCGGCGGCCGGCACCAGCAGCGCGGGCCGCGGCCCATGCGCGGCTTCGAAGGCCGGACGGGTGGCGGCGCGCAGCGTCCAGCTGCGGCCGCCATAGTGGAACTGGCGCTCGCCCCGCAGCAGCGGGGCCCTGCCGTCTTCGCGCAGCTCGCCTTCGGTGGGGCCGCCCGACAGCAGCGCGCCGGCGGCGGCGGGGCTGCCCTCGTGCAGCGACAGTTCGAGTTCGTTCGACGCCGAGGCCCCGACCGCGCGCATCAGGTCGCCCAGCCGCAATGACAGGTAGACGTAGCCGAGCACGGCCTCGCGCCGCTGCGCCACCGTGCTGAGTGCGGCACCGCCGCCATAGACCGGCAGGAACACCAGCGCGCCGCGCTGGCGCGCCGCGGCCTCAGGCTCGCCAATCGGATCCAGGCCGGCGCTCAGGCGCGGCTCGCCGCTGTCGCGCGCGGCTTCGAGCGCAGCCTGGCGGGTGGGTTCGGACAGCATGTCGAAACCGGCGACGCGCATGCTGCGCCCGTCCAGCGGATCGATGTAGAGGATGGGCGCGTACAGCTCGCGCGCGCCGGCGGGGTGGATGGTGTAGTCGGCAAGGCCGTCGGCGCGGGCTGCCTGCACCAGCTGCGGCACTTGCCGTGGCGTGGCGAGCGGCGCGTAGCCGATGGCCTGGGTGCCGGCCGGCAGGTCGTCGCGCTGCGCGGTATAGAGGTAGTTGCGCCATTGCGCGCGCGAGGTGCCGGGATTGGCCGTCATCACCGCGGCCACGCCGCGCAGCAGCCGTTCGTTCTCCAGCATGCGCTCGCGCAATGCGCTGCCGGCCTGCGCCAGCAGCGCGTCGAAGTGCTGCTGGGCGGCGCGGCGCTCGAGCCGGTCGGCCTGCAGCCATGCCCCCGCCGTCAGTAGCGCGCCGCCGGCCGCAACCAGCAATGACAACAGGGCGGGAGAAAGCGAAGTCAGTCTCATGGTCGGTGAATTCCGGCATGCGGCAGGGGCACCGCCCCTGCGCAGGCATGCCGCCACGCGGTCCGCCTTCGCCTTAGCGGGGGACTATACCGTGGCGCACGCAGCGCGCCCAGCCCCGCCGCGGCATGGAGCCGGGTGCGGGGGAAATGCCCGATGCCCCACCAAGGCAGGGGTATGGTAGGGTTGCACCCGAGACTCGACCTGCAGTTTGCGACAAGCCTGCGCTGTTCCTCGCTGCCCTTGCGCCCCCACTGCACCCGACATGCCCGTTTACACGCCCACGCTGAAAGCGCGCATTGCGATCATCACCACCGTGCTGGCCGCGGTGTTCGGCACCGGCATCGTGCTGATTGCCCTGTATGACGCGCACAGCGATCTGCACGATGCGCTCGAGGGCCAGCAGGACTCCGTGGTCAAGCTGACCGCCAACCAGCTCGACACGGCCATGAACGACCGTATCCAGCTGCTGTCGCACCAGGCCGACCAGCTCGGCGGCCTGTTCGCGCAGGCGCATGGCGCGCAGGCCGCCACGGCGCGGCAGCGCGCGCTGCAGGCGCTGTCCGAGGCGATCCCGGTGCCGGCGGCGTTCAACGCGCTGCTGGTCGCCGACCAGCACGGCAATATCCTCAGCGACCAGGGCGACGGCGCCGCGGTCGGCGACCGCGCCTACTTCCGCGAGGCCGCGCGCACGCTGGCCCCCGTGGTATCGCCGCCGATCCGATCGCGCACCAGCGGCCAGATGGGCGTGCTGGTGGCGGTGCCGGTGCTGTCGCCGCAGCGCAGCTTCCTGGGCCTGGTGGGGGGATGGCTGGACCTGTCCAGCGCCAACTTCCTGGTCGACATCCTGCACAACCGGCTCGGCACCACCGGCTACTACTGCCTGGTATCGGCCGGGCGCGAGCCGGTCTACGTGCGCCATCCCGATCCCGCCCAGGCACGCCAGCCGGCCCGGCCCGTGGCCGACACCTGCGGCGAGGACGACAGCCCCGCGCCGCTGGAATTCCTGACGCCGGCGCGACCGGTGATCGCGCGCTACCTGATGTCGAGCACCGGCTGGGAACTGGTGGCATTGCTGCCGGCGCGCGAGGCCTACGCGCCGCTGCGGCAGATGCAGCAGCGCTTCCTGAGCATGGCGGGGGTGGCGATGGCCGGGGTGGCGCTGCTGATCTGGCTGGCGGTGCGGCGCCAGCTGACGCCGCTGTCGCGGCTGCACCGGGTGGTGCTGGCCAGCGCCAACGACCTGTCCGCGTTCGAGCGCCTGCCCACGCGGCAGCAGCGCGACGAGATCGGCGACCTGACGCGTGCCTTCATCAAGCTGATGCGCGACGTGCGCGAGCGCCGCCAGGCGCTGGACCGCAGCGAACGGCGGCTGCGCGCGGTGACCGACACGCTGCCGTCGCTGCTGGCCTTCGTCGATACCGAGGCGCGCTATGTGTTCAACAACCTGGCCTATGAGCGCGTGTTCGGCCTGAAGCCGGAAGAACTGCGTGGCAGGCCGATGCGCGAGGTGCTCGGCGAGGCCCGCTTCGCGCGCGTGCGGCCGTTCCTGGAACGCGCGCTGGCCGGCAGCGCCGTGACCTTCGAAACCGAGGACGAGGGCCCCGACTACCACTGCATGGAAACCAGCCTGCGCCCCGAATGGAGCGCCGACGGCAGCGAAGTGGTGGGCGTGCATGTCCACGTGCAGGACATCACCCAGCGCAAGCTCGAGACCCGGCGCCTGGCGCGCATGTCGCGCACCGACCACCTGACGCAGCTGCTCAACCGCAGCGCCTTCGAAGGTCAGCTGCACGCGGCCATGGCGCGCAGCCGCGAGCACGGCACGCTGATGGCGCTGCTGTATCTGGACATGGACCGCTTCAAGGCGGTCAACGATATCCACGGCCACGCCGCCGGCGACCTGCTGCTGCAGGACTTCGCGCAGCGCGTGCGCCAGTGCGTGCGCGACAGCGATACCGTGGCCCGGCTGGGCGGCGACGAGTTTGCCGTGGTACTGGAAGACCTGCCGCAGCCCGCCGCCGCGCGCCGCGTCGCGCAAGCGATCCTGCAGGCGATGGACGTACCCTTCCGCTTCGAGGGCGTGCGCGCCGACGTCGATGTCAGCATCGGCGTGGCGCTGTACCGCGGCGGCCCGGCGCAGGACCCCGAGCTGATGCGGCTCGCGGACGTGCTGCTATACCGCGCCAAAGGTGCGGGCCGCGGCCGCTACGAGATCGGCCCGCCGGAGCTGGCCGACCAGCCGAGCCCGCAGCACGCGGGGCCTTCCGCGGCTCAGTGAAGCGTGCCCGCGGGCTTGTCCGGCAGCGCGCCGGCCGCGCCCTCGGGCTCGAACGGCACGTGGCGGCCGTCGCTGGACTGGTAGCCGAGCTGGGCGTCGGCGCCGAGCATCTTTTCCCAGGCGATCATGGCCTGGGCGACGGCCTCGGGCGCGCCCTTGAACACCACCACGTCGTTGCCGCAGTTCGGGCATTCGCCGCCGAACACCGCGTCGATGCCGGGCAGGCCCGGCACGTCGAGCGCGTCGAACTGCGCGAACGCGGTCTTGCAGTGCCCGCAGACCAGCTGGGCGGGGCGCAAGGCCTCGATCTTTGCGCGTGCCTGTGCCGCGCGCTCCTCGGGAGTCCCCCGCCGTTTTGCCTCGCCCATGATGTCCTTCCTTCCCCGGTGCTGCCGGTGTGTGTGTTTGCGGCAGCCGGCCGTCGTGGCCGGTGTCGTGCCTGTTAGATGCGCAATGCGGGCTGGTGGTGCCCCGCACCGTAGCGCAGGTGACGGCGGCGATGCCTGCGCGCCGGCGCCTGGCTGCCGCGCTTAACCGGCATTGTAACCAGCGCTGCGCAGCAAATACCGGGCCGACAGGAAGCGGCAGCGCCTGCTATTGTGGATAACGATGCCCGGTGCGGGCGCGCATGCGCCGCCTGCCGCACCGCGGGCATGCCGGTTCCAGCCACCTACCCCCGAAGGAGGACGTTCCATGATCCGACCCACCGTGCAGGAAAACGCCGCCCGCTACGCCGACTGCATTGCCGCCTGCAATGCCGCGGCGGCGGCCGCCCTGAAGTGCGCGGCCGCGTGCCTGGAAGAACAGGACGTGCGCAAGATGGCGCGCTGCATTGCGCTGGACATGGATTGCGCCGGCATTGCCCAGCTGGCCGCGTCCTACATGCTGCGCAACAGCGAGTTCGCGCCGCTGGTGTGCGAGGACTGCGCCGAGGTCTGCAAGTGGTGCAAGGAGGAATGCGAGCGCCATGATGCCGAGCACTGCCAGGAATGCGCGCGCGCCTGCGCCGCGTGCATGGAGCAGTGCCTGAAGATGACGGCGTAGCGCCAGCCGGCTCAGTCGGCCGCGCCGCTCGCCTGCGCCGGCGGCGTGTGCGGCGTGTGCGCCAGCGCGGCGAAGGCATCGATCAGCCGCGCGCCGCGCCGCTCGCGCAGGCAATACAGGTATTCGTGCAGGCACGGCGCGGCATCGGTAAAGCCCAGCACGCGCAGGTCAGGATGGCTCGGCACCTCGTGCCGGGCGATCACCGATACACCCAGGTTGCGGATCACCGCCTCGCGGATCGATTCCCGGCTGCCGATTTCCATCTGCGCCGCGGGGCTGACGCGGGCCTGCGCCAGCATGTCCTCGGTGGCGATGCGCGTGGTCGATCCCAGTTCGCGCATCAGCAGCCGGCAGCCCGCCAGCGCGCTGACCGGCACTTCGGCATGCCCGGCCAGCGCATGGGTGCGATGCACCACCAGCATCAGCGGATCCACGCCCAGCAGCATGCGCGACAGCCGCGCATCGTCGACGCGCTGCGACGAGGTGGCGAGGTCGACGCGGTATTCCTGCAGCGCCTCCAGCACCTCCTGCGAGTTGCCGGTGACCACGCTCACGTCGATCGCCGGGAACCGCTCGCTGAAGCGGCGGATCAGTTCCAGCACGTAGTACGGCGCGGTGGCGCCCACGCGCAGGCTGCCGGTGCGCAGGTCGCCTGAATGGCGCAGGAAGAAATCGATCTCGGTTTCCTGCTGCACCAGCGCCTCGACCCTTGGCAGCAGCGCCAGCCCGGCGTCGGACAACGCCAGCCGGCGCCCGCCGCGATGGAACAGCTCCACCCCGTAGGCCTCTTCCAACGCGCGGATCTGCGCGGTGATGGTGGGCTGCGACAGGCCCAGGCGCTTGGCCGCCTGGGTGACGCTGCCGATGCGGGCCACCATGAAGAAGGATTTGAGCTGGGCGATGAGCATGCGGCGGGAACAGGGCGCGAACGCCGGCAATGCGGCAGGACGGCGAGGACGCAGGCACCCGCCATGGCGAAGCGGTATTCTAATGGACCGCACCAGCCCTCCGGCCCAGCCGCCCGCCGCCTTGCCAAGGAGTCAGCCCATGCCAGACCCGTCCACCGCCGCCACCCGCATCGAAAAAGACAGCCTGGGCGACGTGCCCGTGCCCGCCGACCATCTGTGGGGGGCGCAGACCGAACGCTCGCGCCAGAATTTCCGCATCGGCACCGAGAAGATGCCGCCCGCGCTGATCGAAGCCTTTGCCGTCCTGAAGCTGTGCGCGGCGCGCGCCAACGGCGAACTGGGCGTGCTGCGGCCCGAACTCGCGCACGCCATCGAGCAGGCCGCCGCCGAGGTGATCGAGGGCCGCTGGCCCGAGGAATTCCCGCTGTCGGTATGGCAGACCGGCTCCGGCACGCAGACCAACATGAACCTGAACGAGGTCATTGCCAACCGCGCCATCCAGCTGCTGGGCGGCGAGGTCGGCAGCAAGACCCCGGTGCATCCCAACGACCACGTCAACGCCAGCCAGTCGTCCAACGACAGCTTCCCCACCGCGATGCACATCGCCGCCACGCGCGCGATCCAGCAGCAACTGCTGCCCGCGCTGGAACAGCTGCAGCAGACCTTCGCGCGCAAGGTCGAGGCCTTTGCCGATATCGTCAAGGTGGGCCGCACGCACCTGCAGGATGCGGTGCCGCTGACGCTGGGGCAGGAGTTCTCCGGCTACATGGCGCAGGTAGCCGATGCGCAGTCGCGCCTGCAGCAGGCCATGCTGCGCGCGATGCCGGTGGCGCAGGGCGGCACCGCGGTCGGCACCGGACTGAACGCGCCGCACGGCTTTGCCGCCGCCTTTGCGCGCGCGCTGGCCGATTACACCGGCCTGCCGTTCGAGCCCGCGCCCAACCGCTATGCGCTGCAGGCCGCGCACGACGCGCTGGCCGACCTGTCGGGCGCGCTCAATACCACCGCCTCGTCTTTTTTGAAGATCGCGCGCGACTTCATGCTGCTGGGCTCGGGCCCGCGCGCCGGCTTTGCCGAGCTGGTGCTGCCGGCCAACGAGCCGGGCTCGTCGATCATGCCGGGCAAGGTCAACCCGACCCAGGCCGAGGCGCTGGCGATGGTGTGCTGCCGCGTGATCGGCAACCACACCACGGTAACGCTGGCGAACGGGCTCGGCACGCTCGAGCTGAACGCCTACAAGCCGGTGATCATCTACAGCCTGCTGCAATCGGTGAGCCTGCTGGCAGGGGCGGCCTCCAGCTTCGCCGAGCATATGGTCGAAGGGGTCGAGGCCGACCGCGAACGCATCGCCGAACTGCTGGAGCGCTCATTGATGCCGGTGACCGCGCTCAATCCGCATATCGGCTACGACCGCGCGGCGGAAATCGCCAAGCTCGCGGTCAAGCGCAACCTGTCGCTGCGCGAGGCCGCGATCGCGTCGGGGCATGTCACCGAGGCGCAGTTTGCCGAGTGGATCGACCTGAAGGGGATGACGCGCGAGGTGTAGCGCGCGGGTATCGAAGGAGGCGCCCGGCGCGGAGCCGCGCCGGGGCGGGCCGGCCTCAGCCGACGAAGGCCTTTTCCAGCACGAAATGGCCGGGGTGGCTCATATTGCCTTCGGCAAAGCCGCGCGCTTCGAGGATGGCGCGCACGTCCTTCAGCATATCCGGGCTGCCGCACAGCATGATGCGGTCGTTCTCGGTCGAGAACGGCGCCATGTCGAGGCGCTCGAACAGCTCGCCCGAGGCGATCAGGTCGGTGATGCGGCCGCGGTTGTCGAACTCTTCGCGCGTCACGGTCGGGAAGTACACCAGCTTCTCGCGCACCAGCTCGCCCAGGTGCTCGTGCTGCGGCAGGTGCTCCTGGATCAGTTCGCGGTAGGCCAGTTCTTCGACGAAGCGGCAGGTGTGGGTCAGCACAACCCGGTCGTAGCGCTCGTAGACGTCCGGGTCGCGGATGATCGACAGGAACGGCGCCAGGCCAGTGCCGGTGGCCAGCAGCCACAGGGTCTTGCCGGGCAGCAGGTTGTCGACCAGCAGGGTGCCGGTCGGCTTCTTGCCGACGTAGATCTGGTCGCCTTCGCGCAGATGCTGCAGGCGCGAGGTCAGCGGGCCGTCGGGCACCTTGATGCTGAAGAATTCCAGCGTTTCTTCGTAATTGGCGCTGGCGATGCTGTAGGCACGCAGCAGCGGGCGCCCATTGACTTCCAGGCCGACCATGGCGAACTGGCCGTTTTCGAAGCGGAAACCGGGGTCGCGCGTGCAGGTGAAGCTGAAAAGGGTGTCGGTCCAGTGATGGACGGAAAGGATCGATTGCTGGTTCAGATTGCTCATGGCAAGACGCGGAATGCAGCGCAACTGGCGCGCCAAAAAAACGGCTGGGAAGGATGCGATCTTAACGCAAGGCCCGGGCCGGCGCAGGCGGAGCCTGCAACGCCAGCAAGGGATTTGCCCGAATCCCGCGCGGTTGAGGCGGGTTAGTCACGTGCGCCATTGTTGATCGATTCTGTTTAATTCTTTTGGATTGGCGCTATTTATCCAGCGATCGCCAACATCCATCATGCAGCCATTCCCAACCAACCAAGGAATCTGCCATGACCTACCTCCCCGCTACCTCCCGCCGTGCCGCACTCGTCACCGGCGCCTCCCGTGGCATTGGCCGCGCCATTGCCTTGCGGCTGGCCGCCGACGGCTTTGACGTGGCCATCGGCTATGCCGGCAACGCCGCCCGCGCCGAAGAGACCGTGGCTGCGGCACGCGCGGCCGGCGCCCACGCCATCGCCGTCCAGGGCGACGTGGCGCAGGCGCCCGACGTGGCGCGCCTGTTCGATGCCGCGCAACAGGCCTTCGGCCGGCTCGACGTGGTGGTCAACAGCGCCGGCATCATGACGCTGAATCCGGTGGCGCCGGCCGGCGTCGAGGCCTTCGACCAGACCATCGCCACCAACCTGCGCGGCGCCTTCCTGGTGCTGGGCGAGGCCGCGGCGCGGCTGGGCCAGGGCGGGCGCATCATCGCGCTGTCCACCAGCGTGATTGCGCGCGCCTTCCCCGGCTACGGGCCGTACATCGCGGCCAAGGCCGGCGTCGAAGGGCTGGTGCGGGTGCTGGCCAACGAGCTGCGCGGCCGCGGCATCACCGTCAACGCGGTGGCGCCGGGTCCGGTCGCAACCGACCTGTTCTTCGACGGCAAGTCAGAGGAGCAGGTGGCGCAGCTGGCGAAACTGGCGCCGCTGGAGCGGCTCGGCACGCCCGACGACATTGCCGGGGCGGTGGCCTTCCTGGCGGGGCCGGACGGCGCGTGGGTCAATGCGCAGGTGCTGCGCGCCAATGGCGGCTATGCCTGAAGCCCCGAGGTCCCGGCTTCAGCCGCCGGGCGTGAGCGCGCCGGACAGTTCGCAGCGCTGGCGCGCCAGCGCTTCGCGCGAATAGCCGTGGCGCACGCGCAGCTGGTGCTCGACGGCATCGGCCTGGTCCAGGCAGGCGAACACCAGGTCGTCCTTGACGCGTTGCGACACGCCCTTCAGGCGCGGCGCCTCGTAGGCAATCTGGCGCGCGCGGCAGCGCAGGAACAGCAGGGTTTCCTGGGAGGCGATGATCAGCTGGTCATGCTCGATCCGCTTGCAGTCGACCAGGTCCTGGGCGGAGGCGCTGGCGCCGGCAAAGAACAAAGGCAGGCACAGCCATCGGCGCAACGAGCGGTGCATGGCAAACGGGGGCGCAGAAGGCCAGTTGAGGGTCCGGCTCGAATCATTGCCCAGACCCGCGCTCAGTGCAAGCCGCAGTGCGCGCAACATCGCATTGCGGCACGCGGCACTGGCGCCCCCCGCCGGGCACGCGGCGCCGGCATGGCAATATACGGGAGCTGTCACCGCCCCCGTCTTTCTCTGATCACCCCATGGACCTGAACGCCCTGCGCCTGTTCGTCGACATCGTCGACGCCGGCAACCTGAGCGCGGCCGCGCGCAAGCTCAAGATGACGCGCGCCAATGTCAGCTACCGGCTCAAGGCGCTGGAAGAAGAGCTGGGGGTGCAGCTGCTGCGTCGGACCACGCGCCATGTCGAGCCGACGCCGGTGGGTGCCGGGCTGTACGAGCACGGCCGCAATATCCTGGGCGAGGTCGCCGCGGCCAATGCACTGATCAGCAACATGGGCAAGAGCCTGCAGGGCCATGTGCGGCTGTCGGTGCCCACCGGGCTGGGCCATTCGCTGCTGTCGCCGCTGCTGGTGCGGTTCAAGCAGCGCTACCCGGACATCACGCTCGACGTGGTGTTCGACAACCGCGTGCACAACCTGGTGTCCGAGGACGTGGAGGTGGCGCTGCGCATCATCTCGACGCCGCCGGATTCGGTGGTGGCCACCGAGATCGGCGCGGTCGACTGGATCGTCTGCGCCGCGCCCGCGTACCTTGCCGGGCACCCGGCGCCGCAGGCGCTGGGGGAGCTGCAGTCGCATGCCATCGTGTGCGCGTCGCCGGTGGGGCAGAAGCTCAAGGCAGCGGGCTCGCGCGCAGGCGGCGCCGATGGCGAGGTGCGCGAACAGGTGGTGCTCGAGCCCACCCTCAGCTCGGAGAATTTCGCCTTCTTGAAAGAGGCGGTGCTGGCCGGCCTGGGCGTCGGCATCTTCCCGATCTATGCGATCGGCGCGGAACTCGACAGCGGCGCGCTGGTGCCGCTGCTGTCCGACTACCGCATCAGCGTGTTCGGCAGCAAGCTCTACATGCTGACCATGCCCAACCGCTACCAGACCCTGGCGACGCGCTACCTGCTGAACTTCCTGAAGACCGAACTGCAGGCGGTGTGGCCGCGGCTGCATCGCTAGCCGCGGGCCATCGCCATGGCGCCGGCGCACTATAGTAGGAGCACAAGGATAACCGTCGGCGCATCCGGAACCTAGGAGCAACCATGGCCCTGGCTAGTACGCTCGCAAACTGCCTGAGCAGCAAGAACACCCGCTACGACATCATCCGTCACCCCTATACCCTGAGCAGCATGGCCACGGCAGAGGCCGCGCACGTGCCCGGGGACCGGCTGGCCAAGACGCTGTTGCTGGAGGATGAACGCGGCTATGTCGCCGCTGTGATCCCTTCGAGCCATCACCTGCAGATGGCCGCCATCTGCGAACAGACCGGGCGCAACCTGGTGCTGGCGCACGAGGACGAGATCCGCGAGATTTTCAAGGATTGCGACCTCGGCGCGATTCCGCCGGTGGCGATGGCATACGGCATGACGACTTATGTGGACGACAGCCTGATGCAGCAGCCCGAAGTGTATTTCGAGGGCGGCGACCACCAGGACCTGGTGCACATGAGCGGCGACCAGTTCAAGCAACTGATGTCGGATGCCGGGCACGGGCAGTTCTCGCGCCGCATGATGTAAGCGGTGCGACGGCAACGGCCACCACGCGGGTTGCGGCCCGCGTGGTGGCCGTTTTGCTTGTTCAGCGCATCGGTGGCGTCGCTTCGGCGCTGCCCGCGGACAAGGCCGGCGCGCTGTCGTCCTTCAGGTCCACGCCGGAGCGGCCGAGCGCCGCCGCGCCGCAAAGCAGGAACACCAGCCGCTCGGCGGCCTGCACATAGGACAGCCCCTCCGGGCGCACGTTGGAGATGCAGTTGCGCTCGGCATCGGTACGGCCGACGCGCGGCGCATGGGTCAGGTAGATGCCAAGGCTGTCGGGCGAACTCAGCCCGGGCCGCTCGCCGATCAGCATCACCACCTGGCGCGCGCCAAGGCGTTCGCCGATCTCGTCGCCCAGCGCCACGCGCGACTGCTCGGCCACCACAACCGGACCGATCTGCCAGCCGTGCGGCAGGCGCTGGCGCGCCGCCTGGAGCAGCGGCAGCGCATGGCGCTGCGTCGCCAGCGCGGACAGGCCATCGGCAATCACGAACACCACGTCCGGCGCCTGCGGCGGCCGCGCCGCGTCCAGCCGCGCGCGGCTGGCGTCGTCCAGGCGACGGCCCAGGTCCGGGCGGCGCAGGTAGTGCTCGCGGTCCGGCGCCGCGCTGTGCACGGCCAGGTGCGGCAACCCTGCCGCATCCAGCGCCGTGGCGACGGCATCCACCTGCAGCGCCAGGTGCACCGCATCGCGCGCCTGCGCATGGGCCAGGCCGAAGGCCAGCACGGCGTCGGTGGGCTGGCTGTGGCCGGTGCGGCCCAGCGCGATGCGCGCGCGCGTGAAGCGGCGCAGCCGTTGCCACGGGTCGGCTTCGGCGGCGGCAGGGTCCGGCATGGCGGGAGCCCGGCGCTTGGCGGTCATGGCGGCTCCTTACAAGCTGTGGGCCATCTGCAGCAGCGGCTGGCGCGCGGCGGGCTCCAGCAGCCGGCCGGCGCCGTCGGCAATGCCCATGCGCTGCAGCCAGGCCTCGAATTCCGGCGCCGGGCGCAGCCCCAGCACTTCGCGCAGGTACAGCGCATCGTGGAACGAGGTGCTCTGGTAGTTCAGCATGATGTCGTCGGCGCCCGGCACGCCCATGATGAAGTTGATGCCGGCCACGCCGAACAGCGTCAGCAGCGTG
The DNA here is from genome assembly GCF_000372525.1 of Cupriavidus neocaledonicus. Taxonomy (GTDB): domain Bacteria; phylum Pseudomonadota; class Gammaproteobacteria; order Burkholderiales; family Burkholderiaceae; genus Cupriavidus; species Cupriavidus neocaledonicus. The sequence continues at coordinate 77,594 of NZ_AQUR01000094.1, forward strand.
TCCATGTCGTCCTGGTCGGCCTCGGCATGGTTGGTGTAGCAGACGTCGCAGCCCATCGGCACGCCCATCAGCTTGCCGCAGAAGTGGTCTTCCAGCCCGGCGCGGATGATCTGCTTGCCGTCGTACAGGTACTCCGGCCCGATAAAACCCACCACGGTATTGACCAGCAGCGGCGAGAACGCTCTTGCCACCGCATAGGCGCGCGCCTCCATGGTCTGCTGGTCGACGCCGTGGTGCGCGTCGGCCGACAGCGCGCTGCCCTGTCCGGTCTCGAAATACATCAGGTTGTCGCCCACGGTGCCGCGCGCCAGCGCCTGCGCGGCGTCGTGCGCCTCGGCCAGCAGCGACAGGCTGATGCCGAAGGCGGCATTGGCGCGCTCGCTGCCGGCGACGGACTGGAACACCAGGTCCACCGGCGCGCCCTGGCCGATCGCGCGCAGCGTGTTGGTGACATGGGTCAGCACGCATGACTGCGTGGGGATGTCGAAGCGGCTGCGCAGCTCGTCGATCATGCGCAGCAGCGAGACGATCGCGCCGAGGTTGTCCGAGGCCGGATTGACGCCGATGGTGGCATCGCCGCAGCCATAGAGCAGGCCGTCGATGATCGAGGCGGCGATGCCCTTGGGGTCGTCGGTCGGGTGGTTGGGCTGCAGCCGCACCGCGAGCCGGCCCGGCAGGCCCACCGTGCTGCGAAAGCGCGTGACCACCTGGCACTTGCGCGCCACCGCGACCAGGTCCTGGTTGCGCATCAGCTTGCTGACCGCCGCCGCCATCTCCGGCGTGATGCCCGGGGCGACCCGCGCCAGCATGGCGCTGTCGGTCTCATGCCGCAGCAGCCAGTTGCGCAGGTCGCCCACGGTCGTGGCATCGATCGCGGCAAAGGCGGCGGCGTCGTGGCGGTCCAGGATCAGGCGCGTGACCTCGTCGTCCTCATAGGGCACCAGCGCCTCGTCGAGGAAGCGCGTCAGCGGCACCTCGGCCAGCGCCAGCCGTGCCGCCATCCGCTCCTGTTCGCTTTGCGCGGCAAGGCCCGCGAGCGCATCACCGGAGCGCGCCGGGCTGGCCCTGGCCAGCAGCGCGCGCAGGTCGGCGAAGACGTGGCGGTGGTTGCCGATGGTATGGGTGTAGGCCATGCGTTGCGTTCCCGGACTTGGCGACAAACACGGACCGCGCGGCAAGCCACGGGCCGCGCACGATTCCCCCTAATATAGACACCCTTGGCGTGTGCCGATATGCCAACATCGGCTCCTGCTCGCGGCGGCCAGGCGACCGAAGCCGCGACTGACGCAGCCATTACATCTGGATCGGCGAGAATCCAGGAATTCTTTTCAGCAAATTGCATGCCGGAGACACCGATGAAAGACCCCGAACCGACCGTCACCCCGCGCCTGCCGCCGGCCGCGTGGTACAGCGTCGGCACCATCGCCTACCTGCTGACCGCGCTGGCGCTCTGGACCGTGCTGCACGCCAACCTGGTCGCGGCGCTGCTGTCCGGGCTGCTGCTGTATTCGCTGGTGGACGTGCTGGCGCCGCGCCTGAAGCGCCTGCACCAGCGCCACGACGCGCTCGCCGTGGCGATCCTGTCGGCGCTGATCCTGCTGGGGCTGACGCTGGCGGGCTGGCTGCTGGTGCGCTTTGTCAGCGGCGAGGGCAATACCCTGGACGGGCTGCTCAACCATGTCGCCGACATCATCGACCGCTCGCGCGGGCAGCTGCCGCCGTGGCTCAGCGACGCGCTGCCCAACGGCGTCGATGAACTCGCCGACACGCTCATCGACACGCTGCGCGAGCATGCCGCGATGGCGCAGAAACTCGGCGCCGAAGTGCTGCGCACGCTGGTACATATCCTGATCGGGCTGGTGATCGGCGCGATGGTGGCGCTGTACCGCGCGGTGGCGCGCCCCAACCGGCGCCCGCTGGCGGCCGGGCTGGTGGCGCGGGCGCGCACGCTGCAACAGGCGTTTTCGCAGTTCATCTTCGCGCAGATCCAGATCTCGGCGATCAACACCGTCCTGACCGCCCTCTACCTGCTGCTGGTGCTGCCGCTGTTCGGCGTGCACCTGCCGCTGAGCAAGACCCTGGTGGTGATCACCTTCGTCGCGGGGCTGCTGCCGGTGCTGGGCAACCTGATCTCGAACACGGCGATCGTGGTGGCCTCGCTGTCGGTGTCGCTGCCGATCGCGGTGGCATCGCTGGTGTTCCTGGTGGTGATCCACAAGCTCGAGTACTTCCTGAACGCGCGCATCATCGGCGCGCGCATCCAGGCCGCGGCGTGGGAACTGCTGATGGTGATGTTGCTGATGGAAACGCTGTACGGCATCCCGGGCGTGATCGCCGGGCCGATCTTCTACGCCTACCTGAAGCGCGAGCTCGCCGGCGCCGGGCTGGTCTGAATGCCGTGGCCGGCACGCCCGGCTGGTGGTAGGACCAATGCCGGCCTCTGCCACCTGTAGTCACGCCGCGTCGTGCTCCACGCGGCTGCGCACGAAGTCGATGTGGGTCTGCATCGCCGTGCGCGCCTCTTCCGGGCGGCGCGCGCAGATGGCATCGCACAGCGTGCGGTGCTGCAGCAGTAGCAGGTCCGAGGCGCCGTCGTCCTGTTCGCGCAGGCCGGTGCCATTGATGGTGATGTGCTCGCGCAGCATGCCGATCACGCTGGTATGCAGGTGCAGGAACATGGTGTTGTGCGAGGCCTGCGCGATGGCGTCGTGCAGCTGCGCGTCGGCATCGGCCTCGGCCTGCTTGTCGTCGGCGGCGCGCGCGCGTTCCAGTTCGGCCATCAGCGCGCGGATGCGCCTGACGTCGGCGGCATCGGCGCGCAACGCCGCGAAATAGGCCGTGGCGCCTTCCAGCACGCGGCGAAACTCCAGGATGTCTTCGCGCAGCGCGGGATGGTCCGCCACCAGCTGGCCCCACGGCGAGGCAATGCCGGCGCGCAACTGGTCGGTGGCATAGACGCCCGCGCCGCGCCGGCTCTGCAGCAGGCCGCGCGCGGCCAGGCGCTGGATCGCCTCGCGCACGGTGTTGCGCGCCACCGCGTACTGCTCGGCCAGCACGCGCTCGGCCGGCAGCCGCGTGCCGGGCGGCCAGGTGCCGTCGAGCAGCGCGGTTTCCATGCGCCGCATCACCGACTCCACGCGTCCACGGGTATGCCCGTGCCTGGCTGCCGTCATGCCGTGCTCCCTCGCTCCTGAACGTGTCTGAACGCGCGCGACCGCTTTCTGCATTGGTCCAACCAATTTGAAGCGCCGCGCGGAAGCGGGAATTATGCGCCCAAACGTGCGACCCAGCACGTGTGGAGCGAGACATGAAGGATCGTCAGTACCCCAGCGGCCCTGCCCCCACGCAGGCCTACCTGTTTGCCACCTGCTTGGTCGACATGTTCGTGCCGCAGGCCGGCCTGGATGCCGTGCGACTGCTCGAGCGCGAAGGCCTGACCGTGCATTTCCCGCGCGGCCAGAGCTGCTGTGGCCAGCCCGCCTACAGCAGCGGCAACCCCGACGCGGCCCGTGCGGTGGCGCGCGCCCAGCTCGACCTGTTCGGCCAGCCGTGGCCGGTGATCGTGCCGTCCGGTTCGTGCGCCGGCATGATGCGCCACCACTGGCCGCAGCTCTTTGCCGACGATCCGGTGGCCGGCCCGCAGGCGCGCGAACTGGCCGGACGCGTCTATGAGCTGGGCGAGTTCCTGCTGCACGTGCTGAAGCTGGACTTCGGCGCTGCCGCGCCATCGGCCCAGCCGCCGGAGCGCATCGTGCTGCATACCTCGTGCGGCGCGCGCCGCGAAATGGGCACGCGCCAGCACGGCGTGGCGCTGGTCGATGCACTGCCGGGCGTGACCCGCGTCGAGCACGCGCGCGAGTCGGAATGCTGCGGCTTCGGCGGCACCTTCTCGCTCAAGCATCCGGATATCTCGGGGGCGATGGTGCGCGACAAGGTGGCCTCGGCCTGCGCCACCGGCTGCGACCGCCTGGTCTCGGCCGACTGCGGCTGCCTGCTCAATATCGGCCATACCGCCGCGCACGACCGCGCGCCGCTTCAGGTGGAGCACCTCGCCAGCTTTCTCTGGCGCCGTACCGGAGGTGCCGCATGAGCACGCCCGGCGCCCGCGAACGCATGCTCGGCCGGCTGCGCGCCGCCGCGCCCGTGCCGTCCCCGCAGACCACCGAGCTGGACCGCCGCATCGACGACCATTTCGAAGCACGCCGCCAGGGCACGCCAACGACTGGCGCACGCGTCGCCGCGATGCAGGCCGCGCTGCAAGGCCTGCATGCCGAAGTCTGGTGCGCCGACGCCGGCGCCTGGCCGGCGATGCTTGCCGCCGAACTGGCCCGGGCAGGTGTGAAGCGCCTGCTGCTCGATCCGGCCACCGTGGCCGGCGTGGCGCTGGCCGCCGCGCTACCGGCCGGTATCGAAGCCATCGGCTACGACCGCCCGATCGAGGCGTGGAAGGCAGAACTGTTCGACACCGTCGATGCCGGCTTCACCGTGGCGCGCTCCGGCATCGCCGCCACCGGCACGCTGGTGCTGGCGCCCGATGCGGGCTCGCCGCGCACGGTGTCGCTGGTGCCGCCGCTGCATGTCGCGCTGGTGCGCGCCTCGACGCTGCATGACGACCTGCACATGGCGGCGCGCGCCGAGCGCTGGGCCGACGGCATGCCGACCAACCTGGTGCTGGTCTCGGGTCCGTCCAAGACCTCGGACATCCAGCAAACCCTGGCCTACGGCGCGCATGGTCCGCGCCGGCTGTGGGTCGTGATCGAAACCGACACCGCGGAGGCCGCGCGATGAGCCAGCAAACCCTGCAATTCGTTGCGCCGCGAGAGTTCAAGGCGCGCGCCCGCGAGGCGCTGGACGACCCCAAGCTGCGCCAGAGCTTCCGCGGCGCGATGGACTTCCTGCAAGGCAAGCGCCTGGCGCAGTTTCCCGACGCCGACGAGCTCGAGCGCCTGCGCGACCTGGGCGAGGCGGTGCGCCAGCACGCGCTGGCCAACCTGCCGGACCTGCTGGTGCAGCTGGAACAGAAGCTGACCGCCGCCGGCGTGCAGGTGCACTGGGCCGAGAGCGCCGACGAGGCCAACGCCATCATCCACGGCATCGCCAGCGCCAGGCAGGCCACGCGGGTGATCAAGGGCAAGTCGATGGCCAGCGAAGAGATCGAGCTGAACCATTACCTGGCCGAGCGCGGCGTCGCCTGCATCGAGTCGGACATGGGCGAATACATCGTCCAGCTGGCCGGCGAGAAGCCTTCGCATATCGTGATGCCGGCGATCCACAAGACCAAGGGCGATATCGCGCAGCTGTTCACTGAGCATATCCCCGACACGCCCTATACCGAGGACGTCGACGCGCTGATCCAGACCGGGCGCCGCGCGCTGCGCCAGGCCTTTGTCGACGCCGACATCGGCCTGTCCGGCGTGAACTTCGCCGCCGCCGACACCGGCACGCTGTGGCTGGTGGAAAACGAGGGCAACGGCCGGCTCTCCACCACGGTGCCGGACGTGCATATCGCCATCATGGGCATGGAGAAGGTGGTGGCCCGGCTCGAGCACATCGTGCCGCTGTCGACGTTGCTGACGCGCTCGGCCACGGGCCAGGCCATCACCACCTACTTCAACCTGATCTCGGGCCCGCGCCGCGCGGGCGAGCGCGACGGCCCGCGCGAAGTGCACCTGGTGCTGCTCGACAACGGCCGCACCCAGGCCTATGCCGACGCGCAGTTGCGCGCCACGCTGCAATGCATCCGCTGCGGCGCGTGCATGAACCACTGCCCGGTCTACACCCGCATCGGCGGCCATGCCTACGGCACCACCTACCCGGGCCCGATCGGCAAGATCCTGTCGCCCCACCTGCTGGGGCTGGACGCCACCGCCGACCTGGCCACCGCCTCGAGCCTGTGCGGCGCCTGCGGCGAGGTCTGCCCGGTGCGCATCCCGATCCCGCAACTGCTGGTGCGCCTGCGCACCGAGTCCAACCGCGATCCCGCAGAACCGGTGGCCAACCCGCTGCGCGGCCAGGGCGCCAAGTACAGCCGCGGCGAGCACCTGGTGTGGCGCTTCTGGAGCGGCGCCTATTCGCACCCGGCGGCCTACCGGCTGTTCCGCTGGGCCGCCACGCGCCTGCGCGCGCTGACACCGGCGCGGCAGCTGGGATGGACGCAGCACCGCACGCCGCTGAAGCCGGCGGCGAAAAGCCTGGCGGACCTGCTGAAGGAAAAGGGGCAGCCGGAGTAGGCGGCGCCAGGCGCGGCGCAGTACAGCGCTGACGCTTCCAGCCCCCGCTTGTTTGCTCCCCTCTCCCGCTTGCGGGAGAGGGGCAGGGGGTGAGGGCAGGCGGTGGCATACCGACGGCCTGTACTTCGTCGACACACCGGCCCTCACCCCAGCCCTCTCCCGCAAGCGGGAGAGGGAGCACACAAACGCGCAGGCTGACATCACCGCGCTTTTCAGAACAACAAAGCTTTCCCGAACCACCACAAATCAGGAGACCACCCTTGCAACCCTGGACCCAACTCTACACACCGCTAGGCAGCCTGTGGCTGTCCTCACTGGCGGCAGCGATTCCCATCGTGTTCTTCTTTATCGCGCTGGCGGTCTGGCGCATGAAGGGTCATGTCGCCGCGGCGGTGACGCTGCTGCTGGCGCTGGCCGTGGCGATCTTCGCTTACGGCATGCCCGCGCAGCAGGCGCTGGCCGCGGCCGGCTTCGGCTTTGCCTATGGGCTGTGGCCGATTGCATGGATCATCGTGACCGCGGTGTTCCTCTACAAGATCGTGGTCAAGACCGGACAGTTCGACGTGATCCGCGCTTCGGTGCTGTCGATCACCGACGACCAGCGCCTGCAGATGCTGCTGATCGGCTTTGCCTTCGGCGCGTTCCTGGAAGGCGCGGCCGGCTTCGGTGCGCCGGTGGCGATCACCGCGGCGCTGCTGGTGGGACTGGGCTTCAACCCGCTGTACGCGGCGGGGCTGTGCCTGATCGCCAATACCGCGCCGGTGGCGTTCGGCGCGATGGGCATCCCCATCATCGTGGCGGGGCAGGTGACGGGCCTGGACCCGTTCCATATCGGCGCCATGGCCGGGCGCCAGCTGCCGCTGCTGTCGCTGCTGGTGCCGTTCTGGCTGGTGTTCATGATGGACGGCGCCAAGGGCGTGCGCGAGACCTGGCCCGCGGCGCTGGTGTGCGGCGGCAGCTTCGCCGTGACGCAGTACTTCACCTCCAACCATATCGGGCCGGAACTGCCGGACATCACTTCGGCGCTGGTCAGCCTGGTGTCGCTGGCGGCGTTCCTGAAGGTGTGGCAGCCGCGCAGCGCATCGCAGCGCGCCGGCGGCAACGCCGGCAACGTCAGCGGCGGCACGGTCGCGCTGGCGGGCTTTGGCGGCGATATTGGCGGCGGTGATGGCGGCGGTTATGGCGGCGCGATGCAGAGCCGCAAGCCGTCGCCCTACACGCTGGCGCAAACGCTGCGCGCATGGGCGCCGTTCGGCATCCTGACTGCCATCGTCACGGTGTGGAGCCTGCAGCCGTTCAAGGCGCTGTTCGCCGCCAACGGCCCGCTGGCGGGCACGGTGCTGAAGTTCAAGGTGCCGGGGCTGGACCAGCTGGTGATCAAGGCCGCGCCGATCGTGGCCACGCCCAAGGCCTATGACGCGGTGCTGAAGATCGACCTGCTCTCCGCGGTCGGCACCGCGATCCTGCTGACCGCGCTGATCTCCGCCGTGCTGCTGCGCATGAAGCCGCGCGACCTGCTGGCCACGTTCGGGGAAACGCTGGTGGAACTGGCGCGCCCGGTGCTGTCGATCGGGCTGGTGCTGGCCTTCGCCTTTGTCGCCAACTACTCCGGCATGTCGTCGACGCTGGCGCTGCTGCTGGCCGGCACGGGCGCGGCATTTCCGTTCTTCTCGCCGTTCCTGGGCTGGCTGGGCGTGTTCCTGACCGGGTCCGACACCTCGTCGAATGCGCTCTTCTGCGCGCTGCAGAACACCACCGCGCACCAGATCGGCGTGTCCGACACGCTGATGGTCGCGGCCAACACCACCGGCGGCGTCACCGCCAAGATGATCTCGCCGCAATCGATCGCGGTGGCCTGCGCGGCGACCGGGCTGGTGGGCAAGGAATCTGAGCTGTTCCGCTTCACCGTGAAGCACAGCCTGCTGTTCGCGGTGATCATCGGGGTGATGACGATGGTGCAGGCGTATTGGCTGCCGGGGATGATTCCGGGGTAACACCCGAATCCTGCGGATTGCGTGCGCCCTCTCCCGCTTGCGGGAGAGGGTTGGGGTGAGGGCCGATGCGTCGACGAAGTAACGGCCGTCGGTATGCCACCGCCTGCCCTCACCCCCTGCCCGTCTCCCGCAAGCGGGAGAGGGGAGCAAACCAGTGGTGAGAGGTGACCGCGTCGCCTCTACTTTAGAAACTCGTCCCCTTCAGTGAGCGGCGCATACCGGTACGTCGCCGGCGTCCGGCTCAGCTTCACCGGCGCCCCCAGCCCCTGGTACCCCCCTTCCATCTCCACCACCATCTCGCGGTGCCGCGTATGCGGATGCTGCAAGGCATCCGCCACCGACAGCACCGGCGCGCATGGCACGCCCGCGGCCACCAGCGCATCCGCCAGCGCCTTGCCGTCGAGCGTGCGCAGGCGCGCTTCCAGTTCGGCCTTCAGCGCGACGCGGTTGACCGATCGCGCGCCGGCGGTGGCGTAGCGCTCGTCGTCGGCCAGCGCCGGCACCTGCAGGTGCTCGCACAGGATGCGGAACTGCCGGTCGTTGCCGACCGCCAGGAACACCGGGTCGGTGGCGGTGGCGACGGTGTCGTACGGATAGATGTTGGGATGCGCATTGCCGGTGCGCTGCGGCGTCTTGCCGCTCATGAACCAGTTGGCCGCATGCGGATGCAGCAGCGACAGCCCCGAGTCATAGAGCGCGGCCTCGACAAACTGCCCGCGCCCGCTGCGGGCGCGCTCCTGCAGCGCCAGCAGCACGCCGATCACGGCGTTGAGGCCGGTCACCATGTCCACCACCGGCAAGCCCACGCGCAGCGGATCGCCATCGGCCTCGCCGTTGATGCTCAGGATGCCGGACATGGCCTGGATCGCGGCATCGTAGCCGGGCAGGCCGCCCAGCGGGCCGTCGGCGCCAAAGCCTGACACGCGGCAATGGACCAGCCGCGGGAAGCGCGCCGACAGTTCGTCATAGCCCAGCCCCCACTTCTCCAGCGTGCCGGTCTTGAAGTTCTCGACCAGCACGTCGGCCTCGGCCAGCAGCGCCAGCAGCACCTCGCGGTCCGGCGCGGCGGTCAGGTCCAGCCGCATCACGCGCTTGTTGCGGTTCAGGCCGAAGTAGTAGGAGGCCACGCCGTCCTTGAACGGCGGCCCCCAGGTACGGGTGTCGTCGCCCTGCGGCGGTTCGATCTTGAGCACGTCGGCGCCGTGGTCACCCAGGATCTGGCCGCAGTACGGGCCGCCCAGGATGCGCGACAGGTCGACCACGCGGATGCCGGCGAGCGCGCCGGGACTGGCTTGGGTCATGGCTGCGATTCCCCCGGTGTCGTCAGTCAAGCTGGGCGCCGGACTTCTGCACCACGGCGCGCCACTTGCCGACCTCGGCCTTGACGAAGCTGCCGAGCTGCTCCGGCGTGGTCGACGGCGCGAACTCCAGCCCTTGGCCCTGCAGGGTCTTGCGCACGTCGGGCTGCTTCAGTGCGTCGGCAAAGGCGCGGTTGAGCTTGCCGACCACCTCCGCCGGCGTGCCGGCCGGCGCCACCACGCCGAAGAACACCGATACGTCGAAGCCGGGCACGCCCTGCTCGGCCACCGTCGGCACGTCCGGCAGCGCCTGCGAGCGCGCCCGGGTGGTCACGCCCAGCGCGCGCACCTTGCCGCTCTTGATGAAGGGCATCGCGGTCAGCACGTCGGTGAAGGTCATGCTGACCTGGCCGCCCAGCAGGTCGTTCAGCGCCGGGCCGGTGCCCTTGTACGGGATGTGCTGGAAATCGGTGCCGGTGACGTTGTTGAACAGCACGCCGGCCAGGTGCGACGAAGCGCCATTGCCGGACGAGGCATAGGTCAGCTTGCCCGGATGCGCCTTGCCGTAGGCGATCAGCTCGTTGACGTTCTTCGCCGGCACCGACGGATTGACCACCAGCACGTTGGGCAGCTGGCCGATCTGGATCACCGGGGTGAAGCTCCTGACCGGGTCGTAATTGATCTTGCGGTACAGGCTGACGTTGATCGCCAGCGGCGCCGAAGTGCCGAACATCAGCGTGTAGCCGTCAGGCTCGGCGCGCGCCACCGCCTCGGCGCCGATATTGCCGCCGGCGCCGGCACGGTTCTCGACCACCACCGGCTGGCCCAGGCTGGTCTTGAGCGCGGCCGCCAGCGTGCGCGCCATGGCATCGGTGGGGCCGCCGGGCGGATAGGTGACCACCATCATGATGGGCTTGGACGGGAAGTCCTTCTGCGCGAAGGCGGGGGCGATAAACAGCGAGCACGCGGCGATGGCCGCGACGCGGTGCCAGAGTTTCATGGCGTTGTCTCCTGATGCAGGACTTCTCCCGCGGGGTCTGCGGGATGGTTGGGGCTGCTCCCTCTCCCGCTTGCCGGAGAGGGGCGCAAACAATGGGTTCAGGTTGCGGCGTCAGAACACGTTGACCGCGTCCACCGCGCCGGCCGCGCGCACCGCGCCATCCTCGGCGGGCGCCACCGTTTCGGCGAGCCATGCCGGCTCCTCGCTCGCCGCCAGGGGGTCCTGCGGCAGCACGCGGTGGCGCAGCACCAGCTGCGCCAGCCGCATGCGGCGCACCGAGCCGATGCGCCCGGCTTCCCAGGCCATCGCCACCGCGCTGGTCACGTGGTACAGCGCCGAGGCCGCCTGGCGCGCCAGCAGCTCGCCGTCGGCACCGGCCGCGGCGGCGTGGCCGGCGAGTTGGGCGGCGCCGGCGATGGCGCCTTCGAACACGGCACGGGCTTCCGCGTGCATCGGCGTAGAGGCCAGCAGCCCGGCCAGGTGCGCCTGCAGCACCGGCAATGCGCCCTCGCGCCGCACCGCGCGCAGCACGTCGAGCGCGACGATATTGCTGGTGCCTTCCCAGATCGAGCCGAGGTGGGCGTCGCGCACCAGGCGCGGGTCGCTCCATTCCTCGATATAGCCGCAGCCGCCGCGAATCTCCATGGCGTCGCCGGTGACCTTGCGCGCGTCGCGGCAGGCGCGGAACTTGATCAGCGGGGTCAGGATGCGCATCAGCGCGTAGGCGTCGGGCTCGCCGGCGTCGGCGCGGCGCAGCGCCTCGGCGGTCTGGAACACCATGGTGCGCGCCTGCTCGGTCGGCAGCGTCAGCTTGAGCAGCTGGCGGCGCATCAGCGGCATGTCCCGCAGGCGCTTGCCGAAGGCCTGGCGCTCGCGCGCGATGAACAGGCCCTCGGTCAGTGCGCGCCGCATCAGCCCGGCGGCGCGCACGCCGTTGGACAGGCGCGAGTTGTTGATCATGTCCGCCATCTGCACGAAGCCGCGGCCGGGTTCGCCGACCAGGTAAGCGTGCGCGCCCTCGAGCCGGATCTCGCCGCTGGCCATCGAGCGCGTGCCCAGCTTGTCCTTGAGCCGGATGATGCGGTAGTGGTTGGCGCTGCCGTCTTCCAGCTGGCGCGGCAGCAGGAACAGTGACACGCCCTTGTGGCCAGGCACGGCGTTGCCGGCCTCGTCTTCCACGCGTGCCAGCACCATCGCCAGCGCGGCATCGGGGTTGGAGCAGAACCACTTGTCGCCATGCAGGCGCCAGCCGCCCTCGGCCGCGGCATCGCGCACCGCGCGGGTGGCGGTGGCGGCCACGTCGGAGCCGGCGCCCTGCTCGGTCATGAACATCGCGCCCTGGTACAGGTCGTCGAACACCTGCGTGGTCAGGTTGGGCAGGAAGCGCCCGACCAGCGCCGGGTCGCCGAACTTGCGCAGCGTGCGCGTCAGCGAATCGGTCATCGACAGCGGGCAGCACAGGCCGAACTCGGCCTGCACGAACAGATAGGTGAGCGCGTACTTGGCCGCCGGCGGCATGGGCTTGTCCCAGCCCAGCACGCCGCCGCGGTGCGACGCCGCGGCGAGCCCGAACTCGGCAAAGGCCACGCGCTCCATCTCGACATAGGCCGGATGCTTGTCGATGCGCTGCGCGTCCACGCCGGCGCGGGTGCGGTAAGTCAGCTCCGGCGGGTTGCGGTCGGCCACGCCGGCCAGCTCGTCAAGCACGCCGCCGGCCAGCGCGCCCATGCGCTCGAGGTGGGGCAACAGGTGGTTGAACAGGTCGGGCGGCAGGTACAGCGGCAGCAGCGCGCGCAGGTCCGGGTCGGCGGCGAGCAGGCTGCCGCCCTGGCGGTCCGGCACCGGGTGCGCCGCGGCAGCGGCGGGCGCGCAGTGGTGTTGCTGGGGGATGTCGCGCACGGCGCTGGATGGCATGGCAGGTCTCCGGGGTATGGCGGTGCCGGCTGGCGGCCCTTTGGGCTCCATTATTCAAACCCCATGGATTTGCGTCTAATTCTAAAATTGGCTTGATCCATATAATTTCTGTATCGCCATGGAATTCCGCCACCTGCGTTACTTCCTCGTGCTGGCCGAGGAACTGCACTACGGTCGCGCCGCGCGCCGGCTGGCCATCTCGCAGCCGCCGCTGTCGCTCAATATCCAGCAGCTCGAGGCCTCGGTCGGGGCGCGGCTGTTCGACCGCGACAGCCGCGGCGTGCGGCTGACCGCGGCCGGGCGGGCCTTTCGCGAATCGGCCACGGCGCTGCTGGCGCAGGCCGAGGCCGCGCGGGTGCTGGCGCGCGAGATCGAAGCCGGCGCCATCGGCCGCCTGCGCGTGGGCTTTGTCGGCTCGATGCTGTACCGCGGGCTGCCGCAGACCCTGCGCGAGTTCGAGGCGGCCTACCCGGGCATCCACGTGGCTTTGACCGAACTGAATTCGCAGGAACAGATCGACGCGCTGCTGCACGACGAGCTCGACGCCGCCTTCATCCACACCGGCCGGGTGCCGGATACCCTGCAGGCCACGCTGGTGCATTCGGAGCCGTTCGTCTGCTGCCTGCCCGCCGACCATGCGCTCGCCGCGCTGACGGAGTTGCCGCTGACGTCGTTGCGCGGCGAGCCGTTCGTGCTGTTCTCGCGCAAGGCCTCGCCGGACTACTACAGCCGGATCTTCGACATGTGCGCCGCGCAGGGCTTCTTCCCGCAGATCCGGCATGAGGTGCGGCACTGGCTGTCGGTGGTGTCGCTGGTGTCGCAGGGCATGGGGGTGGCGGTGGTGCCGGCGGCGCTGGCGCGCTCCGGCATGGCCGGCGCGGCGTTCCGGCCGCTGGCGCAGGCGCCGGTGCGCTCGGAGGTCTATTGCGCCTGGAAGACGGCGCCAGACCACCCCGCGCGCGACCACTTTGTCGCCATGGTGGCGGGCAAGGCGGCGCCCAAGCGCAGCCATAAAGAAAAAGCCACCGGTCCAGGGACCGATGGCTTGTGAAGTACGCGTGGAACGGGGTGTTCAGCGTGCTGTGAGCTTAACGCCGCTGGCTTACGGCATCCATAACGCAAATGCAGTAATTGCGCCCGTTTGCAGGAATCGCGCGCATTCGGTGTTCCATTGCCGAACCGCGGTTTTGGCTCGGTTGAACAACAGGTGCGTCGGACCCGCATCGCCACCGGCCAGCGCTCAGCCATTCGTCCCCTTAGCGGTTATCATTCGCCTCCTGCCGTGCCCCGGCGGGCAAGGCTGGCGTGCCCGCCCTTTGAGGGGGCAACGTAAAGCCTCATTTGCGATACAATGAAAACGATTTTCATTTACATACCCCGGCGCGGTCGCATCGACCGCTTGGCGGCAGGCCGCGCCACGGACTGGAAGCATGATGCGGTTGTCTGAACTTCCACGGCGCACGCCCGCCGTAGTGCAATCGGTGGACGACGCCACCCCAGGGGATCCGGTTGCGCGCCGCCTGCGCGAATTGGGCTTCGTTGCCGGCGAAGCCGTGCAGGTCATCGCCTACGGGCCGTTCGGCATGGACCCGCTGGTGGCGCAGGTCGGCTTCACGCGCTTTGCGCTGCGCCGCTCGGAGGCGGCGCGCATCGGCGTGGAAATCGCCAGCGCCTCGGTCACCCGCATCGCCCCCGCCACGCAGGGCGACGAGACTGCGCAACCGTCCGCCAAGCGGACCGCCTGAGCCTTCCCCGGATTATGTCTGCAGCTGCTTCCCCTTCGGCCCTGCGCATCGCGCTGGTCGGCAATCCCAATTGCGGCAAGACCGCACTGTTCAACCGCCTGACCGGCAGCCGCCAGAAGGTGGCCAACTACGCCGGCGTCACCGTCGAGCGCAAGGAAGGCTACTTCGTGTCGCCAGCCGGTCGCCAGGTGCGCATCCTGGACCTGCCCGGCGCCTACAGCCTGCACGCGGCCAGCCTCGACGAAGCCATCACGCGCGATGTCTGCCTGGGCCAGCGCGCCGGCGAAGCGCGCCCGGACCTGCTGGTGTCGGTGGTCGATGCGACCAACCTGCGCCTGCACCTGCGCTTCGTGCTGGAGCTGCGCCAGCTGGGCCTGCCGATGGTGGTGGTGCTCAATATGAGCGACGCCGCCGCGCGGCGCGGCATCCAGATCGATCGCGACCAGCTGTCGGCCGCGCTCGGCGTGCCGGTGGTCAGCACCGTGGCGGTCCGGCGCGACGGCGCCGCGGCGCTGATCAGCCTGCTCGATGCCACGCTGCCGCCGGCCCCGCCGTCCGGCCTGTCTGCCGGCCCGGACTTCGACGTGCATGCCGAAGTCAACCGCCTGCTGTCGGCCGCGGTGAGCATGCCGGCGCGCACCGCCGCGCTGGACGACCGCCTCGACCGCATCGTGCTGCATCCCGTGTTCGGCCTGTTGCTGCTGGCGGTGCTGCTGTTCCTGATGTTCCAGGCGGTGTTCTCGTGGGCCGAGCCGCTGATGGACGGCATCGAGGGCGGCGTGCACTGGGCCGGCGAGATGCTGGGCGCCTGGCTGCCCGACGGTATGCTCAAGAGCCTGCTGGTCGACGGCCTGGTCGCCGGGCTGGGCAGCGTGGTGGTGTTCCTGCCGCAGATCCTGATCCTGTTTCTGTTTATCCTGACGCTGGAGGAATCCGGCTACCTGCCGCGCGCGGCCTTCCTGCTCGACCGCCTGATGATGGGCGCGGGGTTGTCGGGGCGCTCGTTCATCCCGCTGCTGTCCAGCTTTGCCTGCGCCATTCCCGGCATCATGGCCACGCGCACCATCCAGGACCCGCGCGACCGGCTCACCACCATCCTGGTGGCGCCGCTGATGACCTGCTCGGCACGGCTGCCGGTCTATGCGCTGCTGATCGGCGCCTTCATCCCCGAGCGCACCGTGATGGGCCTGTTCAACCTGCAGGGGCTGGTGCTGTTCGCGCTGTACGTGGCCGGCATCGTCAGCGCGCTGGTGGTGGCCTATGCGCTCAAGTTCCTGCGCCGCGACCGCACCGACCATCCGCTGCTGATGGAGCTGCCGTCGTACCGCATCCCCAATCCGCGCGACATCGCCATCGGCTTGTGGGAGCGTGCCCGCATCTTCCTGTCGCGCGTGGGCAAGGTGATCCTGGCGCTGACGGTGCTGCTGTGGTTCCTGTCGACCTTCCCGTCCGCGCCCGCGGACGCGACCGCGCCGGCGATCGACTACAGCTTTGCCGGCATGATCGGCCACGCGCTGCAGAAAGTGTTCGCGCCGGTGGGCTTCAACTGGCAGATCTGCATTGCGCTGGTGCCGGGCCTGGCCGCGCGCGAAGTCGCGGTGGGCGCGCTGGCCACCGTCTACGCGCTGTCGGGCAGCGAAGAGACCGTGGCCACGCAGCTGGCGCCGATGATCGCCGCGCAATGGTCGCTCGCCACCGCGCTGTCGCTGCTGGCGTGGTACGTGTTCGCGCCGCAGTGCATTTCCACGCTGGCGGTGATCCGGCGCGAGACCGACTCCTGGAAGGTGATGGCGCTGTCGGCCGCCTACCTGACCGGGCTGGCCTACCTGGCGGCGTTCGTGACCTACCGCGTCGCGCTGCTGTTCAGCTGAGGCCAGCCGCCGCCATGAGCCTCTACCACGCCATCGAAACCCTGCTGGTCCCGCTGATCGTGCTGGCGTGCGCGGTATCGGTGGCGGCGCGCTATGCGCCACGCACGCGCGAGCGGGTCAAGGCGGCGCTGGCGGCACGCCTGGGCGGCCCGGCCGCCGCCGGCTGGCGCGGCCGCCTGGCACGCTGGCTGGCGCCGCAGGCCGCCGCCGGCTGCGCCAGCGGCTGCGACGACGGCGGCTGCAATACCTGCGGCGCCAATACCACCACGCCGGCCAGCCAGGACAAGCCTGCCGAGCAGGTGGTGCGCTTCGTGCGCAAGCGCTGAAGCGCGCTTTTCTCCTCCCTCATCCTCCACGCAGAAACGGGTACGCCCGCTGCAGCCGCATGGTGTGGCAGGCGGCGGATGGCGTGCGGGCGGGCGTGTTTGCAGGCGGCGGCGCGGGTCTTTTTACTGGTCAATCGGGCCCGTTCCGATGCACGCAGAATTGGGTACGCTTTACGCGCTCGCCTGCCGGGCAGGCACGCAGAAACGGGTACGCTCCACAAGTTATCCCTGCCGCTTGTGTACTCCCTCTCCCGCTTGCGGGAGAGGGTTGGGGTGAGGGCCCGGCGTCGCAACGAAGTCAACGCGTTGGCATAGCGAAATCCTGCCCTCACCCCCGCCCCTCTCCCGCAAGCGGGAGAGGGGAGCAAACCAGCAGCCCGTCTGCGTCTTCGCAAAGCAAAACGTGCAAAACAAGACGCCCTCCATCCGGAGGGCGTCTCTCCAGCCGCGGGATACCGGCGCTTACCTGACCGTACCGTAGAACACCAGCTTCAGCGGCGTATTGTCGGTGACCGCGGTGCAGGTCGCGGTGATGGTGAAGTCGCCGGGCCCGGTGCCGCTGGCGCGCACCTGGTTGGGCAGCATCACCATGCTCGGGCTCAGCGACACCGGCCCGGTGCTGGACCATGCCCAGCCCTTGCACGCGGTGTACTGCGCATCCTCGCCCAGGTGCTTCATGCGCGCGGTTACCTCGATCGGCATCGGCGCCAGCAGCAGCAGCGTCATCGGATCCTGGTTGTCGCCCACCAGTGCCCACAGCGGGTTCTCGGTCACCGTCAGGATGGCGCTGCGGCGCTCGCCCAGCTTGCTGCTGACCGCGGTCACTGTCAGGCCGCCCTGCACCGGACCGGTATCGCCGGCCAGGCTGGTGCGCACCGTGGCGTCATGCGTACCCGCGGCTTCCGTCGCCGACAGCGTCGTCGAGGTGGCGGTGTAGCTCCAGGTGCCGTCGAAGTCCGCGGTCACGTCCTGGCCGTCGTGGCGCAGCACGCGCGCGGTGAAGGTGTCGGGACGATTGCTGAACACCTGCAGCGCGTTGACCTCGCGCCCGCCCTTGGTGGTCACCACGCGATAGGCGGCGGCGCCGTTCTTCTGCACCGTCACCGCGATGACGCCGGCGAGGGCATGGCCGTCAGGCGCGGTCACCGATACCGAGACACTGGCCATGGCCGCGGTCGTGGGCGAGCCGTTGCTGGCCTTCAGCGTGGCGCTGTTCTGGCTGGCCGTGACCTGGACCGCGGTGCCGCTGCTGGACCAGGCCCAGTCGGAGACGCTGGCCGACACATCGCTGCCGTTGCTGTCGAGCAGCGTCACCCTGACCGGCAGCTCCTGGCCGTCGCTCATCGACAGGCTGGTGGCGGGCATCGACAGCGTGTAGCTCGGCGCCGATGCCGGCACCACGGTGATGGTGGCCGATTGCGCGGGCAGTTGCACGGTGGTGTTGTCGGCGCCCCGGACCGTGGCCACCACCTGCACGGTGGTGGTGCCCGGCGCAACGCCCCTGACCACGGCGCTGCCCGGCGTGCCGGCGCCCGCCGCCACGGTGGCGACGGCGCTGTCGGTGCTGGTCCAGTCGAACGTGGTGCTGCCCGATACGTCGACGCCGTTGCTGTCCACGGCCAGCGCGCTGATGGTCAGCGTGCGGCCGACACCGACCTCGCCCGAGGTCACGCTCATCTTCGCGGTATAGGTCAGCGGCGTGGTGGTGCCGCCCGCTGCCGGCGTGGCGGGCGCGCTGTTGCCACCGCCGCCGCCGCATGCCGCCAGCAACAAGGCCGCCGCGGAACCCGCCAGCCAGGATGCCCACGTTCTCAGTCTCATGATGTTCCCCCAGTGGTATTTTTTCCCGCGCTAACAGCCTAGGCACAAAGCGGTCCACGCAATACCAGCCAGAGGACTGAGGTGCAGCGCACAGAACCCGGCCGCGATTCATCCATTCAGCGCAGGGCATCGTCGCCGTACATCGCCATTCGGCCGAGGAAAACAGGAGCCGCCGGCGCGCGCCCAATGCTTGACCAGGCCCGGGCTTGTCGACTAACCTTGCCCGTTCCCATGGACCTGCGCTGCATGCGCACCCAACCGGAGCGGCCGCGGCCCTCCCACTCCAGCCACGATGACCCTTGACCCCAGCACTTCCCGCCAGGCTGCCGATGCGTCCCGCATCGCTGCCCGCGCACGCGTGCTGGCTGCCCTGGCATCGGGCCGCGCCCTGCGCGCTTCCTCGCTACTGCTAAGCCTACCGATCGGTTGCCGGGCCTAGGGCCCCGTGGCAGTTCGGCAGCCTTGCGCCACCCTGTTCCCGTTTTTCCCTTTTTCATCTTCCCTTGCGAGGAAGGAGACCCCGTATGCTCGTCAATCCCGCCACCAAGTACCGCCCCGCCGCCACCGTCGACCTCGGTGACCGCACCTGGCCCGGCCGCACCATCACGCACGCGCCGCGCTGGATGAGCACCGACCTGCGCGACGGCAACCAGGCCCTGATCGAGCCGATGAACCCGGCGCGCAAGCTGCGCTTCTTCGAACAGCTGGTGAAGATCGGCCTGAAGGAAATCGAAGTGGCGTTCCCCGCCGCCTCGCAGACCGACTTCGACTTCGTGCGCATGCTGATCGAAGAACGGCGCATCCCTGACGACGTCACCATCGTCGTGCTGACGCAGTCGCGCGAAGACCTGATCCGCCGCACCGTTGAATCCGTGCGCGGCGCGGCACGCGCCACCGTGCACCTGTACAACCCGATCGCACCGGCCTGGCGCCGCATCGTCTTCAATGCCTCGCGCGACGAGATCAAGGCAGTCGCGGTATCCGGCACGCGCCTGATCAAGGCGCTGACCGATGCCATGCCCGAGACCGCCTGGACCTACGAGTATTCACCCGAGACCTTCAGCCTGGCTGAACTGGATTTCTCGCTGGAAATCAGCGACGCGGTGTCGGCCGCGTGGCAGGCCGGCCCGGGCCGCCCGATGATCCTGAACCTGCCGACCACGGTGGAATGCAGCACGCCCAACGTGTTCGCCGACCAGATCGAATGGATGCACCGCCGCCTCGCGCGGCGCGAGCACATCGCGCTCTCGGTGCACCCGCACAACGACCGCGGCACCGCAGTGGCGGCGGCGGAGCTGGCGTTGATGGCAGGCGCCGACCGGGTGGAGGGCTGCCTGTTCGGCAACGGCGAGCGCACCGGCAATGTCGACCTGGTGACGCTGGCGCTGAACCTCTATACGCAGGGCGTGGCGCCGCAGCTGGACTTCTCCGACATCGATGCGGTGCGCCAGTGCGTCGAGCACTGCAACCAGCTGCCGGTGCACCCGCGCCATCCGTATGTGGGCGACCTGGTGTTCACCGCGTTCTCGGGCTCGCACCAGGATGCGATCCGCAAGGGCTTCGCGCAGCAGCAGCCGGACGCAATCTGGGAAGTGCCCTACCTGCCGATCGACCCGGCCGACCTGGGCCGCAGCTACGACGCGGTGATCCGCGTCAACAGCCAGTCGGGCAAGGGCGGCATGGCCTACCTGCTGGAACAGGTGCATGGCCTCTACCTGCCGCGCCGCCTGCAGATCGAGTTCAGCCGCGCGGTGCAGGCCATGACCGACGACAGCGGGCTGGAAGCGAGCGCCGACGACCTTCATGCCCTGTTCCGGCGCGAGTACCTGGCGCGCGAGGCGCCGCTGCGCTATGTCTCGCACCAGCTGGCAAGCGACAGTACCGGCGCCACCGTGATCACGGTGCAGATGGAGCGCGACGGCCAGCCCTGCAGCGTGCGCGGCAGCGGCAACGGCCCCATCGACGCCTTCATCGATGCGCTGGACCTGCCGGTACGCGTGATGGATTACCACGAGCATGCGATGACCGCCGGCGCCGATGCGCGCGCGGCCTGCTACGTCGAAGTTCGCGTGGGCGATTCGCCGACCGGGTTCGGCGCGGGCATCGACGCCAATCTCGTCACGGCTTCATTGCGTGCGGTGCTGTCGGGCGTGAACCGGCACCTGCAGGCAGGTTTTGCCGCCGGCGCTCACACCCCGGCCAGCGCCACCATGGCCTGAGCGCTGACGTGTAGCGTTTCGCAAGAAAACCGGTGTGCCCCGCCCCCACGGGGCACACCCGGAAAGACGCCCTTGCGGACGCCCACGACATGCCTGGTGCGGATCCGGACACGCGTTGCGCGTGTTCGGATCTTTCGCACAGCGTAAGCGGCAGCATCGGGCCGCGCTACGAATCATTTCGCATGTGGTTAGAAGCGATGTCCGAGGACGCCTCGGTCGTGGCTGCGTTGTAGCGCGATCGCGACGCCGCGCGCGCCATTTGGTTCCGCTTGTTTTGTATCAAGGCCCCGGCCGGCGCGCTCGGCCACACTGGGCGCGGCTTCGATAACAAACCAAGCAGACCTCATGAAAACACTGTCTCTTCGCACCGCCACCTGTTCGGCCCTCGCCGCCTGCGCCATGCTCGGCGCCTTCGCCACGCCCGCGGCCGCCGCGGACGACGCCCAGGGCAACTGGATGGTGCGGCTGCGCGGCACCTACCTCGACATGGCCAACAGCTCCGATCCCGTCGGCGGCGCCGGCCCGTCGGACCGCATCACGGTCAACAACAAGTGGATCCCCGAACTCGACGTCACCTATTTCTTTACGCCGCACATTGCCGCGGAACTGGTGCTGACGGTGCCGCAGAAGCAGAACGTCTACCTCGACGGCAACAAAATCGGCACCTTCAAGCACCTGCCGCCGACGCTGCTGATGCAGTACCACTTCATTCCCAACGGCACCTTCCGCCCGTATATCGGCGCGGGCCTGAACTTCACCCGCATCTGGGGCGAGAACCTCGCCAACAACGCGCTGCAACTGGATAGCTGGAGCGTGGGCCCCGCGTTGCAGATCGGCATGGACTACAAGCTGACCCGGAACTGGTTCCTGAACGCCGACATCAAGAAGATCTGGCTGTCGAGCGACGTGAAGGCGGGGGACGTCAAGGTCTCCAAGGTAAGCCTGGATCCGTGGCTGTTCAGCTTCGGGGTGGGGTATCGGTTCTGATCCTGCCGCGCGACAAAAAAGGCCGGCGCCCCAGGGGCGCCGGCCTTTTGCATTCCACGAGAAGGCGCAGCGGAGCGCTACCTGAACGCTGGCTCGTCAAAGCTGCGCAGCTTGCGCGAATGCAGTTGCTCGACGCCGTTCTCGCGCAGGATGCGGATCGCTTCCAGGCCGATGGTCATGTGCTGGCTGACGCGCTGGCGATAGAACGCGTTGGCCATGCCGCGCAGCTTGAGTTCGCCATGCAGGGGCTTGTCCGATACGCACAGCAGGGTGCCATACGGCACGCGCAGCCGGAAGCCGTTGGCGGCCACCGCCGCGCTCTCCATGTCGATGGCGATCGCGCGCGACTGGTTGAAGCGCGCATACAGCGCCTTGGACTTCAGCTCCCAGTTGCGGTCGTCGGTCGATACCACGGTGCCGGTGCGCATGCGCGTCTTCATCTCGTTGCCGGACAGACCGGTGACGCGCGCCACGGCTTCCTGCAGTGCCACCTGGATCTCGGCGATGGGCGGCACCGGCACCCACGGCGGCAGGTCGTGGTCCAGCACGTGGTCGTCGCGCACATAGGCGTGCGCCAGCACGTAGTCGCCGAGCTGCTGCGATCGGCGCAGCCCGCCGCAATGGCCCACCATCAGCCAGCAGTGCGGGCGCAGCACGGCGAGGTGGTCGGTCATGGTCTTGGCGTTGGACGGCCCCACGCCGATATTGACCAGCGTCACGCCCAGCTTGTCGCCGCGCACCAGGTGGTAGGCCGGCATCTGCGGCAGCACGCGCGGGCGCGTGGCGTCGTCGGGCTCGGCCGCGCCCAGGTCCTGCACCACGTCGCCGGGCTCGACAAAGCGCGTGTAGCCGCCGCCGTCGCCGTCGCCCATCAGCGCGCGCCCCAGCGCGACGAACTCGTCGACATAGCGCTGGTAGTTGGTGAACAGCACGAAGCGCTGGAAGTGTTGCGGCGCCGTGCCGGTGTAGTGGTAGAGCCGCTGCAGCGCCAGGTCCACGCGCTCGGCGGGGAACAGCGACAGCGGCCAGGCTTCGCCGGGCACCGGCTCATAGGTGCCGTTGGCAATGCCGTCGTCGATGCGGTTGAGCTCCGGCAGCACGAACGAGGCTTCCAGCTCGCGCGCCTGGGTGTAGCTGATGTCGGTGGTCGAGGCCTCGATCACGAACGGCAGCGGGATCGGTCGCCGGCTCAGGCCCACCACCACCGGCACGCGGTGATAGCGCATCAGCCGCTCGATCTGGTCGCGGTAGTAGTCGGCCAGCAGGTCGGGGCGCGTCACCGTGGTGCCGTAGACGCCGGGGTACGCCACCGTGCCCCATGACGGCCGGCTGTCGGTGACCATGGTCTCGATGTTGACCGAGATGCCCAGGTACGGATAGCACGCGTGCGCGGCCGAGGGCAGCGGCTTGCCGCCGGCGAAGGCATCGAAGCGCGCGCGCACGGCGCCGACCGATGCATCGTAGATCTCGCGGATGCGGGCAATCGCCGCATCCGCGTCGGTGAACTCGGCGAGCTGGTCGGCCGGGTGCGCGGAGGAGAAGACTGGGGCGTTCATGGAGGCCATGATACCGCGCCGGAGGGTCGCCGTGAGCGACCCTGTGGGCAACCTCGTGAGCCACCTCGCGAGCAACGCCCGGCGCCGCGCGCCAAATTGACGCGCCCGCGCACGCTCGCTACACTCCGCCAATTGCGCAGCACGGCTTGCCGTGCCGTTCTCGACTCGCGGCGCCCCTGGTGGCAAGGGGCGGCGAGGGGCCGTACATGCTTGCTGGGAGAGCCGCCAATGGAAATCCGTAACCTGTTGCCCGACGACCTCGAGGCAGCCAGACAACTACTGATCGCCAACGGCTGGGCCCACCGGGTGGGCGGGCCCGAAAAATTCGCGCGCCTGGTGGCCAATTCGCAGCGCGTGGCCGTGGCGGTCGAGAAGGGCGAGGTGGTCGGCTTTGCCCGCGCGCTGTGCGACGACGTCTGCGACGGTTTCCTGTCGATGGTGGTGGTGGCGCCCGGCCACCGTCGGCACGGCATCGGCCGCGCCCTGGTGCGGCATATCGTCGGCAGCGATCCCGATATCAGCTGGATGCTGCGCGCGGCGCGCTCGTCCGAAGCCGCCTTCTTCGGCCAGCTCGGCTTTACGCCGTCGATGGTCGCGATGGAGCGGCGCCGGCCCTGAACCTACCCGGGCCGGTACCACCGCGGCACAGCGTCAGCGTCCCCCCATCTTCTGCCGGAACTCGTCGGCCGTCCCCACCTGCCGGAACAGCGGCCCGCCCGGCGCGAAGCGATCGGCGCTGGCCAGCGGCCCCACCACCACCGGTTCGAAGCCCGCGTCGCGCACCAGTTGCGCCGCCACCTGCAGCGCGGCCGGGTCGTCGCCAGCGATCGGCACCGCCACCAGCCCGCCGGGCCGGTGATGCTCGCTGGCAAACTGTGCCGCCCCCATGAAGTTGAAGGCCCGCACCACGCGCGCGCCGCGCAGGTAGCGCGCCGTGGTGAGGCCGATGCCGTCGCGCCTGGCCTCGTCGGCGATGGGGCCGTCGCGGTGTTCGTAGGCGTTGGTGGCGTCGAGCACGATCTTGCCTTGCCAGGCACCGGCATGGTCACGAGCGAGTTGCGGCAGCGCGCCATAGGGCGTGGCAAGGAACAGCACGTCCGAGAACGCAATGGCCTCGGCCACCGTGCCGGCGCGCGCGCGCGTACCCAATTCTTCGACCAGCGGCTTGAGCGCCTCCGGGTGCCGCGACGAGAACAGGACCGGATGCCCGGCCTTGACCCACAAGCCGCCCACGGTGCCGCCGATGCGGCCGGAACCGATCACGCCGATGCGCTGCGCCGCTGCCTCGCGGGCCGGCGCCGGGCCGGGCTGGGCGCGCACGGCGCGCGGCAGTGGCGCGACCAGCAGCAGCGCCGCGGCGTCGGCGCGCAGCCAGCGGCGGCGGGTCACATTGGCAGGCATGGCAAGTCCTCCGGCAGGCGGGGCCACCGCCCGGTACGCGCGGGGCCCCCTGGGATGACTCTAGGCGAAAAGCCGCCGCGCGTGGCTAGCGGTCGTTCCGGATCGGGCCATACTCGGCCGGCACCCACGTATAGCCGGCAGAGTCGCGGCGCACATGGCCCAGGCCCGGGAACGGCATGTGCGCGCCGCCTACCCACAACCTGCCCCTGGCGGCCTGCTCCAGGATACGCTTGCGCGTGATCACGGCCTGGTTGCTGTCCACGTCGAACTCGATCGCCACCTGCGGCCGGCGCAGCTGCAGCGCGTGGTTGTGCACGATATCGCCCCACAGCAGCAGGCTGTCGTTGCCCGAGGTGAACAGGTAGCCGCTGTGGCCGGGGGTATGCCCGTTGGCCGGCACCACGCGCACGCCGGCGACGGGCTCGCCGCCGGCGCCGCCGTTGAAGGTGCGCAGGCGCTGCGCCGCCTGGTACGGCGCGACCGCTGCGCGCGCCATGGCGAACAGGCCCTGCGCCTCCTTCGGCGCGGCGCCGGCGTTGGCCTCGCTCAGCCAGTAGTCGAGGTCGGCCTTGTCGACGTAGACCGTCGCATTCGGGAACGCGGCCTTGCCGTCGTTGACCAGGCCGCAGGCATGGTCGCCATGCAGGTGCGTCAGCAGCACCGTATCGACCTGCTCCGGCGCATAGCCCGCGGCGCGCAGGTTCTCGCCGATGCGCCCCAGGGTCGGCCCGAAGCAGCCCGCGGCGCCGGTGTCGACCAGCACCAGGCGGCTGCCGGTATGGATCAGGTACGCGTTGACCGCGGTCTGCATGCCCGGCGTCGAGGCCACGAACATCCGCGCCAGCAGGCTCTGCACCTCACGCGCGCTGGTGTACTTGAAAAGCTTGGGGTCCAGGTCGATGTAGCCGTCATAGAGCGCGGTGACTTCCAGCTGGCCGACCATCATGCGGTAGTAGCCCGGCACCTGGGCCTTCTGCTGCGACGGCGGCGGGGCGGTCTGCGCGCTGGCCACCCCTGCGGCCAGCACGGCGCCGCCCATGGCCATGGCGATGACGGCGCTCGATACGGTCTGGCGCAACGTCGGGCGCGGGCGCCGGCCGAAGGTGGCAGGGCGCACCAGGGACTGCTGCTTCATATCCTGATCCTGTTCTGATTGATGTTGTCGAGGAGCAGGCCGGCGCCAGCGGGCGCGCGGCCAGCGCATATCTTAGCCGCGCCTTGCCCGACAAGGCCGAAAGGGTCGAAGCGTACCTACTTCTGCGTAAAAAACGGGGCCATGCGGCCCCGTTTTCCATGCATGGGAGCTTGCGCCGCCCGGTGTTCACTCCGGCTGGATATTCGCCGCCTTGATGATGCGGCCCCACTTGGCGGACTCCTGCGACTGGAACTTCGCCAGTTCGGCGGGCGTGCTGGTGAAGACCTCGGTGCCGCTCGAGTTGTAGAAGCCGGCGGCGGTCTCGCTGCGCGCCGCCTTCACCATCATCGCGTTGAGCCTGGCCACCACCGGCTGCGGCGTGCCCGCGGGCGCGTAGGCGGCGAACCAGTAGCTCATCTCGTAGCCCTTGACGCCGGCTTCATCGATGGTCGGCACCTCCGGCGCCAGCGGCGAGCGGGCCTTGCCCGACACGCCCAGCGCGCGCAGCTTGCCGCTCTTGACCTGCGGCAGGCCGGTGGCGGTGTCGGTGATCATCATCTGGATCTGGTTGCCGAGCAGGTCGGTGATGGCGAGCGGGTTGCTCTTGTATGGCACGTGCAGCAGCTGCACCTGCGCCATCTGCTGGAACAGCTCGCCGGCAATGCGCGACGACGAGCTGCCGCTGCCGAAGCTGAGCTTGCCCGGCTGCTGCCGCGCCAGCGCGATGAACTCGCCCACCGTTTTGGCCGGCACCTGCGGGTTCACCACCATGATCTGGCCGCCGCGTCCCAGCGCGGTGATGGGCGCGTAGTCCTTGACCGGGTCGTAGGGCAGTTTCTTGAACAGGTGCTCGTTGGCCGCATGCGTGGTGTTGGTGCTGATCAGCACGGTGTAGCCGTCCGGCGCCGCCCTGGCCACGTCGGACGCGGCGATGAAGCCGTTGGCGCCGGGCTTGTTGTCGACCACCACGGTGACCTTGCTGTCCACCGTGATGGCCTGGCCGATGGCGCGCGCGAGCTGGTCAGTGGCGCTGCCCGCGGCAAAGGGCACGACGAAGCGGATCGGCTTGTCGGGAAACTCGGCCCAGGCCTGGCCGGCGGGCAGGATCAGCGCAAGCGCGGCAACGGCCAGTGGCTTGAAGAACGGATGCATGGAAGTCTCCTGTTGAAATCGTTATCGGGTAAGGCAAGGGTTCAACGGTGGCCCGACGTGCCCGGCGCAAGGCCCGGCGGCAGCGGGATCTGGAGCTGCAGCAGGCGGAACGACAGCGCCTTGCCGTGAGTGTCGAGATTGAGCGCGTCATTGACGCCGCCATCGAGCACGCCGTCGAGCACGAAGTTCATCGCGTGCAGCGACGGCACCAGGTAGCGCGTCACCGCCGCGGGCCGGCGCTCGCGAAACAGCGCGCGCACCGCGTCTTCGGTCACGTGCGCGACCAGGTGGTCGAAGTCGCGCGGGTCATAGGCAATCACGCTGATGTTGGAACGGTCGCCCTTGTCGCCGGTACGGCCATGGGCGAACTGGTAGAGCGCTGCGGTGGCGGTCATGGCGGCCTCCTCAGTCGATGAAGGTGTGGGTGGGGGTGACCGCGGCGCGCGGCACCAGGCACGACACCGCGTTCAGCCGGGCGCGCTGCGCCGTGCGCACGCCACCGCCGCCGGCGGGGCCGCAGGTATAGAGGGCGTTGACCTCGCGCTGCAGCGCCTGCGCCACGGCCAGGTCGTCATGCGCCAGCGCCGCGCGCAGGCGCACGTCCAGCGCCTGCGCTTCGTGCGGCTGGGGCTGCGCGAGCATGGCGCCGCCATCGTCGGCGAGCACGCTGAGCACGCCGATCAGGTCGAAGCGGATCGGCGCGTCGTGGCCCAGCATGCGCATGCGCCGGCGCAGGATGTCAGCGGCCAGCCGCGCGCGCGCCGCGGCGTTCGGGCCGGCATAGGAGATCTCGCCCTCGGCCAGCCAGCCGCCGTGGCTGAACACATTGGCCTTGAGCTGCGCCGGGCGCGGGTGGCCGCGCACATTGCGCACGGCCACGCGGTCCGGGCCCACCTGTGCGACGGTGACTGCGCCGATGTCGGCCACCACGTCCGGCGTCAGGTAGGCGCACGGGTCGTGCACCTCGTACAGCAGCTGTTCCTTGACCGTGCGCAGGTCGACGCAGCCGCCGGTATCGGCGGCCTTGAAGATCTCGATGCCGCCGTCGGCATCGAGCTGCGCGATCGGAAATCCCAGCGCGTGCACGTCCGGCACCTCCTTGCGGCCGGGGTCGGCAAAGTAGCCGCCGGTGACCTGTGCCCCGCATTCGAGCAGGTGCCCGGCCATGGTGGCGGCGGCCAGCCGGTCCCAGTCGTCCCAGGCCCAGCCGAAGTGCGCCATCGCCGGCCCCAGTGCCAGCGCAGGATCCGCCACGCGCCCGCACACCACCACCTGGGCCCCGGCGGCGAGGGCCTCCGCAATGCCTTGCGCGCCGATATAGGCGTTGGCGCAGACAAAGCGTTCGGCGTCGAAGGCCTCGCCCAGGATGCCGTGCAGGCGCGCGCGCCCGGCGTCGTCGGACAGGTCATCGCCCTCGACCACCGCCACGCGCGGCGCGGCCAGGCCCAGTTCGCTGGCCAGTTGCAGCACGCGCCGCGCCGCGGCGCGCGGATTGGCGGCGCCGAAATTGCCGACGATGGCAATGCGGTGCTGCAGGCACAGGCCCAGCACCGGCGCCAGCAGCGCGTCGAGCAGCGGCTCGTAGCCCCGCGCGGGATCGTTGCGCCGCGCCAGTTGCGCCAGCGCCAGCGTGCGCTCGGCCAGGGTCTCGAAGATCAGCGCGGCGGGCTGCGCCGCGGCAATCAGCGTGCGCACCACCGGCAGCGCGGCATCGGTACGGTCGCCGGAAAAGCCGGCGCCGGAGCCAATCAGCAAGGCAGCAGTCATGGTTTGGGGGGCAGTGTTAGGCAGGTAGAAGCCATTCTAGGCCGGTCGCGCCCAGCCAAAAAATGGATTATTTGGATTAATCTATCGACTTGCTGGATATATCGATCGAGGCCATGAACCTGTCGGTGAAACATCTCCGCGCGTTCGTCGCGCTGGCCACCTACCGCAATTTCACCCGCGCGGCGCGCGCCTGCCACCTGTCGCAGTCGGCCTTCAGCGCGCTGGTGCAAACCCTGGAAGAACAGGCCGGCAGCCGGCTGTTCGAACGCACCACGCGGCATGTGGAACTGAGCAGCGACGGCGTGCGCTTCGAGCAGACCGCGCGGCGGCTGCTGGCCGACTTCGAGACCGCCTTCGAAGACCTGCGCGCGCATGCGGAGCGGCGCAAGGGCCGGGTCTCGATCGCGGCGCTGCCCTCGCTCGCCGGGGGCGACCTGCCGCCGCTGCTGGCGCAGTTCCGCGCGCGCTATCCCGGCATCGTGCTGGAACTGTTCGACCAGCTTGCCGATGGCTGCATCGAGCTGGTGCGGCAAGGCCGCGCCGACTTTGCGCTGGCGCCCGCGCCGGCGCAGGACGATGACCTGCGCGTCGAGCCGCTGCTGCGCGACACCTTCCACCTGGTGTGCCCGGCGGACCATGCGCTGGCGCGCAAGCGGCGCATCGCGCCCGAGATGCTGGCGGGACTGCCGTTCATCCAGCTGTCGCGCACCACCAGCGTACGGCAGCACCTGGACGCCGCGCTGCATCCGTTGCGCCTGGCCAGCGTGATGGAGGTGGAGCACCTGGCGACGGTGGCGGCGCTGGTGCAGGCGGGGCTGGGCATCAGCGCGGTGCCGTCGCTGGCGCTGTTCCAGTTCCGCCGCGAAGGGCTCGCGATCCGGCCGCTGCAGCTGCCGTCGCTGGTGCGCGATATCTGCCTGGTGCGGCTGCGGGATCGCGGCGATTCGGCCGCCGCCGCCGCGATGATCGAGGCCCTGCAGGCGTTCTACCGGGGCGGCAAGGCGCCCGCGCGGCGCTGAACCGCGGCCACGGCCGGCACGCAGAATCGGGTACGCAGGAGCGCGTACGGTGACCCGAGTACGCCGGAGCGGGGACGCAGAATCGGGTACGCCCTGGACAGCAAGCGACGCGCGGCGCCTCAGAAGTGACCGAGGTAGCCGCCGTCGACCGCCAGCACTTGCCCGGTGACATAGGACGCCGCCGGCGATGCCAGGAACACCACCGCGCCGGCCACCTCCTGCGGCTGGCCCCAGCGGCCCAGCGCGGTGCGCTGGCGCAGCCACTCGGCCACGCTCTCGTCCTCGACCATGGGCTGGTTCGGCTCGGTGGCGAAGTAGCCGGGCGCGATCGCATTGACGGTGACGCCGTGGCGGCCCAGGTCGGCGGCCATGGCGCGCGTGAGCGCGTCCAGCCCGCCCTTGGTGGCGGGATAGAGCACGTCGCCGGCGCGCGCCACCTGGCCCGCGATCGAGCTGACGTTGACGATGCGCCCGTAGCCGCCGTGGCGCATGCGCTGCGCGGCCAGCCGGCACAGCGCGTAGGGCGCGACCAGGTTGGTCTCGAGCATGGCGCGCAGGTCGCCGGCATCGAGCTGCGCCATATTGCTGCGGTTGCGCGCGCCGGCGTTGTTCACCAGGATGTCGAGCCGGCCATGGTCGGCATCGATGCGGTCGAAGGCCGCCGCCACGGCGGCCTCATCGGTGATGTCTAGCACCAGCGCCTCGGCGCTGCCGCCGCGCGCAGCCAGCGCGGCGACGGCCTCGTGCACGCGCGCCGCATTGCGGGCCACCACCAGCACATGGGCACCGGCATCGGCCAGCCCGGCGGCAATCGCCAGGCCCAGGCCCTGTGCGCCGCCGGTCACCAGCGCCACGCGGCCGTGCAGCGCGAACGGGGTACGGGCATCGGGGGAAGGGGTAGGAGTAGCCATGCGGGCGACTATACCGCAGCGGCCGGCACGGTCCCGTCGCCGCGCGCTAGCGGATCAGCTTGCCGGTGGACGACACGATCGACATTTCCACGAACGACGAGCCGGTGTGGCGTGCGGCGCTGTAGCTGATCAGGATGCCGCCGAGGTCATAGTCGCGCATGCCCTCCAGCGCCGCGACCAGCCGCTCGCGGGTCAGGTCGGGGCCGGCGCGGCGCAGCCCTTCGACCAGTACCTTGGCCGACATGAAGCCCTCCATGCCGGCGTTGGACGGCTCCACGCCCTGCTGCCTGGCCAGGCTGCGGTATTCGCTGGCCAGCGTCATCTGGCTGGAGTTGGTGCCCGGCACCACCTGCGTGATGATCAGGCCGCGCGCGTCGTCGCCGAGTTCGCGGATAAAGGCATCGGCGGCGTTGTTGGACAGCGTGACGAACTGCGCCTCGCTGCCGGCGCGGCGCAACTCGCGGATGATGCGCGCCGCCTCGGAGCCGGAGCCGATCACCAGCACCGCCTGCGGGTTGGCCTTGTGCATGGCCGCCACGCCCTGGCTGATGTCGCCCATGGGCCGGGCGAAGTTGACCGTCGCCGCGGGCTGCACGCCGCGTGCCTGCAACGCGGTGCTGTAGCCCTCCAGCACGTCCTGGCCGAAGCCGTCGTTGGCGTAGAAGATGCCGATGCGGCTCATGCCCGAGGTCGCCAGATGGTTGATCGCGCGCGCCACTTCGTCCTGGTACTTGGCGCGCACGTTGAAGACGAAGCGGTTCACCGGCCGGTGCAGCGTGATGGCGCCGGTCAGCGGCGCAATCAGCGGCACCTTCTGCGCGGCGATAATGGGCAGGATGCTTTCGTTCTGCGGCGTGCCGCGCACCATGAACAGCGCGAACACCTTGTCTTCGTCGAGCAGCTTGCGCACGTTGTCGGGCGTGCGCTTTGCATCGAAGCCGTCATCGTGGGTCACCAGCTCGATGCGCCGCCCGGCGACGCCGCCGTTGGCATTGACCGTGCGCAGGTAGACCTGCGCGCCGGCGATCTGCTCCTTGACCGAGCCCGCCACCGGCCCGGTGATGCCGGCCGACTGGCCGATGCGGATGGTGTTGCGGGTCACGCCCGGCTCCGCCATGGCCGTTTGCGCGGCCCAGCCCAGCGTGGCGGCCAGCACGCCGCACGCGATCCATTTCGCCTTCATTGTCTCGACCCCTCCGCCTGGACGGCTGCTTTCATTGTTCTGTGGCGGCGCCGCGGGCAGGGGCCCGCGCGCCGTCACGCAAGGTACCGCATGCGTCGGACGCGGGCAAACCGGGAAAACCGGGGGTGTTGCAGCGGCATCACACCGGAACCGGGGGGCGGTCCCGGTGCGGGCCGGAGCGTGCGGCAGGGGGCGCGCCGCATGGGCGCGCGCGGAGAGAGATGCGGCGCCACGTGGCGCCAGCCGGCGGCAGGCGCCGGATCAGGGGAACGCCGGGATGGCCGGATCGACGCCGGCGAAGCTGGCTTCCGGATGCGCGTTGCGCAGCAGGGTTTCGACTTCCTCGACGCGGCTGCGCGGCACGTCGACCATCAGCAGAATCTTGCCCGCCTCGATGTCTTTCTCGAACGCGCGCAGCCGGCTGTTGGGCGCGGAACTGCCGATCATGCTTGCGGCCCAGGCCCCGAACACCGCGCCCAGCACCGCCAGCACGCCGACCAGCCCCCACTGCGGGGTGTCGCTGACGATGGGGAACATCGCCACCACCACGCCGGCCACCACGCCCACGCCGCCGCCGACCATCAGGCCCATCTCGGCCGCATGGACGATGTCGGACGTCTGGAACAGGTTGGCTTCATGCAGGCCGGTCATGTCGGCACCGTCGCGCGCCACGAAGTGGATGTGGCGGTTCTCGACGCGCGCCAGCAGCAGGTCATCCATGGTGCGTCGGGCACTCGCCAGGTCGGGCAACAACCAGAAGATGCGTTTGCGCATGTCTCTCTCCTTGTTCAGGCCGCACCACCGGTGAGGTTGAAGCTGGTCGGAAAAAGTACCGCTGGCGGCGCGGGGTTATTTCTTTGTACGCCGTTCATGGGGCCAGCGCAAGGCGCGTTTCGGCGCTGGCGCACGGTGCCGGCGGATGTGATGCGCGCGCGTGTCCTGCCCCGTGCGGGGCAGGCGTCACGTCTTGCGCGGCGCGCTGCGCCGGCTGGTCAGAAAGTGATCGGCAGGCGCACATTGACCTGCAGGTCGGGGGTGTCGCGCGTCAGCCCCGCGCCCACCGAAAGGTTCAGCGTATAGCGGTTGTTGAAGCGGTACGAATACCCCACCAGCAAGGTGCCCTGCGTGATGCGCACCGAGCCCGGCACGGTCATGCCGTTCTGCTTGGTCGGCCAGATGATGGCCTGGTCGTAGCCGATACTGAACGACGCCTTCTCGTTGAGCGACAGCCCCATGCCGAAGCTGAACTCGAAAATGTCTCCCGGGGCGATCTTGCCCAGGTTTTCCTTCTCGCCGTTCAGCACGGTGCGGCTCACGTTGTCGCGGGAAAAGTTGTGCAGGTAGCTGAAGGTGCCGAAGAACACCGCCGGATCGGTCGGCAGCAGCCACGTAATGCCGGGCTGGATCGCATGGAAGCCAGTGCCGGTAGGCAGCCCCAGCGGCAGGCCAGTGCCGGTGGCATTGCCCACGCAGCGCGTCACGCAATCGGTCACAACTTCGAACGGGTCCGTGCCGGTGTTGGACTTGTAGCGCAGCCAGCCGACGAAATACGGAATGCGCTCATTGCCGTAGTTGAGCTGGTAGCGCACCGTGGCCTCGACATCGCCCAGGCCCTTGCCGCTGGCATTGAACACGTTGTCGACGGCGGTGCCGGTGAACACCTCGCGGCTGATGGTCGAGCCCGAGGTCTGCACGTACGGCACCTTGGCCTCGATCTCGAGCCGCTTGGTGACGCCGTAGCGCAGCGCGATCGATTCGATATAGGTCGAGGTCTTGACCTCGCGCACATCGATCAGCCCGATCAGGATGGCCGGAATGATCGAGTAGCCGACCAGCGCGACGCGGTTGTTCGATGAGTAGCCATACTGGAAGCCCGGCTCCACCACGAGCTTGCCCTCGGCGGTAAGCACCCCGGGCTGGTCGATCAGCGGTGCCACCTCTGGCGGGCGCCGGTCAGTCTCGGGTGGGCGCCCCACGGGCTCTTCCATGGCCACCGTCTGCGGGCTGGCCGACTCGCCCGGCTGCGCCCCGGGCTGCGGCGCCTGCGCCATGACCTGCTGCGGGCTGCTGCCCAGGCCCGGCGCGCCCTGCGTGGCGCTGGCTGCGGCTGCCGCGGCGGCAGCGTTGGTGGCATTGTCGGCCGGCATCACGCCGGGCCCGGAGCGCTGGCCGCCGCGCTTGGTGGCCAGCACCTCGGTGCCGATCACGCTGCGCAGTTCGCGGATCACTGCCTCCTGCTCGGCCAGCGCCCGCTTCATGGCATCGAGCTGGCTGGCCTGCTCGGCGAGTTCCCTCTGCAGTGATTCCAGTCCGGCCGCGGGTGGCCCCGCCTCCGGCGGCGTCTGGGCCTGCGCCAGTCCGCCGAGCAACAGCAACGTCGAGCATCCCGCATTGCGGATGCCCTGCATCGAGCGCTTCTTCATCGCGTCTTCCTCCCCCGGACGGCAGGCTGTTGTGCAGGAGCCTGCGACCTGTACTGCCTGCTACCTCGCTAACGGCTATCTCATGCTTGCGGCCCGCAGCAGCGCATTGTTCAGCGCCGTGTTGGCCAGTTGCGACCGGAAGGCCTGCAGCGTATTGACGCTTGCGTCGATTGTCATCAGGCTCCGGATGCTCTGGTTGTTCAGCGTGTTCTGGATCACGGTCACCGGCGTTGCCGCCAGCGCGCCCACCGCGGCGGCATTGCCCGGGCCGTTCTGGATCACGTTCTGCAAGCCGTTGGTGACGACCTGGCCCGTGGCCGTAGTCACGACCGTGGCCGGCAGGCCCGCCGCCCCGGCCGCAGCTGCCGCGGCCGTACCGGATGCCGCTGCGCCAGCGCCGCCAGAGACGCCGCCATGGGCAGATGCCGCAGCCGCGCCGCCGCCGCCCGCACCACCCGAAGCCGCCGCGCCGGCGCCATTGGCGCCCATCGCCGCGGCGGCGTCGGCCGTGACCGGACGGCCCGCCAGCGCGTTGGCGACCGTGGCGTTGGTGTTGGCCACAATGGCGGGTCCCAGTGCCGCGGCCAGCCGTGCGGCCTGCGCAGCAGTGATGCGGCTGACGTCAGGGATGTTAATGCTGGTGGCGACCACCAGATCGCCGTTGATGTACACCGCGCGTTCGATACCGAACGAAACCTGCAGCCCGGGCATCTCGAAGCCGCCGCGCATGTCGTCGAGCTTGTCATGCGCCACCGGTTTCCAGCCGGCCATGCTGCCGCGCGCGGCGGCCAGCGGGTGCGAGTCGCCGCGCTCGCGCGCGGCCATGGCTGCCGGCGACGGCGGCGCCGCGGTATCGGTTGCGCCTGCCGGCGGCATCATGCCGGCCTGTGCCGTGCCGGCGTACGCCAGGCCGGCGCCCAGCACCATCGCCGCGGCCGCCGAGGCGGCGCTGCGTGGCACGGCCGGGGCCGGCAAGGAAATCTGCAACATGATGCGTTCCTCAAAAATCTCCGGCGCCATGGCGGGGCATGACCGTGAAGAACAGGTTGTCCCGGTTGACGCCCATCCAGTAAGGACCGCTGGGCGCGACGCGCCAGTCCGCGGCGACGTTGAAGCGCGCGCGCTCGGTGCGGTTGTGGATCACGAACAGCAGCTGGCTGTCCCAGATGCGCTCGAACTGTTCGCGCGACATGGCGCGCGTGCCGCGCGCCGGATCGCCGACCAGCACGCGGTTGCCCTTCACCCCCTTGACCACCACGAAATGGTGGTAGCCGTTCTCGACGATCAGCACGATCGCCGGCACCTGCGTTTCTTCCAGCTTCGACAGCGGCAGCTCGAAGCCATCCGCCTCATAGCCCAGTGCCGCCAGGAAGCGCTTCATGTCCAGCAGCGAGAACCCTTCGGCGCGGATCTTCTGCTGATCGCCGTTGAGGTACATGTTCTGGAACACGGTGGCCTCGTTGATCGGATGGCCGTACTGGTACGTCAGCAGCGTGGCCACCGCGGCGGAGCCGCAGCTGAAGTCGAACTGCTGGCGGATGGTGGACTTGAAGCGCGCCTCGCGGATGCTGGTGACCCTGACGCTGTAGGGTTCACCGACCGGGCCGTATATCGGGACGTCGGCGGCATGCGCGCCGGGCACATGCGCCGGGGCCAGCCACCACGGCACGCACGCCAGCAGGATTCGCAGCGGCTTCATCATTTGAACTGGACGTTGACGATGGTGGCGTTCTGGATCAGCACGTTCGATCCCGAGTTCTGGATCGCGGTCGGGATCCCCGCCGCATTCGAGAACGCGCCCTCGGTGATGTGGTTGGCGCCGGACAAGGTATTGACCGCGGCGTTGTCGGCGACGGTGCCGTGCAGGCGCATGTCGTTGACGGTGACTTCCGCACCGCCGCGGACATCGTCCAGCCGCGACACGGGCACGGCCTTGGCCGCGCCGGCGAACAGCGCGGCCGGCGTCGATGCCAGTGCGGTGCCGGCTGCCGCCGCCGCGGTGGCCGCCAGCCCTGGCGGCTCCGCGTGGACCGGCAATGCTGGCCAGGCGAGTAATGCCGCGGCACAGGCGCCGACGGCGAAGCGGACCGGTTGCATGGTGTTCCCCCCTGCCGATGCGCCGACTCTCTGCCCCCGGCTGCATGGCAACTTGGCTTGCGTAGGCATGACAGGGCCCGGGCGCCCGCACACAGGATGCGGGCGCCGGTCCTGCCGGCATGACTGCGAAATCGCCGGCCGGCCGGGGCAAGCCCGGGATCCGGCCGCGTTGCGCGTCTTACCTGCCGCCCACGTTGAGGTTGGCCTGCACGTTCACGCTTTGCTGCACCAGCGAGGCCACGCCGCTGTTCTGGCTGGCCATCATGATGCCCGCCGCCGTCTGACCCACGCTGGTCATGGTGTTGGACATGTTGAAGGTGCCTGCGTCGACCAGGTTGTAGCCACCGTTGCCGCCGCTACCGCCGGCGCCGCCGTTGCCCACGCCGCCCACGCCGCCGGTACCGCCGGTGGCCGCGCCGCCGCTGCCGCCATTGCCGCCGTTGCCGCCGTCGCCGCCGTCACCGGCGGTGGCGCTGCCGTTCGAGGCCATCGCCGTGGCCGCGCCCGAAGTCGCCGCCGCGCCCGCGCCGCCGGCACCGCCGGTGCTGCTTTGCGCGCCGCCGGCACCGCCGGTCGCCGTGCCGTTGCCCGCCGTCGCGGTCGCGCCCGCGCCGCTCGAGCCGCCCGCGCCGCCCGTGCCGCTGCCGGCGCCGCCGGTCGCGACCGCGCCGGAGCTGCCGGCACCGCCCGCGCCGCCGGTGGCACCCGCGCCGCCGCCCGTGCCCGTGCCCGCGCCCGCCGTGTTGGTGCCGGCCGCGCCGGACCCGCCACCCGCAGCGCCCGCACCGCCGGCGTCGGCGCCGCGGCCGTTGGCATCGCCGCCGCTGCCGCCCGCGCCGCCTGCCGAACCGGCCAGGCCGCCGAGGGCACCGCTGGCGCCCAGGCCGCCGCCGCCGATCGCGCCGGCACCGCCGCCACGGCCACCCGCGCCAAGCGAGGCGCTCAGCGCACCGCCGCCCTTGCCGTAGGCATCGCCGCCACTGCCGCCCTGGCTGCCGGCGGCGCTGAGTGCGCTGCCGCCCTTGCCATAGGCGCTGCCGCCATCGCCGCCCCAGCCGATCGCGGCGCCACCATCACCACCGTTGCCGCCCGCGGCCCGGCCCGTGGTGGCATCGCCGGCGCGCGCACCGCCGTTATAGGCATAGGCCTTGGCGCCCACCGCACCGACCGCGCCGGCAGCACCGTTGCCGCCCACGCCGCCAGCGCCAGTACCGCCGTTGCCGCCGGTGCCGCCCTTGCCGCCGAAGCCGGTGCCGCCGTTGGCGTTACCGAAGTTCTTGGCCACGTTGCCGATGTTGGCGACCGTATTGCCGGTGACCTGCCCGCTGAGCTTGCTGACGGCGATCGCCTTGCTGGTATTGAAGGAATTGGCGATGCTCGACGAGGCATTGCCCGCGTTGGCGGCGGCATTGCCGAGCCCGCCCTGGTCCAGCGTCAGGCGGGTGCGGTTGTCGGAG
Source organism: Cupriavidus neocaledonicus (assembly GCF_000372525.1). Lineage (GTDB taxonomy): Bacteria > Pseudomonadota > Gammaproteobacteria > Burkholderiales > Burkholderiaceae > Cupriavidus > Cupriavidus neocaledonicus. Next base: position 115,100 of record NZ_AQUR01000094.1, read on the forward strand.
TTGGTCTTGCTCTTGTTGTTGGAGTTGGTGCGGTTGTTGGAATCATTGGTCGACTTGTCGACCGCAACCGTCGCGGTGCGGTTGTTGGAGTTGGTCTGCGACTTGTCGACGTCGATGCTGGTGGTGCGGGTGCTGGTGCTGTGATCGGAGTTGTCCTGGTTGGAGGTCGAATTCTCGTTGGCCAGGGACCCGGCACCTCTTTGGGTTGAATTGGCGGTGGCTGACTGATGGTTCCAGCCGTCCGTGTTGTTATTGGTCGGGTTACCCCACGCCGAACCAGCAAAGGCGAGGGCAATCGCCGACGCCAGCATTGTCTTGTTCATACGATGCTCCCAGGAGAATTTCACAGTCACAGCGGCTCAGCTCCTGGCCGGCACGCATCGAAGCGCGCGGCCGGAGGTTGCGGTCAGGCTTGCTGCCAAACCAGCCCTGCCCTGCGCATAATCGGTGCCAGCGTCGTCACCCGGGGCGGCAAGTCCTTGTATTACAAGGGCCACCTCGCGTCTCGCCACGGTTTTGGCCGATGTTTTGCCGGATCAACATGGGCCCCCGCGGATGTGCGGCCGGCGACATGTCACATGGCTGTGACAGAGGGGCCGCATCGGGTTTTTGAGGACCTCCAGGGGCCGCCAGGAAGGCCTTGCTTTTCAAGGGCTTGCAGCGCCCGCTCGGGATTTGCCCTGATTCTCCGGCCGCGTATCGGCGGTGAAACACGGCTCCGGGGGTGCCGCCGCCGTCGCCCATGTGGGCCGGCCCACATTGCCGGGGGTGACGCGACACCGGTGGCATGGGCGAGTGTGCGCCGCGGCCATGGCCGCGGCGGCGCGCGCCGGCCGGCACGCCGCCCGCGCAACGGGACGAATCCGGCACAATGCGTCACCGCGCCCTGGCGCGGCGCCGCACCGCGCCAGGCCCTTGTCGCGAAAACCCCTCAGCGTTTATCCTCGCTAGGCCCTATGTCTGATTTAAAGTACATTAGAGGCATTACAGACTTGTCATCTCTCCACAAGGGAAACCATGAGTGAAGCCGTCGTTCCCCTGTATCACCAGATTTACGTGGTGCTGCGCCAGCAGATCGTCGAAGGCCGCTTCGGCCAGGGTCCCTTGCCCGGGGAGATCGACCTCGCCAAGCAGTTCCACGCGTCGCGCGTGACCATGCGGCGCGTGTTCGACCGGCTGGTGCAGGAAGGGCTGGTGCGCCGCCACCGCGGGCTCGGCACCTTCGTCAATCCGCATCCGGTGCGCCCGGCCGCGGCGGCCGGCGAGGAACGCGGCACCAGCCTGCTCGACAACATCATCGACATGGGCCAGAAGACCTCGGTCAAGGTGATCTCGATCGACGAAGTCCATGCCACGCCAGATGTCGCCGACTCGCTGCAGATCGAGCCGGGCGACCCGGTGGTGAAGATCGTGCGCGTGCGCCACTACCGCAACCGTCCGCTGTCGCACATCACGGTCTACCTGCCGGCGGCGCTGGGCCGGCCGATCACGCGCCAAGCGCTGGAAGAGACCCCGGTGCTGCGCCTGCTGGAAGCGGGCGGGATCAAGCTCGGCCGCGCCAGCCAGGTGCTGTCGGCCCGGCTGGCCGACGTGGTGGTGGCGCCGCTGCTGGACGTGCCGGTCGGCGGCGCGCTGCTGGCGGTGCGCCGCGTGGTCAAGGACCAATCGGGGCGCCCGGTGCAGCTGCTGCTGGGCCAGTATCGCCCGGACCGCTACGAGTACCGCATGGAACTGTCGCCCGCCGGCGTCGACAGCGCCAACGTCTGGGTCGAAAGCGAGACCCGTCCGGGCTTGCGCGACTGACGTGCACTGGCCCGCGACCGCTGCCCAGGGGCGTTGCCCCGGGCGGGCGTTGCCGGGGGTGCGCCGGACCCGGTTCCGCGCCATACTGCGCATCCCTGATCACATCGTGCGAGGACCGCCGCCATGTCTGAGTTCCGTCCGTCCAGCCTGACCCGTCTGCCTTCGATTCCGCGCCGCGCCACCATGCGGCGCCTTGCCACGCTCGGCACGCTGGCTGCCTGCGCGCTGGCCTTGCCGCTGTCGGCGGCGGCGCAGGCACCAGGCCAGCCGCAGGCGCAGCTTGCCGGCGGCAAGCCGATCCGGATCCTGGTGGGCGCGCCGGCCGGCGGCACCACCGACACGCTGGCGCGCACCATCGCCCAGGAAATGTCGCAGGAGCTGGGCCAGCCGGTGGTGGTCGAAAACCGCCCCGGCGCCGGCGGCAATATCGCCGCGGACCTGGTCGCCAAGAGCGCGCCGGACGGCAGCACGCTGCTGATGAGCTTCACCAGCCATACCATCAACGCCACGCTGTACAAGAAGCTGCCGTTCGACCCGGTGCAGGACTTCACGCCGATCACGCTGGTCGCCACCGTGCCCAGCGTGCTGGTGGCCACGCCCCGGCTGGCGGCCAACAACGTGCCCGAGCTGATCCGCCTGGCGCGCTCGGAGCCGGGCAAGCTGAACTTCGCCATCGGCTCGGTCGGCTCGTCGCTGCACATGGCCGGCGACATGTTCAAGATGATGACCGGCACCTACATCGTCAACATCCCGTACAAGGGCACCGCGCCGGCGCTGACCGACGTGCTGGCGGGCCAGTGCGACCTGATGTTCGCCAGCACCATCAACGTGCTGCCGCACGTGCGCGCGGGCAAGCTCAAGGTGCTGGGCGTGACCAGCCCCGCGCCGTTGCCGCAGTTCCCCGGCGCGGCGCCGATCGGCAATACCGTCAAGGGCTTCGAGTCGAGCGCGTGGTTCGGGCTGTTCGGCCCGGCCGGCATGCCGCACGAGACCACGCAGGCGCTGTACCAGGCCGCGCGCAAGGGGCTGGAGTCTCCCGCCGTGCGCAAGCGCCTGGAGAACGACGGCGCGCAGCCGATGGGCACCCCGCCCGAGGCCTTCGCCGCGTTCGTGAAGCAGGACGTCAAGCGCTGGGCCGGCGTGGTCAAGTATTCGGGAGCGTCGCCGGAATGAGTCCCCTGTCCGCCACGCTCGCGCAGAAGCTGGTGGCTCGCGCCGCCGGGCTGGCCCATGCCGCGCCCGGCACCGTGGTGATCTGCCGGGTCGACCTGGCGATGTCGCACGACTCCAGCGGCCCGCGCCGCGTCGCGCCGCTGCTGCAGGAGCTTGGCACCGGGGTCTGGGACCCGTCGCGCTATGTCGTGGTGACCGACCATTTCGTGCCCGGCGGCGACGCCCAGGCCGAATCGATCCTGCGCTTCACGCGCGACTGGACGCGCCAGGCCGGCGCGCACTTCATCGACGCCGAGGGCATCTGCCACGTGGTGCTGCCCGAGCGCGGCCATGTGCTGCCGGGCCGCCTGATCGTCGGCGGCGACAGCCACAGCCCCACGGGAGGCGCGTTCGGCGCGTACATGTTCGGCGTGGGCGCGACCGAGATGGCCGGCGTGCTCGCCACCGGCGAGATCTGGCTGCGGGTGCCGGACACCATCCGGCTGCAATGGGACGGGCAGCTCGCGCCCGGGGTGTGCGCCAAGGACATGATGCTGTTCCTGTGCGCCACGCTGGGCATGGGCGGCGGGCGCTACCAGGCGCTCGAGTTCACCGGCAGCGCCGTCACCGCGCTGCCGATGCAGGAACGCATGACGCTCACCAACATGAGCACCGAGCTCGGGGCGCAGACCGGACTGGTGGCGCCCGACGCGGTCACGCTGGATTGGCTGGCGCAGGCCGGCGTGCCGGCGCCGACGCTCGCCGCCATCGACTTGAACCACTGGCGCAGCGATGCCGGCGCGCCGGTGCTGGCCACGCACCGCTTCGATGCCGCCACGCTGGCGCCGCAGGTGGCCGCGCCGCACTCGCCCGCCAACAGTGCGCCGGTCGACCGCGCTGCCGGCGAGCCGGTGCAGATCGCCTATCTGGGTGCCTGCACCGGCGCCAAGCTGGAAGACCTGCGCATGGCCGCGCGCGTGCTGCGCGGGCGGCGCGTTGCCGCCGGCGTGACGCTGCAGGTGGCGCCGGCCTCGCGCCGCGATCAGCTGCAGGCCGAGCAGGAAGGCACGCTCGGCATCCTCGCCGATGCCGGCGCGATGCTGCTGCCCAATGCCTGCGGCGCCTGCGCGGGCTATGGCGCGGCGCGCTTCCCGGCCGGCAGCCGCGCGATTGCCTCGACCGCGCGTAATTTCTCGGGCCGCATGGGCGACGCCGGCAGCGCGGTGTGGCTTGGCTCGCCGATGACGGTGGCCGCCAGCGCCGTCACCGGCCGCATCACCGATCCGCGCACGCTGCTGGAGTAACGCGCGGCCCCCACCTCGTGCCCGCCGCCGGCGGGACAGACTTCCCGCATGACCTCTGCCCCCGCCCCTGCCCCCGCCCCTGCCGGCCGCCTCTGGCGCTTCGGCGACAACATCGACACCGATGCCATGGCCCCCGCCGTGCTGATGAAAGCGCCGCTGCCGGTGCTGGCCCGGCATTGCCTGGCGTCGGTGCGCCCGGAGTTTCCCGGCAGCGTGCGTCCCGGCGACGTGCTGGTGGCGGGCGCCAACTTCGGCATCGGCTCCTCGCGCGAGCAGGCGCCGCAGGCGCTGCGCGAACTGGGCGTGGGCGCGGTGGTGGCGCAATCGTTCGGGGGGCTGTTCTATCGCAACGCCATCAACCTGGGCCTGCCGGTGCTGGTCTGCGCCGACACCAGCGGGCTGGCCGACGGCGCGCATGCGGTGCTGGACCTGGAGACCGCGCAGTTGCGGCTGGACGACGGCAGCGTGGTGGCGTGCGAACCGATCCCGGCGTTCCTGCGCGCCATCCTGGCCGCCGGCGGGCTGGTGCCGCACCTGAAGGCGCGCCTGGCGCGCGAGCGCGGCCGCCCGGACTGAATCCGGCGCAACCGCTCAGGCCGCCGGCGGCGTGCGCAGCAACGCCAGCGCCTCTTCGTCGCTGGTCTGGCTGAAATCGAGGTAGAACGCGCCGACCGCGCCGAAGCTGGGCGGCGTATTCAGGCAGATCACCTCGTCGGCGGCCGCGGCCAGAGTGGCCAGCCCGTCCTGAGAGCCCACCGGGGTGGCCGCGATCACGCGCGCCGCGCCGGCCATGCGCACGCCTTCGAGCGCGGCGCGCATGGTAGCGCCGGTGGCCACGCCGTCATCGACCACGATCACCACGCGTCCGGCACGGGCCGGCACCGGCTTGCCGCCGCGGTAGCGCTGCTGGCGCCGGGCGATCTCGTCGAGCTGGCGCCCGCGCTCGGCATCGAAGCTGCCGCTGTCGACGGCGCGGCGGGCCCAGGGATCGTCATTGACCACCGTGTGCGGTCCGCCACCGCCGGCATCGCCTTCCACCACCGCGCCCAGCGCCAGTTCCGGGTAGCCCAGCGCGCCGATCTTGCGCACCAGCAGCACGTCCAGCTGCCCGTTTAGCGCGCGCGCCACCTCGAATGCCACCGGCACGCCGCCGCGCGGCAGCGCCAGCACCAGCGGGGTCTGGCCCAGCTGCGCGGCACCAAAGCCCAGTCCGGCCAGGTGGCGGCCGAGGTATTGGCCCGCCTCGCGGCGGTCGGCAAAGCACGGGGGCAGGTACATGGCGGTTTCCATGGGAGGGGGACGGCCAGCGCAGGCGGCCCCTCCGCCAAATATAGACCCTGGCGCCGGTGGCGGCGGCGGCCCGCGCGCCACTTGCCAGGCCAGCCAGGCGCGATCCGGCACCATTAGGCGCGCTCGTGCAACAGTGTGTTGAGGCGGGGGCGGCTGACTTCACCGCAGTGCAGCATTACGATGGCCGCTGGCGCTGACAACGCCGCACCGCCCTTGCCGGGCAGGCCACCGTGCCGGCCCGGCCCGATTGCATGAGCCCTGACATGACCACGCCCTCCCCCGCCCGCGCCGCGACGGCGCCGACCCGACCCCACGCTACGGCAGACGCCACCACCGACCTCGCCGCGCTCGCCGTCCCGGACATTCCGTTCGGTTCGCTCGAAGCCGCCGCGATGGCCGAGCTGCCCTATACCTTCCGCCCGGCCGGCACCTGCACCCGCTACTACAACGAGTTCTTCGGCTGAAGTCCGGGCGGCGCGCCCGCCGCCATCACGGTCTCGCACAGCGCGGCCAGCCGCGCCGCCATGTCCCGCGCCGCCGCCGGCAGGTCCGGCTGCGCGTGCAGGCTCAGTTCGACATCCGGCACCGCTGCGGGCCAGCCGTGCTCCAGCACGGTGTGATGCGCCGTGGCCAGCCGCCGCGGCAGCAGCGTCACGCCCAGGCCGTCGGCCACCGCCGCCAGGATGCTGGCCAGGCTGGCGCTGACAAAGGCCACGCGCCAGCGCCGGCCGCCGGCGTCGAGCGCATGCATCATCTCGCCGCGATACAGCCCGCCTACCGGGAATGCCACCAGCGGCACCGGATCGCGTGCCACCGCCGGACGGCTGCGGCTGTCGATCCAGCACAGCGGCTCCGGCCAGCTGGCCAGCCCCTGGGCCTGGCCGGTGCGCTGCTTGACCAGCACCAGGTCCAGCTCGCGGTCCTGGAAACGCTGCCACAGCTCGTGGCTCATGCCGCTGGTTACCTCCAGCCGCATGCCCGGCCAGTCATCGGCAAACCCGGCCAGCACCGGCGTCAGCGGCCGCGCGGCAAAGTCCTCGGGCACACCCAGCCGGATCTCGCCCTGGCCGGCACTCTGGCGCAGTTGCCCGACGGCCTCCGCCATCAATTGCTGCAGCCGGCGCGCATAGCCCAGCAGGCGCTCGCCTTCCGGCGTGGTGGTGACATAGCGCCCGCCGCGGTCCAGCAGTACGCAGCCCAGCTGCTCTTCGAGCCGGCGCACCTGCTGGCTGACCGTCGACTGGGTCAGGTGCACGCGCTGGGCGGCGCGGGTAAAGCTGCCGCTCTCGGCGACGGCGACAAAGCTCTGCAGCAGCACGGGGTCGAGACGCGGGTCCTGCATGGCGGCGTATCCATTGGGTTTTCCACTGCCGGCGATTTCATCATTTAATTTCCCAATCACCAAGGCCCCGCGTACAGTTCGGCACGATGCGCCGGTGTGCGTCCGGTCGCCATCGCTGCCGTTTCAAGCGCCATGCCGCGTTCCGCGCGAGCATGTACCCACTTTTTCTGCAACCATGACCACTCACCAGGAATTCATGCGCGAGGCGGTGCGCCTCGCGGTGGCCAACCGTGACCGCGGCGCGCGCCCGTTCGGTGCCGTGCTGGTGCTCGACGGCGAAACCGTCGCCACCGGCGTCAACGACATCGTCCACAGCCACGACCCCACCACCCATGCCGAGATGCAGGCAGTGCGCGCCGCCGCGCGCAAGCTGGGCCGGCCCGACCTGCGCGGCAGCGTGGTCTATGCCAGCGGCCATCCGTGCCCGATGTGCCTGGCGGCGATGACCATGGCCGGCGTGCAGGCGGTCTACTTCGCCTTCGACAACCAGGATGCCGCGCCCTACGGCATGTCGAGCGAGGCCGCCTACCAGGCGCTGCGCCTGCCGCTGGAGCCGCCGCCGCTGCCGCTCACGCGGGTGCCGGTCGAGCTCTCCGCCGCGCAGCTCTACGGCATGCGCCCGCGCCGTGGCTGAAGGCGCGCGCCCGGTGCGGCCCCGGCCGCCGCGCTGGCTGGTGCTGGCGGCCGTGGCCGGTATCGGCCTGAACCTGCGGCCGTTCCTGACCGCGGTCGGGCCGCTGGCGCCCGCCATCCGCGGCGGCACCGGCCTGAGCTACCAGGGCATGGCGTGGCTGACGCTGCTGCCGATGCTGCTGATGGGAGTCGGGGCGTTCTTCGGCCCGGCGATCCGCGCGCGGCTGGGCGCGCGCACCGCGGTGCTGGGCGCGCTGGCGCTGGTTGGCGCGGGCTGCGCCGTGCGGCTGGGCGTGGCCGGCGGGACCTGGCTGATCGCCTCCGCGGCGCTGTGCGGGCTGGGCGTGGCGGTGGTGCAGGCGGCGTGCCCGGGGCTGGTCAAGCAGGAGTTCCCGGCACGCGTGGCGCCGGTGATGGGACTGTATTCGGCGGCGCTGATGGGCGGCGGCGCGCTGGGCGCCCAGCTGTCACCCTATGTGACCGAGCTGGCCGGCAGCTGGCGCGAGGCGCTGGCGCTGTGGGCCGTGCCCGCGCTGGTGGCGCTGGCGCTGGCGTGGGTGGCGCTGCCGCGCGGCCCGGCGCGCCCGCCGGCCGCGACGCCGGCGGCGCCGTCCGGGCGCCCGCCCAGCGCCGCCGGCAAGACCCGCGCGCTGCTGCGGCGCCCGCGCACGTGGCTGCTGATGATCAGCTTCGGCGTGATGAATGGCGGCTATGCCTCGCTGGTGGCGTGGCTGGCGCCCTTCTACCAGAGCCATGGCTGGAGCGCGCCGGCCAGCGGCTCGCTGGTGGCGCTGATGGCGGTGGCGCAGGCCGCCGCGGCGCTGCTGCTGCCGGCGCTGGCGGCGCGCAGCCTGGACCGGCGCGCGTGGATGGCGCTGGCGCTGGCGCTGCAGGTTGCCGGCTTCGCCGGGCTGGCGCTGTGGCCGGACGCCGCGCCGCAGGCCTGGGCCGTGATCGGCGGCGCCGGCCTGGGCGGCTGCTTTGCGCTGTACCTGGTGGTGGCGCTGGACCACCTGCCCGATGCCGACAGCGCCGGCGCGCTGAGCGCGGTGATGCAGGGCGGCGGCTTCCTGCTGGCGTCGCTGGCGCCGTGGATCACCGCCATGCTGCAGGCGCGCACCGGCAGCTTCGCCGCGGGCTGGTGGTACCACCTGGCGTGCGCGGCGGCGGTGGGCGTGCTGACCATGCGGCTGGACCCGGCGCGCTACGGCGCGTCCTTTGCCGTGCCGGCGCCCGCCGGCTGCGCCCGGCGGGCTGGTTGAAACCGGCCTGGCCACGCTGACGGCGCCGGGCTGATACCAGCCTGGCCGTCAGCCGGCGCGAGCGACCGGGTCAGCGGGCCGGCGCGGCCTCCACCACGGCGGTGGCATCCGCCGGCGCCGGCTCCTGCGGCAGTGCGAACAATGCCGCGGGGGGCGGCGACAGGCCCTGCAGCCATTGCAAGGCAAGCACGATGAGCATGACCGGCATGGCGCCTCCTTCCCGCATACGTGGCCACTTCCCATTGGTATAGCCCATCGCGCCCGGGCGGCGCCCGATGCCGGAACGCCGCAATGCCACTGCGTACCCGTTTCTGCGTGGCCGCCAGGCCGGCCCCGGACACCGCGGCGGCTCTGCGCGGCCCTGCCCGCCTTGCGAGGTCTATTTCCCGTGTAACGTCACATTACCTTCGCAGTGGTGCCCGCGCGCTGCTCGCCGGGCCCGCCGCGTCGCCCGCGAAGCCTTGCGTGGCAAGGGTTTCGGGCTGGGGCTGCGGGCGCCACGGCAGCGCGCTCGTGCCGTCGCCCCATGTGAGACAGGCTTACAAGTGCAAGCGCGCAGCGCGGCGGCCGGCCGCTACATTGAAGCCGTGTCCAACGCGATCCCGCCAGGAGCCAAGATGAAGCGAGCCCTGTCCCTGGTGGTGCTGCTGTCCACCACCGCCGCACTGCTTTCCGCCTGCATCGTGGTGCCCCCGCGCGGCGGCGCGCCGCGCCACCACCATCATCCCTATTGATTCCACCACCGCCCAGAGGAGCCATCCCATGAAACGCCAACTCCTGCTTGCTGCAGCCGTCCTTGCCACGGGCGGCGCCTTCGGCCTGACCGCTCCCGCCGAAGCCCACCAGGCGCCGGTCGCCCGCGGCTACGGCCATGCGCCGCCGCCGCCGCGCTACGAACCGCACCCGGCTGCGCGCCGCGGCCAGGTCTGGGTGCCGGGCCACTGGGAAGCCCGCGGCGCAGACTACGCCTGGCGCGGCGGCTACTGGCAGCCGCAGCGTGTCGGCTACCGCTATGTCCCCGAGCGCTGGGTACGCGGCCCGCACGGCTGGGTCATGCGCCCGGGTCGCTGGGTACGCTGAGGCGGACGGCCGGCGTCACCCTCCCGCAGCGGGCCTGCCCCCCACCGATGGGTGGTGGCAAGCCCGGCGCGGACGGTGGCGCCGGCGCCGCAGCGTTCATCCATGGTGGTAACCACGCCTCATCCAGAAGCACTAGACCATGTGCGCGACGTGCCGGCAAATCTGCCGAATTGATTTCGCAACCCGCATTTCCGGGGCGCGTTTCATAATTGGAGCAGCGCTGCCGACGATGCATTTCGGACACCCCTCAAGAGGGTTATAAAATCGTCATATCCGGTCGAAGATAATAGAATCTGTTTCAGATTTGCAACCAATTAAATTCTGTATGTCACATCGATGAAACCACCGGGAACCGCGCCAGCGCGGCGTTTGCGGAACCTGGCAGAGGTAAATACGATATATTTGAAAGGATTATGAAGCTCCTTTCATTCCCTCCTTCATTCCACCCCGTACCCCCTTGCTTGCATTCCCCTCCCCCACCCCATAAGATGAATTCCAACTGATTTAGGAGTAAGCATCACCCGGGTTCGGGTTCGGGGTCATCCTTCCAGTCATGGGCAAGTTCCAGCCACAACAACGGAGCCGTCCGGCATGGAAGCATGGGGGTCAGCCACAGAGCCAGCCACCAGTCACCAGCTACCGAGGTGACGGCGGTCCTGTCACGTCTTCCATACGCAAAGTGCCCCGCAGTCCGCCCCCGGGTAAAACGGGGAGTGAAGTCCATGAACGCGTTGCTGATAGAGGAGCATCCGCTGCTCCGGCTCGGGCTATTGCAGATGCTCGAGAACATCCAGGAATCCGCGCAGGTGGCGGCCATTGCACCCGCGGACATCACCAGGCTGGACGCCCGACACCAGAACGCAGACCTGCTCGTCTTCGGCATGCCCGCCGACCCGGCACCGGGCTGGGTGCTGCTGGAACAGGCCCGGCAGACGCTTGCGCCGCAACGCATCCTGATCCTGGCCGACACCCTGCCCTTGCACGTGCCCACCGCGGATAGCGCGCGCGGCATCTGCGGCTGCCTGCCCAAGTCCGCCTCGCTGGCGGTGATCGAGGCGGCCATCCGCATGGCCGTGTCGGGCGTGCAGGGGCTGCTGTTCGCGGCCGAGACCGGCACCCTGCCCTCGGCATCGCGTTCGGCGATGCCCGCCACGCAGTCTCTCGCCTCGGCTGCGCCGCTGCCGCTCAGCGCCGCGCATCCGGCCCAAACGCCGGGGGAGCAGCTGGCGCTGGCGTCCTGCGCCAGCACCCCGCGCGCCGCCCTGCGTACCACCGTGGCGCTGCGCGACCTGACCGAGCTGCGGCCCGGCCAGCCGCTGTCCGCGCCAGCCCCGGCGGCGGTCTCGCCCACGCCCGCTGCCATGCCGCTGACCGAGGAAGAACCTGGCTACGACGAGGCTGAGATGCTGAAGATCACGCCGCGCCAGTACGAGGTGCTGGTGCTGCTGGCGCGCGGCTACCCGATCAAGACCGTCAGCCGCATGCTCAACATCTCGGTGGCGACTGTGAAGAGCCACGCCTGCACGCTGTACCAGCGGCTCAAGGTGCGCAACAAGGGCGAGGCGGTCTACGCCGCCCTGCAGCGCGGCGCCACGCTGGAATGGGTCAGCGGCGACGAACGCATCACGCGCGAAACCAATGGCGCCGGGGTGGCGCCAAGGCGCAACGAACCGCCGTGCCAGGCGGTCAGGCCGGCGGTCTGAATGCCTGCCTGAGGGTTTTGCCGCGCGCCGCGCCCGCACAGACGGGCCGGCGCCAAGCCGGCGTTTGCCGGACGGGAGGGGTCATCATGCAAGCCAGCACGTTCTTGCCCAGCTTTTCCGTGTGCGTCAGCACGCGCGATCATCCGGACGGCCTGCGCCGGACCTTGCAATCGATCGCGGCCTCGACCATGCCGCCGCACCAGCTGCTGGTCTGCGACGACAGCAGCCACGACGCCACGCGCGCGCTGATGCGCGACGCCTACCCCGACATCCCCTGCCTCGACGGGCCGCGGCGCGGCGCCGCCGCCAGCCGCAACCGCCTGCTGCGCGCGGCCACCGGCTCGCATGTGCTGTTTCTCGACGACCACGCCACGCTGGGGCCGACCTTCCTGCAGCAGATGGGCGAGCGCCTCGCCGACGACTTCATCTACCGGGTCGCCGCGGGGGGCAACGCCGACGCGCTGGTGCTGACCGGCACGGCGATGTACGCGGGCCAATGCCTGCGGCCGCAGCGCGAGAATTTCCTCGGGCTGCCGTCGCGCCAGCCGCCACGCCGCGCCGCGCGGCGGCGGCCGCTGTGCGCGGTGGTGCTGTCCAGCACGGTGTTCCCGCGCGCGCTGCTGGAGCGGCTGCCGTTCGACGAGTGCCTCGATGCCGACTACGACGTCGCCGACGTGGCCGGACGCGCCGTCTATGGCTGTGGCTGCCACATCGAGCTGATTCCCAGCGCGGTCAATCGGCTCGATGGAGAGCGGCCGCCGCCATGCGCCGGCAGCCCGGCCGCCGATGCCGCGCGCATGGTCACCATGCTGCACCGCTACGGCCGCAGCCAGCACCGCCAAGACAAGGCGGCGCTGTTCCTGATGCTGGCGCTGCCGCATAACCTCGGGCAGCACCTGCATCGCAGCGGCTGGCGCGGCGTGGCGCCATTCTGGGCCACTACGCGCCTGCTGTGGCAGCACTTGCGGCTTGCGCCCGGCCATGACGCCGCACGGAACGCACCCGCAGCGAGGTCACGACACCGATGCCGCGCACCTGATCCGTGGCGCAGCGCCCACACGGCCGGGTGCCGTTGTGTGGGGTAGCAGACGGTGCGGCGCCGCAGCACAGCGCTACAGTCGCCCCACTTGCTAACGGATCAGAGCCATGGGCGCAAACGAGCTGGACACACTCGGTCATATCACCGCCACCGGACCGGAGCGGGCCACGCCACGCGGGCGCAATGGCATCCGGCGGGCGCTGATCACCGGCATCACCGGGCAGGACGGTTCCTACCTGTGCGAACTGCTGCTGGGCAAGGGCTATGAAGTCCACGGCATCAAGCGGCGCAGCTCGCTGTTCAACACCGAGCGCATCGACCACCTGTACCAGGACCCGCAGGCGCAGGAGCGCCGGCTGATCCTGCACCACGGCGACATGACCGACACCGCCAGCCTGGTGCGCGTGGTGCAGCAGTCGCAGCCGGACGAGATCTACAACCTCGCCGCGCAGAGCCACGTGCAGGTCTCGTTCGAAGAGCCCGAATACACCGCCAACACCGACGCCATCGGCACGCTGCGCCTGCTGGAGGCGATCCGCATTCTGGGCATGGAAAAGCTCACGCGCTTCTACCAGGCCTCCACCTCAGAACTCTACGGGCTGGTGCAGGAGATTCCGCAGAAGGAAACCACGCCGTTCTATCCGCGCAGCCCGTATGCCGCCGCCAAGCTCTACGCCTACTGGATCACGGTGAACTACCGCGAGGCCTATGGCATGTACGCCTGCAACGGCATCCTGTTCAACCACGAAAGCCCGGTGCGCGGCGAGACCTTCGTCACCCGCAAGATCACGCGCGCGATCGCGCGCATCGCGCTGGGCCTGCAGGAAACGCTGTACCTGGGCAACCTGTCGGCGCTGCGCGACTGGGGCCATGCGCGCGACTACGTCGAGATGCAGTGGCTGATGCTGCAGCAGCCCGCGGCCGAGGACTTCGTCATCGCCAGCGGCGAGCAGCACAGCGTGCGCGAGTTCGTGCAGCGCGCGGCGCGCGAGCTCGGCATCACCATCACCTTCCATGGCAGCGGCGTCGACGAGGTCGGCATCGTCGAGCATGTCGATCCGCCCGCGCGCGGCGGCATCGCGCCGGCGTGCAAGCCCGGCGAGATCGTGGTGCGGGTCGATCGGCGCTACTTCCGTCCGACCGAGGTCGAAACGCTGCTCGGCGATGCCAGCCGTGCGCGCGAGCGACTGGGCTGGAGCCCGCGCATCGGCTTTGCCGAACTGGTGCGGGAAATGATCGAGGCCGACTACGCCGCGGCGCGCCGCGACGCGCTGGTCAGGCTGGCCGGCTTCCAGGCCTTCAACCATCTTGAGTAGCCGCTGGCACGGCCACCGCGAGGATCCCATGAACCAGGCCCTGGCAGAGCGCCCGCGCATCTTTGTCGCCGGACACCGCGGCATGGTCGGCTCGGCCATCGAGCGCGCGCTGCGCGCGCAGGGCGGCGCCGAGATCGTGACGCGCCCGCACGCCGAGCTTGACCTGTGCGACCAGCCGCAGGTGCAGGCGTTCTTCGCCAGCCAGCGCATCGACGCGGTCTACCTGGCCGCAGCGCGGGTCGGCGGCATCCATGCCAACAACACCTACCCCGCCGAATTTATCCACCAGAACCTCGCCATCGCCACCAACGTGATCCATGCCGCCTGGCAGGCCGGCGTGCGACGGTTGCTGTTTCTGGGATCGAGCTGCATCTACCCGCGCCTGGCGCCGCAGCCGATCCGCGAAGCGTCGCTGCTGACCGGTGCGCTGGAGCCGACCAACGCGCCCTACGCCATCGCCAAGATTGCCGGCATCATGCTGTGCGACAGCTACAACCGCCAGTACGGCACCGATTTCCGCTGCGTGATGCCGACCAACCTCTATGGGCCCGGCGACAACTACCACCCCGACAACAGCCACGTGATACCGGGACTGGTGCGCCGCTTCCACGACGCCCGCCTGGCCGGCAGCGCGCGCGTGTCGGTGTGGGGCACCGGCAAGCCCTTGCGCGAATTCCTGCACGCCGACGACCTGGCACGCGCCTGCCTGCATGTGATGGCGCTGTCCGCACCGGCCTACCGCGAGGCCGCGCCCGCGGGCTTCCTCAACGTCGGCAGCGACGACGAGGTCTCGATCGGCGCGCTGGCGGCACTGGTGGCGCAGGTCACCGGCTATCGCGGCACCATTGCTTTCGAAGCCGACAAGCCCGATGGCACGCCGCGCAAGCGGCTCGACAGCAGCGCCATCATGCGCACCGGCTGGCGCCCGCGCATTGCCCTGCGCGACGGCCTGCGCGGCGTCTACGAAGAGGCCTGCCGCACCGGCACCTTGCCCGGCGGCATCGCGGCCGCACTGGCCTGACCCCGACGCGCGCGCAGCGGCCATGAAGATCCTGATCTACTGCCAGAACTACGCGCCCGAACTGACCGGCATCGGCAAATACACCGGCGAGCAGGCGCAATGGCTGGCCGCGCGCGGGCACGAGGTGCGCGTGATCTGCGCCCCGCCGTACTACCCCGCATGGCGCGTCAGCGCGGGCTACAGCGCCTGGCGCTATGCCCGCGAGACGCACGACGGCGTGACGGTCTACCGCGCACCGGTGTGGGTGCCGCGCAGGCCGTCGGGACTGCTGCGCATCCTGCACCTGATGAGCTTTGCGCTGAGCAGCGTGCCCTGCCTGGCGGCACAGCTGCGCTGGCGCCCCGACGTAATCTTCGCGGTCGAGCCCACGCTGATGTGCAGCCCTGCGGCGCTGCTGCTGGGCAGCTGCACGCGCGCCCGCACCTGGCTGCACGTGCAGGACCTGGAGGTCGATGCCGCGTTCGCGCTGGGGGTGCTGCGCCATCCGCTGCTGCGCCGCCTGGCCACGCGCATGGAGCGCGCGCTGACCACGCGCTACCAGCGCGTCTCGACCATCTCGCAGGCCATGGCGGACGCGCTGCGCGCCAAGGGCGTCAGCCCCGCACGGCTGAAGCTGCTGCCCAACTGGGCCGACCTGCACGAGGCCCCGGCCGACGCGGCGCTGGCGTTCCGGCACGGCCTGGGCATTGCCGCCGATGCGGTGATCGCGCTGTATGCCGGCAACATGGGCAACAAGCAGGGCCTGGAAGTGCTGGCCGAAGCCGCGCAGGCGCTGCAGGGCCACCCGCGCCTGCACATGGTGCTGTGCGGCGACGGCAGCGGCCGCGCCGCGCTGCAGGCGCGCTGCGCCGGCCTGGCACGCGTGCATTTCCTGCCGCTGCAGCCGCCGGCGCAGTTCCACGCAATGATGGCGGCCGCCGACATGCACCTGCTGCCGCAACGCGCCGATGCCGCTGACCTGGTGATGCCGTCCAAGCTCACCGGCATGCTGGCGAGCCGGCGCGCGGTCATTGCCACCGCGCAGCCGGATACCGAACTGGGACGCCTGGTCGCACGCGTGGGCGTGCTGGTGCCCCCCGGCGACGCCAGCGCGCTGGCGCACGCCATTGCCACCCTTGCCTGCCAGCCGCAGCGGCGCGCCATGCATGCCGCCGCCGGCCGTGCCTGGGCCGAAGCCCATCTGGGCCGCGACGCGGTGCTGGCGCAACTGGAATCTGCACTGCAGGCGCTGGTAGCGCCGCCTGCAGCGCAAGATGCCTCTGCGGTCGCCTGAGCGCAGGGGCGGCACACGCCATTCATCCGAGGGGACCCGTCATGAGCCAAGACACCGCCACCACGCAAGCCGCGCTGGTGCAACGCCTGATGCAAACCATCAAACCACTGGTGCCCACCTGGGTGCGCATGTACTACCACGTGCGCCGGGAGCAGCAGCACGACGCGCGCTACGGGGCCAAGCCGCCGGGCGAAGTGTTCTCCGACGTCTACCACAGCAGCCTGTGGGGCCAGGCCGACGAGCCGGGCTTCTTCAGCGGCACGGGCTCGCGCGACCTGCGCATCGTCGAGCCCTATGCCGACGCGGTCACCGCACTGCTGCGCGAGTTGCCGCACAAGCCCGACGTGGTCGACCTGGGCTGCGGCGACTTCCATGTCGGCAGCCGCATCCGCCCGGCCTGCGGGCGCTATGTGGCCTGCGACGTGGTGGCGCCGCTGATCGCGGCCAACCGCGCGCGCTACGCCCATCTCGACGTGGATTTCCGCTGCCTCGACATTGCCGGAGACGAGCTGCCCGCCGGCGACGTGGTGTTCCTGCGCCAGGTGCTGCAGCACCTGGACAACGGCCGCATCGCGCGCGTGCTGGCCAAGCTGCACCGCTACCAGATGCTGGTGCTGACCGAACACCTGCCGCTGGCGCCGGACTTTCCGCCCAATGCCAAGAAGCGGCTGGGGGCCTCGACGCGGCTGGCGCGCATGGTGCCGAGCGGCGTGGTGCTGACCGCGCCGCCGTTCAACCTGAAGCCGGTACACAGCCGCGTGCTGTGCGAAGTGCGCGAAGGCGCCGGCGTGATCCAGACCATCGCCTACACCCTGCGTTGAGCCGGGGTCGGTGCCGCGGCCCCCGCCTGGCCGGCTTGCCGCCGGCCTCAGCGGGCCGTGCCGGCCTCCGCCGTCGCGGCGGTCGAGGCCGGGGCCAGCGCGGCCAGGTAGATCGCCTCGTACTGGTCCAGCGCGCGTTCCGCGGAGAAATGCCGCACCCACGCCAGCGAGTCCGCCGCCAGCTGGTCGAGCCGGGCCTGCGGCCACGACAGCAGTTCCAGCAGCACGCCCACGTTGCGCCGGGCCCAGGCCTGGGCCTGGTCCGGCTCCATCGGCTCCATCAGCAGCGCCAACCCGCCGCCGATCTCCTGCATCGGCGCCCGCGCCGTGGTCAGCACCGGGATGCCGCACGCCATGGCCTCGATCACGGGCCAGCCGAAGCCCTCTTCCAGGCTCGGGAACAGCAGCACCGCGGCGAGCGCATAGGCGGCGTGCACGGCCGCGGTGGACATGCCCTCCAGGAAGCGCACCCGGCCGCCCAGCCGCTCCGCGGCGGCGGCCAGCTCGCGCATGGCGGGGGTCGGCTCGGGGCCGATCATCCACAGCGGGCGCGGCGCCGCGGCGGCACCGCTGCCGCCCGCATTGCTGGCCTCGCAATAGGCCAGGTATAGCGCCAGCACGCCTTCGCGGTTCTTGTACCACTGGTTGCCGCCGATATGGACCAGCATGCCCGGCTCGATCTCGTCGATGCCGGCCGCGCGCAGCCGGCGCATCGCGACATCGGGCGCGAGCGGGCGGAACGGGTAGTTGAGGCCGTTGTGCACCACCCGCACCCGCGGCCTGGGCCCTGGATGCAGGCGCAGCAGGTCGTGCGCGGTCTTCTCCGACACCGCGACAAAGTTCCGGCCCAGCGCGATGCCGCGCAGGATCAGCGCCTGGTAGAGGCGTCCGCTGGCCGACAGCTGGCGGCCGGGAAACTCGCCGGCGGCAGTGCGCTGCGCGATGAAGTCGTGGCAGTGGATCACATGCGGGCGGCGATGCAGCAGCCACATCCACATGCCCAGCGAATGGTCGGTCAGCACCGCCAGCGCGCCCGCGCCCTCGCGCCGCAGCCGCCACCATGCCCATGCCGGGAACAGCATGTACTGGTCGACATAGCCGAGCCACTTGCGCAGGCCCGGGCGCGTCGACAGCCGCACCAGCACGGCGGGCGGGGTCCACAACTGGGCCTCGTGACCGCGCTCGCGCATGCCCTCGACGATCATGGCCGCGAAGCGGTCCATGCTGTGGCTGCCGAAGAAGGCGGGATGACCGAACAGGATGAGCCTCATATTGCTTTTCTTCGCGGATCGATGGGGATGCCCGATGGGTTGCGTGGCCCGCGGCCGCCTGCTAGCGCGCGTGTCGCCGTCGCGGCCGTGCGCGCTTGTTAGCGCCCGTCAGCCGTCCCTGCCGCTCCAGCCGCGTGACCGCCATGGTGAAGCCGACAAAGAGAAAGCCCAGCACGTTGGCGGTCAGCTGCCCGATCAGCGACCATGTCAGCAGGCACAGCGTGCTCACCAGCCACAGCAGGATGGCAAAGCAGTTGCCGCTGCGCCGCGCCGCGCCAATGGCCAGCCACATGCCGGCGACGCACACGGTGAATTTCAGCGCCACGTACAGGTAGCCGAGCAGGCCGGCCTCCTCGATGGTGCGCCCGGTCTCGGTCTCTGACAGCATGAAGGTGATTTCGCCGCGCTCGAGGTAGCTGGCCAGGTTGCTGCCGCGCCCGAGCCCCGCGCCCAACAGGGTCGGCGTGGCATAGGCCTGGCTCTCGCCCAGGAACATGGTGCCGACGCGATCGCCGAAGTCTTCGTCTTCCGCGGCGTCGTGGAAGCGCTGCATCGTGCCTTCGACGGACTCGCTGAACACGACCATGCCGACCGCTCCCATCAGCACCGCCGCGCCGACCCAGACCAGCACGCGGCGCTTGGCCACGGCGCGCCCGAACATCAGGATGCACAGCGCCGCCACCGCGAACAGGCCCGGCAGCAGCAGCACGGTGGCGCGCGAACCGCTCACCAGCACGCTGACCAGCAGGCTGCCCAGCACCACCAGCGCATACAGCCCGTGCCGCTTGCCGTCGCCGCCGAGCACGTATTGCAGCGCGATCGGCATGGTGATCGCCAGGAAGGTGGTGTAGCCCAGCGTGAACGAGAACGTGCCGGTGGTGCGCACGATGTCGCCAACCATCATGAAGACCCGGTCTTCGTCGCCGTCGACCTGCCGGTTCAGGAAGCTGCCGGGCGGCAGGAAATGCTGCATCACCACCAGTGGCGCCATCAGCACCATCAGCACCAGCGTGGTCTTGCAGATCGCGGCAACGTCCTCGGGCTCGAGCAGCAGCGCCGCGGCCACGCCGAACCACACATAGAGCAGCCAGAAGCGCAGCCCGACCAGCATGATGGCAAGGGTGCCGTCGCCGGCGATGGTCTGCACCAGCCCCCATGCCAGCACCAGCGCGCTCCACAGCAGCAGCAGCCGCATCGCCGGCCGCGCCGGCGTGAAGCCGCCATAGCGCATGGCGTAGTAGATGCCATAGACCGCCAGCAGGTCGCGCAGCAGCACCAGCGGCAGGCTCAGCGAACCCGCCACCCACTTGCGCGCCGCGCCTTCCAGAACGGCTACCAGGAACACCAGCAAGAACACCGTGCCGAAGGTGGTGCGGGCCTGCCGGCGGATGCGCGAGCGCGCCGGCGGCGCCAGGTGTGCGGCGGAGTGGCTCAGCATAGCGTCGCGATGGTTGCGACCGCGGCGCGGCGATACCTGGCCCAGGTGTACTTCTCCCCGGCCAGGCTCGCGTACGGGCGCGCCTCGTCCAGGCTGGCGCGCACCGTGGCAAGCTCCAGCATGCGGTCATACAAGGATTGCGCGCTGACCTGGACCACCCAGCCCGCGCGCGGGAATTCCTGCAGGATCTCCTTGGCCCCGACGCGCTCCGACACCAGCGCCGGCGTGCCGCAGGCGAGCGCCTCGGCCACCACCATGCCGAACGAATCGAAGCGCGACGGCAGCACCAGGCAATCGGCATCGGCCAGCTCCTGGTACAGCGCCGGCTGGGGCAAGGCGCCGAGCAGCGTGACCCCGGGCGTCGACGCCAGCGCCGCGGCCAGGCCGGGCTCGGCGCCGCCGCCGGCCACCGCCAGCTCGGCCTCGGGCACGCGCGCGCGCACCATGGCAAAGGCCTGCTGCAGCAGGTCGACGGCCTTGAGCGTGGTCAGCCCGCCGGCATACAGGAAGCGCGTGCCGGCGCGCGTGCGCCGGCGCTGCACGTTGCCGGGCAGGCTGGCGCCAAGCAGGATCGGCCTGAGCTTGGCGTGCGGCACACCGGCCTGCGCGTAGGTCTGCGCGGCGAATTCGGAACAGGTGATGACCAGGTCCGCCAGTTCCACCTCGCGGTCCTTGCGCGCGTCGATGCAGGCCAGGTAGGGGTCGGGCTGCACACCCAGCAAGGCCGCCGCGGTCGCGCGATGCACCGCCGGCGCATCGAGCACGCAGCGGGCGCCGATGCGGCGCGCCGCCTCGAAGGTCCGCATCGCCGAATTCTCGTAGGCCACCACCACGTCCGGGCGCAGCGCCTCGACGCGCCGCGCCGCCCACGCATCGAACAGGTGGAACACGCGGTGCGCATAGGCCGACTGCGACATGCGCAGATAGCGGTTGAGCCCGATGCGGCGATGCAGCCCCAGCTTGAGCATGGCCGGGAAGCACAGCGGATGGCGGCGCAAGGCGCGCGGGATGCCGACTTCGCGCACCTTGGCGCCGAGCGTCGGCGGCAGCCACCACGGCGCCGGCTCGCCCGGGCCGCGCACCGGCAC
The DNA here is from genome assembly GCF_000372525.1 of Cupriavidus neocaledonicus. Lineage (GTDB taxonomy): Bacteria > Pseudomonadota > Gammaproteobacteria > Burkholderiales > Burkholderiaceae > Cupriavidus > Cupriavidus neocaledonicus. The sequence goes on from NZ_AQUR01000094.1 coordinate 135,936, forward strand.
GCCCGACCAGTACTGGCACAGCAATCCCTGCTCGTGCAGCGCCTGCGCCATCTGGTGCGAATGCTGCAGGCCGGGGTGGGTGACCAGGACTTTCATGGGCGGCTCCCATCGACGCTCAGCGCGGGCGGCGGCAGGAGCCGCCCGGCACGGATCGCGCCCGCCAGCTCGCACAGCACCGCGACGCCGAGCCCGGCAGCCAGCCCGGCATCGAACCACAGCACGCCGCGCAGCGTGGACAGGTCCAGCAGGTGCGGGGCGGCCAGGCACCAGCCGATCACCACCGGCACCTGCATGTAGTTGAAGTGGTTGAGGCCGCGGTTGGCCAGCAGTTCCCAGGCCACGCCGGCAATGCTGTAGGCGCCGGCGCCCAGGCAGGCGATCAGCAGCTCCGAGGTCAGGCCGGCGTAGTTGGCGCCGACCAGGCGCAGCAGCAGCTCGGGCCACAGCCAGGCCAGCAGCACCAGCGTGCCGGCCGGCAGCGACCCCAGCAGCAGCCAGCCCAGGTACTGGCGCAGCACGTGTTCGCGCGCCTGCGCGAAGCGCGGCACGACATACGCGCCCACCACGACGCTGACCGGCACCAGCAGCTGGCCGATGCGCGACAGCGCGCCGATCGCCGCGGTCTGGCTGACCGCGCCGTAGAACGCGACGATGGCGAAAGCGAACTGCGACTGCAGGCAGTAGAACGCGTCCATCGGGATCTGGCGGCGCGTGATGGCGCGGATCGAACGCTGGTCCTCGGCCACCGGCTCGGCAGCCTGCGCCGGCAATTCGCGGCGCAGCCAGCGGCGCACGAACGGCACGCGCAGCCCCGCGAACAGGGTGTTGACCAGGCTGGCGGCAAGCGCGCTCTGCAGCCCCGCCAGGTAGACGCCCCACGACAGCAGCAGCCGCGCGCCCGACAGGCCGGCATCGAGTGCCTGCAGCGCCGGCCCGCGGTTGGCGAACAGCAGCACCTGATCCACCACGCGCGACTGCATGTCGAAATACCACATCGTCAGCAGCGTCAGCAGCAACGCGGCCATCAACGCCAGCGATGCATGGTTGCGGTACATCAGCACGCCGGCGACGATCAGCAGCGGCGGCAGCAGGAAGGCCGAGATGCGCTTGCGCTGCGCCAGCGCGGCGCGCGTGGCCTGCGCCGCGCGCTCGCGGTCGGGCCAGGTGCGCCCCAGGATGGCATTCAGGCCGAAATGGATGCCACCCTTGGTGATGATCGACATGGCGCCGACAATGGCCCCGGTGACGGTGTAGATCGCGTAGTCGCCGACGCTGAGCCAGTGCGCCAGCAGCAGGCCGGTGATGGCGCCGAGGCCCTGCGACAGCACCGCGAAGACGAAGATGCGTAGCGCTTTCATGGGGTGCCGCCCCGCGTGGCGCCGCTTGCGGCGGCCTCGGCGACAGCCGCCGGCACCGGCCGCTCGCTCAGGATGTCCAGCAGCCGCTGCGCGCTCTGGCGCACCTCGAAGCGCCGCTGGAAGCAGGCTTGCGCCTGCGCCCGCATGCGCGCCTGCGCGGTGGGGTCGGCCTGCAGCCACTGGCGCAGGCATGCGCCGGTGCCCTCGACGGTATCGGCGCCGGCCAGTCCGGCCCCGTCCGCAACGATTTCGCGCCAGATATTGACCTTGTCGGAAATCAGCACCGGCACGCCGCAGCCCAGCGCCTCGGCCACGGCCACGCCAAAGTTCTCCTGGTGCGACGGCAGGCTGAAGACCTCGGCCGCGTGATACGCGCCCCACTTCAGGTCGCCCGCCAGCATGCCGGTCCAGCTGAGCCGCTGCGCCAGCCCCAGCCGTTCGGCCTGGCGCGCCAGGCGCTCGCGCAGCGCCGCCTCGACCGGCCCCGCCAGCACCAGTTGCAGCCTCGGATCGGCATCGGCCACGCCGGCAAAGGCTGCGAGCAGCAGGTCGCAACCCTTCTTTTCGTGGATCCGTCCCAGGAACAGCACGATGCGCTTGCCGCGCAGCGCCGGAAACGCGGCGAGGAACGTCTCGCGCAACGGCGCGGCCGCGGTGGGTGGCTGCGCGGTGCCATATCCGGCCACCAGCTCGCGGCAGTGATAGGGCCAGAATGCATTGCGCGAACGCCGCTGCTCTTCCTCGCAGGTGAACAGCACCGCGCGCGCGCCGCGCAGCACCCAGTAGTCGCCCAGCAGCCAGTACAGGCTCTTCTTGACGTGCTTGAGCGGATAGCGCTCGCGGAACCACGGGTCGAGCATGCCGTGGGTATAGACGAAGTACGGCACCTCGCCGCCGCGCAGCGCGAGGCAGGTGGCGAGCGCATGGAACTGCCACAGGCCTTCGACCAGCACCGCGTCGTAGTCGGCCGCATGGGCGCGCAGCCACGCCAGCATCCGCGGGTTGAAGCCGTACTTGGACGAGGTCGGGCCCAGCGCGACCACGGTCATCTCGCTGGCGCGCACGAACGGCGCGTCGGGTGCGTCGCCGCAGCAGACGTCGATCTCGGCGCCGCGTTCGCGCAGCGGCTGGCGCAATTGGCGGATGCCCTCGATGGGGCCACCCCCGGCGGGGTCGATGGAGGGTATGACGTGCAGCAGTCTCATGGTGCAGGCGATCTCCGGAATCCGCGCGTCGTGCCCGCTGTGTGCCTGGCACGGGTCCCCAGGCTGGCGCCAATGGCAAGCGGGGCCATACGTCCTCGTGCCCGCAGCTTGAGCCAGCGCGCCCGCGGCCTCTGTTCGCTGCCACACACCCGCGCCGGCCAGTGGCGGCACCGCCTGGCCAATGTGGACCAGCGCACCGAGCTGGTTCCCGCGGCGCACCAGAATGGCTTGCACCGGCGCCATCCGCATGGCGCGCAACCGGTCCCTGCCATGCCGATTCCGATCCTGATGTACCACCAGATCGACGCACCGCCGCCACGCCGCTCGCCCGGGCGCGGGCTGTGGGTGCCGCCGGCGCGCTTTCGGCGCCAGATGCGGCTGATGCACCGGCTGGGCTATCGCGGCCTGAGCATGCGCGACCTGATGCCGTACCTGCACGGCGAGCGCAGCGGCAAGGTGTTCGGCATCACCTTCGACGACGGTTTCCGCAATGTGTTCGAGCACGCCATGCCCGCGCTGGATGCGCTCGGCTTCACCGCCACCAATTACTTTGTCTCGCGCCAGCTGTCGGGCAGCAATGTCTGGGACCGTGAACTGGGCATCCGCCCCGCGGCGCTGATGAGCGTGGCGCAGATGCGCGCATGGCACCAGCGCGGCCATGAGGTCGGCTCGCATACGCTGGACCATGTCGACCTGCGCCGCATGGCGCCGCACGAGGCGCGCCGGCAGATCGCCGTGTCCAAGGACGAACTGGAGCAGTGGCTCGGCGTGCCGGTGACCGCCTTCTGCTATCCCTACGGCAGCCAGGACGCCGCGCACCGGGACATGGTGCGCGACGCCGGCTACGCCAACGCCACCATTACCGCGCGCGGCCTGGCGCGGGCCACGGACGATCCCTTCGGCCTGCCCCGCGTCAGCGTCTATTGCGGCACCGGCATGCTGGGCTTCCTGCGCAAATGCCTGACCGGGCATGAAGACCGCTGGCGCGAGGCCTAGCGCCCGGCTTCGGAACCCTGCTGCTCGGTATTGAAGGGTACGCGCTCGCGCGGCTCGCTGGGATGCTGGGTGAAGCGCGCAATGGCCTCGGCGTAGCGCTGCGCCACCGCCTTGCGCTCATGCTCGCGCAGGAACTGGCGCGTGCCGGTTTCGTCCCGGCGTGACGCGCCGGCCAGTACCGCGGCCATGGCCGCGTGCAGCGGCTCGAGCGCCGGCTCGACCACCCAGCCGAAGTCGCCGACCGCTTCGGGCAGGCCGCCGCGCTGGCTGACGATCACCTCGCAGCCCGCCGCCAGCCCTTCCAGCGCGACGATGCCAAACGACTCGAAGCCCAGCGACGGCGCCACCAGGCAGCGATGCCGGCCCAGCAGCGCCGCCACGCCGGCGGCGCACTGGCAGCCGGCAAAGTGCACCGCGGCGGCGCAGCCGAGCCCTTCGGCCAGCCGCGCCAGGGCCTCGCGCTCGGGCCCGTCGCCGACGATGGTCAGGCGCGCATGCGGATGCCGCGCGTGCAGGCGCGCGAAGCTGCGCACCAGCAGCTCCACGCCTTTTTCGGACACCAGCCGCCCGACGAAGATGAAGCTTGCCGGCGGCCGCGCCTCGGCTGGCGGCGCCGCGGCGAACAGCTCGTCGCGATAGCCGTTGTGGATCACCAGCGGCTGGCCCGGCAGCCAACCGGCCAGGTAGTGGCTGACGCAGATGCTGTCGTAGAAGCGCGACAGCCAGCGCTTGATCGGACCGGTCCAGTTGCCGCGGTTGTGGCCGTGGACCACGTAGGGGCCGTGGTGCGTCAGCACGATGCGCCGGCGCAGCGCGCTGGCCAGCATCACGTCATAGAAGGTCAGGCCGACGAACAGCACGCGCCGGTGGCGCAGCATGGCGCGCGCCAGCTGCAGCTTGCCGCCGACCCGGGTCACGGCGAACGGGAAGGTGGTGGCGTCGCCCGGCGCGGCCGGTGTGCGCGTGGCCACTTCGACGGGATAGCCCAGTTCCGCCAGCCCGCTCGCCAGTTCCTCGGCGAACCGCTCCATGCCGCCGATCAACGGATGGAAGGGGGCGCTGTAGATCAGGATGCTGGGCAGCGGCGCAGGGGTCTCGCGCAACGGCAAGGGATGCATCATCGCGTCATGGCTCCGGTCGCACCGCGTGCGGGCAAGCCTGTGTACGCGGTCTCCTGCCTGCAGCATGCGCCAGCAGCGGGTGCGGTTCCGTGCGCTGGCGCACCTGCAAGGAGCGTGATGTCGGCAACGGCAAGCGCGACGGTCTCGCGCCCGGCTTCTGTGGCGCGGCGCACCGATGCGCGGCACGGCTTCAAGCGAGCATCGCCGCAATGCCTGCCGTCCCGGGAACGCTCCGTATGATCATCCAGCACACCCACCGCACCTCCGGCCCGTCGTTTTCGCTGTCCAACCGTGTACGCCGGCAGCTATGGAACTGGGTATGGCTGTGGCTGTTCCGCCCCAGCCTGCGCCCGATGCATGCCTGGCGCGCCGCACTGCTGCGGCTGTTCGGCGCCCGCCTCGGCCGCGATGCGCGGGTCTACCCCGCGGCGCGGATCTGGGCGCCGTGGAACCTGGTGATGGGCGAGCACACCGCCGTCGCCGACGGCGTGACCCTCTACAACATCAGTCCGATCACGCTCGGCGACTACGCCATCGTGTCACAAGGCTCGCACCTGTGCACGGGATCGCACGACTACAACAGCGAGACCTTCCAGCTGATCGCGTCGCCGATCACGCTGGAGCGCCATGTGTGGGTGTGCGCCGAAGCGTTTATCTCGCCGGGCGTGACCTTGCCCGAAGGCGCGGTGATTGCCCCGCGCACGGTGGTCACAAAGCCCCTGCGCCAGGCGTGGACGGTGTATGGCGGCACCCCCGCGCGCCCCATCGGACAGCGCCGCCCGCAGCCATGAGGCAAGGCCCGGACCGCATGCCCGCGGCGCATTCGACCAGTGCGCGGCAGGCCACCCAAGGCGCCCGCGGCAGTGTGCGAGAGCGCACCGATTCACGCTACCCACCGCCCTAGGCTGGGAGCATCAGGGGCTTGCCGTCCCAGCGCGGGCGCGCCCCAATGTGCAGGAGGAATGTCGTGGAAACCAGTCAATGCCGCACTGTCAGCCTTACCGACCACGCCCGCCGCTCGCGCCCGCGCGCGCGGCCGGGCCTGTGCGCCGTGCTCGGCGCCGCCCTGCTATTGGGCGGCTGCGCCGCATCGCCCGGGATGCACTTCAGCCCGACCGCGAACGTCGACGCCGTCGGCCCGGACGCCAAGCCGGACATCACGCCCATCACCATGGACCTGGTGCGCGAGCTGCGCGCCAAGAGCAAGCCCACCAATGACCGCGTCGAGGAACTGTTCGCCACGCCCAAGCCCTATGTGATCGGGCCCGGCGACATCATCTCGGTGGTGGTGTGGGACCACCCGGAACTGGTGTTTCCGACGCAGACCTACAGCATCGGCGCGGGCTTCGAGGTCCCGGCCTCGACCGGCGGCTCCAACATGCCGGGCTATGTGGTCAGCCCCAACGGCGACATCCAGTTCCCGTATGCCGGCGTGATGAAGGTCGCCGGCAAGACCGCCAACCAGGTCCGCGACGAAATGGCGCGCGTGCTCTCGCGCGTGGTGCGCAACCCGCAGATGACGGTGCGCGTGCTCGGCTTCCGCAGCCAGCGCGTCTATGTCGACGGCGAGGTCAGGACGCCCGGCATGCTCGCCATCGACGACGCGCCGATGACGCTGGTCGAGGCGCTGAACCGCGCCGGCGGGGTGCTCAACAACACCGGCGACAACAGCCGCGTGCGCGTGACCCGTGGCGAGCGCAGCTGGTACGTGAATATCCCCGCGATGCTGGCCAAGGGCATCGACCCGTCGCGCATCCTGCTGCGCTCGGGCGACATCGTGCGCGTCGAGCAGCGCGAGGACAGCAAGGTCTTCGTCACCGGCGAAGTGGTCCGGCCAACCTCGCTGCTGATGCGCAACGGGCGCATGACGCTGAACGAGGCGCTGGGCGACGCCGGCGGCGTGAACCCCAACTCGGCCAACGCCGAGCAGATCTACGTGATCCGCAAGACGGCCAACGATTCGCCCAAGGTGTTCCACCTGGACGGCACCTCGCCGGTGGCGCTGGCCATTGCCGAAGGCTTCGAGCTGGAACCCAAGGACGTGGTCTACGTCGATGCCCGCGAAGTGGTGCGTTGGAGCCGTGTCATGACCCTGGTGGTGAGTCCGCTGGTTGGCGTCAACAGTCTCACTACCCGACCTTGAGCCATGCTGCAGGCGCCGCTCCTGATCTCCGATGAAACCGCGATGATCCGCTCGATCCTGGTGGTGTGCCTGGGCAACCGCTGCCGCAGTCCGATGGCCGCCGACCTGCTGCGCCAGGCCTTGCCCGACTGCCACATCAGTTCGGCCGGCCTGGCGCCGCCGGTCGGCGCCGGCGCCGATCCGCGCGTGATCCGTCTGCTGGCCAAGGACGGCCTGGACCTGGGCGCGCATCGCGCGCGCGAGCTCGACGACGACATGGTCGACGGTGCCGACCTGGTGCTGGTGATGGACAGCGAGCAGCGCGAATGGCTGGAGCAGCGCTTCCCGCGGGCGCGCGGCAAGACCTTCCGCCTGTGCGAGGCCGCGCAGGCGGATATTCCCGATCCCTACGGCGGCTCGCAGGCGATGTTCCTGATCGTGCTGGGGTTGATCCGCGAGGGCGTGCAGGCATGGACGGCACAGATTCAATCCGAAGCACAGGCAACCCGCTACGGGGAGGCAACATGAGCAACATCAAGAACCTGCGTGACTACGAGGCCCAGGCCCCGGAAGGCGATGAGCCCTCGTCGGATCTGACTTCGTATGTCGACGTGCTGATCCGTTACCGCTGGACCTTCCTCGCGGTTGCCGCGGCGGTGATGGCAGTGGGGCTGCTGTTCGCGTTGCTGTCCAAGCCGGTCTACCGCGCCGACATCCTGGTGCAGGTGGAGGACCAGAACAGCGGCAACGTCAACAATACCAACAAGCCCACTGCCACGGTGTCGCCCGTCTACGACGCCAGGCCCGCCCCTTCGACCGAGATCGAGCTGCTGCGCTCGCGCATGGTGGTGGGCAAGGCCGTCGACGCGCTGCAGCTCGACATATCCGCTTCGCCATACTATTTCCCGGTGGTCGGCGCGGCCGTGGCCGGCTTCAACCGCGAGCTGTCGCAGCCGGGCCTGTTCGGCCGGGGCGGCTATGCCTGGGGCAGCGAAGCGATCGCGGTATCGCGCCTGGAAGTGCCGCCCGCGATGGAGCGCCGGCTGATCACCGTGACCGCGCTGGGCAACAACCAGTACCGGCTGGCCTTTGCCAGCGACGATGCCGTGGCCGAAGGCCGGGTCGGCGTGCCGCTGACGGTGGCGACCCACAGCGGCAAGCTCACGATCGAGATCAGCCAGCTCGAAGGGCGCCCCGGCGCGGTGTTCCATGTCTCGCGCGTGCCGCGGGCGGTGGCCATTGCCGACCTGCAGAGCAAGCTGATGATCACCGAGCGCGGCAAGCAGAGCGGCGTCATCGGCGTGGCGCTGGAGGGCACTTCGGCCGAAAGGACCGCCGCCATCCTGAACGAGATCGGCAACGAGTATGTCGAGCAGAACCTGCGCCGCAAGGCCGCCGAAGCCGAGAAGTCGCTGGCCTTCCTGGAAGCGCAGCTGCCGCAGCTCAAGCAGCAGCTGGAAAGCGCCGAGTCGCGCTACAACAGCATGCGCAACCAGCGCGGCACCATCGACCTGAACGAAGAATCGCGGCTGGTGCTGTCGCAGTCGGTGGCCGCCCAGACCAAGCTGGCGGACCTGCGCCAGCGGCGCCAGGAACTGATTGCGCGCTTCACGCCCAACCATCCGGCAATCGAGATCATGGACAAGCAGATCGCCGACGTGAACGCCGAGATCGGCGCGGTCGGCAGCAAGATCCAGCGCCTGCCGGACCTCGAGCAGAACGTGCTGCGGCTGATGCGCGATGTCCGGGTCGGCACCGAGATGTACCAGTCGCTGCTGAACGACGTGCAGCAGCTCAGGCTGGTCAAGGCCAGCAAGATCGGCACGGCGCGGCTGGTGGACCCGGCCGAGGTGCCGATCCGCCCCGTCAAGCCCAACCGCACGCTGATCGCCGCGGCCTCGGTGCTGCTGGGCCTGCTGGCGGGCACGGCAGTGGTGGTGCTGCGCCGGCTGTTGGACGGCGGCGTCGCCGATGCGGACGAGATCGAGCGCGAGACCGGCATGACGGTGTACGCCACGGTGCCCTACAGCGCCGCGCAGTCGCGCCTGCGCGGCGGGCGCGATATCGACAAGCTGCTCGCCAGGCGCATGCCCGACGACCCGGCCGTGGAAAGCCTGCGCAGCTTCCGCACGTCGCTGCAGTTTGCGCTGCTCAACAGCGACAGCAACAACGTGGTGGTGATCACCGGCCCGGCGCCGGAAGTGGGCAAGTCGTTCATCTCGGCCAACTTCGCCACGGTGCTGGCCACCGCCGGGCGCCGCGTGGTGCTGGTCGACGCCGACCTGCGACGCGGCGGGCTCAACCACCATTTCGGCAAGCCGCGCGTGCCGGGGCTGACCGAACTGCTGACCGGCACGCCGCTGGAGCAGGTGCTGCAGCGCGACGTGGTGCCGGGACTCGACTTCATCGCCACCGGCTCGGAACCGCCACTGGCCGCCGACCTGCTGCAGACGCGCGGCATGGATACGCTGCTGGCCACGCTCAGGAACCGCTACGACGTAGTGCTGCTCGATACCCCGCCGGTGCTGGCCACATCCGACGCCGGCGTGCTGGCGACCAAGGCCGGCGCGGTGTTCCTGGTGGCGCGGGCCGATGCCAGCACGGCATCAGAACTCAAGGCCACGCGACGGGCGATCGTGCAGGCGGGGAGTGATATCAAGGGGGTGATTTTCAATGGGTTGAAGGTGGAGGGGAGGTGGTATCGGGCGCATTATCATTTTGGGAAGTATCGGTATATGAATCAGTATGGGGGGGCTAGTTCTAAGAGGGCTTAGGGGTTTTGTTGTTGGGGTGCGGGTGGTGTTGGTGTTGGTGTTGGTGTTGGGGACATGCTGTCGGCTGTTGAACCGCATTGGTGTTGGTGACATGCTGTCGGCTGTTGGACCGCATGGTTCCGCCCTGCTGGGCGGGTCACTTTTTGGCCGAGCGCCAAAAAGTAACCAAAAAGCGCGTTGA
>NZ_AQUR01000095.1 GCF_000372525.1 Cupriavidus neocaledonicus
AGACAGCGGCGTCCGCTACCCAGCGCCCACACTTATCGGTTGTTTGTTTGTTAAAGAACTTCGCTTCCCGGCTTTGCCGTTCAGCGCGCTGCGTTGTCTGCAGCAGAGAAACGAGATTATGCAGAGCTTTCTTCGTTTCGTCAACCGTTTGCAGCAATCTTTTTTGCTGCCGTCAGCGCTGCAAACCTTGCTGCGCCAACCTCCCGGCCAACCCCGCAACCCTTGCCACGCCTGACTTGCAGCGCCGCGTTGTGTTGCGAGGGGGCGAATAGTAAGCGAGCGCGACGGGGTTGGCAAGCGATTCCACGAAATAATTCGATGACGCCGAAAAGTCTTCGCCAACGAACACCACAACGAGCACCAGTTTGTCAGCCGCAGCCCCATGATTCATGATCTGGGGCTGGAGCGACGCAGGCACGCCGCAGTTGCCGCCCTGCATGGCGGCCAGAGCCAAACCGGAATCCTCATGACCATCAGAATCGTAAGACTGGGTACACCGCGCGCGGCCGACGAGGGCTTGCGCGTCGGTACCGTGCGCCGGCCACCGCGAGGCGTGCCCAAATCGGAGTTTGCGAGCCGAGATTACTATGATGTCTGGTATCCGGCGCTTTCGCCGTCGCAAGAACTGGTCGCCCAGGCGCTGCATGCGACTGACGAAAAACAATGGCGAGCCTTTGTCCGGCATTTCCGCAAGGAAATGGCCGAACCGGATGCCAGCCGCACGCTGGACCTGCTGGCCGCGCTGTCGCACCAGACCAACTTCTCGGTGGGCTGCTATTGCGAAGACGAAGCGCATTGCCACCGCTCCGTCTTGCGCGAATTGCTCGCCGAGCGCGGGGCCGTGATCGAGTGACTTGCGCGACGTGCCGGGATCTTACCGGCCTTGTTTTCACGTTTTCCCGCTTCCCCTGTTTCCGATGGCGCTGAACGTAGTCTGGCTCGGCTTCTTCCTGATTTCCTTCGCCGCCGCCTGCGCCCGCGTGGCGCAGGGTGACCTCGCCGTCTTTCCGGCAATGCTCGGCAGCCTGTTCGATAGCGCCCGCACCGCCTTCGAGATCGCGCTCGGACTGGCCGGGGTAATGAGCCTGTGGCTGGGCATCATGCGCATCGGCGAGCGCGCCGGCGTTGTCGATGCTTTCGCCCGGCTGGTGAACCCGCTGCTGCGGCACTTCTTTCCCGGGGTGCCCCAGGGGCACCCGGCACAAGGCGCGATGATGATGAACGTCTCGGCCAACCTGCTCGGTCTCGACAACGCCGCCACGCCGCTGGGCCTGAACGCCATGCGCGAGCTGCAGACGCTGAACCGCCGCCCGGAGGTCGCCACCGACGCGCAGATCATGTTCATCGTGCTCAACTCCGCCGGGCTGACGCTGATCCCGACTTCTGTCATCGCCATCCGCCAGGCCATCGCGGTCAAGCAGGGGCTGGTCGGCTTCAACGCCGCTGATATCTTCTTGCCGACGCTGCTGGCCACGGGCGGCGCCTGCCTGGCCGGACTGCTAGCGGTGGCCTGGGTCCAGCGGATCAACCTGCTGCGGCCGGCGGTACTGGTGACGTTCGGGCTGGTGATCGCGCTGCTGGGGGCCATGTTCGCGTGGCTGCAGCACGCGCCGCCCCAGCAGGTCGGCACCGTGACGGCGCTGGCTGGCGCCGGCTTCATCCTGTCCCTGATCACCCTCTTCCTGATTTGCGGCGCGCTGCGCCGGGTCAATGTGTATGAGGCGTTTATCGACGGTGCCAAGGAAGGCTTCGGCGTCGCGGTGCAGATCATCCCCTATCTGGTCGCGATCCTGATCGCCATTGGCCTGTTCCGCGCCGCCGGCTGCATGGACGTGCTGATGGGCTGGCTCATGCACGGCTTCGCGATGCTGGGCGTCAACACCGACTTTGTCCCGGCGCTGCCGGTCGGGCTGATGAAGATCCTTTCCGGCGCCGGGGCGCGCGGGTTGATGGTCGACGTGATGACCACCTACGGCGTCGATTCTTTCCAGGGGCGTCTCGCGGCCATTATCCAGGGGTCGACCGAGACGACCTTCTATGTGCTGGCGGTCTATTTCGGCAGCATCAATGTGCGCAACACGCGCCATGCGCTGGGTTGCGCGCTGGTAGCGGATGCCGCCGGAATTGTTTGTGCCGTTGGCGCCGCATATCTTTTCCGCTGATGCCTTGGTTGGGCGATTTGTTGCTTCCTTACAACGATATTGTGCTTATCCTCGTACATTGACACATTACACTTGGTGCGTCGCAACAAAACATGTATAGTGGAGTCTGTCTCCTCCACCACCTCGGTGGATTCCAACCCACGCACAACCTGCGTGGGTTTTTTTTCGTCTGATTCCTGCGATGGATTTCCGCATTGCAACAACGGGCAAGCACAGACATGGCAGTTCAGCGGCCAGTGGACGACGAGCGAAAAATCGTCTGGACGCCCGACTTTACGGAATGCGGCGTTGACCTATATTGATTGGATACGCCCGCCGCCAGCACGAGGCACGCCATGCCAGACATCACGTTCCCTCGCAGCCTTCCCACCTATTGTGCAGCCAGCCTGACGCTGTCCTGCCCCGCGACGGTCAACGGCAGTCCCACCTTGTATTCCGTCACCGCGGAGGCGCTCGAAGCCCATTTCGGCGCGCGCTCGCCGCGCGAAGAGGATCTGGTGGCGGCCTTCACCAATAACCGCCAGCGTATCGAGCGCCTGGCAGAAAGCCTGTTCGAGCTGACCGAGGCGCGCGAAATCGTGCTGCGCAGCGGCCACTTCCGCTTCGCAGGCTAAGGCTGGCTGCCGCGGCACGCTTTAATCGGCTTTCGCTTCGCCGCGCACCAGCAGCACCGGCACGGTGGACTGGCGGATCACCGCCTCGGCCACGCTGCCCAGCACCAGCCGGCGCACGCCGCGCCGGCCATGCGTGCCGATCACCAGGAGGTCCGCTCCCCATTGGCGCGCGGCCTCATTGATGGAAGCGCCGATGTCGCCGGGTACCTCCGCCACGGTGACGAGCTGGATTTCGTGCCTGACGCCGGCACCAGCCAGCCGCTGCGCTGCGTGCTGCAGGGCCCGTTGCCCGCTTTCCTCGAAGGCCTTGTGCAACTGGCTGGGGTCGTAGTAGCCGACGTCGAAGACGGGCGTGCCGGTATCGACGACATAGAGCGCCAGCACGGTAGCCCCGCCCGGCGAGGCTACGCGGATGGCTTCACCAACCGCCAGGTCTGAGGTGCTGCTGCCGTCCACCGCCACCACGATCTTGCTGTATGCCGCGCTTGTCATTTGCGCACCTCCGTCGCTGGAAAAGTCATGCGGCGCCGCGCCGCCTGTCTTGGATAGTACACATCGGGCAAAGCCGCGGTGCTGCGCAGGCGCAAACGCACCGCAGCCACAGCCGCATCCACATCCGCTTTAATTGACCGACCGGTCGGCTTACATATAATAGGGCCAGCCGTGCCGGACCGGATTGGCGCGGCCCCCGCCAGAGGAGACGCTATGTACACGCAGAGCCTTGACCTGCCCGGCCAGCATGCCGATGCAGCGCAGGCCGGCGCGCCCCCCGATGAAGCCGCCCGCCAGGCAGCGTTCGACGCGTGCATGGCCGCCGACGGCAAGATCGAGCCGCAGGACTGGATGCCGCAGGCCTACCGCAAGACCCTGGTGCGCCAGATCTCGCAACATGCCCACTCCGAGATCGTCGGCATGCTGCCGGAGGGCAACTGGATCAGCCGGGCGCCCTCGCTCAAGCGCAAGGCCATCCTGCTGGCCAAGGTGCAGGATGAAGGCGGTCACGGCCTCTACCTGTATTCGGCGGCCGAGACCCTGGACGCCTCGCGCGACGACATGATCGACGCGCTGCACAGCGGCAAGGCCAAGTATTCGTCGATCTTCAATTACCCGACGCTGACCTGGGCCGACGTGGGCGTGATCGGCTGGCTGGTCGACGGCGCCGCGATCATGAACCAGATCCCGTTGTGTCGCTGCTCGTACGGGCCGTATGCGCGCGCCATGATCCGCATCTGCAAGGAAGAGTCGTTCCACCAGCGCCAGGGTTTCGACGCGCTGCTGGCCATGATGCGCGGCACCGATGCCCAGCGCGAGATGGTGCAGGACGCGGTCGACCGCTGGTGGTTCCCGGTGCTGATGATGTTCGGCCCGCCCGACGCGGCCTCGACCAACAGCGCGCAGACCATGGCCTGGGGCATCAAGCGCATCTCCAACGACGACCTGCGCCAGAAGTTTGTCGATGCCACGGTGGAGCAGGCGCGCGTGCTGGGCGTGACCCTGCCCGACCCCGGCCTGCAATGGAATGCCGAGCGCGGCCACTATGACTACAGCCCGCTGGACTGGGATGAATTCTGGCGGGTCATCAACGGCGACGGCCCCTGCAACAAGGAACGCCTGGCTGCCCGCGTGAAGGCGCACGAAGACGGCGCCTGGGTGCGCGAAGCCGCGCTGGCGCACGCAGTCAAGCTGGCCGAACGCGAATCCGGCGCCAGTCGCGCCGCCGCCTGATGCCTGGGATCGCCAAGGAGACCACGATGCAACGCAAGGAATGGCCGCTGTGGGAAGTGTTCGTGCGCAGCAAGCAAGGCCTGGAACACAAGCACTGCGGCAGCCTGCATGCGGCCGACGCGCAGCAGGCGCTGCACATGGCGCGCGACGTCTATACCCGGCGCCAGGAAGGCGTATCGATCTGGGTGGTGCCGTCCGCCGCCATCACCGCGAGCGTGCCCGAGGAAAAGCCGGAACTGTTCGACCCGATGGCCGACAAGATCTACCGGCACCCGACGTTCTACCAACTGCCCGACGAAGTCAACCACATGTAAGGCGCCGCATGATGATCGCGTCCCCACAGCCTGCCGTGCCTGCTTCGCTCGACCACCTGCCGCCGGCGCGCACCGCCGCGCTGCGCTACGTGCTGCGCCTGGCCGACAACGCGCTGATCCTCGGCCAGCGCAACGCCGAATGGTGCGGCCATGGGCCGGTGCTGGAGGAAGACATCGCGCTGGCCAATATCAGCCTCGACCTGATCGGCCAGGCGCGGCTGCTCTATGGCCGCGCCGGCGAACTGGAGGGCGAGCTGACCGGCCTGCCCCGCCACGAGGACGACTACGCCTACTGGCGCGCGGAGCGCGAGTTCCGCAACTGGACCCTGCTGGAGCTGCCGCATCGCGGCCCGCTGTCTGGCAACGCCGCCGCCGAACGCGACTACGCCGTCACCATCGTGCGCAACTTCCTGTACAGCGCGCTGATGGTCGAACTCTGGCAAGCCTTGCAGGCCAGCCGGGACGAACAGCTGGCCGCGATCGCCGCCAAGGCGATCAAGGAGGCGCGCTACCACCTGCACCACGCGGCCGGCTGGATGGTGCGGCTCGGCGACGGTACCGAGGCCTCGCACGCGCGCATGCAACGCGCGCTGGAACACCTGCTACCGTATATGAACGAGTGCTTTGCGGAAGATGCGGTCGAAAGCGAGGCCGCCGCGCAGGGCATCGGCGTGGTCACCGCCACTCTGCGCCCGGCCTGGGACGCCACCATCGCCGAGACGCTGCAGGCGGCCACGCTGACCTTGCCGGCGGCTACCGGCTTTGTCTCGACCGGCAAGCACGGCGTGCATTCGGAACACATGAGCTACCTGCTGGGCGAGATGCAGGGGCTGGCACGGGCCCATCCGGGCGCGCAATGGTAAGGGCACTGGTGAGCGCACGCTTCAGCGCAAAGGCTTGATCCACATGAACGTCACCACCCTTCCCCCTCATTACGTGAACAACGCAGGCGGCGGCCCCGATGCGCGCGTTGCGCGTGCGTGGGCGGCGCTCGAGGCGGTGCCGGATCCGGAGATCCCGGTGGTGTCGATCCGCGAACTGGGCATCCTGCGCGAGGTCGTAGCCGCGCCGGACGGCGTGCTCGAGATCGTCGTCACGCCCTCCTATTCCGGCTGCCCGGCGATGTCGCAGATCGGTGAGGACATCGGCCACGCGCTGGACCGCGCCGGACTGGCGCCGTGGCGCATCCGCACCGTGCTAGCGCCGGCCTGGACCACGGACTGGATCACACCGGCCGCGCGCGAGCGCCTGCGCGCGTTCGGCATCGCGCCGCCGGGACAGTGCGGCACGCCGGGCGGGGCGCAGGCGCTGCGCTTCGTGCCGCGCGCCGCGCGGGCCGGCGCGCCCGATGCCGTGGCCTGCCCGCGCTGCGGCAGCGTCCATACGCAGGAAATCTCGCGCTTTGCCTCGACCGCCTGCAAGGCGCTGTACCGGTGCCTGGACTGCCGCGAGCCGTTCGACTACTTCAAACCCTACTGAGCCCCCGGGGCCGAGCCAGGCTGCCATGACTCCACAGTTCCACCCGCTGCGCGTGGCGCAGGTGCGCCCCGAGACCGCCGACACCATCTCGATCGCGTTCGAGGTCCCGGACGCGCTGCGCGAGGCCTACCGCTTCACGCAAGGCCAGTTCCTGACGCTGAAGGCGCCGGTCGACGGCAAGGACCTGCGGCGCTCCTACTCGATCTGCTCGGCGGTGCAGGACTATGACGCGCACGGCGAATTGCGCGTGGCGGTCAAGCTGGTCGAGGACGGGCTGTTTTCCAGCCATCTGCACGATTCCGTCGCCCCCGGGCAGGTCATCGACGTGATGACGCCCGACGGGCGTTTCCACGTGCCGCTCGATGCCGGCGCCGCGCGCCACTATGTCGCCTTCGCCGCCGGCAGCGGCATCACGCCGGTGCTGTCGCTGATTCGCACCACGCTGCAGGCCGAGCCGCACAGCCGCTTCACGCTGGTCTATGGCAACCGCAATGTCGACAGCATCATCTTTTCCGAAGCGCTGGAGGATCTGAAGAACCAGTATCTGGCGCGCTTCACGCTCTACCACGTGCTGTCGCGCCAGCCGCAGGAGGTGGACCTGCTGCACGGCCGGCTCGACCACGCACGCGTGAGCGCCTTCCTGCAGACGCTGATCCCGGTCGACGATATCGATGCGGCCTTTGTCTGCGGCCCGGCCTCGATGATCGACGAGGTCGAGGCGGCGCTGCGCGAGGCGGGCCTGGACCCGCACCGCATCCACGCCGAGCGCTTCGGGGTGCCGCTGGCACCGACCCGGCGCAAGCCGGCCGCCGCCCATGCCGCGCACGCCGACCATGCCGGCACGGCGGAGCTGGTGGTGGTGCTCGATGGCAAGCAGCACAGCATGCGCCTGCCGCTCGAGGATGCCAACGTGCTCGACACCGCGCTGGCCGCCGGGCTGGACCTGCCCTACGCCTGCAAGGGCGGCGTCTGTTGCACCTGCCGCGCCAAGGTGCTGGAAGGCAAGGTCGAGATGGAAAAGAACTACACGCTCGAGCCGTGGGAGATGGACAAGGGCTTCGTGCTCACCTGCCAGGCACGCGCGCTGACGCCGCGCGTGGTGGTCAGCTACGACGAACGCTGATCCGGGCACGCCGTCGCGTGCGTCGTCAGACAATCGCCGACATTGGCCAGCACGGGCCGTGACTACAATGGCGGCAGGCGGCGCCCTGCTGGCGCGATGCTTGCAGGCGGGTGATCGGGCGCGCGGTGCGGGCAGCTGTCGCGCCGCCGCCGCGGCGGCGCCAGCGAACCGCCCCACCCATATACAATCACGGCCATGCAATATATCCACGTCGTCAACGGTGATGTAGCAGGCACGACCCTGCGCCAGGCGCTGGCCCAGGCTGCGCGGCCGGACCCTGTCGTGGTGCTGCGCGACGATCTCGCCGTCGGTCCGCTGGCGGACATCGACAGCACCGGGATGATCCGCTCCGGCTTCTGGCAGCGCGTCGCCCCGCACACCGACATCGACTTCGCCGCCGAGATGCGCCAGGCGCTGGACCAGCTGCTGGCGCTGCGCCAGGACGACATGGAAGTCGCGATCTGGCACGGCCAGAGCGCGGCCGACCAGCTGATGCTGCGCCGCGTGGTGTTCCACCTTTACCAGGCGCCGCAGCGGATCAATGAGGTCGCGATGGACCTGCGCGAACTGGAAACGCCCGCGCAAGGCAACCTGGCGGCGATCGGCATGTACTCGCCGGCGCGGCTGGCGCGGCGCTTCTCCACCATCGCCCCGGTCTCGGTGCTGCGGCTGGGGCGGCTGGGTTACGAATGGCAGCAGAACGTCAAGGAAAACGCCGACGTGCGGCTGTGGAAGGGCAACACGCTGGTGCCGGCGGCCTACCGCACCATCGACGACATCATCATGGAGCGCGCCCCGGCAGAATGGACCCCCGCGGCGCAGGTGGTGGGCAGCGTGATGGGCGCGATCGAGGGCCTGCTGGCCAGCGACTGGTTCGTGTTCTGGCGCTGCCGCGAACTGATCGCCATGGGGCAGCTGGTGCTGCGCGGCAACGCCGACTCGCTCGATACCTGTGAGCTGCGCCGCCATGCCGGCGGCGGGGGCGAATAAACAACAATATATGGCCCGTACCAAGGCACCCGATTTCGAGGCGCAGCGCGAGCAGATCCTGGACCTGGCCGCCGCCGCCTTTGCCAACAGCAGCTACCCCAGCACCTCGATGGCCGACCTGGCCGCCGCCTGCGGCACCTCCAAGGCGCGGTTGTATCACTACTACGAGAGCAAGGAAGCGATCCTGTTCGACCTGCTGGACCGCTACACGCGCCGGCTGATGCTGCTCGTCACTGAAGTCGAAGCCGACGCCGAGCGCCATGCGCGCACCGACAAGGACGCCTTCGGCAACCTGATCCGCGCCTTCCTGGCCGAGTACGAGACCTCGCAGACGCGCCATATCGCGCTGATCAACGACGTCAAGTTCCTGGCCGAGACCCAGCGCGACCTGATCCTTGGCCGCGAGCGCGACGTGGTCGCGGCGTTCTCGCGCCTGCTGCGCCGCGCCTACCCCGAGCGCGTCACGCGCGAAAACCAGACCGCGCTGACCATGACTATCTTCGGCATGATCAACTGGACCTTCACCTGGCTCAAGCCGGGCGGCCGGCTGTCGTATGCCGACTTTGCCGAGATGGTGGTCGACCTGCTCGAAGGCGGCCTGCCCGGCCGCGCTGCCGCCGGGCGCTGAGCCGCCCGGCCCGGGCCGGGCCACACACACGCCCGCGCGCCTACATCCATTCTGCCTCTTCGCGCTGGCGCCGCTGCTCGCGGTCCTGGCGGAACATCTCTTCCAGCTCGTCGCGCGCCTGGCGCGCCAGCGAGACCAGCTTCTTCTGGTCGGTGTAGTGCGGGTAGAAGCGGTCGATCGCCTCGATGTTGTGGCGGCGGAAGCGCAGCGCCACGTTGCGCGCCTCGCCCGGGTCGAAGCCGAGCCCTTCCAGCACGCGCCGGCCCAGCATCAGCGAGCCCTCGAACATCTCGCGCTCGAACAACTGCACGCCGCGATCCTTGAGCTGGTAGACATGCGAGACATGGCGCGCGCGGGCGTAGATCTGCAGCGCGGGGAAGCGCTCGCGCACCCGGTCGATCAGCGCCAGGCTGTCGTCCATGCTGTCGATGGCCACCACCAGGATACGCGCGTCGGCAATGCCGGCGGCTTCGAGCAGGTCCAGCCGGGTGGCGTCGCCATAGAAGACCTTGAAGCCGTACTGGCGCAGGAATTCGATCTGGTCGGGATCGTGGTCCAGCACCGTCACGCCCACGCCCTGGGTGTACAGCAGGCGGCCGATGATCTGTCCGAAGCGCCCAAAGCCGGCGATCAGCACCGGATTGTGCTGCGGCGTGATGACTTCGTCCGGCCGCGCCTTGCCGGCGCCGATGCGGGGCGCCACCAGGCGGTCATAGGCCAGCAGCAGCAACGGCGTGGCCACCATCGACAGCGCCACCACCAGCACCAGCAAGGCCTCGGTCTGGCGCGGCAGCAGCCCGGCGCCGCCGGCGACGCCGAACACCACGAAGGCGAATTCGCCGCCCTGCGAGATCAGCAGCGCGAACAGCAGGCGCTGGCCGCGGGCAATCGCAAAATACCGCGCCAGCAGCGCCAGCACCGCGGTCTTGGCCACCACGAAGGCCGCTACCAGGCCGAGCACCAGCCAGGGCGAGCGCGCCAGCACGGCAAAGTCGATCGACATCCCGACCGCCATGAAGAACAGACCCAGCAGCAGGCCCTTGAACGGCTCCAGGTCGGCCTCGAGGGCGTGGCGGTATTCCGAATCGGCCAGCAGCACGCCGGCCAGGAAGGTGCCCAGCGCCATCGACAGGCCCACCGCGTCCATCATCAGCGCGATGCCCACCACCAGCAGCAGCGCAAAGGCGGTAAACATCTCGCGCATGTCGGTGCGGGCGATGAAGCGCAGCGCCGGCCGCACCAGGTAGCGGCCGCCGGCCACCACCGCGCCGATGACCGCCACCGCCTTGCCCGCCGCCAGCCAGCCCGCCGCGCCGGTGCCGGCCCCTTCGGCGCCTTGCATGGCCAGCAGCGGCAGCAGCGCGATCATCGGGATCGCGGCGATGTCCTGGAACAGCAGGATGCCGAAGCTGGCGGCGCCCGCCGGCGTGCCGAACAGGTTGCGCTCGGTCAGCGTCGCCAGCGCGATCGCGGTGGACGACAGCGCCAGCCCGAGCCCCGCCACCAGCGCCACCTGCCAGGGCGCGCCGGCCAGCGCCGCGGCCGCGCCGATCCCCAGCGCGCAGGCGGCAAGCTGCGCGCCGCCGTAGCCGAAGATGCTACGCCGCAGCGCCCACAGCTTGCGCGGCTCCAGTTCCAGGCCGATCACGAACATCATCAGCACCACGCCGAACTCGGAAAAGTGCAGGATCGATTCGACATCGGTCACCAGGCGCAGCGCAAACGGCCCGATCGCCGCGCCGGCCAGCAGGTAGCCCAGCACCGCGCCGAGCCCGCCGCGCCGCGCCAGCGGCACCGCCACCACCGCCGCGACCAGGAACACCAGCAGCGCAATCAGGAAATCATGCTGGTTCATGCCCGCACCTCCGCCGGCACCGGGTGGGTGCCGAGCCGCCCGCAGACATGGGCGATATGGTCGGCCAGCGCCTGCGCGTCGGCCTTGTTGGCGTCATGCAGCACCACCGGCGGCAGCCACGTCATGCCGCACAGCAAGGCCGTCTGTTCCAGCGGCAGCAGGAATTCGGCGAGCGGGTGGCCATGGGTGCCGTCCGGCCCGTACGCGTCGGCCGAGCCGCCGGTGCTGACCACCGCCAGCAGCGACTTGCCGCGCAGCGCGGTGCCGCCCGGGCCATAGGCCCAACCCGGCTCGAGCACTTCATCCAGCCACAGCTTGAGCAAGGCGGGCACGCTGTACCAGCGCACCGGGAACTGCAGCACGATGGTGTCCGACACCGACAGTACCCGCTGCTCGGCCACGACATCGATGTCGTAGTCGACATAGCTGCGGTAGAGGTCGCGTACCTGGACCTGCGGCAGCGCGCCCAGCGCGTCGGCCAGCGGCCGGTTCACGCGCGAGCGGCTGGGGGTCGGGTGCGCGTAGATCACAACAATGGGGGGCTCGGTCATCGAAAAGCGTTGGCTGGCTGGTCATCGGAAAATCCGGCGGAGTGCCGGTGAATTGATGCGTTGCACCAAATCCACACTTGAGGGTGCGCAACAATTCATCACATTTTTTTAAGATATTGTTTTTAAAGGAAATTATTTTCCGGACTGGCCGGCTTGGTTTCTGTTGCGGCGCGGGAAGCTTACGTCAAACTGACAATTCCACTACAATACTTTTCGCGCTGTATCAAGTTGGTGTTTCCCCGAGTCTCGCACGGATGCCAGGAAAAGTGCCTGGAAAAACACCGCCGCAGTGCCTATTTTTTTATCTGACACACCGGAAGGAATCATCGTGAACCCGCTCGAACTGAGCAAGGCCGTCGGCGCACTGACCGACGAAGATCTGCGCAAGGCAGCCGAAGCCGCCCAAGCCGCCCACCGCGCCACCGTACTGGTGCGCGAGCTGTCGGCCCACCACCGCTCTCGCCTGCTGAAGCATTTCCTCGCCCTGGGCGAGGAGGATCGCCTGCTCCGTTTCGGCCAGTCGGTGGGCGACCACGTGATCGAAGCCTATGTCGACAGCATCGACTTCGACCATGACAGCGTGTTCGGCGTCTACGACGACAAGCTCGAGCTGATCGGCGTGGGCCACTTCGCCAACCTGCGCGACAACGCCCAGGGTCGCGTGGCGGAGTTCGGCGTGTCGGTGTCGGGCAGCGCCCGCGGCCGCGGCATCGGCAGCGCGCTGTTCGAGCGGGCCGCCATCCATGGCCGCAATACCAACGTCCGCACGCTCTACATGCACTGCCTGTCGCGCAACGCCGCGATGATGCATATCGCCAAGAAGGCCGGCATGAAGGTCCAGTATGCCTACGGCGAGGCCGATGCCTACCTGGAACTGCCGCCGGCGGACACCGCCAGCCGCCTCAGCGAGGCGCTGGACGAGCAACTCGCCGACCTGGACTACGCGGTGCGCCGCAACCTGCGCGACGCACGCCGCTTCGGCCTGCGCTTCTGGCGCACCATGGTGCCGCAGAAGCATACCGCCTGAGCGGCCGGAACCCCGGTCCGCGCGGCATCGACAAAAACGGCGCATCGCAACGATGCGCCGTTTTGCTTTGGGCCCGGGCCGCGCCGCTCAGGCCGCGCCGCCCACCGGCAGCGCCGTGGTGTCCTTGATGCTTTCCAGCGCGAAGCTCGAGCGCACGTCGATCACCGACGGATGCGCCAGCAACTGTTCCTGCATGAAGCGCGCAAAGTGTTCCATGTCCTCGACATAGACCTTGAGCAGCAGGTCCATCTCGCCGGTCATGGCATGGCATGCCGCCACCTCCGGCCACACGGCGATGGAGGCGCGGAACAGGTCCAGCGGGGCCTTGCCCTTGGGCGCGCCGCCATGCTTTTCCAGCCGCACATTGATATAGGCCAGCAGGCCGAGCCCGATCTTGTTGGGCTCCAGCAGCGCCGCGTACTGCCGGATCACGCCGATCTCTTCCAGCCGCCGGATGCGGCGCAGGCAGGGGCTGGGCGACAGGTTCACGCGCTCGGCCACCTCCAGGTTGGTCAACCGGCCGTTGGTCTGCAGCACTTCCAGGATCTTCCGGTCGATCTTGTCCAACTCCACCTTGCTCACGATATTGTTGCTCCGCAATATGTTTATTGGCAATTTTTTTGCGCAAATTTAGCAAGCCGTGCACAAGTACGCAATTTTTTGTGAAATTACATCCGGTCTGCGCCCGATTTTGTGGGGTGGGCGGCCTTATCGGTCACTCGCGCGTCAGCCGTCAGGGCCGGGCAAATCCCAGTCTGGTGGCGCTGCCGGGTGTCACGGACGCGCTGACCGGAGCACGGGCGAGGTGGTGCGCAGCTTCCGGCAAACAGGGAAGCGGCATTCTACGGGCGTTTGCGCCCGCGCCAGCGCTTTCCTGCCACGGAACGATCCGCGTTGACCGCTGAACGGACAAAAAAAAGCGCGCGGCCGTCAGGCTCACGCGCTTGGTGGGTTCGTCTGGCAGCGACGCTCAGGCGGCGCCGCCGCGGGCCGCTCAGCCGCCGCTGGTCGATGGCGCCGCCGGGTTGGCGGGCGCCGGCTGGCTGTCCGGGGCGGCCTGGCCGCGCGGGCCATGCTCGCCACGATGGGGACGATCGCGGTGCATCTTCTCCATGCCCGCGCGGATTTCATCGCGGGTCAGCTTGCCGTCGCGGTTGGCGTCGAGCTGGTCGAAGCGCTTGGCCAGGTGCGGCAGGCCGGCGTTGGCCTCGGCCTTGGTCAGCGCACCGTCGCCGTTCTTGTCGGCGGCCTTGAACTTCTCGTCGAAGGCGGCCTGCATGCGCGCGTGGTGCTCGGCCATGGCAGCCTTGCGCTGCGCGTCCATCTCGGCCTTGTCGATCTTGCCGTCGCGGTTGGTGTCGAGCTTGTTGAACCACGCATCGGCCTCGGCCTTGGAAATCGCACCATCGCCGTCGGTATCGATGGCCTTCATCCACATGCCGCCACCGTGGTGGCGATGGTGGTGGCCCATGCCGGCCTTGCCGGCCGGTGCCGCGCCCGGTGCTGCGCCCGGTGCTGCGGGGGCGCTGGCCTGGGCAAAGGCGCCGCCGGCGACCAGCAGGGCGGCCGACGCGGCCAGGAACTGTTTCAGGATCTGCGGCTGGTGATTGCGTTGCATGTCGTGCTCCTTTTCATCACGTTGGCATGTACGGATTAGAACGCAGACGATGCAGCCGAGTTGGCGCTTTTAATACGATGTTACCCGGCTCACAGAAAACCAGGGGCGGCGTAAGGGAACGCAAGCAAGCGCGAATAATCGATCCGTCGGCAGCCTAGGGCTGCCCTTTCGGCGCCATCTGGCCTTCCTCCGCCGCCTCGGGCGCCATTCCCGGTTGATACTGGCGCGGATCGACGGGCTGGGGCTGAGACTGGGGCTGGGCCGGCTGCACCGATGGTGCCGGCTGAACCGGCTGTGGCTGCGGCTGGAGTTGTGGCTGGGCCTGGGCTTGCGGCTGCGGCTGGCCGCGCGGGGGCTGGGCCGGTGCAGGCTGGGCAGCGGCCGGGGCCGGCATGGGCGTTGCCATGGGTGCCGCCGCGCCGGCGGGCGGCGTCGGCAGCGGGCTGGCGGCACGCGGCGCACCGCGCGTGGCGGCTGCCTGCAGCGGCAGGGCGATTTCCTGGCGCACGCCATTGCGCTCGATCACCACGCCGCGCTGGCGCACTTCCACCAGCCGGATCTGCGGCGCCAGGTCGGCGCCCATGCGCACCGCCTTGGCCGGGCCGCCATCGATGGAAACGATCGCCGCGCTGGCGCCACCGCCGAGCTCGGCCACCACGCCGAGCAGCTGCACGTTGCTCGGTCCGGCCTGCGCCGAGCCACCGAACAGCGTCGCGATCGCGCCGGTCTCGACCGCCTCGGTCTGCGCCACGCGCGCGCTCTTGGGCACCGGAATGGTCCGCATCGCACTGAACGTCAGCACCCAGTAGGTGGCCAGCGCGCACAGCGCGATGAACAGCGCCACGCTGGCAAGGCGCGGCAGCCACAGCGCGGAGGCATCGAAGCGGAACGAAGGCCGGAGGGACAATTGCATGGATCGGGAACCTGGATACCCGCCGCGGCGGGGCATGGCGCGAGGGCGCGGACGCGCCAAGCGTACCAGAGCCCCATGACGCTGTCTGCCGCGCCGGCGATGCTGCCGCCGGCCCGGCCGGGACACTTAGAGCAGGTCGTCCAGCAGGTCGGGACCGAATACTTCGCGCTCGATATGTGCCACCGGCACCCCCGTGCTGAGCAGCGCGTGACGCTGCGCCTGCATGAAGCCAAGCGGCCCGCACAGGTAGAAGCGGCCGTCGACGAAGCGTTGCAGGTCAGGCTGGCGCAGCATGTCGGCCAGCGGCATGGTGCCGGCGTGGTCGTAATCGCGGCCTGCGGCGTCGCCGGCTTGCGGGAATTCGTAGCTGATATGCGTGACCAGTCCCGGCATGCGCTCGCGCGCCCATTGCAGGTCGGCGCGATGGGCATGGTGGTGGCCATCGCGGGCGGCGTGGGCGAACAGCACCGCCCGCTGCGAGCCTTGCGCGGCAAGCGTGCGCAGCACCGACAGCATCGGCGTGATGCCGATCCCGCCCGACAGCAGCACCAGCGGACGGTGGCTTTCCAGCGCCGGCGTGAACTCGCCGAACGGTGCGCTCACCCTGAGGCCGGTACCCTCGTGGGCGTTGGCGTGCAGCCAGTTGGAGACGGCGCCGGCCGGCGTGGCTTGGTCGCCGTCCTCGCGCTTGACCGAGATGCGCCAGGTCGGCAGACCGGCCTCGGCCGACAGCGAATACTGGCGCAACTGGCGCGTGCCGTCGTCCAGGCGCGCCTCGACGCTGATGTACTGGCCCGGGCGGAAATCGCGCAGCGGCTGGCCGTCGGCCGCGGCCAGCGTCAGCGCCACCACCTGGCTGCCGTGCGCTTCGCGGCGCACCACGCGCACCGGCGTCAGCTCGCCGGCGGCCACGCCGGTGCGCTGGTACAGGCGCGCCTCGGCGGCGATCAGCTCGCCCGCCAGCAGCCAGTAGGCCTCGTCCCAGGCCGCCAGCAGCGGCGGCGTGGCGGCTTCGCCCAGCACCGCGGAGATCGCGCCGAGCAGGTGGCGGCCGACGATCGGGTAATGCGCCGGCGTGATGCCCACGGCCGCGTGCTTGTGCACGATGCGCTCGACCACCGGCCCCAGCGCCGCCGCATTGTCGATGTTGGCGGCGTAGGCGAACACCGCCGACGCCAGCGACTGCTGCTGGCTGCCGTTGGCCTGGTTGCCCATGTTGAACAGCTGGGTCAGCTCGGGCCGGTCGGCGAACATCTCGCGGTAGAAATGCGTGGTGATGGCCAGGCCGTGCTCGCGCAGCACGGGCACGCTTGCATCGATATAGGGGCGGGAAGCGGCGGACAGCATCAGGAATCACTCCGTTTTATTCATGCAGACAAGATGCATGTTTTTGGACAACAAAAAAACCGGCATTCGCCGGCCACGCGCGGATTCCTCCGCTCAGGCCGAACGCCGGTTCAGGAAATCACGATGCAGGCGGATGATCGATTCGGCGGTGTGGCTGCCGGTGACATCGGCCAGCGTGACGTCGTCGAGCGCGCGGTAGAAGGCTTGCTCGGCCACGTCCAGCGCCCGCTTCAGGCGGCAGTTGCCGTTCAGCGCGCAGGGCGGGTTGTCGCAGTCGATCACCGGCCGGTGCCCTTCCAGCTCGCGCAGGATGGTGCCGATGGTGAGGCGCTCGGCGCCGGGACCCAGCTGCAGGCCCCCATGGCGGCCGCGCGTGGCGCTGACCCAGCCCAGCTTCGACAGCCGCGCCGCCACCTTGACCAGGTGGTTGTGCGAAATGCCGAACTGCTGGCCCACCTCGGCGATCGTGATGGGCCGGCTGCCGTCGCCACGGGCAACGTACATCAGCAGGCGCAGCGCATAGTCGGAGAAGCGGGTCAGTTGCATCGTGGCGTCATGTTAAAAAAGATGCATCCTGGATGCAAGTTAACTTTTTCCCCGGCGTGATACGGTGCCGGATCGCCGCAAGCGTCGGCACAGCATTGTGCTCCACAACACACTTCTCTGCAGCCCCATCCCGGGCCGCCCATAAAAGAGTCATAAGGCGCCGGTTATACTGATTGGCGAACCCGGCCCCGCCAGCGCCCTGGCGCGGGTCCCGCCTTTCCAGCAACGAGGTCTTACCAACAATGCGCAGAATCACTTCCCGGCTTGCCCGCCCCGCCCGTCCTGCCCGCCGCGCGCGCGGCTTTACCCTGATCGAGATCATGGTCGTGATCGTGATCCTCGGCGTGCTGGCGGCACTGGTGGTGCCCAAGATCATGAGCCGTCCGGACGAAGCCCGCATCGTCGCGGCGCGCCAGGATATCTCGTCGATCATGCAGGCGCTCAAGCTGTACCGCCTCGACAACAGCCGCTATCCGACCACCGAGCAGGGCCTGGGCGCACTGGTGGCCAAGCCTACCACCGAGCCGGTGCCCAATAACTGGAAGGGCGGCGGTTACCTGGAAAAGCTGCCCAAGGACCCGTGGGGTCATCCGTACCAGTACCTGAACCCCGGCGTGCGCGGCGAAATCGACGTGTTCAGCTTCGGTGCCGACGGCCAGGCCGGCGGCAACGCCAACGACGCCGATATCGGCAACTGGGAGTAAGCCCCCCTGCCGCCCGCCCTTGCCGCTTCCCTGATGACCACGGTGCCGCGCCGCCGCGCCCCCCGGCGGCGGCACTCCGGCTTCACGCTGCTGGAACTGCTGGTGGTCATGGTGATCGCCGGCATCGTGATCTCGCTGGTCGCGGTCAATGCCTCGCCCAACGAGCGCGGCCGCGTGCTTGACGACGGCCAGCGCATCGCGCGGCTGTTCGAGCTGGCGCAGGAAGAAGCGCAGCTGGGCGCGCGCCCGCTCGCCTGGGAGGGCGATGCCAGCGGCTGGCGCTTCCTCGAGTCGACGCCCAACGGCTGGATCCCCCTGCGCACCGACGTGTTCGCGCCCGGCACCTGGCGCCTGGCGCTGGACCAGGTCATCGTCGCCGAGGGCGGCCGCAGCACCGGCACCAACAGCCCGCCGCGGCTGATTTTCGGCCGCGAGCTGGTCGATGCCCCGCAGCGCCTGGTGCTGGTGCGCGGCGATATCCGCGTCGACGTGGCCGGCGATGGCAGCGGCCGCTATTTCGCCAGCACGCCATGAGCCGCCCGCGCTGTCCCGGACACCGGCGCGGCAACGCGGCCGGCTTCACGCTGATCGAAGTGCTGGTGGCGCTGACCATCCTGGCGGTGGCGCTGACCGCGGCGATGCGCGCGATGGGCTCGATGGTCGATGCCAGCGCGTCGCTGCAGAACCGCATGCTGGCCGAATGGAGCGCCGAGAACCACCTGGCCGCATTGCGCCTGGCCAAGACCTGGCCCGAGCCCGGCGTCAGCGGCTATGCCTGCCCGCAGGGCGGCACGCCGCTGTACTGCGAGCAATCCGTCTCGGCCACGCCCAACCCGGTGTTCCGCCGCGTCGAGATCGCGGTCTATCCGTCCGCCACCGACAAGTCGGTGCGGCTGGCGTGGCTCGTCACCATCGTTCCCAATGAAATCCGCAACGTGCTCTGAGCGCCGGCGCGCGCGCCGCTCCGCCGGCGGCTTCACGCTGCTGGAAATGCTGGTCGCCATCACGCTGCTGGCGGTGATGGCGGTGATCGGCTGGCGCGCGCTGGACAGCCTGACGCGCGGCCGCGAACGGCTGATCGACCATGACGCCCGGCTGGATGCGCTGAAGGTGCTGTACGGCCAGCTGCAGGCCGATTGCGAGCACCTCGCCAACCCCACGCTGCTGCAGGGCAGCCCGGTCGAAATCGGCCCGAACCGCGTGCTGCTGGTGCGCGACCGCCGCGACGAAGGCCAGCCGCCGGCATGGCAGGCGCTGTCGTACCAGCTTGACGGCAACACGCTGGTGCGCGTGGCCGCGCCGCCGGTGAACAACCGTGCCGCGCTGCAGTCGTCGCTGCTGGCGCTGCGCCAGGGCGGTGGCAACGACGCGCAGGTGCGGCGCGTGCTGGGCAACGTCGACGGCATGAGCGCGCGCGCCTGGGTCGAACCCGGCGGCTGGCAGGCCGACAGCAACCGCATCCGCAACGTGCTGTTCAGCGGCGACGCGGCCAGCGCGGTGCAAGCGTCGGAGGCCGGCGCGGCGGTGCCCAACACCGCGGTGCGCGCGGTGGAACTGACCATCCTCGCCCGCATGGGCGACGGCGACGCGCCGCGGCAGTTCCAGAAGATCTGCATGTCGGGGCTATGACGCACGCCCGCCGCCCCCTCCGCCCACTCCGCTTCAGGCGTTTGCGCCGCGCCCGTGGCGCCGCCGTGGTCACCGCGCTGCTGATGGTGACGCTGGCCGTGGTGGTGGTGTCGGGCATGCTGTGGCGCCAGCAGGTGCAGATCCGCGCCATCGAGAACCAGCGGCTGCTGGCCCAGGCCACCTGGATCGAGCGCGCCGCGGTCGACTGGGCGCGGCTGATCCTGCGCGACGACCAGCGCCGCAGCAACGTCGACGAACTGGGCGAGCCGTGGGCGGTGCCGATCGCCGAGACCCGCCTGTCGGATTTTCTGGGCGCGTCGCTGCGCACCGACGTGGCGGGCGAGACCTCGTTCCTGTCCGGGCGCATCCTCGATGCGCAGGCGCGCTTCAACCTCGCCAACCTGGTGACGTGGTCCGCGACCGGCGGCCAGGGTGCGCCGGTCGGGCGCGTCGCCAACATCGACCAGTCGGCGCAGGCCGCCTACGGCCGGCTGCTGCGCACCGTGGGGCTGAACCCGGCGCTGGCCGAGACCACCGCGCGCCACATGCTGCAGGCCGCGCAGGGTGGCCACGGCGGCGAGGGCTCGGGCCGGCAGGCGCCGCGCCCGCTCGACAGCGTGCAGGGCCTGCTGGCGCTGCCCGGCTACACGCCCGAGATGGTGGCGGTGCTGGAGCCGTTCGTGATCGTGCTGCCCGAGCGCACCCTGGTCAATGCCAACACCGCCGAGGCCGAGGTGCTGGCCGCGATGATCGACAAGCTGCCGCTGGAACGCGCGCGCGAGCTGGTGCGCCAGCGCGACCGCGCCTATTTCAACAATATCGGCAACCTGCAGACGCAGCTGTCGGCGCTGGCGCCGCAGGCGAGCAGCGGCAACCTGGGCAACCTGCTCGACGTGCGCTCGCATTACTTCCTGGTCTATGGGCTGGTGCGGCACGAGCGCGCCAGCCGGCTGCAGGTGTCGCTGATCTACCGCGGCGAACCGCTCGGTGCGGCCAACACTACCCGCGTGGTCTGGATCCAGGACGCGGACCGGCTGCCGGACCTGCGCTGAGCCATGGCAACGCGGGCTGGCGCACATACGCAAACAGCACACCGGAGCAACCGGGGAGAATGGTATTGACGCGATTTTGTCACGCAGGCAAGGTATGCTGCGGCGCTGGCGCGAGCCTGACACCAGCCCGCTCGCCGCTGATCGGCCTCCCAGGCCGTCCGCCGGCATCCCCGCACTCCGGCAAGTTTCCTGCGCCGGGGCGTTCCCGGGCGCACCCCCAATGGGCCATGCGCCTTATCGAGCCGTTCTACTGAAGCCAAAGCAAGGACACCTTGAGCACCACTCTGTACGTGCGCTTGCCGCACCGGCCGCATGACCAGCCGCAACCGTGGCAGTTCGGCGCCCTGCCCTTTGCGCTGGTGCGCACGGCGGCGGCCGACGCCGCGCGGCGTGGCTTGCCCCGTGCCGCGCCGGAAGTGTTGCGAGAAGGCCACGCCCGCATCGCCGACCTGCCCGCGGCGGAGCGGCTGGTGCTGATCCTGGCGGCCAGCGACGTACTGCTGACCAGCGCCAGCGTGCCGCCGCTGCCGCCCGCGCGTTTGAAGCAGGCGCTGCCCAACCTGGTCGAGGACGCCCTCGCCACCGACGCGCAGCCCTGCCATATTGGCATCGGCCCGGCCCTCGACGGCGACGCGCCCCCGCGCGGCCCGCGCCGGCGCCTGCTGATGGTGGCGGACCGCGCCTGGCTGCGCGCGGTGCTCGATGCCTTTGCCGAGCACCGCCATCGCCGCCGCCACGTGCTGGCCGCGCAGCTGTGCGTGCCGCTGGCCGCGCCCGCGGAGGAGGAAGCCGGCGCCGAGCCGACGCTGGCGCCGCCCGCGGCTGCACCGGCGCCGGCACCGGTGCAGCCGGCCACGCTGGTGGTCGAAGCTGCCGCCAGTGCGCTGGCCGAAGGCGGCGCCCTCGGCGACGCATTGGGCGAAGCGCTGCCGGACACCGCCAGCAGCACCGCACGCCAGTGGCAGCTGACCGTGCGCACCAGTGCGCACGCCGGCTACGGCCTGCTGCTGGGCGACGACGCCCTGGCCGCGTGGCAGGCGCTGGCGCCTGAAGGCACCTGGTTTGCCGATGCCGACGCCGCCGCCATGGCGCCGGTACCCGCCCTGCGCCAGGCCGGTCGCACCGGCTGGCGGCTGTGGATCGACGGTGCGCAGGAATGCCTGCGCGAGCCGGGGCTGGACCTCGCCCAGTTCGAATTCGCGCAGGGCCGCGCCGACCGCTGGAACCTGGTGGCGTGGCGCCTGCCGCTGGCGCTGGTGGCGGGCCTGGTGCTGGTCCAGCTGATCGGCATGAACACGCACTGGCTGCTGCTGCGCAACGAACAGCAACGGCTCGAAGCGGCGCAGGCGCAGACGCTGCGCGGCACCTTCCCGCAAACGCCGACGGTGATCGACGCCCCGCTGCAGATGCGCCGGCAGGTCGAGCAGCTGCGCATCGCCAGCGGGCGCAGCACACCCGATGATTTCCTGCCGCTGGCCGACCGCTTCGCCCAGGCCGCGCGCCGGCTGCCGCCGGATGCGCTGCAGGCGCTCGAGTACCGCGGCCGCATGCTGGTGGTGACGCTCAAGCCCGGCACCGACACCGCCGGCCTGCGCAGCGCGGCGCGCCAGGCCGGACTGCAGATGGAAGAGGACAAGGCCGGCAATGCCGCGGGCAGCACCGGCTCCAGCGCAGGCACGCCTGTGACACCCGGCTCGCGCTGGACCATCAAGCCCGGCCTGTGACCGGCGCACGCCCGACATGAACCCATTGAAAGACTCCACCCGCAGCCCTTCGCCCGCCGCCCGCCGCGGCACCGACGGGCGCAGCCGCGCCACGCTGCGCACGCGCATGGCGCGGCTGCGCCCGTCCGTGCCGCAGGCGTGGCGGGAACGCTTCGACGCCTTCTGGTCGGCGCGCAACCCGCGCGAGCAGGCCATCCTCGGCGGGGGCGGCGCGGTGCTGGCGCTGGTGCTCGGCTATCTGCTGCTGTGGGAGCCGGCCGCCGACGGCCGCGAACGCGCCGCGCGCAACCTGCCGCAGCTGCGCGCCGACCTGGCCGAGATGGAAACGCTGGCGCAGGAAGCCCGCGGCCTGAAGGCCACGCCGGCGCCGTCGCTGCGCGGCGATGCGCTGACCCAGGCGCTGCAGGAAAGCCTGGGCCAGTACGGCCTGAAAGCGACCCGGCTGGCGGCCGCCGCCGACAACAGCGTGCAGGTGCAGCTGGACAAGGTCCCGTTCGGGGCGGTCAGCACCTGGCTGCAGGACGTGCGCCAGCAGCAGCGCATGAAGGTAATCGATGCGCGCGTGGTCTATGTCGGCGCCACGGCGCTGGTGAACGTTACCGCGACCCTGCAGGGTCCGGGTGGCCGCAGCTGATGGTGCGGCTGGAAACCCTGCGCCTGCCGCGGCGCGCGCAGCGCCAGCCGGCCGCCGCGCGGCGCCTGCGCTGGCTCGGGCTGGGACTGGGCACGGCCGCGGTGACCACGGTGGCGATGCTGCCGGCGACCTGGATTGCCACGCGCGTCGCCACGCAGACGCAGGGACGCGTGTTGCTGGCCGATGCCAGCGGCTCGCTGTGGCGCGGCAGCGCCACGCTGGCGCTGTCGGCCGGCGCCGGCAGCCAGACCGCCACCGTGCTGCCCGGCCGGCTGCACTGGACGCTGGCGTTCTGGCCGCTGCTGACCGGCCGCGCGCGGCTGGTGCTGAGCCACTCCGAGGCCATGGCCGCGCCGGTCGCGGTGACCGCGACCCCGGGCGGCTGGACCGCGCAGTCGGGCGCGATGCGGCTGCCCGCGTCGCTGCTCGAGGGCGTGGGCGCGCCGTTCAACACGCTGCGCCCGGACGGCCTGATGCGGGTGGACTGGTCCACGCTGCAGGGCCGGTTTTCCGGCAAGGGCATGAGCGGCCATATGACCCTGCGCGTCGAGCAGGTATCGGCCGCGGTCAGCCGGCTGCGTCCGCTGGGCAGCTACCGCGCCGAGATCGACTGGACCGGCGCGGGCGACGGCAAGCTGCAGCTGAGCACCATCGATGGTCCGCTGCACCTGGAGGGCAGCGGCACGCTCGGGCGGCAGGCGCGCTTCGAAGGGACCGCGCATGCCGAACCGGAGGCTGCGACGCAGCTGACCAGCCTGCTGAGCCTGCTGGGACGACGAGACAACAATGTGACTAGGCTGCGTTTCTGATGCCACGCAGATCGCACAGCCCACGGAAATGACTATGACCACCCACGCCAACCGACCTGTTTTCAAGACCGCCTGCGCCCGCGCCGTGGCATTGCTCTGCGGGCTCTCCTTGCTGGCGCCCGCGCCGCTGTGGGCCCAGCCCGGCGCGTCGGCCGCGCGCAGCCAAGGCACGCCGCCGGCGCCGCCCGACGTCACCCCCGCCAATCGCGACCAGGTGGTGCTGAACTTCGTCAACGCCGACCTCGACTCCGTGATCAAGGCGGTCGGCCAGGCCACCGGCAAGAACTTCGTCATCGACCCGCGCGTGAAGGGCACCGTCAACCTGGTCACGGAGCAGCCGGTCTCGCGCGCGCAGGCGCTGCAGACGCTGGGCTCGGTACTGCGCATGCAGGGCTATGCCATGGTCGAGAGCAACGGCTTCACCAAGGTCGTGCCCGAGGCCGACGCCAAGCTGCAGGGCTCGCCCACCGTGATCGGCGGCAGCCCCAGCCGCGGCGACCAGGTGGTGACCCAGGTGTTCCGGCTGAACTACGAGTCGGCCAACAACCTGGTGCCGGTGCTGCGGCCGATGATCGCGCCCAACAACACCATCACCGCCTACCCGGCCAACAACACGCTGGTCATCACCGACTACGCCGACAACCTGCGCCGCATCGCCCGCATCATCGCCGCGGTCGATGCGCCGGCCTCGGGCGAGGTCGAACTGGTGCCGCTCAAGCACGCGCTGGCCAGCGATACCGCGGCGGTGCTGCAGCGCCTGCTGGACCCGGGCGCCGCGGGTGCCACCGGCGGCGGCGGTGCCGCGGCCGTCGATGCCAGCCTGCGCACCTCGGTAGTGGCCGAGCCGCGCAGCAATTCGCTGATGATCCGCGCCACCAGCCGCGCGCGCCTGCAGCAGGCGCGCCAGCTGATCGAGAAGCTCGACCAGCCCTACGCGCGCCCCGGCAACATCTGGGTAGTGCCGCTGAAGAACGCGGATGCGATCAAGCTGGCCGCCACGCTGCGTGCCATCGTCGCCGCCGACAGCAGCTTCGCCACCACCACCCAGCCCGGCGGGCAGGCCGGCGGCATCGGCGGCGCGGCGGGCATGACCAATGTCTCGACGCCGACCGGCGGCCAGTTCACCGGCGGCGCCACCACCAGCCAGACCGGCATGCGCGGCGGCACCGGCACCGGGGGCGGCACCGGCGGCGCCTATGGCAACTCGGCCTTCGCGGCCTCGTTCGGCACCACCACGCAGCCGACCACGGGCGGCATCATCCAGGCGGACCCCTCCACCAACTCGCTGATCATCACCGCCAGCGAACCGGTCTACCGCAACCTGCGCGGCGTGATCGACGACCTCGACGCGCGCCGCGCGCAGGTCTATATCGAGTCGATGATCGTCGAAGTGACCGCCACCCAGGCGAGTGAACTCGGCATCCAGTGGCAGGGCCTGATCAGCTCGTCAAGCGGCAACAACAACGTCTTTGCCGGCACCAACTTCGGCACCGGCGGACAGAACATCCTCAACCTGACCCTGGCCGGCGCCCTGGCCGACAGCAACCGCTCCGCCGGCATCGCTGCCGCGCAGCAACTGGTCCCCGACATCGGCGGCCTGAACCTGGGCATCGTCAACCGGGCCATGGGCCTGGGCGCCCTGCTGCGCGCCCTGGGCACGAATGGCAGCGTCAACCTGCTGTCGACACCGAACCTGATCACGCTCGAGAACGAGGAAGCCAAGATCCTGATCGGCCAGAACATCCCGATCACCACCGGCTCCTACGCCCAGACCGGCGGCGCGGCATCGGTCACGCCGTTCCAGACTTTCGACCGCAAGGACGTCGGCATCACGCTGCGGGTCAAGCCGCAGATCACCGACGGCGGGCTGGTGAAGATGCAGATCTTCCAGGAATCGTCGAATGTGGTGCAGGCGACCGCCAACCTGATCCAGGGGCCGACCACCAACGTGCGTTCGATCGAGACCAACGTGCTGGTCGACGACGGCCAGATCATCGTGCTGGGCGGCCTGATCGAGGACAACTATGGCGACGGCGTGCAGAAGGTACCGCTGCTGGGCGACATCCCGCTGATCGGCGGCCTGTTCCGCTACGAGAACAAGAACCGCTCGAAGACCAACCTGCTGGTGTTCCTGCGGCCCTATGTGATGCGCACGGCCGGCGCCACCGACCGCCTGACCGCGGACCGCTACGACTATATGCGCGCGCAGCAGCAGGGCTTCGTATCGCCTAACATCATGGTGCGGGACACCAATACGCCGCTGCTGCCGCCGGCCGACGCGCCCACCACGCCGTTCGTCAACCCGCGCACCAACGGCGCCGTGGCCGGACCGCTGCCGCTGCCCCAGACGCTGCCGCAGAGCGCGCCTCAGCCGGGCGTGCCGGGTCAGCCACAGTCACCGCAGGCGGTGCCGCAGCCGCTGCCCGAACCGGTCCCGCAACCCGCGCCCCAACCCGCGCCGCAAGCGCCGGTGGGCGGCCCGCAGCCGCTCAACTCGCGCGGCGAAGCCGCACTCCAGTACTGAGGCCCGTCATGGCCAGCGAAGTCCAGACCGCTCTCTCCGTCCCTGCCACCGGCAGCGCCGGCATCAACCCGCCGCCCGAGCTCGAGCCGCCCTCGCCGATGGCGGCGCGGCTGGTCTCCTATGGCTTTGCGCGCGAGGCCCCGCTGCTGATCGCGCACCAGCGCCCCGACGGGCTCGAGGTATGGGTCAGCCGCGCCACCTCGCCCACGGCGCTGGCCGAAGTCGCGCGCGTGCACGGCGCATTGCGCCTGCGCGTGCTGGAGCCCGAGGCGCTGGAGCATGCCATGTCCGACGCCTACAACCGCCAGGACGGCAGCGCCGCGCAGGTGGTGGGCGAAGTCGAGGGCGAGGTCGACCTGTCGCGCCTGATGCAGGACATTCCCGCGGTCGAAGACCTGCTGGAATCCGAAGACGATGCGCCCATCATCCGCATGATCAACGCGCTGCTGACGCAGGCGGCGCGCGAAGGTGCCTCGGATATCCATATCGAGCCGTTCGAATCGTCGTCGGTGGTGCGCTTCCGCGTCGACGGCACGCTGCGCGACGTGGTGCGGCCCAAGAAGGCGCTGCACGGCGCGCTGATCTCGCGCATCAAGATCATGGCGCAGCTCGACATTGCCGAGAAGCGTCTGCCGCAGGACGGCCGCATCACGCTGCGCGTGGGCGGGCGGCCGGTCGACGTGCGCGTCTCGACGCTGCCCACCGGCCACGGCGAGCGCGCGGTGCTGCGTCTGCTCGACAAGGAAGCCGGCCGGCTGGACCTGGCCAAGCTGGGCATGGCGCCCGACACGCTGCGCGGCTTCGACCACCTGATCCGCCAGCCGCACGGCATCGTACTGGTGACCGGGCCGACCGGCTCGGGCAAGACCACCACGCTGTATGCCGCGCTGTCGCGGCTGGATGCGCGCACCACCAACATCATGACGGTGGAAGACCCGGTCGAGTACGACCTCGACGGCATCGGCCAGACCCAGGTCAACCCGCGCATCGACATGACCTTCGGCAAGGCCCTGCGTGCGATCCTGCGCCAGGACCCGGACGTGGTCATGATCGGCGAGATCCGCGACCTGGAAACCGCGCAGATCGCGGTGCAGGCATCGCTGACCGGCCACCTGGTGCTGGCCACGCTGCACACCAACGACTCGGCCTCGGCGGTGACGCGGCTGGTCGACATGGGCATCGAGCCGTTCCTGCTTTCGTCGTCGCTGCTGGGGGTGCTGGCGCAGCGGCTGGTACGGCGCCTGTGCCCGCACTGCAAGCGCGAGGAAGTGATCGAGGTCACGCCGGCCGAGGCCGACGTGCTGCACGCGCAGGGCAAGCCGCTGCAGACCGTGTGGCATCCGGTCGGCTGCGACAAGTGCGGCCAGTCGGGCTACCAGGGTCGCATGGGCGTCTACGAGCTGCTCACGGTCGACGATGAAATCCGCACCATGATCCACCGCCAGGCGCCGGAATCGGAAATCAAGCAAGTGGCGCTGGCGCACGGCATGCACACCATGCGCGGCGACGCGCAGCGCTGGATCGACAGCGGCGCGACCTCGCTCGAGGAAGTGCTGCGCGTCACGCGCGACTGACGCGGAGACGCCCGCATGCCAGCTTTCCGCTATGAAGCCGCCGACGCCGCCGGCAAGACCGACCGCGGCGTGATCGAGGCCGACAGCGCGCGCCAGGCCCGCACCCAGCTGCGCGCGCGCGGGCTGACGCCGCTGACCGTCGATGCGCTCGCCGGCGCGGGCCTGGCCCCGCGCGCCGGCAGCCAGCTGTTCGCGCGCAAGCTGTCGACGCAGGAGCAGGCGCTGTTCACGCGCCAGCTGGCCAGCCTGATCGTCGCCGGCCTGCCGCTGGACGAAGCGCTGGGCGCGCTCGCCGACCAGGCCGAGCGGCCCTATGTGCATGAACTGCTGGCCGGCATCCGCGCCGAGGTGATGGGCGGCAGCGCGCTGTCGGTGGCGCTGGCGCAGCATCCGCGCGATTTTCCGGACATCTACCGCGCGCTGGTCTCGGCCGGCGAGCACTCCGGCCACCTGGGCGTGGTGCTGGAGCGGCTGGCCGGCTATATCGAGTCGCGCAACACGCTGACCTCCAAGATCCGGCTGGCCTTTACCTATCCCGCCATCGTCACGGTGGTGGCGTTCGCGATCGTGATCTTCCTGCTGTCGTACGTGGTGCCGCAGGTGGTGAGCGTGTTCGCCAACACCAAGCAGAAGCTGCCCACGCTGACCATCATCATGCTGTGGCTGTCGGATTTCGTGCGTAACTGGTGGTGGGCCGCGCTGGCGGTGATCGCGGTGGCCGCGTTCAGCATCCGCCGGCTGCTGCGCCAGCCCGCGGTGCGGCTGGAATGGCACCGCTGGCTGCTGACCGCGCCGCTACTCGGCAAGCTGGTGCGCGGCTACAACACCGCGCGCTTTGCCGGCACGCTGGCGATTCTCGTCTCCGCGGGCGTGCCGATCCTGCGCAGCCTGCAGGCCGCCGGCGAGACCCTGACCAACGAAGCGCTGCGCGCCAACGTGGAAGACGCCAACACCCGCGTGCGCGAGGGCGCCTCGCTGGCGCGCGCACTGGCGGCGCAGAACCAGTTTCCGCCGGTGCTGGTGCACCTGATCCGCTCGGGCGAAGCCACCGGCAACCTGCCGGTGATGCTGGACCGCGCCGCGCAGGGCGAAGCGCAGGAACTGGAACGCCGCACGCTGTTCCTGACCAGCCTGCTGGAACCGCTGCTGATCCTGACCATGGGCGTGGTGGTGCTGCTGATCGTGCTGGCGGTGCTGATGCCGATCATCGAGATCAACCAGCTGGTGCGGTAAGGCGCGCGCTGCGCTGGCACCGGCAACACTCGCGTAGCCTGACGGCCGCCGGTGCAGGCTAACGTCTCACCGCACTTGCCGCACGCCCGCCCTCTTCCCTTTCCCGCCAGCTGGAGAGGGAAGAAAACCAGCAGGCCGCTCTACTCCGCTTTCTTGCTCGGACGCTTGCGCGGCTTGCGCGCCGGCGCCGGCGCCGGTGCGGCTTCGGCAGCAGCGGCAGCGGCCGGTTGCGGTTCCGCCTCCACCGTCGCCGTCAGCACGGTCGTGCCCGGCGCCGCGAACACCGACTGGTCGATCGGCCACGGGGTCTCGCTCAGTGTCACCTCGGGCCGGCGCGCCGCGCGCTTGCGTGCGCCGGTACGGCTGCCCGCCTTCGGCTCGGGATCCGGCTGCGGCGCGGCTTCCAGCGGCGGCACCGGCTGCGGCTCGGGCTCTGCCTGCACCGCATCAGCCGCGACGAACGGCGGCTCGGCTTGCGCCGGCGCCTCGGGTTCGGGGGCTACCGTCTCCGGCGTCGGCAGCGGCTCGACCCCACGAGCCGGCTCCGGCGCTTCCGCCGGCGCGGGTGCGGGCTGGCGGCGCGCCGGCTCGGCCTGCGGGGCCGGCGGCTGCGGCGCGCGCTGCTGCGGCTCGCCGCCCTTGGCGCGCTTCTTCAGCCGCACCCAGATGGTCTTGTTGTTGCCGCCGTTGCGGGTCTCGACCTCGAACAGGCCGGTCGCCGCGACCAGCTCCGACAGCTTGCCGTAGCCGTAGTTGCGCGAGTCGAATTCCGGCGCCTGCTTGGCGATATGGTTGCCCATGCTGCCCAGCGCCAGCCAGCCGTCTTCGTCCGACACCGCCTGCGCCGCATTCTGCAGCAGCCGCACCAGGCGCGAGTCCTGGCGCAGCTCGCCGGTGCTGCGCTTGCGCGTGGGCGCGGCGGCGCCGTCGGTCCCGTCCGCGCCGTCGGTATCGACCTCGGCGCGCAGCACGTCGGAATAGATGAACTTGTCGCAGGCGGTGACGAACGGCTTGGGCGTCTTGCGCTCGCCAAAGCCATACACGGTCAGGCCCTGCTCGCGGATGCGCGAGGCCAGCCGGGTGAAGTCGCTGTCGCTGGAGACGATGCAGAAGCCATCGAAGCGCCCGGTGTAGAGCAGGTCCATGGCGTCGATGATCATGGCGCTGTCGGTCGCGTTCTTGCCGACGGTGTAGCGGAACTGCTGGATCGGCTGGATCGAGTGCGACAGCAGCCGCTCCTTCCAGCCGGCCAGGTTGGGCCGGGTCCAGTCGCCGTAGATGCGCTTGACGGCGGCCACGCCGTACTTGGCGACCTCGGCCAGCAGGCCTTCGACGATGGCGGGCGCCGCGTTGTCGGCGTCGATCAGCACGGCCAGGGTTGCGGTGCCCTGGCGGGGGGAATTGGTCATGTTCGGATATTCGCTGGCAAGCCGCGCACCGGCGCG
Source organism: Cupriavidus neocaledonicus (assembly GCF_000372525.1). Taxonomy (GTDB): domain Bacteria; phylum Pseudomonadota; class Gammaproteobacteria; order Burkholderiales; family Burkholderiaceae; genus Cupriavidus; species Cupriavidus neocaledonicus. The sequence goes on from NZ_AQUR01000095.1 coordinate 30,221, forward strand.
GGCGGACTAGGGATCGGGTTGCACCGGGATGGCAACGCAGATATGACGCACAAGAGACCGCCCGGCTTCGGCGCGGGCGGTCTCGATGCAACGCAGTGTACACGCCAGGCCCTGTCGATACGGGAAATCACGGCCATGACCGGCACGCTTTGTGCTGCATTGCAAGGTACCGCCGGTTTTGTGGCGGTGCTACCATGCCGCGCAGAGACACAGCCCCCCGGAGCCTTCACAAGAGGCGACGCGGCGGTTGCCCACCCCTGCAGGTTTCGGTGATCCCGACAGCACGCCCATAGAGGAGCACGCATGAATGCCCCCCTGACCTCGCCGGTCAGCGACGCCATCCGCCAGGCGCTCGCCAACGTTTCCCTCGAAGACAAATACACGCTCGAACGCGGCCGCATCTACATCAGCGGCACGCAGGCGCTGGTGCGCCTGCCGATGCTGCAGCAGGAGCGCGACCACGCCGCCGGGCTGAACACCGCCGGCTTTATCTCCGGCTACCGCGGCTCGCCGCTGGGCGCCCTCGACCAGTCGCTGTGGAAGGCCAAGAAGCACCTGGCCGCGCACAACATCGTGTTCCAGGCCGGCCTGAACGAAGACCTTGCCGCCACCTCGGTATGGGGCTCGCAGCAGGTCAACATGTACCCCGATGCGAAGTTCGACGGGGTGTTCGGCATGTGGTACGGCAAGGGGCCGGGCGTGGACCGCACCGGCGACGTGTTCAAGCACGCCAACTCGGCGGGCTCCTCGCAGCACGGTGGCGTGCTGGTGCTGGCCGGCGACGACCACTCGGCCAAGTCGTCGACGCTGGCGCACCAGTCCGAGCACATCTTCAAGGCCTGCGGCCTGCCGGTGCTGTATCCGTCCAACGTGCAGGAGTACCTGGACTACGGCCTGCACGGCTGGGCCATGAGCCGCTACTCGGGGCTGTGGGTGGCGATGAAGTGCGTGACCGACGTGGTCGAATCGTCGGCCTCGGTCGAGCTGGACCCGCACCGTGTGCAGATCGCGCTGCCGGGCGACTTCATCATGCCGCCGGGCGGCCTCAACATCCGCTGGCCCGATCCGCCGCTGGAGCAGGAAGCGCGGCTGCTCGACTACAAGTGGTATGCCGGCCTGGCCTATGTGCGCGCCAACAAGCTGGACCGCATCGAGATCGACTCGCCGCATGCGCGCTTCGGCATCATGACCGGCGGCAAGGCCTATCTGGACACGCGCCAGGCGCTGGCCGACCTGGGCCTGGACGACGCCACCTGCGCGCAGATCGGCATCCGGCTGTACAAGGTCGGCTGCGTGTGGCCGCTCGAAGCGCATGGCGCGCGCGCCTTTGCCGAAGGCCTGCAGGAAATCCTGGTGGTCGAAGAGAAGCGCCAGATCATGGAGTACGCGCTCAAGGAAGAGCTGTACAACTGGCGCGACGATGTCCGCCCCAAGGTCTACGGCAAGTTCGACGAGAAGGACAACGCCGGCGGCGAATGGTCGATCCCGCAGGGCCACTGGCTGCTGCCGGCGCACTATGAGCTGTCGCCGGCGATCATCGCCAAGGCCATTGCCACGCGCCTGGACAAGTTCGACCTGCCGATGGACGTGCGCGCGCGCATCACCGCGCGCCTGGCCATCATCGAGGCCAAGGAAAAGGCGCTGGCCACGCCGCGCGTGGTCGGCGAGGGGAAGGGCCAGCCGAAGGCCGAGCGCAAGCCGTGGTTCTGCTCGGGCTGCCCGCACAACACTTCGACCAACGTGCCCGAGGGCTCGCGCGCGCTGGCCGGCATCGGCTGCCACTACATGACGGTATGGATGGACCGCAGCACCAGCACCTTCAGCCAGATGGGCGGCGAAGGCGTGGCGTGGATCGGCCAGGCGCCGTTTGCCGGCGACAAGCACGTGTTCGCCAACCTGGGCGACGGCACCTACTTCCACTCCGGCCTGCTGGCGATCCGCGCGTCGATCGCCGCGGGCGTCAACATCACTTACAAGATCCTGTACAACGACGCGGTGGCGATGACCGGCGGCCAGCCGGTCGACGGCCAGCTGTCGGTGCAGGACATCGCCTGGCAGGTGCACAGCGAGGGCGCGAAGCAGATCGTCATCGTCAGCGACCAGCCCGAGAAGTACAACGCGGCGATCAAGCTGCCGCCAGGCATCGACATTCATCACCGCGACCAGCTCGACCGCGTGCAGCGCGAGCTGCGCGAGGTGCCGGGCTGCACCATCCTGATCTACGACCAGACCTGCGCCACCGAGAAGCGCCGCCGCCGCAAGCGCGGCACGATGGAAGACCCGCCGCGCCGCGCCTTTATCAACGATGCGGTGTGCGAGGGCTGCGGCGACTGCTCGGTCAAGTCCAACTGCCTGTCGGTGGAACCGCTGGAAACCGAGTTCGGCACCAAGCGGCAGATCAACCAGTCGTCATGCAACAAGGACTTCTCGTGCGTGAACGGCTTCTGCCCCAGCTTCGTCACGGCCGAGGGCGCGCAGGTGCGCAAGCCCGAGCAGCATGGCGTGTCGATGGACAGCCTGCCGGCGCTGCCTGAACCGCAGCTGCCGGCGATCCGCCGCGCCTATGGCATCCTCGTGACCGGCGTCGGCGGCACCGGCGTGGTGACCATCGGCGGCCTGCTGGGGATGGCCGCGCACCTGGAAAACAAGGGCGTCACCGTGCTCGACATGGCCGGGCTGGCGCAGAAAGGCGGCGCGGTGCTGTCGCACGTGCAGCTGGCCGCGCGCCCCGATGACCTGCATGCCACCCGCATCGCCATGGGCGAGGCCGACCTGGTGATCGGCTGCGACGCCATCGTCTCGGCCAGCGACGAGGTCATCTCCAAGACCCAGGCCGGCCGCACGCGCGCCGTGGTCAACACCGCGCAAACCCCGACCGCCGACTTCATCAAGAACCCGAAGTGGCAGTTCCCCGGGCTGTCGGCCGAGCAGGATGTGCGCAATGCCGTGGGCGAGAAGTGCGACTTCATCAATGCCTCCGGGCTGGCCGTGGCGCTGCTGGGCGATGCCATCTACACCAACCCGCTGGTGCTGGGCTACGCCTGGCAGAAGGGCTGGATCCCGCTGACGCTGCAGGCGCTGGAGCGCGCCATCGAGCTGAACGGGGTCGCGGTCGACAAGAACAAGGCCGCCTTCGACTGGGGCCGCCATATGGCGCACGACCCGGAGCACGTGCTGTCGCTGAGCGGCAAGCTCAAGAGCACCGCCGAAGGCGCCGCCGTGGTCAAGCTGCCGGCGTCGACCGGCGCCCTGCTCGACAAGCTGATCGCACGCCGCGTGGAACACCTGACGGCGTACCAGGATACGGCTTATGCCAGCCGATACCGCGAAGCGATCGAGCGCGTGCGCGCGGCCGAGAGCGCGCTGCTGGGCAGCGGCAAGGCCCTGCCGCTGACCGAGGCGGCGGCGCGCAACCTGGCCAAGCTGATGGCGTACAAGGACGAGTACGAAGTGGCGCGTCTTTATACCGACCCGGCTTTCCTGGACAAGCTGCGCGCGCAGTTCGAGGGCGAGCCCGGACGCGACTACCAGCTCAACTTCTGGCTGGCACCCCCGCTGAACGCGAAGCGCGACGACAAGGGCCACCTGGTCAAGCGCAAGTTCGGCCCGTCGACGATGAAGCTGTTCCGCGTGCTGGCGAAGCTGAAGGGGCTGCGCGGCGGCATCTTCGATATTTTCGGCAAGAGTGAAGAGCGCCGCACCGAGCGCGCGCTGATCGGCGAGTACCGTGCCTTGCTGGATGAACTGGTGGCGGGCCTGAATGCCGCCAACCACGACACCGCGGTGGCGCTGGCCAACCTGCCGGACGATATCCGCGGCTTCGGCCACGTGAAGGAAAACAACCTGAAGGCAGTGCGGGCGCGCTGGGCGAAGCTGCTGGAGCAGTTCCGGCATCCGGAGACGGCGCAGCGGGCGGCTTGAGGGCGAGCGCTCTTGCAAATCCCGCTGTTTGCTGCCCTCTCCCGCTTGCGGGAGAGGGGCCGGGAGAGGGCGGGAGCGTCTGGAGGCGTGGTCCCTAGCCAAACCACCCCTCACCCTGCCCTCTCCCCATGCGGGGAGAGGGGAACACCATCGGTACGGGGGTGTCGTCGCTTTACGCCTGCGCCAGCGTCGTTTCCCCCGGTTTCACATACATCGAATGCTTGGGCTGCGACAGCACCCGGCGCACCATCGGCTCGAAGAACGACAGCGGCAGCGTGTCGTAGTCGGTCATGAAGGCGGCGGCGTCGTACTTGCGGCAGAACTCCGCGGTGCGCTCGAACAGTTCGGGCTGGCTGCGGTATTGCTCGCGCAGGTTGCGATCGAGGCCGAGATGATGGAAGAAGTAGTAGCCCTGGAACACGCCATGCTTTTCCACCATCCACAGGTTCTCGGCGCTGACAAAGGGCTTGAGGATGGCGGCGGCGATGTCGGGATGGTTGAAGCTGCCCAGCGTATCGCCGATATCATGCAGCAGCGCGCAGACCACGTATTCCTCGTCCCGGCCGTCGCGGTGGGCCAGCGTGGCGGTCTGCAAGGAATGCGTGAGCCGGTCCACCGGGAAGCCGCCGCAATCGCCGTCGAGCAGGCGCAGGTGCGCCAGCACCCGGTCAGGCAGCGCGCGCGCAAATGGCATGAACTCGGCCGAGATCGCGGCCCAGTCCTCGCGGGTGCCGTGTTCCATATGGCTGAAGGTGGCGCGTGCGGTGGTGTGCGTGTCGCTCATGCGGGTCTCCTTTGGTGGCGCGGTTTTTTGTGGGCGATGCGGGGCATGCGTGCGCATGCCGCCATCGTTGGCAACGGCTTGCGGGCATTGTGGCACCCGTGGCCGGACTACACTGTCAAAAACCAAACAATGTGCCGGCATATTGCGGCGCAGCAGCGTTGATGTGATTCCGGGTCGGACGGACCCTGGCGCAAGGAGATTGACATGACCTTCAACGGAAGCTGCCATTGCGGCAACATCGCCTTCGCGGTCGAGGCCGACAGCATCCCCAGCGTGATCCGCTGCAACTGCTCGATCTGCCGCCGGCGCGGGCACCTGCTGTGGTTCGTGCCGCGCGCGACCTTCAGGCTGGAGACGCCGGAGAGCAACGCCTCCACCTACCGCTTCAACACCATGAAGATCGCCCACCGCTTCTGTCCGGTGTGCGGCTGCGGCCCCTACGCGGACGGCCAGGACAAGGACGGCAAGCCGATGGCCGCGGTCAATGTGCGCTGCCTGGACAACGTCGACCTCGACAGCCTGAAGGTGATCGACTATGACGGACTGCACCACTGACGCGACATTCCGCATCCTCGGCATCGACCACCTGGTGTTGCGCAGCGCCGATGTGGCCGCGCTGCGGCGCTTCTATGTCGACGTGCTCGGCTGCAGCGTCGAGCGCGAGCAGGCCGACCTGGGCCTGACCCAGTTGCGCGCGGGTGCCAGCCTGATCGACCTGGTCACGCTCGATGGCCCGCTCGGCCGCGCGGGCGGCGCCGGGCCAGGCGCGCAGGGCCGCAACCTCGACCATTTCTGCCTGCGCATCGACCCGTTCGACGCGCAGGCGTTGCGCGCGCAGCTGGCTCGGCATGGCGTCGACGCGGGCGAAGTGGCGCAGCGCTTCGGCGCCGAAGGCAAGGGCCCCTCGCTCTATGTGCAGGACCCGGACGGCAACGTGGTCGAGCTGAAAGGACCGCCCACGCCGGTGACCGCACAGTAACGCGCGTGCACCCGGCACGCCGCGAGCAGACCGCGCGCCGCATCGCTACAATTTCCGACTGGCCCCAGGTGCGCCGCTTGCGTGGCGGCCATTCCCGCGCCGGGCCCGCCATGACCACACTCGAAGCCAGCCCCGGCACGGATGCCGCCGACTCCGATCCTGACGCCAGTCCGGCCCGCGCCGGACCCGCGCAGCCCGCCACGCCGCCGCGCCGGCTGGTGTGGATCCTCGGCCTGACCGAGACCATCTCGTGGGGCACGCTGTTCTTCGCCTTCACCGTCTTCATCGATCCGATGATCCGCAGCCTGGGCTGGTCCAAGCCGTTCCTGGCGGGCGGCTATTCGCTGGGGCTGCTGGTGTGGGCGCTGTGCTCGTTCGCGGTCGGGCGGCTGCTGGACCGCGCGCCGGCGCGCAAGGTAATGGGCGCGGGCTCGGTGCTGGCCGGGCTGGGCTTGGTGCTGTGGGCGTGGACGCCGTCGCAACCGGTGTTCCTGCTGATGTGGGTGCCGCTCGGGCTGGCCATGGCGACCACGCTGTACGAGCCCGCCTTCGTGGTGCTGCGCCAGGCCTATGGCGACCAGTACCAGAAGCCGATCGTCGCGGTCACGCTGATGGCCGGCTTTGCCAGCACCATCTTCGTGCCGCTGGCGCAATGGCTGGTGCTGCATGTCGGCTGGCGCCCCACCCTGGTCGGCTTTGCCCTGCTGAACCTGCTGGTCTGCGCGCCGCTGCATGCGCGCATGCGCTATGCGCTGCATCCCTCTTACTCCGGCGCTGGCGCCGGCACGGCCTCCGCCGGCGGCCGCGACATTGCCCGCGCCACGCTGCGCCAGCCGGTGTTCTGGGCGGTAGTGCTGGCCTTTACCGCGACCGCGGTGGTGGCGTCGCTGCTGGGCGCGCACCTGATCCCGATGCTGACCGAGAAAGGCATGCCGGTGGCGCAGCAACTGGCAGTCGCGGCGCTGATCGGGCCGGCCCAGGTGGCGGGCCGCATGCTGATGATGCGCGCGGGCGTGCGCCACCCGGTGCGGCTGTCGCTGCCGGTCTATGCGCTGATGAGCGTCGGCCTGCTGTGCTTTGCGCTGGGGCATGGCGCCTGGCTGATGGTGGCGGCCGTGCTGTACGGCTGCGCCAACGGCGTCAACACTATGCTGCGCGCGATGGCGATGCCGGAACTGATCTCGCGCCACCACTATGCCACCCTCAACGGGCTGATGATGACGCCGGTGCTGCTGATGCAGGCGGCGGCGCCATGGCTGGGCGCGCTGCTGTGGCGCGCGGCCGGCGGCTACTGGCTGATGCTGTGGGTCATGCTGGCGCTGGCGCTGGCCGCGCTGCTGGCGTTCGGCTACGCGCTGCACCGGCGCGGGCTGCTGCGCGTGGAGGCGGGCCGCCCATGACCGGCGCGCCGGCGCCCGCCATCGCCGCGCCGCCCGCCGGCCGGGTCGCGCGCGCCACGCACGGCACCATGGCACTGTTCTTCGTCAACGGCGCCACCTTCGCCACCTGGGGCGTGCATATCCCCACCATCAAGGCCCGCTTCGGACTGTCCGACGCGATGCTGTCGCTGGCGATGCTGGCGGTGGCGGGCGGCGCCATCGTGGCGATGGGCCCGGTCGGCCGCTGGGTGGCCCGCGTCGGCAGCGCGCGCGCCTCGATGGCCGGCGGGCTGCTGTTCGCGCTGGCCACGGTGGCAATCCTGGCGATGCCGTCGTTCTGGCTGCTGCTGCCCGCGCTGCTGGTCTTCGGCATGACCAATGCGGCGTTCGATGTCGCCATGAACGCGCAGGCCGCCACCGTCGAGGCCAGCCGCGCGCGGCCGGTGATGTCGTCGCTGCATGGCATGTTCAGCCTGGGCGGGATGGCGGGCGCGGGCTTTGGCGGCGCGATGCTGGCCCTGGGCGTCGCGCCGCTGGCGCATGCCGCCATGATGGCCGGCGTGACCGCCGCGGTGGCAGTGGCCACGCTGCCGGGGCTGCTGGCCGACCATCCGGTGCCCCCGTCCGCGCCCCACCATCGCGACCATGCGGTGCGGGCGCTATGGCTGCTCGGGCTGCTGGCCTTTCTCGGGCTGATCGGCGAAGGCGCGATGTACGACTGGACCAGCGTCTACATGCGCGACGTGGCACGCGCGCCCGACGGCTGGATCAGCCTGGGCTATGCCGCGTTCTCGGGCGGCATGGCCTGCGGGCGCTTCGGCGGCGACCGCCTGCGCGCGCGCCTGGGCGACAGCGCCACGCTGACCGGCAGCGCGTGGCTGGGCTTTGCCGGCATTGCGCTGGCGCTGGCCGTGCCGCTGCCGCTGGCCGCGCTGGCGGGCTTTGCGCTGATGGGGCTGGGCGCGGCCAATATGGTGCCGATCTTCTTTGTCGCCGCATCGCGGCTGCCGGGCGTGGCGCCGGCGGAAGCGATTGCGCGCGTGGCGCGCTTCGCCTACGTCGGGCTGCTGCTGGGCCCGGTGCTGATCGGCGGCGTGGCGCACCTGGCCAGCCTGCGCGCCGGCCTGGCGCTGGTGGGGCTGACCATGGGCTGGATCGCGCTGGCGGGCGCGCGCTCGGCGCGGCGCTACCTGCCGCCGCGCGCGCCGTCGCGCCGGTAAGCCTTCAGACCGTCAGGCCGCGGCGCGCAGCGGCGCCCCGGCGCCCATGCCTTCGAACACGAAGCTGTCCATTGCCAGCACGCCATAGGTGACCTCATCGGCCACCCGCGACACCGTCACCGGGCCCGGCCGCGCGGGGCCTGCGCCCTCCGGGCCGAGCGCCGCGCCCAGCGCCACATAGAACGGCAGCAGGTGCTCGTCGGTGGGGTGTGCCCGGCGCGCATAGGGCGCCTGCGCACGGTAGTCGGCAATCAGGCGGGTGTCGCCGGTGGCCAGGGCCTGGTCCAGCGCCTCGGCCATCCACTTGCGGAACGCTTCGACATACGGCTCGGCCTGCGGGCCGTGCTGTTCGCGCCGGCCGCCGCCAAACACTTCCTGCAGGTTGTGGGTGAAGCTGCCCGAGGCCAGCACCAGCACGCCTTCGTCGCGCAGCGGCGCCAGCGCGCGCCCGATCGCGATCTGCGTCGCGGGCGCCAGGTAGGGATTCAGCGCCAGCTGCACCACCGGCATGTCGGCATCGGGAAAGAAGTGGCGCATCGGCATCCAGGCGCCATGGTCGAGCGGACGCTCGTCGTCGTGGCCGACAAAGCCCGCGCCGGGGATCGCCGCCGCCTCGACCAGCGCCTTCACCCGCGCCGCCAGTTCCGGGGAACCCGGGGCGTCGTAGCGCAGGGCGTACAGCTCGCGCGGGAAGCCGCCGAAATCGTGCCAGGCCTCCTGGCGTTCGCGGCTGGTAACGGCCAGCGTGCTGTAGATCCAGTGCGCCGAAATCACCAGCACCGCACGCGGGCGCCGCGCGCGCAGCCGGGCGCCGAGCGCCTCGAACGCGGCGCCGGTGGGGCCGGGATCGATGGCCAGCATCGGCGAGCCGTGAGAGATATAGAGCGAGGGAAGCATGGCAATACCGCCTTCAAACGGTTTGTGTACTGGCTTCCAGTTTGGCAAAGATCCGCGGGGCTCGCGGACGCCGTTTGCGGACACCTCATGCAAAAAAATTGAATCGCCGGGGCCTTCGTGGCGCGGCCCACACAACTTCCGTCGTGGGCGCACCGCGGCCGCTGCAAGGGCCTTATGCTGCAGTTGGAAGCCCGCCCGCGGGGCGCTCCGCACGGACTTTCGCAACCCAGGACGCCACGGCGCTTTTCCCGCGCGGATGGCAGGAGGCTCAGGTGGCATCGCGCAATCCGCGCCGCGCCGGACGGCACAACCCCATCCCGGGCCAGTGGTGGCAGCCGGGCGTGTACGGCAGCATGCCCGCTGTCGCGCTGTGGATCCTGGCGCGGCTGCCGGCCGGCCTGCTGCTGGCCGTGACGGGCATGCCGGCCGCGCCGGCCTGGCTGAACCGGGCGGGGGACACCGTGTTCGTGGCCGGCTGGGTCGCCAGCGCACTGCTGCTGTGGCTCACGCGACGCCGCCCTGCCCCCGCCCCGTCGGTGCCCGCCGAAACCGTCCCCGCCGGCGCGCCAACGCCGGACCGCCCAGCAACGGAACCTGCACTGCCCGGCTGAAGTCACGCGCGCGAGGGCGCGCAGGCCTGCGATTAAGGAATCGCTTAATATGGCGGTTTCCCCGCATGACCAACGCTTCATGACCGCGACCACCGCCCCCGTTCCAGAACTGACCAACGCCACCCGACGCAAGGCGATCATCGCCGCAACCATCGGCAATGGCCTGGAGTGGTTCGACTTCACCGTCTACAGCTTCTTTGCCGTCATCATCGCCAAGCTGTTCTTTCCCACCGGCAATGACCTGACCTCGTTCCTGCTCACCGTCGCCACCTTCGGCGTGGGCTTCTTCATGCGCCCGGTCGGCGCCATCGTACTGGGCGTCTATGCCGACCGCGTCGGCCGCAAGGCAGCGCTGACTCTGACCATCCTGCTGATGGCGCTGGGCACCGCCATCATCGGCCTGGCCCCGACCTACGCCCAGATCGGCCTGTGGGCCCCGGCGCTGATCGTGGTCGCGCGGTTGATCCAGGGCTTTTCCGCCGGCGGCGAAGTCGGCGGCGCCACCGCCTTCCTGATCGAGCACGCGCCCGACGCCGAGCGGGGCGCCTATGCCAGCTGGCAGCAGGCCAGCCAGGGCATCTCCTTCATGCTGGGCGCGGCCATGGGCGCGCTGGTCACCAACGGCCTGTCGCCGGAGCAGATCGACGCCTGGGGCTGGCGCATCCCATTTCTGTTCGGCCTGCTGATCGGCCCGGTGGGCATGTATATCCGCTCGCACCTGCACGAGCCGCCCGAGTTCGAGGCGCGCCAGGCCGCCCGCCGGGCCGCGCAGGTGAAGTTCTCGCCGCTGTCGCAGGTGCTGCGCGACCACCCGCGCGAAGTGCTGGCCGGGCTGGGCGTGACCATCCTGTGGACGGTCTGCACCTACGTGCTGGTGTTCTACATGCCGTCGTACGCCAAGCAGCAGCTGGGCCTGCCGCTGGGCGCCACGTTCCAGTCGACCGCGCTGTGCGGCGCCATCATCCTGGTGCTGTGCCCGCTGATGGGCATGCTGTCGGACCGTGTCGGCCGCAAGCGCATGCTGGGCATGGTGGCGCTGCTGATCGGCGTGCTCGCCTATCCGCTGTTCCACTGGCTCAACGTGACGCCGACCACGCAGACGCTGCTGCAGGTTCAGATCGTGCTGGGCATCCTGCTGGCGGCCTTTACCGGCCCGGCGCCGGCGGTGCTGGCCGAGCAGTTCCCGACCGAAGTGCGCTCCACCGGCCTGTCGCTGGCCTACAACTTCGCCGTGACCATCTTCGGCGGCTTTGCCCCGCTGATCGTGACGTGGCTGATCGAGTCCACCCAGAACAAGCTGGCGCCGGCCTACTACGTGATTGCCGCCGCCGTCGTGAGCTTCGTCGCGCTGGTGTTCATGCACGACCGGACCGGCAAGCGGCTGGCGTGAGCGCGCTCGCGCCTGCCCACAAAAAAGCCAGCCGCCAGGCTGGCTTTTTTGTTGCCCGCGGGGGGCGCTCAAGCGTCCTCGTCGCCTTCCCGATAGATATTGATCACGTGCCGGGCCTCGAAACACAGCGGCATGCCCGGATTCATCTCGTCGGTGCAGTACGGCTGGTTGTCGAGTTCGCCGGTATAGAGCGCGCCTTCGCGTCCGGTCACATTGACCCACATCCGCTCGACGTGGACTTCCTCGTTGCCATCCTCGTCCGCGACCAGGATGCGGAAGATCAGCTTGACCTGCTGGCCCGCGGCAAGCGCGTCGCGTTCGGCGCGCGGCGGCATCCAGAAGGTGTCCGGGTGGGCGGCGGCGATGGGCTCGGCGTCGTCGAGCTCCCATCCGTCCTCGTCCAGGGTGGTCAATCGCATGTCCATTTTCAGCCTTCCGCAATCTTTCAGGTGCGGGCATGATCGCAGCAAATGCGCCGGCCGGCGAGAGGCTGGCCGGCGTCCCATTGATTCAATACTGGAAAGGTACGCATGACGAGCAACAAGGAAGCGCTGGCCGCGCCGGTGCGCTGCGGCTGGTGCGGCACGCTGGAGGACTATTGCCACTACCACGATACCGAGTGGGGCTTTCCGGTGGCCGACGACCGCCGGCTGTTCGAGAAGCTGTGCCTGGAGGGGTTCCAGTCCGGCCTCAGCTGGCTGACCATCCTGCGCAAGCGCGAAGCCTTCCGCAAGGCGTTCGCCAACTTCGACATCGAGAAAGTGGCGCGCTTCACCGAGCGCGATATCGCGCGCCTGCTGGGCGACGCCGGCATCGTGCGCCATCGCGGCAAGATCGAGGCCGCGATCAACAATGCCCGGCGCGCCCGCGAACTGCTGGAAACCGAGTCCTCGCTGGCGGCCTACTTCTGGCGCTTCGAGCCCGATCCGGCCAGCCGGCCGAAGGTGCTGACGCCAGAGGTACTGCGCACCATGGCCATTTCGCCCGAGTCCACCGCGCTGTCCAGGGACCTGAAGAAGCGCGGCTGGCGCTTTGTCGGGCCCACCACGATGTATGCGCTGATGCAGGCCATGGGCCTGGTCAACGACCACCAGGAAGGCTGCGCCACGCGGTCGCAGGTGCTGGCGGCGCGCAAGGCGTTCAAGGTCCCGCGCTAGCCGGTATACAGGCGGCCGCGTATACGTGCCAGCCCGGCACCACCGCCTGGTGCAAAGGTCCTGGTGGTCGTCTTTATATTGTTTACGTATGTAAACATAGTAGTAGTAGGTAAACCGGGCTCAGAGCCGTGGATAAGTCACCTTTTCCCTTCCGGGTCAGTGACTTGCAGCAAAGATAACGGCTCCGGGATAACCCTGATTTGCCGGGACAAGACGGCGGCGAGGTATACATAGGCCGCGCGCCCCCGCGAGTTGTCCGTATACGTCCCACAGCGCATCCACAGCCGCGACACAGCTTGTCCGCCGGTTATCCCCAGGCTTGGGCGAGGCTGTCCACAGGCTTCATCCACCCGCAGTGGTAGCGCCCACGTATATCGGGTCGACGTGCGTCATCACGTTCAGCACATGGTGGTGTTCCAGCGTGCGGCGCCGCGCCTCCACCGCGATGGCATGGCCCTGCGCCACGCTCAGGGTGGCGTCGATCTCGAGGTGCACGTCGACCAGGACCTGGTCGCCCATCTTGCGCGTGCGCAGGTCATGCAGTCCGAGCACGCCGGGCGTGGCCAGCATGGTGGCGCGGATCGCGGTGACGGTCTCCTCGTCGGCGGCGCGGTCCATCAGGTCGTTGAGCGCGTCCCAGCCGAAGCGCAGCCCCATGCGCGCCACCATCAGCCCGACCACGATCGCCGCGATCGGGTCGAGGATGTGGTAGCCCAGCAGGTTGCCGCCGATGCCGAGCGCCACCACCAGCGACGACGCCGCATCCGAGCGCGCATGCCAGGCGTTGGCCACCAGCATGCTCGAGCGCACCCGCCGCGCCACGGCCAGCATGTAGCGGAACAGCAGTTCCTTGGAGGCCAGCGTGGCCAGCGCCACCCACAGTGCCACCGGTTGCACCGGCTGCGCGCCGCCCGCGGACTGCAGCTTGCCCAGCGCCGCCCACAGCATGCCCGCCCCCACCGTCAGCAGCAGTACGCCGAGGGCCAGCGAGGCGCCGGTCTCGAAGCGCAGGTGGCCGTACTGGTGGTCGGCGTCCGGATCCTTGCGGCTTTGCCAGCCGGCGGCCAGCACGACAAAGTCTGAAAGCAGGTCGGACAGCGAATGCGCGGCGTCGGCGATCAGCGCCTGCGAGCCGGAGATCACGCCTGCAACCGCCTGCACCGCGGTCAGGCCGGTATTGACCGCCACGCTGACCAGCGTACTGTTGCGGCCGGCGCGGTGGCGTGCCTCGGCTTGCGCCGACGGGTTGGCGCCGTCGTCGGGCAGGTTGCCCGGCCTTGCGCGCATGCGGGGGGAGTGCGAATCCATCGGGTGACTATAGCCGAACCTGAGGGCAGCGCGGCGCGCCGGGCGGGCGCGCCATCGTGCCGATTTCGTAACAGCGCTGGCTAACTGATTGCGCCGCCTTTACCGTAGACACGACGGGCCGTAGACACGACAGGCGCCGCACGAAGCGTGCGCGCCGGCGCCAGCGGGCGCACCCGGTCTCTGCAAGGAGGGCTCTTACGATGGCGATCCGTTCGCTAGCCTCGCACAGCACATCCCAGCTTCGCCGCCTGGTCGGACAGATGCAGGCGGAAGTCGATGCACTCGAAAATCTTTCCACCCCCGATGCCGATGCGCAAAGCCGCCTGGGCTATGCCACCGGCCGCTTGCGCGACGGCATCGAAGCGGTCGAGGATGCCCTGCAGTCACTGCGGGCGCTGCAACAGGTACGCCCGTCGGCGATGAAGGCCAGACGACCGACGCGCGTGGCATAGGCCGCGCCTCGAACGGCTCAAGCCCCTGCCAGCGCCGGCCCCTGGCGCAACGGCAGGCCCAGGGCGCGGGCCAGCGCCTCGCATGCGGCCGGGATGGGCCCGATCACGGGCACCGCAAAGCGTTGTTGCAGCGCGCGCGCGGCCTCGCCCAGCGGCCCGCCGCCGATGATCACGGCCTGCGCGCCATCGTCGATACACGCCTGCACCGCGCCCGCGAGCCGTTCTTCCTGTTGCCGTGGCGCGCTGCCCAGCGCGCGCGGGTCGCCATCGGTGAAGCGTGCGCCGGTAAACCGGGCCTCCAGGCCGTACCGGCGCACGGCGCACGCGATCGACGCCGCCAGCCGCGGGGTGGTGGTGGCGATGCCGAAGCGCCGCTCGCCCGTCGCGGCGGCGTGCATCGCGGCCTCGCCGATGCCCACCACCGGCACCGCCAGTTGCGCGCGCAGGGCTTGCAGGCCCGGATCCCCGAAGGCACCGACGATCACACCCCCGGCAAGGCCGGCCAGGCGCACCGTCTCGGCGTCATTGACCGCGCACGCGGCCAGCGCCAGGTCGTTATCGTCGACGATCATCGGCGCGCCGCGCGCCACCGTCGCGCCGACCACGGCCGGCGGGACCGCCAGGTGCTGCGCCAGCCAGGCGCGCGCGATGCCGGCCATCATCTGCGTAGTGGCGCCGGAAGTATTCGGGTTGATCAGCAGGATATGGCGCATTCTCGTCTCGGGATGCAGGAGTGGCAGCCGTCCAGCGCCCGCCCGGGTTACTGCGGCGGCGGCTGCGTAGAGGAAACTGACTTCCGCACCCATGCCTTTGCCTCCATGCGCACGGCGGTTTTTACGAGCAGGGACTCAGTGGCTCCGGACGTAATGTTCTGATTTTTTCAGATGATAAATATCTGAAAATATTTTTTCAAACGGGTTTATACCGACACGGCAGGGTGTCGGCTTAAAGCGGCCGGCCCCGCGGCGGAAAATCGCAAATGCAAAGGGCAACGCGCCGCAATCGGGCGGTGGCGCTCAGAGTTCGCCGAGCGCGTCGTGGAAGGCTTCGACCAGGCCCAGATGCCGCCGGCCGGGCGTGCCGGCCAGCTCCATCACCTGCGTGACGATCAGGTGGCACAGGCCGATCACGGCGGCATGGTTGTCCAGCACGCCGGGGCCCTGCACATCACAGCGCAGCACCCACCTGGCGGGCACCCTGGCCGTCGCCCCCTGCTCCGTGATGTAGAGCAGCCTGGGGCAAGCCTTGGCCGCCTGCGCCACGACCGACGGCAGCTCGCGCACGCGCCGGCGCAAGGCCAGCACGATCACCACGTCGTCCTCGGTCATGCCGGCGAGGTGCTCGCCCATGGTCTCGCCGGCGCCGGGCACCGACTGCGCGCTCGGCACGATCTGCAACAGCTGCCAGCGCAGGTACATGGCCAGCGGCTGGCTCGAGCGAAAGCCGACGATCCAGACCTTGCGCGCGCCCAGGATCGCCTCGGCGATTTCCCGCAGTTGCGCCTCTGACAGGCGCCGATACGTGGCGCCGAGGTTGGCCACGGACTGCCGGAGATGCGCGCCGAGCGAGCCGGTATCGGCCGCTCCGGCTGTACTTTCGGCGCCGGCCAGCAACAGCGGCGAGCCCGCGCTCTTCTCCGCGCGCACATGCTTGCGCGCGTCGTCATACGACGCATAGCCCATGCGCCGCACGAAGCGTGTCACGGTGGCATTCGACACATGGGCCAGCCCGGCCAGCTCCGAGGCGGTATAGCCCGCTAGATCGCCGGGGAAATCCAGCGCGAACTCCGCCAGCCGGCGCTCCGACGGCGACAACTGGTCCAGCTGCTCGCGGATGCGTCCGACGAACGATTTCCTGATGACTTGCATGGGACGGGGCGGCGCTGGTGCGCAGGGACGGTCAACGGCGCCCGGCGCACGCTGCCGGGCCCAAGGGGCTCAACGATAACGTATGGCGCCCGGCGAAGCGAGTCGCCGGCACCCCGCTGGCGTGACCGCCGCGCGTGGCGCTTAACGCCCTGTCCCGCTGGCATTCATGTGGAATTCAGGTGGCCTTAACCCGGCCCACCTCTGGCGTTGCGCCGGCATTAAATCCCTGTCCTGCCCTGTCACCAGGCGGCGGCATTAGCCGTTTTTTTACGCCGAAAATCGCGCGCGATGATATTGCGCCGTACGGAAAACTGTCCACAAATCGAACAAATCCTTACATGTGATCCATCAGCGCGTAATCGTTACGTCGCAAGTGCGCACTGCAATAGTGCACAGGTGCCCCACCCGAAAATCACACGTAACCCATTGTTACTGTCCTGTACGGTCTCGAACACGTACCCCTAGTATCGCCGCTGCCGGGTTTTCCAAGGGGTTAACCCGATCCGCTTTTTATGCCACTGCAATTGGTCGCACACACTGCAAACCGGCACAAGAACGGGCGTGGTGATGTTTATTCACTTTCATCTTTTATCCATTCACTCAAAAATCAATGACTGGGAAAAATCTACCTCGCGATAACCCATCCGACCTGCGCAGAGCGCGCAATTCTTACATTCTGCCGAGCCTGAACTTCCTGGCCGCTGCCTGCGCCGCTGTGGTGCTTTCGGCATGCGGCGGTGGCGGCGACGGCAGCGATGCAACCACCTCCGGTAGCACCTCGTCGACCGAAGCTTCGCGTGGCCCGACCACTCCGGCCGCGACGACCCAGGTTGCCGACGAGATTTTCGACGGCTCCGGCAATTTGAATGCCGACGAATATGTCGCCATTGCCTCGGATTACACCAGCGAAAAAGCCATGGCTTATCGCTACGGTGCAAGTAATTCGGCCGCCGCAGCGGTCCATACCTATTGGAAACCCGAGGACAAGACCTTTTACCCGCACGGTAATACCTGCTTCCAGCAGGAATATCCCGGCGCCGGCATGGACACCAGCACCAGCATTATTTATCAGCTGGGTGGCGTCGACTGCGCCCGCAATGACTACGGCAGCAACATGGGCGACGTGATTTACCGTCCGGACGTTGCCACCGATTCGGCCGTCACGCCGCTGCTGACGCTGGACCTGAGCGCCGGCACGATTGCCGAAAAGCCGCAGACCGCCTGGTTCTGGGGCGGTGCCACCACCAATCCGCAACTGAATAACCACGTCGCAGCCAATGGCGGCGCCATGCCCACGCAGCCGATCGCCATGGGCCGCTGCAGCGAGCACGATTGCGCACAGTCGCTGGTGGCATTCCAGAACGGCCTGATTGCCTCGGTCGGTATGAATACCGCTTCGCACTCGGCGTCGGTGAAGCTGCCGGAGGGCAAGGTGCCCACGGCCATCGCGATCACGTCGAACTCGGAATTTGCCCTGGTGACCATCTGGGACACCAAGAACCTGAAGGGCCAGGTGGCGGTGATTGCGCTGGGCAGCCTCGCCGACGGCAGCAAGGTGGGCGGTCCTTATGACTCCAGCGACATGTCGTGGCACGGTCTCTATCCGGGCCTGCGCAACATGTCGAACTTCGTCTTCATGAAGCTGCTGGGCTTCGTTGACCTGCCGGATATGAAGGCCCCGACGGACATTTCCGCCGTGACCGACTTCAGCACCATGCAGGACAACACCACGCAGGGCTGGTTGCGTGACCCGGTCGGCGACCGCGGTGCGAGCCTGGGTCTGCCGGCAGCAACGCCTGGCCTGAGCGAAGCCAACCAGAAGAGCTTTGCCGCGGGTGGCGTGAACGCCAACCTGATCTCCCGCTCCGGCGTTGCCGCGGTGATTTCGAAGTCGGAAAAGAAGGTGGTGTTCCTGGACCTGAAGCCGCTGTTCAACAAGGTCATCAATACCTACTTCGAAGGCAGCTTCAGCGACCTGCAGAACACGCTGAACAATACCGGCCTGGAAGACTCGCAATGGCCGCAGACGTTCGCGGTGGACAACTACGCCCCGACCGTGATCAAGACCATGAGCCTGGCCGAAAAGCCGACCGCGGTGAAGATCTCGATGCTGGCCAACCCGGGCCAGGCCTGGGTGGCGACGGAAGACGGCGTGATCCACGCGATCTCGGTGGCTGGCGTGCAATCCGGTACCAACCTCGATCCGGAACTGATCAAGGAAGTGACCACGCTGCAAGTGGGCAAGAACCCGACCAGCATGATCCACCAGGTGAATCGCGAAAGCTTCGGCAGCTCGAACACCAAGCTGTGGGTGGTGTCGCGCGGCGAGCAGAAGGTGCAGCTGGTCGACATGGCAACGCTGACGGTCGAAAAGACGCTGCAGGATTCGCGCATCGTCGACCCGATCACGGTGTCTGAAACCCAGCAAAGCCCGCTGCTGACCAGCGTGATCACGCTGACCGACTATGCCGGCAAGCAGGTGCTGAACTATCGCTATGCGCCGATCAACCTGCAGGGCGCCAACGCCCCGCTGTATATCGGCGTGGGCCAGTCGGGCAATGAAGAGTTCGAGTTTGGCGGCTCCTACGCGGTGGCCGGCAAGCCGTTCAACTTCACCCAGAGCAACGTACCCTGAGCGCCATGTCAGCCTGAAGCGCGCCGGTTGACCCCGGCAAGCTTCTCACCCCTGATATCGCCTGATCGAGGCCCGCACGGTTCGCCGTGCGGGCTTTTTCCATTGGACAGGGGTCGGCCGCGCCGTCATGCCGCGTGCGCTGGAGCACAGATGGGCCGCCGGGGGACATGACAACCTCGCCATATGCGCAAGGAGCCTGTCCCATGCCGAGTCCATCCGCCCACGACCTGAACGCCCGCGGCTGCGGCGCCCCCATCAGCCTGGTCGCGCCCGGCGAAGGTGGCGTCAGGGACTACGCCGCGACGCTCAACGGGCTGCTGCAAGGACAGCTGCTCGAGGCGACGCCCGACCTGCCGGCGGCCGCGCTGGCCGGCGCCGACGTGGTCCTCCATTACGTCGGCTACGGCTACGCCAGGCGCGGCACGCCGCTGTGGCTGCTGCGGCGCCTGCGCGAGGCCCGGCCGCACATGCGCCGCCTCGGCATCTTCTTCCACGAACTGTATGCCGACGGCGCGCCATGGCGCTCGGCGTTCTGGCTCTCTCCGGTGCAGCGCTACATTGCCGCCGAACTGGCAGCGCTGGCCGACTTCTGGGTGACCAACCGCGAGGGTTCGGCGCGCTGGCTCAATGCCCACGCACCGGCGCGGCCGCACCAGGTGCTGCCGGTGTTCTCCAACCTGGGGGAAAGCGGCGCGCCGCAGCGGGACCGGCAAGCCGCCGTGGTAGTGCTCGGCGGCTCGGCGCTGCGTGCCCAGACCTATCAGGAGGCCGGCGCAGCCCTGTTCGACTGGATCGGCCATGCCGGCTTCACCCTGCATGATGTCGGGCCACCGCTGGGCGACACCGGCCTCGCCGCCCGCATCGCCCGGCGCGGCGCGGTGGTGCACGGCCGCGTCGAAGCCGCCGAGGCGGCGCGGCTGCTGTCGGTATCGGCCTATGGCGTGCTGGCCTACCCTGTCGACTATGCGGCCAAGAGCGGGGTCTTCGCCGCGTATTGCGCCCACGCGGTCTGCCCGGTGCTGCTGTCCCGCAGCAGCGGCGTGCACGATGGCATCACGCCGGGGCACTACCTGCCGTCGATCCAGGCCATGACGCCGGACCTGGATGCCGCCGCGCGCATCGGCCGGGCGGCACACGCCTGGTATGCGCCGCATGCGCTGCGGCATCACGAAGCGGGGTTCAGGGAGTTGTTAGGGGCGGGAACGCTGCCGGTGCAGGTTGCGGCCGCGCTGTGACGGGGCAGACGGCGGCAACGCCATCAACAAAAAACCCCGGCAGCCTGGCGGCTCCGGGGCATCGGGTGCGTATTGCCGTACGTATTGCCGTACGTATTGCCGTACGTATTGCCGGATGGGCAAGAATTCTGGTGGACCGAAGGAGGATCGAACTCCCGACCTCTGCATTGCGAACGCAGCGCTCTCCCAGCTGAGCTATCGGCCCGTCGCGGAGGATTGTAGCGTACTTGGGCGGCGCGCTTCAATCCTCCGCGCCCCCATGCGTGCTGTTTGCCACATCATGCCGCGATGCCGGCATTGCCGTCCATGCCGCGCACGCGCGGCAGGTTCAGCGGGCGCGCGCTGACTTCCCTGGTGCTGCGCAGCCACTGCGCCATTACGTCCCAGATGGGCGCGCCGCCCGATTCTCGCGCTTCTTCCGCCACCGGTGCCCAGCCTGCCACCTTGTAGGTCTTGCCAGCCTCCAGCGGCTTGCCCGCCAGGCGCATGTCGGTGATGCGCTTGCCCATGCCGGCGGCGGGATCGATGGTGTACTGCAGGCCGCCGACGCGCACCATGTCGCCGCCCTGCTGGTAGTACGGGTCCGGGTTGAACAGGTTGTCGGCCACGTCTTCGAGGATGGTCTTGATGGTCGCGCCGCTCATCTGCGTCACCGTGGTGTACGGGTACGTGATGGCGGTCTGGTCCATCAGGTGCTCCATGGTGATGGCCTGGCCCGGCAGCAGCGTGGTGCCCCAGCGGAAGCCCGGCGAGAACGCGATCTGTGCGCCCTGGGCCTGCATCAGCCCGTCGAGGATCAGCTGGTCGAAGGTGCCGTTGAAGTTGCCACGCCGGTACAGCAGGCCGCGGTTGACGGCCAGCACTTCGGACAGCTTCTTTTCATACGGCGCGCGTACCTTGCTGATCAGCGCGTCCATGGCCGGGTCGGCCGGCAGGTAGTTGGCGAACACCGGCAGCAGGCGGTAGCGGAAGTCCGCCACCTTGCCGTTCTTCACGTCGAAATCGAGCACGCCGAGGAACTTGCCGTTGGAGCCGGCATTGGTCACCAGCGTGGTGCCGCCGGCGTTCTTCACCGCCACCGGCGCCGGCACGCCGTCATGGGTGTGGCCGCCGAGGATGGCGTCGAGACCGCGCACGCGCGAGGCCAGCTTCAGATCGACGTCCATGCCGTTGTGCGACAGCAGCACCACCGCCTGCGCGCCCTTGCCGCGCGCGGCGTCGATGACCTGCTGCAGATTTTCTTCCTGGATGCCGAAGGTCCAGTCCGGCACGAAGTAGCGCGGGTTGGCGATCGGGGTGTACGGGAACGCCTGGCCGATGATGGCCACCGGCACGCCGTTGATCTCGCGGATGACGTACGGATCGAACACCGGGTCGCCGAAGTCGTTGGTCTTGATGTTCTGCGCCAGGAACGCGACCTTGCCCTTGAAGTCCTTGTCGACGATTTCCTTGACGCGCTCGGCGCCCAGCGTCATCTCCCAGTGCGGCGTCATCACATCGACACCGAGCGCCAGCGCCGCATCGACCATGTCCTGCCCCTTGGTCCACAGCGCGGTCGCCGAGCCCTGCCAGGTATCGCCGCCGTCGAGCAGCAGCGCGCCCGGCCGGCCTGCCTTGAGCCGCTTGACCAGCGTGGCCAGGTGCGCAAACCCGCCGACCTTGCCATAGCGGCGCGCGGCCTCGCTGAAATCGAGATACGTGAACGCATGCGCCTGCGGCGTGCCGGGGCGGATGCCGTAATGGCGCAGCAGCGCCTCGCCGACCAGGTGCGGCGGCTTGCCGGCATAGTCGCCGATGCCGAGGTTGACGTTGGGTTCGCGGAAGTACACCGGCCGCAGCTGCGCATGGCAGTCGGTGAAGTGCAGCAGGTGGACGTTGCCGAAGCGCGGCAGGTCGTACATGGCGTCGGCGGCCTGCGCGGCGTGCGCATCCTGGTGGGGGAACGTCATGCCGCCGGCGCCGGCGATGGCCAGCACCTGCAGGAACTCGCGTCGGTTCATGTCTCTTCCTGTGGATAAGTGCGTGCCGGTGGGCGCGGGGCCGCCGGCATCGCATAGCTATGGCCTGGCTATGGCGTGGCGTAGCGCTCCAGCGCGGCCACATCTTCTTCGAGCATTTCGCCCACTTCTTTCTGCACCACGCGACCGCGCGCGTCGATCACGTACAGTTCCGGCAGCCCCTTGCGCTTGCCGAACACCGCCTGCAGCGCCGGCGAATCCATCGTCGCGGCAAAGGTGTAACCGCGCTTTTTCATGTTGTCGGCGGCCTCGCGCGGGTCCTTGTCGATGCTGATGGCCAGCACCTGCAGCGGCGTGCCGCGGGTGCGCTCGTACAGCTTCTGCAAACGCGGGTTCTGCATCGCGCAGAACGGGCACCAGGTGGCCCAGTATTCGACCACCAGCGGCTTGCCGGCCAGCGCGGCCGCGCTCAGCGTGCGGCCGTCGAGGGTGCGGACCTCGGGCAGGCGCACGGTGTCGCCCACTTCCAGCGCGGCGGCGCCGGCCGCGGCCAGTAGCAGGCCTGCGGCCAGCAGCGCGCGCAGCGGCATGGCGGGCGCGCGCATCGGCGTTACTGGTTGACCGGCGAGGCCGGGTCGAGCAGCAGCGCCATCACGTCGCGGATCTGGGCCTCGGTCAGGATGCCCTTGTGGCCGAAGCGCGGCATGTTGGAGCAGGCGGCGTAGGCGCTGGAGTCCCAGATCTTGCCCCAGGTGTACTTGATGACTTCCTGCGAGTTGCCGCGCAGCTTGCCGTACTGGTACAGCGACGGGCCGATATTGCCGAACGAGATCTCGGCCTTGGTCATCTGGTGGCAGGCGTAGCAGTTGCCGCCATTGGTGCCGCCGACCTGGTCGGTGAACTGCATGCCGCGGCCGTTCTGGGCGACCTTCTCGCCTTCCTTCCAGTCGCCTAGCCATTTGTCGTCGGCGGGGTACTTGATCTGCTTCAGCTCGGCGGCCTCGATCTTCTTTGCCACCCTGGCCGGCACCCGGGTGCGGTCCGGGTACTGGCTGCAGGCCTGCTGCATGCCGTCCTGGTTGAGCACGCCCTCGACCGTGACCGGGCCGCGCGAAGAGAACGAGTCTTCGATCAGGTGCTTCATGTCGGCGCCGCTGACCGCGGCGGGCTTGCCCTTGGTCGGGCGGGCCTTGGCGCTGCCTTGTGCGCTGTCCTGTGCGTAGGCGCCGTTTGCCAGCAGGGCGGCCAGGGCCGCGACGGCCACTGCCTTGATATGTCGTTGCATGGTGTCTCTCCCGTACTGGTCAGCGCTTCATCGCCGGGCCGTCGTAGGTGCCGCCGTTGGCGTTCTTCGCCAGGAACATGGTCAGCGCGGTGATCACGTCCGAGCCATAGGCGGGTTCGGGAAAGCGCTGCTGGCGCAGGCAGTCGTACAGGCGGTGCTGCATGGTGCGGACCTCGCCCTGCGACACGCGATACGCCGGCCAGGTGGTGTAGGCCGCCTGCGCGCCCTTGTCGGTCAGCAGGTTGGGCAGGTCCTGCAGGCGGATGCGCTGGCCGTCCACCGCATGGCAGGTGGCACAGGCAAAGTCATAGGCGCCGCCGCGGTAGAAGAACATCTTCTCGCCCAGCGCATAGGTGCGCTTCTCTTCCGCATGGCTGAGCTGCACGTTCATCTTCACGCCGCGCGACTCGCCCGTCAGGTAGGCCACCAGGCGTTCGATCTCGGAGGGCTGGCCCGACGACGAGAACGGGTTCCGGGTGGCCTCTTCCTTGCTCAGCCCCTGCAGCGTCATGCGGCAGTGGGCCAGGCGCTGCTCCAGGTCCATCACCTTGTTGGTGTCCTTGAAGTAGCGCGGCAGCTCGGCGTAGGCGCCCTTGGTCACGCCCGGGCCCTTGCCCAGGTCGCATTGCTCGAGCGAGGCGTGCTTCGGCCCCGCGGGCTTTTTCCACAGCTCTTCGCCGGCGGCTTCCCACAGCTCGGCGGGATTGCCTTCGGCCAGCATCTGGCGGTATTTGGCGATTTCGTCGGCGGTGCTGCCCTGCGCGTGCACGACGGCAGCGGCGGCCACCGCCGCGGTGGCCGCCAGCGCCAGTGCGGCGCGGCGGGCCAGGCTTGGGGTCGGATTCATGGGGCTTCTCCTCGCGGCCGCGCCTGGGGCGACGGGACGCTTTTTTTCTCTTGTGTTGCGGTCAGGCCGCGCCAGCCCGGCTCAGGGCTTGATGTAGGCGTAGCCTTCCTCGGCCTGCAGGCGGGCGATCTCGACCACGCCGGCCTGGACCACCTTGGCCTCCATCAACAGCTGCGATTCGCTGATCTTGCGCGCGGTCAGCGTATTGCGGCACACGCGGAACTCCACGCCGTCGGCCGCGAGCGCGCCAACCGGGCTCTCGAAACCGTTGCCGCGCGCGTCCTTGGCGCCTTCGACGAGAAAGTCGACGCCGTAGCCGAACGCGACCACCACGATCTTGGTGCCGGGGGCGCCATTCAGGTGGTTGCGCAGGTTGCCCATCGCGCGCACCGCCTGGTCGATGCCCTCCGACAGCTGGTACACCACCTTCACGCGCCCGCCCTTGCCCGCAGCGGACGGCGCCGACTGGGCGGAGGCCCTGGCTGCCAGGCCGATGGCGGCCAGGGCCGCCGATGCTCGAATAAATGCTCGCCGCATAATGCTCCTTCCGGCCGGGTCCGTCCCGGCATTCCGCCCCGAACCTTAGCAGAGGACGGCGCGGCCTGCCGGCAACGGGCAGGCATCGGTCGGCATCGCTCGGCCTCAGGCGATGGTCGCTTCGTCGGTGCGCTTGTCGCCCTTGTTGTCGATCCAGGTCACCGCCACCTTGTCGCCCTTGGCGCCGCCCTTGAACTTGAAGTTCAGGAACGGGTCCTTCGACACCGCCGGCCCGAACTGGGCGCGGAACACTTCCTTGCCCTTGCACTGGGCGGTCACGGTCTGGATATGCCAGGCCGGAACGACCTTGCCGGACGCATCCTTGCGCTGGCCGGTCTCCATGTCGTGCTTCATCAGAATCTTGACGTCCACCACGCCGCCGTTTTCGGTGGCGCGTACGCGCATCGGATCTGCCATGTGTTTCTCCTGTTGCAGTTTGGCGGGAATCTCGGTCCGGGGTCCGGGGCGCGGCGTCAGCCGCCGCAGCCGCCCAGCGTGACCTTGATTTCCTTCGATGCCACGTACCACTTGCCGCCGGCCTTGACCGCGGCGTGCACCACCGAGGTCTGGCCCATCTTCACGCGCGTGGAGACGAACGGCTCGGTGCCGGCCGGGATGATGAAGTCGGCGGCCAGGGTGTTGGGATTCTTTTCCACCAGGATCGCGATCTGCTCGGTATCCGGCAGGGTGCTGGTCACGGCCACCGGCACCACGGCGCCGTTCTCGGCGATATCGGGGGCGGTGAAGGTGATGGCGGTGCTTTTCTCGGTGCCGCTGCCGCCGAGCGCCTTGATCACGTCGGCAACGCTCTTGCCGTCAAAGGCGTTCTTGTTCCACTCGGCCGCCTGCGCTTCGCTGATCAGGCCGGTGGCGGCCATCAGCGACAGGACAGCGGTGACCCGCAGCACTTCTCGTCGTTTGGAATTCATTGCTTGCTCTCCGGCTACTCCGTTCCAGTCGGTCGTGGACCGTTTCAGGGGTGTTGCATGCGGCCGGTACATGGCCGGCCGCTGGTTGTCCCAGGCCGCGCGGCATTCACCGCCCGGCCCGGCGCATCGGCGGACTGCCCGCTGTGGCAGTCGGTCTTACTTGGCGGGGGCGCCTGCCAGCACCCACTCGACCACGGTCTTCAGGTCGGCGTCGCTGATGGCGGCGTTGGCCGGCATCGGCACCGGACCCCACACGCCCGAGCCACCGCTCTTGACCTTCTTGCTCAGGGTCGCCAGGGCGTTCTTGTCGCCCTTGTACTTGGCCGCCACTTCCTTGTAGGACGGGCCGACCAGCTTCTTGTCGACCTGGTGGCAACCCATGCAGGCGTTCTTGTTGGCGATCTCCTGTGCCTTGGCGGCATCGACCGCGTGGGCCGATGCGGCGGCGCCGAGCATCAGCGCTGCGATGACAAACTGCTTCATTGTTAAGCTCTCCAAGCTCTGTAAAGCCGTGGGGACGGCAAAGGCCGCGCGGCCGTGCTGCAATGGCCTGGCGGCACACACCGGCCGCCGCCTGGGGGCACTGCGGCGGCCAGTCCGCTATTTTGCCTCAAGAATCCAGCCCACCATGGCCTGCACGTCCGAATCCGGGATTTGCGGCTGCGGCGGCATCGGCACGGCGCCCCACGCGCCCTGCCCGCCCGCCTTGACCTTGCGCGCCAGTGCCGCATGCGCATCCTGGCCCCTGTACTTGCCGGCGATGTCGGCGAACGACGGCCCCACCAGCTTGCGGTCCATCGCGTGGCAGGCCACGCACTGGTACTGGCTGGCCAGGCGCGCGCCTGGCGGGGGCGCCGCAGCGGCCACGGCTGCGACGGCTGGCCCGCCTGCGCCGGCGGCGGCGATGCCGCGCACCGGGCCGAACGCACGTTGCTGCTGCGCCAGGTCGCCATGGGCGTCGCGCGCATAGTCCGGCATCGACGAGGCGATCGTGACCTGCTCCGCGCAGCGCGACATGCAGGCGGTGTTGCGCGTATCCGGCCGGCCGCGCCCCGGCCACAGGCCGTGCTCGGTGGTCATGCCGGCGCGGTTGGGCATGCGCCGCTGGACCTCGGCGATATTGGCGTCGGACAGCGCAAAGTCGGCCGGCACGATCTCGCCCAGGTGGAGCAGGTAGGCGGTGACCGCATAGACCTCGTTCACGCTCAGGCTCTTGGGCGCGTTCCACGGCATCGCCCGGTGGATGTAGTCCCACAGCGTGCTGACGGTGCTGACCTTCATCAGCGTGGTGCGGTACGGCTGGTTGCCGGTCATGCCGGCGACGCGTCCGCGCCGGATGTCGTCGGCGGTGGTGCCGCCGACCAGCGGCGCGAACACCTCGTTGGATTCGCCGAAGTCGCCGTGGCACGACGCGCACTTGCCATCCCAGACCTTCTGGCCCTGCGCGACCGTGCCGCTGCCCCGGGGCAGGCCCTTGAAGTCCGGGCGCACGTCGATGTCCCACGCGGCCACCTCCGCCGGCGTGGCGGTGCGGCCGAGTGCCGCCCGCGCGTCGCCCGTGCCGGCCAATGCCGGCGCGGCGCAGCCGGCCGCCAGCAGCAGCGCGGCGGCGATCCTGAGCTCAACCCACATGGACATTGGTCACCTCGCCGCCGGTCGCCACCTGCCAGCTCTGGATCGCGTTGTTGTGATAGATCGAACGCGTGCCGCGCACCGCGCGCAGCTGCCCCAGCTTCGGCTGCACGTAGCCGGTCTCGTCGATGGCGCGGCTTTGCAGGATCGCCGGGCCGCCGTCCCAGACCCAGTCCAGGTTGAAGCGCGTCAGGCACTTGGACAGCACCGGCGCCTCCAGCCGCGCGGTGCGCCAGTTGCGCCCGCCGTCGGTCGAGACATCGACCCGCTTGACGCGTCCGCGCCCCGACCACGCCAGGCCGCTGATGTTGTAGAAGCCCTTGCCCACCAGCTGCTGCCCGCCCGACGGCGTGGTGATGACCGACTTGCACTCCTGGATCGAGGTGTACTGGCGCAGCATGCCGTCGGGCATCATGTCCACGTAGTGGATGGTCTCGTCCTTGGCATTCCAGGGCCGGTCGCCCAGCTCCAGCCGGCGCAGCCACTTGACCCACGACACGCCCTGCACGCCCGGCACCACCAGCCGCAGCGGGTAGCCGTTCTCCGGGCGCAGCATCTCGCCGTTCATGCCCCAGGCGACGATGATCTCGTCGGCCAGCTCCATCGGGATGGTGCGCGTCATCGAGGAGCCGTCGCCGCCCTCGGCCAGCAGGTAGCGGCCGCGGCGCAGGTCGGCGCCGGCGTCATCCAGCAGTACCCGCAGCGGCACCCCGGTGAATTCGCAGCACGACAGCATGCCGTGGGTGTACTGCACCGTCGGCACCGCGACGTTGCCCCATTCCATGCCGGTATTGGCGCCGCATTCGATGAAGTGCATGCGCGACACCGCCGGCAGGCGCATCAGATCGTCCATGGTGTAGACCCGCGGCGTGCGCACCAGGCCGTTGAGCATCAGCCGGTGCCGCGCCGGGTCGATATCGTGCCAGCCCTGGTGGTGGCGCTCGAAGTGCAGGCCGTTGGGGGTGATGATGCCGAAAAAGCCCTGCAGCGGCGCAAACGCGACCGAGGCCGCCGAGACCCGGGTCAGGCCCGGCGATTCGCGCCGGATCAGGCTTTTCTCGTGGACCGAGGGCTGGCCGTAGGGCCGGGCGGCCACCGGCTGCCCCAGCGACGTGGCCCAGGGCTGCGGCTGCAGGATGGCGGGATCGCCGTCCGCGGCCAGCGCATGCCGGCCCGCCGCCGCCGTGGCGAGGCCCGCGGCGGCACCCAGGAAGCTCTTGCGCAGGAAGTCGCGCCGCGGCGCATCCAGGCCGTGCCGGCCGATGTCCTGCTGCAGCGATGCGCTGACGAAGTGCTCGGGCGCGGGCACGATGCGCCCGGGCCGGTTCCGTTCCTGCAATGCGGTCTCCTCCGGCGCGCTCGCCCTGGTCGGTCAGACCGGGTCGGCGTGCCTGTTGTACAGGGCGCGGCAACGGGTGCGGCGCCGCCGTTTGCTGCCGGAAGAGTGGTGGCTCGGCTAGCCCGCGGTGCGCCGCCGGCGCGCCGGGGCTTGCGGCGCGGGCTGTGCCATGAAGCGGTCGACCACGCCGGAGGGCAAGGCGTTGTCCTCCAGCCGGCTTGCCACCTGCACGCAGACCGTGCGGCACAGCTCGATCACGCTTTCGTCCGCAATGGCGTAGAACACGAGGTTCGCCTCCTTGCGGCGCGACAGCACGCCCGAGCGGTACATCGCGTTGAGATGCCGCGACACGTTGGTCTGCGACGAACCCACCGTCTCGACCACCGTGCTGACCGGCTTCTCGCCATCGCACAAGGCGTGCAGGATCTTCAGCCGCGTCGGCTCCGCCAGCAGGCTGAAGTAACCCGATACCTTTTCGAACACGCGATCCAGCTCTTCCATGCCGTCCAATATATTCGTATATGCGTGAATGCGCATATAGTGTTTACCCATTGATGCAGCACAACATGCTGTCGCGCGCGCCGGCTCAGCGGCGCGCCAGCGCCCTGCCCGCCCACAGGCGCTGGCCGAACACGTTGAGCAGCAGCCCCGCCATCACCACCGCCGCGCCGATCCACTGCGCAGCGCTCAGGTCCTCGCCCAGCAGCACGTGTGCCGACACCAGCCCCACCACCGGCACCAGCAGCGTCAGCGGCGCCACCTGGCTGGCCGGATAGCGCGTCAGCAGCCGGCCCCACATGGTGTAGCCGAA
Source organism: Cupriavidus neocaledonicus (assembly GCF_000372525.1). Classification (GTDB taxonomy): domain Bacteria; phylum Pseudomonadota; class Gammaproteobacteria; order Burkholderiales; family Burkholderiaceae; genus Cupriavidus; species Cupriavidus neocaledonicus. The sequence continues at coordinate 59,395 of NZ_AQUR01000095.1, forward strand.
CACCGTCGCCGCGAACGCCAGGTACACCACCGCGAACAGCGCCATGCCCGACACCTGGGTCACGCTCTGCACGATGCGCGCCGGACCCTCGAACCACAGCGACAGCAGCGCAAACGGCACGATCGGCACCAGCGCGCCCCAGATTACCAGCCCGAGCAGGTCCACGGGGCCGATCTTCTTGCTGACGATATTGCCGCTGGCCCAGCACAAGGCCGCGCACAGGGTCAGCACGAAGCCCGCAGCGCTCATGCCGCCCATGCCACCCGCCCCGGCGCCGATCAGCGCCAGCCCGCCGGCCGCCACCGCCATGCCGGCGAAGTTGTGCCAGCGCACCGGCTCGCCCAGCCACAGCGCCGCGATCGCCAGCGTGAAGAAGGCCTGCGACTGCAGCACCAGCGATGCCAGGCCGGCCGGCATGCCGACCGCCATGGCGTAGAACAGGAAGGCAAACTGGCCGAGGCTGATGGTGGCGCCGTAGGCCAGCAGCAGCCGCCACGGCACGCGCGGGCGCGGCACGAAAAAGATCGCCGGGAACGCCACCAGCAGGAAGCGCAGCGCACCCAGCAGCATCGGCGGCACACCGGCCAGCCCGACCTTGATCACGACGAAGTTGACGCCCCAGACGCAGACGATGGCGAGGGCGAGGAGACGGTCTCTGGCTTGCATGGGGAATGCCGGGCGCGGGCGCGCGAGTTCGATCGGGACGCCCAGCGTAGCAGCGCCGGCGCGCGCGGCATTGCACGTTCTTGCGGTTTTGTGCGGGCGGCGCGCCGCCCGCGCCGCCGCGGCTGTCGTGCCGTCAGCCCAGCATCTCCGCCCAGATCCCGCGCGCCCAGGCCAGCGCGTAATCGCCCTCCAGCACCGTCGGTGCCGGCGACAGCCCGCCCGAGCCAGGCACCGTGACCATGGTCTTCTGCGCCGCGTCGTAGCGATGCACGCTGGCCACATGCACCGCCTCGCGGTCGGAGGTGAAGCTGTAGCAGGTGTTGTTGTACAGCGGCTCCGGGTCCGGGGCGCGGCCCGACAGCAGCGCCACCAGCGCCGCCGCCGCAACCTTGCCGTGCTGGTTGGCCATATGGCCGGACTTGGGCATCAGCGGCGCGATCTGGATGGCGTCGCCGATCACATGGATATGGGCCGCGGCGCGCGACTCGAAGCTGACGAAGTCCACCTCGCACCACTTGCGGTTGGCAGTGGCGAGCCCCGCCGACACCGCGATCGCGCCGGCACGCTGCGGCGGCAGCACGTTGAGCACGTCGGCGCGCACATCGTCCTGCACCTCGAACTTGAGCGTGCGCGTGGCGGCGTCGACATCGGCCACCTCGTGCTGCGGCCGGTATTCCACCATGCCCGGGTACTGCGTGGCCCACACCTGGCGGAACAGCGCGGCCTTGGAGGTGATGTCGGCATTGGCGTCCAGGATCAGCACCTTGCCGCGCGGCTTGTGCTGCCGGAAATAGTGGGCCACCTGGCAGGCGCGCTCGTAGGGGCCCGGCGGGCAGCGGTACGGCGCCAGCGGCACGCTGATGGCATAGGTGCCGCCATCGGGCATCGCCTCCAGCTGCCGCCGCAGCGCGACGGTCTCGGCGCCGGCCTTCCAGGCATGCAGGATCTGCTCGCCGCCGGGCCGCTTCAGTCCGGGCAGCGCCTCGCGCATCATCTCGACCCCGGGCGACAGCAGCAGGCGGTCATAGGGCAGCACGCTGCCGCCCGCGAGGCGCACGGTCCGCCGGGCCGGGTCGATGGCGACCGCGGTGTCGCGCGCGAGCCGCACGCCGTGGCGGCGCACCAGTGCGTCGTACGGCAGCGTCAGGTCGCCGAGCTGGCGGCTGCCGCCCAGCACCAGGTTCGACAGCGGACACGAGACAAAGGCCGGGTTCGGTTCGACCAGCGTCACCTCGATCGCCTGGCCGCTCCATTCGCGCAGGTAGCGCGCCGCCGTGGCGCCGCCATAGCCGCCGCCGACCACCACCACCCGGGCGCGGGCCGCCGCGCGCGCCGGCCGGATCGCGGCCGTACCCAGGACTGCGGCGCCCGCGGCGCCGAGGAAGCTTCGTCTGTGCATGGCTCGCTCCTGTCAGCGCACGGCGGCAAACCACGCCGCGATCGCGGCGATCTGGTCGTCGCTGTAACCCCTGGCAATCTGGTGCATGACCGTAGCCGGGCGCGTGCCGGCCTTGAAGGCCTGCATCTGCGCGGCCAGTTCCGCCTGCGGGCGGCCGGCCAGCGACGGGATCGTGCTGCCCGCCGTGGCCCGACCGGCCGGGCCATGGCAGCTGGTGCAGGCGGCGGCATGGCTGCGCGCGCGCAGCGCGGCATCGGTGGCCTGGGCCGGGGCAGGCGCCGCGCCGGGTTCGGCCGGCAGCGCCGGCTGGGCCCACAGCATCGCTGCCAGCAGCGCCCATTGCGGCGCCCATTGAGGCGCCAGTCGTGGGGCCAGTCGTATGGCCCGTCGCGGCGGCACACGCCAGGCAGGCCGGGGGATCGTTGTTGTCATGGTCTCGCTCCGTCTGGGGGCCGGCGCAGCGTGATCGCAGTCAGCGCGGTCAGCCGGCGTGGCAACCGTAGCACATCGGCGGGCCCTGTGTGCGTTGCAGAGCGCAGAACGAAAAACGGCGTCCGCATAAGCGGACGCCGTCCTGCGGCCGGAGCCGGTGAGCGCTGCGCGCTTCAGGGCAGGTTGCGGCCGGGCGGCAGCGCCACCGGCGAAGTGACCGGGGCCGCGACCGGCGCGGTGGTGGCGCCTGCGCTGCCCGCGCTTTCCGCCGCGGCACCAGCCGGGGCGTCGACCGGACCGCCCACGCCCGGCACCGACTGCACCGGCGCCGGCGTGCCGACGCTGCCGTCGAACGACGGGTTCTGCGAGGTCGAGGCCGCATCCAGGCGCGCGCGCTCGGCGTCGTTGACGTAGTCGAAGGCCTTGACCACCTTGGTCACGCCCGAGGCATTGCGGGCCACGTCCGTGGCGCGGTCGCCCTCGGCGCTGGTGACCACGCCGAGCAGGTAGACCACGCTCTTTTCCGTGGTGACCTTGATCGAGTTGGACGGCACGCCCTCGGCGGTCATCAGCAGGGTCTTGACCTTGCTGGTGAGGTAGGCGTCCTGGCTCTGGGTCATGAAGCCTGGCGAGTTGACCACCTCCAGCTCATTGATCACCACGCGCGCGTTCTGCAGCCCGCGCACGTATTGCTCGATCTGCTGCTTGACGCTGTCATTCCTGGCCTCGCCGGTCAGCAGCACCTTGCGGTTGAACACGGTCACGTTGACGCGGGCCTGGCCGCTGTAGCGCGAGTTGATGGTGTTCTCGGCCTCGAGCTGCAGGCCGCGGTCGACGGTCTGGGTGGCGGCCGGGCGGCGGTCGGTGGCCATGGCCACGCCGGTGCCCATGGCGCCGGCGATCACCGGAAAGCAGCCGGCCAGCTGCGTGGCGCACACCAGCGCGGCCGCGACCAGGCCGGCGCGGCCCAGGCCGGAGGCGGCCAGGGGGCGGGAAGGATGGCGCGCGTCCGCGCCGTTCCGGGGAGCTTGCGTAGTGGGCAGATGGGTCATGCGGTCCTTGCTGTGTCGGGATGTTGGGAATGGAGGTTCGGCGGATGCCCGGCATCACGCTTCCCCGAGCAGTGCCTCGTCGATGCCGTTGCACAGGCAGTGCAGCGTCAGCAGGTGCACTTCCTGGATGCGCGCGGTGCGCTCGCTCGGCACGCACAGGTGGATGTCGAATTCATCGAGCAGGCCGGCGATGGCCCCGCCGCCCTTGCCGGTCAGCGCCACCACCGCCATCTCGCGCTGGCGCGCGGCGGCCACGGCGGCCATGACGTTGTCCGAATTGCCCGAGGTGGAAATCGCCAGCAGGATGTCGCCGGGCTGGCCGAGCGCCTCGACCTGCTTGGCGAACACCGTGCTGAAGTCGTAGTCGTTGCCGATCGCGGTCAGGATCGAGCCGTCGGTGCTCAGCGCGATCGCGGCCAGGCCTGGCCGTTCGCGCTCGAAGCGCCCGACCAGCCCCGCCGCGAAATGCTGCGCCTGCGCCGCGGAGCCGCCATTGCCGCAGGCCAGGATCTTGTTGCCGCTGGTCAGCGCGCCGACCATGCGTTCCACCGCGGCGTCGATATAGGGGGCCATCACCGCCGCAGCCTGTCGCTTGGCTTCGGCACTGTCTAGGAACTGTTGCTGAATACTGTCGATACTCATGGCTCTGGGGCCTGTTTGTTGCCATGGCGATCCGCGAATCGCCTCATGTCTGCCGCCGATGTCTGTCGCGGATGTCTGCCGTGCATTATGACCCAGCCCCGGCGGCATCCAGGTCAAAGGCGTGCTGCAGCCACTCCAGCCGGCCGGGTTCGAGCGCCACCACGTCGAAGCGGCACGGCGGCACCCGCGCCAGCGTGGCCAGGTAGTGCCCGGCGGCCAGCAGCACGCGCCGCTGCTTGGCCGGCGTGACGCTGGCCGCGGCGCCGCCGAAGCCGCGCCCGCTGCGCTGGCGCACCTCGACGAACACCAGCGTGCCGTCCGGCGCGCGCATCACCAGGTCGATCTCGCCGCCTTTGCAGCGATAATTGCGCACCACGGGCTCCAGGCCCTGGCGCCGCAAGTGGGCCAGGGCCCGGTCCTCGGCCTGCGCCCCGCGTGCCTGCCGGCTTGGCGCCTGCCTGCCCGGCGCGTGCGTGGTGGATTTGAATGATCGCATCAACGGAAGTTCTCAAGCATGAGTGACTGGATCTCCCTGGCGGCAAGCCAGTCGTACCCGGCCGGCACGCTCTATGTCGTCGCCACGCCCATCGGCAATGTCGCCGACCTGTCGCTGCGCGCGCTGCACGTGCTGGGGCTGGCCGACGCCGTGGCCTGCGAAGACACCCGCAATACCGGCCAGCTGCTGGCGCGCGTCGGCCTGCAGCGGCCGCTGCTGGCGGTGCACGAGCACAACGAGCGCGAGGCCGCCGGCCGCATCGCGGAACGCCTGGCGGCGGGCGAGCGCATCGCCTACGTCTCCGACGCCGGCACGCCGGGGATCTCCGACCCCGGCGCGCGGCTGGTCGAGGCGGTGCGCGCCGCCGGCCATCCGGTCGTGCCCCTGCCCGGTCCCAGTGCGGCGGTGGCGGCACTGTCGGTGGCGGGCGAGCTGCTCGATGCCGGCGCGGGCCGCTTTACCTTTGCCGGGTTCCTGCCTCCCAAGCCCAAGGCCCGCGCCCAGGCCATCGCCCGGCTGGCCGCGCTGGACCACGCCTGGGTCTGCTACGAGGCGCCGCACCGCATCGCCGACACGCTCGCCGCGCTGGCCGCGGGGCTGCCGGGCGAACGCCGGCTGCTGGTCGGGCGCGAACTGACCAAGCTGTTCGAGGACATCGCCGTGGTGCCGGTGGCGCAGGCACCGGCCTGGCTGGCGGCCGACCCCAACCGGTCCAAGGGCGAATTCGTGCTGGTGGTGGAAGGAGCCGGCGGCGCCGCCGCCGAGGGGCTGCCGGATGCCGAAGCGCAGCGCGTGCTGTCGCTGCTGCTGGCCGAACTGCCGGCGAAGCGCGCCGCCAAGCTGGCGGCCGCGATCACGGGTGCGGGCACCGACGCACTGTATCGGCTGGCGCTGGCGCAGCGCGCCGGCGACGCCGACGAATGATGGCGCGGCCCGCGCGCCAGCGCGGGCACCGGCACGGGCCTGCAGGTCAGAATGTAAGGAGGAAGTGTCAGCGCGCGGCGGCATGCGGCGGCGCTGGCGCGCTCAGCGGCGCTTGCGCTTGACGGTCTTGCCGCCGGCCTGGGCCGCCTTGCCAGACTTGGCGGGCGCCAGCGAACTGGCCAGTTCCGGCACGGCCACGTCGTCATCGCCGCTGCCGTCGCCGGCCTCGGTGCCGCCGGCATCGACCTGCGGGCCCAGCGCGGCGACTTCGGTGCGGGTCAGGCGGCGGATCTCGACGTTGGTGGCACCGCGCTCGACAAAGCCCAGCCGGCGCGCGGCGCCGTAGGACACATCGAGCACGCGGTTGCCGTGGTACGGGCCGCGGTCATTGATGCGCAGCACCGCAACCTTGTTGTTGCGCAGGTTGCGCACCAGCACCCAGGTGTCGAGCGGCAGCGACGGATGCGCCGCGGTCATGGCGCGCATGTCGAAGCGCTCGCCGTTCGCGGTCTTGCGGCCATGGAAGCCCTTGCCGTACCACGAGGCCACGCCGCGCTGCTCGAACGTGCCGATGTCGGCGCGCAGGCCTTCGAGCGAGTTGCCGCTGCGGCCTTCGTCGGGGTCATAGCCGAACAGGTTCCAGCTGCCGGTGTCGGCCGTGCGCGCGGAAGGCCTGGCGTCGACGCGTTCGGTCCGGGCGGGCTTGCTGTTTTTTGCCGCGCGCGTGGGCACGCCATCGCCGGCGTCGGTGCCGGCGGTATCGCTTTCGGGCGGCGTGGCACAAGCGGCCAGCACCACGGCGCATGCGGTGCATGCGCCGAGCTTGGCCAGCCGTTGCCAGCGCTTGGTGAGAGCGGAGATCCGTAACATGGGCGGCAGTCTAACATTGACTGTTTGGGACTATCTCTTTCAATTTGTTACGAAGTCTGTGCGATTTCGCACGATCGCGGCCTAATTTGCCGGAATCCCGCTTGTGGCAAGGGATTCCGCCCAATGCGGCGGGGCCGGACGCGGGTAGTCCATCCATCACACCGAAGGGCCCGGGCATGCCCGACGTCCCGGGCGCTACAATGCTGGGCACTGCCGTCGCTCGCCCGCCAGAGACGACCGGTCCGTACCGGCCGGCTACATCAGACCTCCATGAAAGCCCTGCTCATTCCCGTCACGCCCTTCCAGCAAAACTGTTCCTTGCTGATCGATGAAAGCACCGGCGCCGCCGCGGTCTGCGACCCCGGCGGCGACCTGGATCGCATCCGCGCGGCGGTAAAAGAGCAAGGCGTCACGCTGGAAAAGATTTTCCTGACGCACGGCCACGTCGACCATTGCGCCGGCGCCGCGGCGCTGTCGCGCGAACTCGGCATCCCGATCGAGGGGCCGCAGCAGGATGAGCGCTTCTGGATCGAGCAGCTGCCCGAACAGACGCGCCGCTTCGGCTTCGGCCATGCCGAGAGCTTCGAGCCCGACCGCTGGCTCGAGAACGGCGACACCGTGCAGTTCGGCAACGAAACCCTGGAGGTCTACCACTGTCCCGGCCATACCCCCGGCCACGTGGTGTTCTTCTCGCGTCCCAGCCGGCTGGCCGTGGTCGGCGACGTGCTGTTCGCCGGGTCGATCGGCCGCACCGACTTCCCGCGCGGCAACCACGCCGACCTGATCCGCTCGATCCGCACGCGGCTGTGGCCGCTGGGCGAGGACGTGACCTTTATCCCCGGCCACGGCCCGGTCTCGACCTTCGGCGAAGAGCGTCGCAACAATCCCTTCGTCGCCGATCACCGGATCGACGCGGGCTGAGGCCATGCCCAAGCAACAGGCGCCCGACACCCGTCCCGAGATCTACGTCAGCACCGACGTCGAGGCCGACGGCCCGATCCCCGGCCCGCATTCGATGCTGTCCTTCGCCTCGTTGGCGATGCTGGCCGACAAGACCGTGCTGGGCACCTTCTCGGCCAACCTCGAAACCCTGCCCGGCGCCGCCGGCCACCCGGTGCAGATGCAGTGGTGGCAAACCCAGCCCGAAGCCTGGAGCGCGTGCCGGCGCGACCTGCAGCGGCCCGAGGACGCCATGGTGCGCTATGTCGAATGGGTCGAGGCCCTGCCGGGCAAGCCGGTTTTCGTCGCCTTTCCCGCGGGCTTCGATTTCACCTGGATGTTCTGGTACATGATGCGCTTCGCCGGGCGCTCGCCGTTCGGCTGGGCCGCGCTCGACGTCAAGACGCTGGGCTTCGCACTGACCGGGCGGCCCTATCGCAAGACGGTCAAGGCGGCCTTCCCCGCGGCGTGGATGGATGCGCTGCCGCACACCCATGTGGCGCTCGACGATGCGATGGAACAAGGCGCGTTGTTCTGCAACATGCTGGCGACGCTGCGCGAGCGTGAAGCGGCGCTGGCAGCGATCACGCCAACAAAGGAATCCGGCGCAAGCGTGTCCTCACCTTCGCCAAACCAGGCCTGATCGCCTTTTGCGCCGCGTCAAGCGCGGCGGCATGTCCCTTGCAGACCGTCGCTCGCAACTGGCGCCAGCCCGGCTATAGTAGAAGCGGATATGGCGTTACCGGGCGAAACGAGCCATGACTAACCGGCGCAATTGCGCAGCCACGCCATATGCCGTTTGAGCCATCCTGCCCGGACCGCGCGGCGCCTGCCGAGGAGGTGTCGATCATGCGTTTCCCTACCGACCTGCACTTGAGAGACTTGGCCGGCCGGATCCATTGGCCGCATGCCACGCGGGACGCCACGCCCATTACCCATCGCCACACCTCGGACGAGGACGCCGAAGTCGCCAAGGCCACGCTCTACGTCAGCACCGTGACGCTGGTGGTGCTGCTGGTGGTGCTGGCGGCCATCGCTTTCGGTCAGGAGGCCATGCACTGGCTGGGTGTTCATTAGACGACCCTGCCTGAAGCAGACTGCCTCGCAGACCGGCCGGCCCCCACACACCGTGGGGGCCGGTTCTGTTTCAGGCCAGCAGCGGCGTCACGTTCTCGGGCGGGCGGCCGATTGCCGCGCGGCGGTTGCGCACCACCACCGGACGCTGCAGCAGGATCGGGTTGTCGGCCACGGCCGCCAGCAGCTCCGCATCGGTCAGGCCGGGGTCGGCCAGGCCCAGTTCGGCATAGGGGGCTTCGTTGTCGCGCAGCATCTGGCGCACCGGCACGCCCAGCAGGGTGTGCAACTGGCGCAGCGTCGACAGCGACGGCGGCTCCTTCAGGTACTCCACGATCTCCACCGGCTCTCCCAGCCGCTCGGCGGCGGCCTGGACCAGGGCGAGGGTCTCGCGCGACTTGGAGCAACGGGGGTTGTGGTAGATGGTGATCATGGCAGGTCCTTTCTTGTCATGGCCGCGCCCCGCGGCGGAGCATCGGCACTTATGCGGTGCAAATCCACCCGCACTATATACAAGACCGCGGCCGGCGCGCAGCATGATGTGGTGCATTGCCACCGGCACGCATCCTGCGTTGCACCGGTTTCTGCCCCAGGCGCCATTTCCCGATGACCTCCATTCCTGTTTCCACTGGGCCGCGCGGCCATGGCATGCGCCAACCGTTTACGCTGCGTGACGCCACCGGCGCCGACATTGCCGCCATCCAGGCCATCTACGCCCACCACGTGCAGCACGGCCGCGCCTCGTTCGAGGAAGTGCCGCCGAGCGTCGACGAGATGCAGCTGCGCCTTGCCGAAGTCCACCGCAAGGGCCTGCCCTACTTGGTCGCCGAGCGCGACGGCGAGGTGCTGGGCTACGCCTATGCCTCGGCCTACCGCGCGCGCAGCGCCTACCGCTTCGCCATCGAGGACTCGATCTACATCGACCACCGCCGCGTCGGCGAAGGCCTGGGGCAGGCGCTGCTGGCCGCGCTGATCGCCCGCTGCGAAACCGGCCCGTGGCGCCAGATGGTCGCCGTGATCGCTTGCACCGCCGCCGGCGAAGGCGCGGGCTCGCTGGCCGTGCATGAACGGCTGGGCTTCCGCACCGTGGGCCGGCTGGAAGCGGTGGGATTCAAGCACGGACAGTGGATCGACACCGTGCTGATGCAGCGGGTGCTGGGCGCGGGGGCGGCGACGCTGCCGGGGTAGGCGGAATCGTCTGCTGCAAGTTCAGACGGGTCTTATCGCCGTGCAGGTGTCCTGATATCGACAATGCCTATACTCTGTCATCACAAGGACACCGGACATGCTTGTGTCGGAAGAAACCAAACTCACATTCACGCTGGACGCCCGGCTGCATGAAGCGTTCATTGCCGAAGCTACGGCACTGGGACTGACGCCGTCGCAAGCGCTTCAGGGCCTGGTGCGCGAGTTCATCGACCACAGCGCCCGAAGGCGCGACTCCGAGGTTTTCCTGCGCAACAAGGTGGACGCTTCCCGCGCCTCGCTGCTCGAAGCGGGCGGCATCCCCGCGGAACAGATCGAAGCGGAATTTGCAGCCTGGCGCGCTGCGGCCCGGCGGCGGGCTTGAGGGCGGTCTGGACCGCACTGGCCCGGCGCGACCGCACACTGATCTTCGAGTTCATCGCCCAGGATGACGTCGAAGCCGCTGCCCGCCTCGATGAACGGTTTTTCCAGGCAGCGGAGCGCTTGTGCGCGTTTCCCGTGCCGGCGCCGGCCGGCACCGTGCAAGGCACGCGCGAACTGGTGGTTCATGAACACTATCGCCTGATTTACGAGATTGCAGGCGATACGGTGCTGGTCCTGGCGTTGGTGCACACGTCGCGCTGTTGGCCGCCGGCCGAAGGTCGGACGTGACCAGATCGGCGCCGAAAAAAAACGCCACGGATACCTCCGTGGCGTCTTTCCATCAAGGCCGGGCGCCTGCGGCGCGCGGCGTTACTGCATCAGGTCCGACAGCGCCAGCGCCACCACCTTGGTGGCACGGTTCAGGTCGTTCAGGCGCAGGTTCTCGTCCGAGTTGTGGCCGCGGGCTTCCATCAGCGTGCGCGGGCCGGCGCCGTACAGCACGGTGGGGATGCCGCGCTTGGTGTAGTGGCGGGCGTCGGTGTACAGCGGCACGCCCTGCACCGGGATCTCGACGCCGAACACGGACTCGGCGCGGCTCTTCAGCGCGCCGATCAGCTTTTCCACCCCCGGCAGTTCCGACAGCGGCTCGGCCAGGATGATGCGCTCGACCTTCACTTCGATGCCCGGGCGGTCCTTGGCGGCCTTCTCGACCACGGCGCGGATCTCGCCCTCGGCGTCGAAGCCGATCTCCTCGGGGATCATGCGGCGGTCGACGCGGAAGGTCACCAGGTCCGGCACCACGTTGGTGTTGATGCCGCCCTTGATCAGGCCGACGTTCAGCGTGGCGGTGTCGATGCCCGGCACCTTGGACTTGCGCGTGGCCAGTTCCGCGCGCAGGCCGTAGATCGCCTGCAGGATGTGGGTGGCGGCCTCGATCGCGTCGACGCCGGTGTGCGGCATGGCGGCGTGGCCCTGTTTGCCCTTGACCGTCACCTCGACGTGCAGGCAGCCGTTGTGCGACGAAGTGATGCCGTACGAGAAGCCGGCCGAGATGGCGTAGTCGGCCTTGCTCAGGTTGTTGTCCAGCAGAAACTTCGGGCCGATGTCGCCGCCGGTTTCCTCGTCATAGGTGAACTGCAGCTCGACCGCGCCGTTGATCTTCGCGCCCTGCTTTTCAGCTTCCATCAGCGCCAGCACCGCGTAGGTGTAGGTGGCGAAGTCCGACTTGGACACCGCCACGCCGCGGCCGTACATGACCGGGCCGTGCTCGCTGTCGGCGATCTCGCCGCCGTACGGGTCCTTGGTCCAGCCCAGGCCGGGGGGCACCACGTCGCCGTGGGCGTTCATGGCGATGACCGGGCCGCCCGTGCCGAACTGCTTGCGCACGATCAGGTTGGTGGCGCTGATCATGCCGGCGGCCTTGACCTGCGCGTCGGGCACCTTATGGGCCTCCACCGTGAAGCCCAGGCCCTCCAGCAGTTCCTTGGCGCGCTTGCCGTGCGCGTCGCAATCGCCGGCCGGGTTGTCCGACGGCACCTTGACCAGCTCGGCCAGGAAGGCTTCCTGCTGCGGACGGTGCTGGTCGATGAATTGCGTCAGCGTGGTGTCGATGGGGTTCATATTGTCTCGTGCGGTCATGACTTGTTCTCGTAACTTCTGAAGGAGGTTCGGGTGGGCTTCCGGGCGCGCTGGCTTACTGCGGCAGCCGGAAGTGCTCGACGAAATCGCTGAACACGCGCGCGGACAGTGCGGCATCCTCGGCGGTCATGGTTTCGGTGGGATGGTGGCTGATGCCGCCGTTGCCACAGCGCACGAACAGCATGGCGACATCGGCGATGGCGGCAATGGCCATGGCGTCGTGGCCGGCGCCCGACGGCAGGTGGCGCACCGGCACGCCCTGGCGGGCGATCGCGGCGGCCCATTGCGCTTGCAGCCACGGGGCGCAGGGGACGCTCTTCGCCTCGTGGGTCTTGCGGATCTGCGCGCGCACGTTGCGGCGCGCGCAGACGCGCTCGATCTCGGCCAGCACGTCGTTGACGGCGGCCTCGCGCTCGGCGTCCTCGCCGGCACGGATGTCGATGGAGAACACGGCGCGGCCCGGGACCACGTTGGTGGCGCCGTTGGGCACGTTGAACTGGCCCACGGTGCCGACCAGGCCCGGCTTGCCGCCGCAGCGCTTTTCGATATAGAGGCCGATTTCCGCGCCGGCCATGGCGGCGTCGCGGCGCATGTCCATCGGCACGGTGCCGGCATGGCCGGCCAGGCCTTCGAGCTCGACCAGGAAGCGGGTCGCGCCGGAAATCGCGGTCACCACGCCCACCGGCAGGCCTTCGTTCAGCAGCACCGGGCCCTGCTCGATATGCACTTCGATAAAGGCCGCCACCTTGCTGCGCTCATGCCTGGCGGCGGGCAGCGCGGCGGCGTCGAAGCCGGCCTCGCGCATCACCTCGCGCATGGTCTTGCCGCTGTCGTCGACGTTGTCGAGCACGTTGTTGTCGAAGGTGCCGGCGATGGCGCGGCTGCCCAGCAGCGTGGCCTTGAAGCGCACCCCCTCTTCCTCGGCGAAGCCCACCACCTCGAGCGCGAAGGGGAAACGCTTGCCCTGGCGGTTCCATTCCGCCACGCAGGCGATCGGCAGGATCACGCCCAGGTTGCCGTCGTAGCGGCCGGCGTCGCGCACGGTGTCGAAATGCGAGCCCGTGAGCAGCGCCGGCGCGTCGGGGGTGGTGCCCTCGTAGCGGCCGATCACGTTGCCGGCGGCATCGCGGCGCACCGTCATGCCGGCCTGCTGCATCCACTCGGTCAGCTGCGCGGCGGCGCCGTGGTGGGCATCGGTCAGGTAGGTGCGGGTGAGCATGCCGGGCTGCTCGGTGTGGACGGCCAGGGCGTCGGCCCAGGCCATGATGCGCGTGCCAGTCTCTGCGGCGGACGGGGACGGATTTGCTGCCATGCGTGTCTCCTGCTGGAAGTGCGTGAAAGCCGCGGCGGCGTGGCTGGCGGGGCTGCCAGTGCGGGCGGGACGCCCATGGCCGAAGCTCTATTCTGTGCGATTCATGGTAGCACAGTGAATTCAAAAATTGCATACAAAAATGATATGCACTATATTCGGTTCCACGTTCAGACAATCCGCCGCGGACAATCCCGTCCGGACAACGGATGACGTGGAGTCCGCCCCAACAGGGGGGCTGTCCGCGCGGTGGCGTACTCCCGACCCGGAGTCCCGCCCGGAACGTAAGGCCGGCAGCCCAACCCAGCCGTCAGAGCAGCACGGGGCCGCCGGTGATTCCTGGATCGAAATGGGCCAGCCAGCACATGCAAGGACCGGCCCGGCACGGAGACAACCATGCAGCACGCAGTTCCCTCGCAGCACCGCCCGGGCACCCCACGCCTGCACACCCGCTTTACCCGCTCGCTGTTTGGCCAGGTGCTGATCGCCCTGGTGATCGGCACGGCCCTCGGTCTTGCCTTTCCCGAATTCGCCGCCAAGCTCAAGCCGCTCGGCGACGCCTTTATCAAGCTGATCAAGATGCTGATCGGCCCGATCGTGTTCTGCGTGGTGGTGGCCGGCATCTGTGGCGCCGGAGAACTGAAGAAGGTTGGCCGGGTCGGCATCAAGGCAGTGGTGTATTTCGAGATCGTCACCACCATCGCGCTGGCGCTGGGCATCGTGCTGGCCTATGTGTTCCAGCCCGGCGTGGGCATGAACGTGGATCCGCGCTCGCTCGACGCGTCGGCCATCGCCGGCTTTATCGACAACGCCACCAAGGTCAAGGACCAGGGCACGGTCGACTTCCTGCTCAAGCTGATCCCGAATACCGTGTTCGGCGCCTTCGCCAACGGCGACGTGCTGCAGGTGCTGCTGGTATCGATCCTGTTCGGCTGCGCGCTGTCACTGGTGGGCGAGCCCGGCCGGCCGCTGGTCAAGCTGATCGACACGTTCTCGCACACGCTGTTCAAGATGATGGGCTTCATCATCAAGCTGGCGCCGCTGGGCGTGCTGGGCGCGGTGGCCTTCACCGTCGGCAAGTACGGCATCGGCTCGCTCAAGCAGCTGGGCTTCCTGGTGTTCCTGTTCTACGGTGCGGTCATCGTCTTCGTGCTGGTGGTGCTGGGCACCATCATGCGCGTGTGCGGCTTCTCGGTGATCAAGCTGATCCGCTACCTGCGCGCCGAGCTGCTGGTCGTGCTGGGCACGGCCTCGTCGGACAGCGTGCTGCCGCAGGTAATGAAGAAGCTGGAGTTCATGGGCATCAAGAAGTCGGTGGTGGGCCTGGTGATTCCGACCGGCTACTCGTTCAACCTGGACGCGTTCTCGATCTACCTGACGCTGGCGGCGGTGTTCATCGCGCAGGCGACCAACACGCCGCTGGCGATGGCGGACCTGCTCGGCATCCTGGCGGTGGCGCTGGTCACTTCCAAGGGCGCGCACGGCATCCCGGGCTCGGCCATCGTGATCCTGGCGGCAACGCTGTCGGCGCATCCGGCCATCCCGGCGATCGGCCTGGTGCTGGTGCTGTCGGTGGACTGGTTCATCGGCATCGCGCGCGCGCTGGGCAACCTGATCGGCAACTGCGTCGCCACGGTGGTGGTGGCGGCGTGGGAGAAGGACATCGACCGCGCCCGGGCCCATGGCGTGCTGAACGGCACCATCGAGGCGACCGACCTCGATGCCGGCCTGGCCGCGATGGCGCAGGACGCCGCCGCCCCGGCCATCGTGCCGGGCCCGGTCGCGGGGCGCTAGAATCACGCATCTCCCCAACTGCGCAGCCTCTGCGCAAGTGCGCTGCCATGCCCGAGCATATCGATCCTGACATGACCGCCGAAGCGATCGCCGACGACATCGTCGCGGCCATCGTTTCGCACCGCCTGCCGCCCGGCACCAAGCTGCGCGAGGAGGCCCTGGCCAGCGTCTACCGCGTCAGCCGCACCAAGGTGCGCGCGGCGCTGCTGATGCTGTCCAAGGACAAGGTCATCCAGATCGTGCCGGACAAAGGGGCGTTCGTGGCCAAGCCCAGCGCCGAGGAAGCGCGCGAGGTGTTCGCCGTGCGCCGCATCCTGGAAGCCGCGCTGGCGCGCGAATTCGTCGCCAAGGCCACCGCCGCCGACTACAAGCGCATCGACCGCCACCTGGCGGCCGAGCGCAAGTCGCTGGCGGGCAACGATGCCCAGGTGCGCACCCGGCTGCTGGGCGATTTCCATATCGTGCTGGCCGAGGTGGTCGGCAACGGCGTGCTGACCGAGATGATGCGCGAGCTGTCGGCGCGCAGCGCGGTCATCACCATGCTGTACCAGTCGCGCCGCGACGCGGCGTGCTCGTCGGACGAGCACCGCGAATTCATCGAGGCGGCGCGCGCCGGCGATGTCGAGCGCGCCGTCACGCTGATGGTGGACCATTTGGGCCACGTGGAAGGCGCGCTGCATTTCGAGGAAACCGCGCCGGTGGCGCGCGGCAAGGACCTGGTCGCCGCCCTGCTGGCCTAGGCGCCTGCGGGCACCCTTCCCGTCACTCTCTGGCCTGGTGCCGGCCGCTTGATGTGAGTCAAAGCACCCCTGGCCGCCCGCGCGCAAACTTCATCCCGCCATGAAGACGCGGGGGCGCACTTCATGAGCACTTGCCTGCCGGCACCTCATCGTCGGCAGGCTGCCCGCACGCTGCAACGGTGTGCGGGCTTTCTTTTTTCTGAGGACGGGGTTCCGCCGCGCCGAATGGCGGGCTGCCCCGCGGCCTCGAACCGTGGCGTCCCCCACCGGTTTTTCCCTTTTCCGCCAGCGGCTTGCGGCGCCCCGCGCGCGCTCCGGATTCCGGCGCGCTCGCGTCGAGCGCGCTTGCCGCGCGCTGGCGGCGGCGGCCCCGCGTGAAAAGCGAATCCTGCCTTCGGGTTAGGATGCCGCAGGCCCTGCCAGAGGCCCGCGCCGTCCCGCCACGCTGCGGTGGCAGCCGCACACGATAACGATCACAGGGAGACCGCCATGCGCCATCGCGCGATACCTGCCGTGCCGCCGCAGCGCCGGCGCTAGCCCTCGCCTGCATCCGCCCCTGCTTCCGACCGAAAAGGACTTCCCATGCCCAGTGCCTTCCGCCCCGACGCCTTTGCCGGCAAGACCGTATTCGTCGCCGGCGCCTCGTCCGGCATCAACCTTGGCATCGCGCACGGCTTTGCGCGCGCCGGCGCCCGGCTGGCGCTGATCAGCCGCACCGCCGAGCGCATCCAGGCCGCCGCCGACACCATCACCGCGGCCGGCGGCACCGCCATCGGCATGGCCGCCGACGTGCGCGACTACGCCGCGGTCGAGGCCGCCTTGGCGCGTACGCAGGATGAACTGGGCCCGGTCGACGTGGTCATCTCCGGCGCCGCCGGCAATTTCCTGGCGCCCGTGGTCGGCATGTCGGCCAATGCCTTCAAGACCGTGGTCGACATCGACCTGCTCGGCACCTTCAACGTGTTCCGCGCCAGCTTCGACCATCTCAACAAGCCGGGCGCGTCGCTGATCGCGATCACCGCGCCGCAGGCGGTCAACGCCATGATGTTCCAGGCCCATGCCTGCGCCGCCAAGGCCGGCATCAACATGCTGGTCAAGTGCCTGGCGATGGAATGGGGCCCGGCCGGCGTGCACGTCAATGGCATCTCGCCCGGGCCGATCGCAGACACCGAGGGCATGGCGCGGCTCGCCCCCACGCCCGAGATGGAGGCGCGCTACAAGGCACGCCTGGCGCTGCGCGACTACGGCAGCAAGGACGACATCGCCGACGCCGCGATGTACCTGAGCAGCGACAACGCCCGCTACATCACCGGCACCATCCTCGACTGCGACGGCGGCAGCAAGCTCGGCGACGCCTCGGCCGACGCGCTGAAGCAGCCGCGCTAGACGGCGGTACCGGATCCCGCACCCGCAACGACCCAGAAACCAGGAGAACCATCATGACGGCAACCGTCCTCTACCAGGCCAGCGAAGGCGTGGCCACGCTGACCCTGAACCGCCCGGACGTGCTCAATGCGCTGAACGCCGACATCCTGCGCGAACTGCGCGAGGCCGTGGACCGCGCCGCGGCCGACGCCGGGGTGCGCGCCGTGCTGCTGACCGGCGCCGGCCGCGGCTTCTGCGCCGGCGCCGACCTGGCCGCGCGCCAGGGCGGCGGCGTGTCGGATTCCGGCACGCTGCTGCGCGAGCGCTACCACCCCATCATCATGGCGCTGCGCGAGATGCCCAAGCCGGTCATCACCGCGGTCAACGGCGTCGCCGCCGGTGCCGGCATGAGCCTGGCACTGGCGGGCGACGTGGTGCTGGCGGCGCGCTCGGCCAGCTTCCTGCAGGCGTTCTCAAAGATCGGCCTGATCCCGGATGCCGGCAGCACCTACTTCCTGCCGCGCTACGCCGGCGAGATGCGCGCCCGCGCGCTGGCCATCCTGGCCGAGAAGATCGACGCCGAAGAAGCCCACCGCATCGGCCTGGTGTGGAAGACCCATGACGACGCCGCGCTGCAGGACGAGGCCGGCAAGCTGGCCCGCCACCTGGCGACCATGCCGACCATGGCCTACGCCATGATCAAGCAGGCCCTCAACCAGAGCTTCGGCAACGACCTGGCCGCGCAGCTTGAGGTGGAAGCCACGCTGCAGTCGCGCGCCAGCCGCAGCGAAGACTGCCAGGAAGGCGTGGCCGCCTTCGTCGAGAAGCGCAAGCCGCAGTTCAAGGGCCGCTGAACGCGGCGACTGCCACCCCTGCCACTTTCCAGGAGCCCGCGCATGAGCGCCAGCAACGAACGTATCCTCGTGACGATCGAAGGCGGCGTCGCCGACGTCCGCCTGAACCGGCCTGACAAGATGAACGCGCTCGACCAGGCCATGTTCGATGCCCTGATCGAGACCGGCGAACAGCTCGCGCGCCTGCCGGACCTGCGCGCGGTGGTGCTGTCGGGCGAAGGTCGCGCCTTCTGCGCGGGACTGGACATGGGTCGCATGGCCGGCATGTTGTCGGACGATGCGGGCGCGTCGCAGCCAGGCAGCATCGGCGCGGGCCGCCTCGGCCAGCGCACCCACGGCCTCTCCAATCGCCCGCAGTACGCCTGCATGGTATGGCGCGAGCTGCCAGTGCCGGTCTTCGCCGCGGTGCACGGCGTCGCCTTCGGCGGCGGGCTGCAGGTGGCGCTGGGCGCGGATGTGCGCTACGTCGCGCCGGATGCCAGGCTGTCCGTGATGGAACTGAAGTGGGGGCTGGTGCCCGACATGGCGGGCATGGTGCTGACGCGCGGGCTGGTGCGCCCGGATGTGCTGCGCGAGCTGGTCTACAGCGCACGCGTGCTGAGCGGCGCCGAAGCATGCGAGCTGGGGCTGGGCACCTATCTGGCCGACGACCCGCGCGCCGCGGCGCTGGCCGCCGCGCGCGAGGTCGCGCAGAAGAACCCGCACGCGATCCGCGCCGCCAAGCGGCTGATGGCGGTGGCCGAGCGCGGCGACCACGGCGCCATCCTGCAGGCCGAGTCCGATGAGCAGGACCGGCTGGTGGGCTCGCCCAACCAGCGCGAGGCGGTGCTCGCCAACCTGGAGAAGCGCGCGCCGCGCTTCACGCCGGCAGGCTGAAGCCGGTCGCTCAGTGCCTGGCATGGTGGTGGCGCCGCCGGCGCCACCACAGCGCATAGATCGCGACGTTCACCACCAGTACCACCAGGCCCAGCCACAGCTGCACCGCGGGCGTCAGCCCCGCCGGATAGATCAGCGGCAACAGGTAGCGCTCGACAAAGCCGCCGCTGTAGCCGGCCTGCCCGGCAGCCCGGCGCAGCGCGTTTTCCAACGGCGTCAGCGGACAGATCCAGCCGGCCCATTCGATCAGCACGCCCCACACCGCCGCGGGCAGGTGCACCCATGCGGCACGCGGCCAGCGCAATACCAGCAGGCCGCCCGCCACTACGAACACGATGAACAGCGCGTGCGCGATGACCACCAGGTCGGCCAGCCAGGCGGTGGCGGGCATGGCGTAGCGCGGCGGCCTCAGTTGCCGCCCGCGGTCTCCATCCAGTAACCAGGGCGCGCGAACTGCGCCTTCAGGTGCTCGATGAAGAAGCGGATCTTGGCCGGCACCGGCCGCTGCTGCGGGTACACGGCAAGGATGTCGTAGGCGGGCAGCGCGTATTCGTCCAGCACCGTGATCAGCTCGCCGCTCTCCAGCTGCGGCAGGATCTCCCAGGTGGAACGCCAGCCTAGGCCCAGGCCCTCGCCGGTCCAGCGGTGCAGCAGCTCGCCGTCGTTGCAGTCGAGGTTGCCGTTGACGCGCACGGTCACGGTCTTGCCGTTCTGGCTGAAGTACCAGCCGCGCTGCTGCCCGCCCTGCAGGTTGAACGCCAGGCAGTTGTGCTGGGCCAGGTCGTCCAGCGTCTGCGGCACGCCGTACTTGGCGAAGTACGCCGGCGTGCCGCACACCACGCGCTTGTTCGACGCCAGCTTGATCGCGACGAAATTCGGATCGATGGCGCCGCCGATGCGGATGCCGACGTCATAGCCTTCGCGCACCAGGTCGACCACGCGGTCGGTCAGGTTGAACGAGATCTGCACCTCGGGATTGCTGGCCAGGAACGCCGGCGCGTGCGGCGCCACGTGCTTGCGCCCGAATGCCGCCGGGGCCGACACGATCAGGTGGCCGGTGGCCTTGTGCTTGCCTTCGGCGATCAGCATCTCGGCGCGGTCGAGGTCGGCGAGCGCCTTCTTGCACTGCTCCATGAACACCGCGCCCTGCTCGGTCACGGCGATGCGGCGCGTGGACCGGTGCAGCAGCTTGACGCCGATGCGGGCCTCGAGGGCGTTGATGCGGCGGCCGATCATCACCGGCGTGACGTTCTGCGTCAGCGCCGCGGCGGCCATGCTGCCGTGCTCCACCACGGCGATAAAGGCTTCGATTTGCTTGAGTTTGTCCATCGGATATTGGTCTCCCGGGCGCCATTGTGCGGCATCGCCGGGGTTGTGGCATCCCTGCGCGGCTGATGGACCGGATCGAGGCCACCGCATAAGGGCCGCTGCCGCGGGCGGCCACGGGCACGCGGCGGCACCCCGGGGCGCGGCCAGGTTCAGCCCGCGCCAGCCGTGCGCTTGCCGAGCTGCGCGTTCAGCTCGGCCGCTTCGCCCAGCACATGGGCCAGGCGCCGCAGCGTCCGGCTGCATTGCAGATGCAGGTACAGGTAGCAGGCGGCGCCGGTCACCACCATCACGCCGTAAAGCCACAGCAGGGTGCCGCCCACGGCTTGCCGGGGCGGCAGCGCGGCCATCACCGCGGCGGCCGGCGCCAGCGCCAGCAGCACCGCCAGCGTGCGCGCCGCGCCCTCCCACAGGCGCAGCTGCAGCGCCACGCGCCGCTGGCGCGCCTGCAGTTGCTGCGGCGGGATGCGCGCCAGCCGGCGCAGCAGCGCGTTTTCGGCGGCGTTGTCGCGGTCCAGCTCGGCGGCCTGCCAGCGCAGCGGATGGCGCAGCCGCGCCAGCACCGTGCCGGCGCGGGCCAGCCCGGCGCCGACATAGCACGCGGCCGCCAGCCCCAGCAGGGCCTCGAAGCCGCGCAGCGACCACAGCGGCACGGGTTGCTTCAGCCCCAGACGCCAGACGGCCAGTCCGGCGCCGCACAGGATCGTCGCGACCAGCGCCGCGATAAAGCCGAGCCACAACGCGCGCCCGGGCCGGCTGTGCGGTGCCGGCGCAGCCTCGGGCGAGGCGGCGGCGAGCGCTTCCAGCAGTTCGTAGGTGGACGGCAGCCTGGAATACATGGTCGGCCAAGGAGGCAGGAAATGCCGCCATTTTGCCGCAGCGATGGCGTACCCAGTGCTGCGCGGCGTGTCCGTACCGTCACACCACATATCCAATGGCAGGCATCGGCGTACCCGCGCCGACCGCCCGACGTGGCATTCCTGCCCATATTGCGTACTGCAAGTATCGAATCAACTGATCGCTCTTCTGTTTATCCCAACCGGGTCGCGGGAATAGGATCGACTCCAACGAAATTCCCACCATTACCGGAGACAAGATCATGGCAAAGATGAGAGCAATCGACGCGGCAATCGCCGTGCTGGAGAAGGAAGGCGTGACCACCGCGTTCGGCGTGCCCGGCGCGGCCATCAACCCGTTCTACTCGGCGATGCGCAAGTCGGGCAACATCAACCACGTGCTGGCCCGCCACGTCGAGGGCGCCTCGCACATGGCCGAAGGCTACACCCGCGCCGAGCCGGGCAATATCGGCGTCTGCGTCGGCACCTCGGGCCCCGCCGGCACCGACATGATCACCGGCCTGTACTCGGCCTGGGCGGACTCGATCCCCATCCTCTGCATCACCGGCCAGGCCCCGCGCGCGCGCTTGTACAAGGAAGACTTCCAGGCAGTCGACATCGAGTCGATCGCCAAGCCCGTGACCAAGTGGGCCGTGACCGTGCGCGAGCCGGCGCTGGTGCCGCAGGTGTTCCAGCAGGCCTTCCACATCATGCGCTCGGGCCGCCCGGGCCCGGTGCTGATCGACCTGCCGTTCGACGTGCAGGTCGCCGAGATCGAATTCGATCCCGACACCTACCAGTCGCTGCAGCCGTACAAGCCGGCCGCCTCGCGCGCCCAGATCGAGAAGGCCATTGCCATGCTGAACGCGGCCGAGCGCCCGCTGATCGTGTGCGGCGGCGGCGTGATCAACGCCGATGCGTCGGAGCTGCTGGTCGAGTTCGCCGAGCTGGTCAACGTGCCGGTGGTGCCGACCCTGATGGGCTGGGGCGTGCTGGCCGACGACCACCCGCTGCAAGCCGGCATGGTCGGCCTGCAGACCTCGCACCGCTACGGCAATGCCACGCTGCTGGCTTCGGACTTCGTGATGGGCATCGGCAACCGCTGGGCCAACCGCCACACCGGCAGCGTCGACGTCTACACCAAGGGCCGCAAGTTCGTGCACGTCGATATCGAGCCGACGCAAATCGGCCGCGTGTTCGGTCCGGACCTGGGCATCGTCTCGGACGCCAAGGCCGCGCTGGAGCTGTTCGTCGAAGTCGCGCGCGAAATGAAGATGGCCGGCCGCCTGCCGTGCCGCAAGAGCTGGGTCGCCGACGTGCAGAAGCGCCGCCGCACCATGCAGCGCAAGAGCGACTTCGACAACGTGCCGGTCAAGCCGCAGCGCGTGTACCGCGAGATGAACCAGTACTTCCCGCGCGACGTGCGCTACGTCAGCACCATCGGCCTGTCGCAGATCGCCGCCGCGCAGTTTCTGTCGGTCAACCAGCCGCGCCACTGGATCAACTGCGGCCAGGCCGGCCCGCTGGGCTGGACCATCCCGGCCGCGATCGGCGTGAAGACCGCGTCGCCGGATTCGGACGTGGTGGCGATCTCGGGCGACTACGACTTCCAGTTCATGATCGAAGAGCTGGCCGTGGCCGCGCAGTTCAAGGTGCCTTACATCCACGTGGTGGTGAACAACTCCTACCTCGGACTGATCCGCCAGGCCCAGCGCAACTTCGAGATGGACTACTGCGTGCAGCTGGCCTTCGACAACGTCAACGCCCCCGAGCTGAACGGCTACGGCGTGGACCACGTCAAGGTGGTCGAAGGCCTGGGCTGCAAGGCGATCCGCGTGTTCAAGCCGGAAGACATCGCCCCGGCCTTCGCCGAAGCGCGCGACCTGATGGCCGAGTTCTCGGTGCCGGTGGTGGTCGAGGTGATCCTGGAGCGCGTGACCAATATCGCAATGGGCACCGAGATCGACAACATCAACGAGTTCGAGCCGATCGAAGACCTCGAGGACATCGAGGAAGCGATCCTGAAGGAAGAAGTGGAAACGGCGTAAGCCATAACACGCCCACCCTGGAAAGCGCGGGCTACGGCCCGCGCCGATCCAGCGTCCCCGCATCACCGGTTCTGCACCGGCAGAACGACAACACAATTAAACCGGAGAGACTCATGACTAAACTTGCGGCCAATCTCACCATGCTGTTCAACGAAGCGGGCTTTCTCGACCGTTTCGAAGCCGCCGCGCGCGCGGGCTTCCGCGGCGTGGAATTCCTCTTCCCCTATGCGTTCCATGCGGACCAGATCGCTGACCGCCTGAACCGCTTCCAGCTCGACCTGGTGCTGCACAACCTGCCCGCCGGCAAGTGGGATGCGGGCGAGCGCGGCATCGCCTGCCACCCGGATCGCGTCGGCGAGTTCCAGGACGGCGTGGGCGAGGCCATCAAGTACGCCAAGGTGCTGGGCGTGCGCCAGCTGAACTGCCTGGTCGGCATCCTGCCGCAGAACGTCAAGCGCGAACAGGCGCAGGAAACGCTGGTGGAAAACCTGCGCTTCGCCGCCGGCGCGCTGGCCGCCGAGCATATCGACCTGCTCATCGAGCCGATCAACACCTTCGACATCCCCGGCTTCTTCCTGTCGCGCACGCAGCAGGCGCTGGACCTGATCACCCAGGTCAACGCACCCAACCTGTACGTGCAGTACGACATCTATCACATGCAGCGGATGGAAGGCGAGATCGCCAACACCATCAAGGCCAACCTGCCGAAGATCAAGCACATCCAGCTGGCCGACAACCCGGGCCGCAACGAGCCGGGCACGGGCGAGCTGAACTACCAGTACCTGTTCAGGTTCCTGGACGAGATCGGCTACACCGGCTGGATCGGCTGCGAATACAAGCCGAAGACCACTACCGAAGCCGGCCTGGGCTGGCGCGCCGCGCACGGCGTGCAATAAGCGCTTGTTTGCTCCCCTCTCCCGCCTGCGGGAGAGGGGCGGGGGTGAGGGCCGGCGCTTGCCGCAGCGGGGATGCCTTCAAGAACCGAAGGCTTCGCTTGATGTGGCACCTGGCTAGTCCACCCCTCACCCCAACCCTCTCCCCATGAGGGGAGAGGGAGAACACCTTGCTGGGGCCAGCTCGGGCGGCTTGGGAGCACCCAACACCGCTGGCTTCGATTTCGTTTTTTTTATTCTTAGGAGACATCACATGGCAACCACTCGCAACGTCGGCTTCATCGGCCTGGGCATCATGGGCGCACCGATGGCGGGCCACCTGCGCGCCGCCGGCCACACGCTGTTCGTGCATGACGTCAACCCGGCCCCGCAGGCGCTGGTCGATGCAGGCGTGACCGTCTGTACCAGCGCCGAGGAAGTCGCCAAGCGTGCCGACATCATCATCATCATGGTGCCGGACACGCCGCACGTGGAAGCGGTGCTGTTCAGCGAGAAGGGCGTGGCCGCCGCGTTCAAGGCCGCCGGCAAGGAAGCCAGCTACAGCAAGATCGTGGTCGACATGAGCTCGATCTCGCCGATCGCCACCAAGGACTTCGCCGCGCGCATCAACAAGCTGGGCGCCTCGTACCTGGACGCGCCGGTGTCGGGCGGTGAAGTGGGCGCCAAGGCCGCGTCGCTGACGATCATGGTCGGCGGCCCGCAGGAGGCCTTCGACCAGGTCAAGCCGCTGTTCGAGCTGATGGGCAAGAACATCACGCTGGTGGGCGGCAACGGCGACGGCCAGACCACCAAGGTGGCCAACCAGATCATCGTCGCGCTGAACATCCAGGCCGTGTCCGAAGCGCTGCTGTTCGCGTCCAAGGCCGGTGCCGATCCGGCCAAGGTGCGCGAGGCGCTGATGGGCGGTTTCGCCGCGTCGCGCATCCTGGAAGTGCACGGCGACCGCATGGTCAAGCGCACCTTCGATCCGGGCTTCCGCATCGAGCTGCACCAGAAGGACCTGAACCTGGCGCTGCAGGGTGCCAAGGCGCTGGGCGTGGCGCTGCCCAACACCGCCACCGCGCAGGAGCTGTTCAACACCTGCTCGGCCAACGGCCTGGGCAAGCAGGACCACTCGGCGCTGTGCCGCGCGATCGAGATCATGTCGAACCACCAGATCGCCAACGCCAAGTAAGCAGCAACCCCCGTCGTCCCCGCCCAGCGGGGACGACACGCTTTGCAGTACCCGCATCGTACCCAGTGCGTACCCGAAGTACCCGGCGCACCCGTCAGCACCCAGGATTCTTCATGCTCGTCACCGAACCCCAAGCCGCCCTGCTGTCGCCCCAGCGCACCGCAGCCAACGCTGAACCGCGCGCGATGCTGCGCGACCTGTTCGATACCGCGGTCGCCTCCGTCAGCGCCAGCCACTGCCTGCCGCCGCACCTGCCGGCGCCGCCGAAGGGCCGCACCGTGGTGATCGGCGCCGGCAAGGCCGCCGCGGCGATGGCGCAGGCGGTGGAAGCGAACTGGCAAGGCGAGCTGTCGGGACTGGTGGTGACGCGCTACGGCCACGGTGCCGACTGCAAGCGCATTGAAGTGGTCGAAGCCGCCCATCCGGTGCCCGACGAAGCCGGCGCGCGCGCCGCGCAGCGCATGGTGGAACTGGTGCAGGGCCTGACCGCCGACGACCTGGTGCTGTGCCTGATCTCCGGCGGCGGTTCCGCGCTGCTGGCAGCGCCCGCGCCGGGCCTGACGCTGGCCGACAAGCAAGCCGTGAACAAGGCGCTGCTCAGGAGCGGTGCCAGCATCGGCGAGATGAACTGCGTGCGCAAGCACCTGTCCGCGCTCAAGGGCGGACGCCTGGCGCTGCACTGCGCGCCGGCGCGCGTGGAGACGCTGCTGATTTCCGATATTCCCGGCGATGACCCGACCCTGATCGCCAGCGGCCCGACGCTGCCCGATGCAACCACCTGCGCCGATGCGCTCGCGGTGATCGCCAAGTACGGCATCGACGTGCCCGCCAACGTGCGCGCGCACCTGGAGAGCGGCGCCGGCGAGACGCCCAAGCCCGGCGATGCGCGCTTCCACGGCCACCGCAGCGTGACGCTGGCCACCGCCCAGCAAGCGCTGGAAGCGGCCGCGGCGCGTGCGCGCGAACTCGGCTTCGAGGCCCACATCCTGTCCGACTGCATCGAGGGCGAAGCACGCGAAGTGGCCGAAGTCCACGCCGCGATCGCGCGCCAGGTGGCACGGCGCGGCCAGCCCTTCGGCAAGCCGTGCGTGATCCTGTCCGGCGGCGAGACCACCGTGACCGTGCGCGGCAAGGGCCGCGGCGGGCGCAATGCCGAGTTCCTGCTGGCGCTGGCGGTGGCGCTCGATGGCCTGCCCGGGGTGCATGCGCTCGCCGGCGACACCGATGGCATCGACGGCTCGGAAGACAACGCCGGCGCGCTGCTGTCGCCCGACACGCTGACCCGCGCCGGCGCGCGCGGGCTGCATGCGCGCGCGCACCTCGAGAACAACGACGGCTACGGCTTCTTCGCCGGCCTGGACGACCTGATCGTCACCGGCCCGACCCGCACCAACGTGAACGACTTCCGCGCGATCCTGATCATCTGACGATCGCCGCCAACGTAGTACCGACTGACTCGCGGCGCCGACGCGCCGCTACCGAGAATGGAAGAGGAGACATCATGAGACGCCAGCGCAAAGCGAAGATCGTGGCCACGCTCGGCCCCGCCAGCACCGACATCGCGGTGATCCGCGCGCTGTTCGAGGCCGGCGCCGACGTGTTCCGGCTGAACTTCAGCCACGGCACGCACGACGACCACCGGGCGCGCTACGACGCGGTGCGCCAGGTCGAGGCCGAGACCGGCCGCCCCATCGCCGTGCTGGCCGACCTGCAGGGCCCCAAGCTGCGCATCGGCACTTTCGCCGCCGGCAAGGTCGCGGTGCGCACCGGCGATGTGTTCGTGCTCGACAGCGACCCGACCCCGGGCGACGGCACCCGCGTCTACCTGCCGCACCCGGAGCTGTTCCAGGCCGCGCAGCCCGGCCAGTCGCTGCTGATCGACGACGGCAAGGTGCGCCTGGCGATCGAGTCGGTCACCGCCGGCACCATCACCACGCGCGTCGCCAACAACGGCTCGCTGTCCGACCGCAAGGGCGTGAACGTGCCCGACGCGGTGATCCCGATCCCGGCGCTGACCGAGAAGGACCGCAAGGACCTGGACTTCGCGCTGGCGCTGGGCGCCGACTGGATCGGCCTGTCGTTCGTGCAGCGCCCGTCCGACATCGTCGAGGCGCGCGAGATCGTCGGCACCCGTGCCGGCATCCTGTCCAAGATCGAGAAGCCGGCCGCGCTGCAGCAGCTGGAAGAGATCGTGCGGGTGTCCGATTCGGTGATGGTGGCGCGCGGCGACCTCGGCGTGGAACTGCCGCCGGAGCGCGTGCCGGGCGTGCAGAAGCGCATCCTGCGCGTGTGCCGCCAGCTGGGCAAGCCGGTGGTGATCGCCACGCAGATGCTGGAATCGATGATCGACTCGCCGGTGCCGACGCGCGCCGAAGCGTCGGACGTGGCCAGCGCCATCTATGAAGGCGCCGATGCCGTGATGCTGTCGGCCGAGTCGGCCAACGGCCGCTACCCGGTGCCGGCGGTGTCGATGATGAACCGCATCGTCACCGAGGTCGAGCGCGACCCGCTGTACCGCAACCTGCTCGACGCCCAGCACGAGACCCCGCTGAACACGCGCCAGGATGCCATTTGCGCCGCGCTGCGCGAAGTCACGCACATCATCGGCGCCGCCGCGACGGTGACCTATACCTCGTCCGGCTCGACCGCGCTGCGGGCCGCGCGCGAGCGGCCGTGCGCGCCCATCGTCAGCATCACGCCCAACCTGGAGATCGCGCGCCGGCTGGCGATCGCGTGGGGCATCCACTCCACCGTGAGCCCGGACGTGCAGAGCGTCGACGAAATGGTCGAAGCCGCCACGCGCGCCGCCGTTGCCGAAGGCTATGCCGCGCCGGGTGACCAGATCACCATCGCCGCCGGCATGCCGTTCGGCCAGGGCGGCACCACCAACCTGCTGCGCGTGGCCGAAGTCAGCGCCAGCGTGGTGGCCGCCGCGCCTGCCGCACGCGAGGCCGCACTGGCCTGAGCGCGCGCTCGCGCGTGCCCGCTCCGGAACCTCCAGGCCATGACGGAACCGGGTGCAAACCCGGTTCTTCGCTTTGCCGCACACCGCCCGCATTGCCCGTCTCCAGGGCGAGTGGGCGGTGTTTTTTTTGGCATGCCGCGGCGCGCATCCGCGGGCACGGCGCGCTGCGGGATGCGCCCCGAAGCGCGAGCACCGAAGCGCGGATTGCTATACTGAATTCCACTTCCCCCTACCCTGTTCCCCAAGCCCGGAGTCCCCATGCGCCTCGATGACGAAGCCGAAAGCCAGCACGTTGAAGACCGCCGCGGGGGGTTCGGCGGACTTGGCGGCAAGTCGATCGGCATCGGCACGGTCATCATCGCGCTGGCGGCGTCGTATTTCTTCGGCATCGACCCGATGCTGATCATGCAGGGCGCGTCGGTGCTGCAGGGCTCCGGCCCGCAGCAGCAACAGCAGCAGGCCAACCGGCCGCCGGCGACGGACCAGATGACGGTGTTCACGCGCAAGGTGCTGGGCAATACCGAGCGCACCTGGCAACACATCTTCGAAACCCAGCTCAACCGCCGCTATGCGCCGCCGACGCTGGTGCTGTTCTCCGGCGCCACGCCGACGGCATGCGGCACCGGCCAGTCGGCGATGGGCCCGTTCTACTGCCCCGGCGACCAGAAGGTCTATATCGACCTGGCGTTTTATGACGAATTGCGCCAGCGCTTCGGCGCCGGCGGCGACTTTGCCCAGGCCTATGTGATCGCGCACGAGATCGGCCACCATGTGCAGAACCTGCTGGGCGTTTCGGACAAGGTCGATAACGCGCGCCGGCGCATGGGCGAGGCCCAGGCCAACCAGCTGTCGGTGCGCATGGAGCTGCAGGCCGATTGCCTCGCCGGCGTATGGGCCGCCACCGCGCAGCGCGCCAACCAGCAGCTGCTGGAACCGGGCGATATCGAAGAAGGCCTGAAGGCCGCCGCCGCGATCGGCGACGACCGGCTGCAGCGCCGGTCGCAGGGCTATGTCGTGCCCGAAGCCTTTACCCATGGCTCCAGCGAGCAGCGCGTGCGCTGGCTGCGCCGCGGCATCGAGTCCGGCGACATCCGCAAGTGCGACGCCTTCGCCGCGCGCGACCTGTAGTTTCCCGCCCCCCCAACGTCGGTGGGGGGCCGCCAATGTGACGTTTGCGTTGTCCGGCCCCGCGTCCCTGTCTATAATCGCCGGCAAGGCCGCAGTATGACGGCCGCACGCCGGCGTCGATCCTCACCGATCTTTTCCCGCCGCAGTGTCGGGTCCCTCCCCGCGGACCCCCGTACCCCGGTACGCGCCAACTTGCCGCAGTCGTTGCGGCGTCTCCGCACCCAAGCCGTTCCGTTCCAACCGCACCGGAGCCACGGCCGATCTTCACTTGCCGTGCGCCCGTGCCAGCCCTGACCTGACATGGCGTCGTTTTTCCTGAAGCGCCCGGCGTTCGCCTGGGTGCTGGCCATCCTGACCGTGGTGGCCGGCCTGCTGGCCCTGAACCGCATCCCCATCGCCCAGTATCCGGCGGTGGCGCCGCCCACGGTGATCATCTATGCCGATTACCCCGGCGCGTCCGCGCGCACGGTGGAAGACCGCGTCACCGCGGTGCTGGAGCAGCAGATGCACGGCATTCCGGGCCTGCTCTACCTCGATTCCAGCAGCGAGGGCGGCACCGCGACGGTGACGCTCGGCTTCCGCCAGGGCACCGACCCGCAGCTGGCGCAGGTCAATGTGCGCAACCGCGTGGCCCAGGCCGAGCCGCTGCTGCCCGAGGCGGTGCGCCGCGGCGGGGTCTATGTCGACCAGGCCAGCAGCAGTGCCTTCATGTATGTGTCGCTGGTGTCGGACAGCGGCCAGCTCGATGAAACCGCGCTGGGCGACTTCGCCGCCGGCTCGGTGCTGCCGCTGCTGCGCCGCCTGCCCGGCATCGGCAAGGCCGAGCCCTACGGCGCCGAGTACGCGCTGCGGATCTGGTTCGACCCGGACAAGCTCAACGCCTTCAACCTGACCACGGCCGAAGTCGAGGCCGCCATCCGCGCGCGCAACGGCAACGTCACGCCCGGCCAGCTGGGCGGCGCGCCGGCGGTGCCGGGCCAGCCGTTCCAGGCGATCGTGCGCCCGCCGGCGCCGATGAGCGACGCGCAGGCGTTCGGGCGCATCGTGGTGCGCGCCGCCACCGACGGCTCGGCGGTACTGCTGCGCGACGTGGCGCGGGTGGAACTGGCCGCCAGCGACTACCGTTACGGCTCCACGCTGAACACGCGCAACGCCGCGTCGATCGGCCTGAAGCTGGCCGACGGCGCCAACGTGCTGCAGACCTCGCGCACCGTGCGCGCCGCGCTCGATGCCGCCAGCCGCGGCTTCCCGGGCGACGTGCGCTATGAGATCTCGTATGACGGCGCCACCTTCGTGCAGGCATCGATCTCGCGCGTGGTGCTGACCCTGATCGAGGCCACGGTGCTGGTGTTCCTGATCCTGTACCTGTTCCTCGGCAACCTGCGCGCCACGCTGATCCCCTGCATCGTGGTGCCGGTGTCGCTGCTGGGTACGGTCGCGTGCCTGTACGCGCTGGGCCTGTCGCTGAACGTGATCACGCTGTTCGGCGTGGTGCTGGCGATCGGCATCCTGGTCGACGACGCCATCGTCGTGGTGGAAAACGTCGAGCGCATCATGCGCAGCGACGGCGTCGGTGCGATGCAGGCGGCGGCGCGCTCGATGCGCGAAGTCTCCGGCGCGCTGGTCGCGGTGACGCTGGTGCTGTGCGCGGTGTTCGTGCCGATGGCGTTCTTCGGCAGCGCGGTGGGCGTGATCTACCGGCATTTCGCCGTGACCCTGGCGGTGTCGATCGCGTTCTCGCTGTTCTTTGCGCTGACGCTGGCGCCCGCGATGTGCGCCAGCCTGCTGCGCCACAGCGCGGCGCCGGCGCGCGGGCCGCTGGCGTGGTTCGATGCGCGCTTTGCCGCGTTCACCGCGCGCTACGCCGGCTGGGTGCAGGCGCTGCAGCGCCGCCGGCTGCGCTGGCTGGCGGTGTACCTGGCGCTGACGCTGGCGTGCGGCTATGCGCTGTGGAAGATGCCGAGCGGGTTCCTGCCGGAAGAGGATACCGGCGAGATCGTGGTCGACGTGGAGTTGCCCGCCGGCAGTACCCAGGCCGGCACGCGCCGGCTGGTCGCCAGCCTCGAGCAATGGATGCGCGACCAGCGCTACCCGGTGCGCTCCAGCTTTGCCGTGCTGGGCTGGAGCAGCGGCGGCAGCGGCGAGCAGCGCGCCAGCCTGTTTATCGGCCTGACCGACTGGAAGGCGCGCGGGCGCGGGCACACCGCGCAGGCGGTGCTGGAGCGGCTTTCGGCCGGCCTGGACAGCTGGCCCGGCCGCGGCGCGGCGCAGCTGTTCGCCTACAACAGCTCGGCGCTGCCGGAACTGGGCAGCATCGGCGGCCTGGATATGCGCCTGGTGGCGCGCCAGCCGGTGGGCCGCCAGGCGCTGTTCGCCGCGCGCGACAAGCTGATCGAGCGTGCCAGGCAGGACCCGGTGCTGGGCGAGGTGCGCGCCACCACCGGCCAGCCGGTGCCGGCGCTGGACCTGAAGATCGACTACCGCAAGGCCGAGGCCTTCGGCGTCGACGCCGAGGCCGTGCACCACACGCTGTCGGCAACGCTGGGCTCGCGCTATATCGACGAAGTCGCGCGCGAAGGCCGGGTGCGGCGCGTGATCCTGCAGGCCGACGCCCCGTTCCGCATGCACCCGGAGCAACTGGCCCGCGTGCATGTGCGCAACGCGCAGGGTGCGATGGTGTCGCTGGCCGCGTTCGCGTCGCTGGAATGGGGGCAAGGCGAGGTCACGCTGGAGCGCTTCGACGGGTTCAGCTCGGTGCGCATCAATGCCGAAGCGGCGCCCGGCTACACCACCGGCGCAGCGATGACGCGGCTGGCCGAACTGGTGCGCGAGCTAGGACCGGAATTCGACGTGCGCTGGACCGGCCGCGCCTACGAGCAGGAGCAGACCGGCACGCAGGCGCCGTGGCTGTTCGCGCTGTCGCTGCTGTTTATCTTCCTGTGCCTGGTGGCGCTGTATGAAAGCTGGACCTTGCCGCTGGCGGTGATTGCGATCGTGCCCACCGGCCTGATGGGCGCGGCCGCGGCGATCTGGCTGCGCGGCATGCCCAACGACGTCTACTTCAAGGTAGGCGTGGTGGTGATCATGGGCCTGGCGGCCAAGAACGCGATCCTGATCGTCGAATATGCCGAGCAGCTGCGGCGCGGCGCCGCCGGCGCCCTGGACGTGGTCGAGGCCGCCACGCGCGCGGCGCGCCAGCGGCTGCGGCCGGTGGTAATGACCTCGCTGGCGTTCGTGCTGGGGGTGGTGCCGCTGGCCATCAGCACCGGCCCGGGCGCGGGCGCGCAGCAGGCGGTCGGCACCGGCGTGCTGGGCGGCATGCTGGGCGCGACGGTGCTGGGCACGCTGGCGGTGCCGCTGCTGTACGCGGCCATCGCGCGCCGCTTGCCACGCGCGCAGCCAGCGCCGGAACAAGCGGCTGCGGCAGCTACGGAATAGAAAAACGCCTGCCAGGCGAAGAGAGAAGGAGGAGGAGGTCGGCCGGGCAGGCGGGAGAGAAAACTTGCGGCCACCGCAGTGGCCGCGCAGGGTCTTGGGGCAGACCCGTGGGATCAGACGCGATAGCCGTACAGCGAACCGTCGCCGGAGCGCGAGTTGTCGAGCGCGCGTTCGGCCACGTCGCCGGTGAAGGTGTGCGTGCCTTCGCTGAAGGTATCGAACTTGCCGCGCTTCGAGATCTCGCCGCTGAAGCTGTGCGCCCCTTCGCTGAAGGTGTCGAACTTGCCGTCGCGGCGCGAGCCTTCCGAGTACGGGTCGAAGCGGCCGGTGCGGGCGCCGTCGGTGTAGGTGTCGAACTTGCCTTGCTTGGCGCCGTCCGTATACACATCGTACTTGCCGACCCGCAGCGCGTCGGCATACACATCGAACTTGCCAACCTTGCTGGCAGCGGGGGCAGCCATCGCCGTAGCGGACGCGGCCACTGCCGCGAACACGAGCGCGCCGCCAAGGATACGTCTGGCGATCATTTGGGACTCCTTCAACTGATTTCGTCGTTATTTCTTGTCGGTCCGGGATAAGACTCCGGCCGCTCCGCAATCTATGTTGCGATGCGAGCACGGACTGAAGATTAGTCACAGCCCGCGCCAGCAGAAATACCGCTGCGACGAATGGTGCGTTGCGAGTCGTGAAACGACTGGCTTGCCGATGAATGGTGTCCGCGGAACGCCGGCGACATGCCGCCACGGACCTGTGCGCGTGGCGGCGGCCGCACCCGCGAGGGCGGGCTCAGAGCGTATATTGGCCGGCGGCTTCGGGCTGGAATGCGATCTCGGCGATGCTCACTTGCTGCTCGCGGCCATCGGGCAGGCGGTAACTGACGGTCTCGCCGGCGCGCGCGCCCAGCAATGCCTGGCCCACCGGCGACAGCACCGACAGCCGGCCGGCGTCGAAGTCGGCCGCGTCGGGATACACCAGGGTCCAGTTGCGCGGCTCCTGCTCGCCCGGCAGCGTGCAAACCACGCGCGTGTTCATGGTGACCACGTCGGTCGGGATCTCTTCGGGCGCGACAATGGTGGCGCGCGCCAGCAGGCCGTCGAGCATGTCTTCGAGCTGGGCGGAGCCGGCGCGGCTGGCGATGCGCTCCAGGCGGGTGACGTCGAGTTCGGTCAGGTACAGGGTGGCGGTCTGGGTGTTGGTGGCCGTCATGGCGGGTCCTCCGGCAGTCGTGGTTGGGCGCGGCCGGCCAGCATGTTGGGCGGCGGCGGTCAGGTCTTGCGGGTTGGCGTGCGCGCGCAGCGGCGCGCGCATCAACGGATCGGCAAAAGCGTTGCGGCGATCGCCGGCAACAACGGAAACGCTGGCTCGGGCCCGGTTCGGCCCGGGCCCCGCGGTGGGAGACGAATCAGGCTGGGAACCGGGCGGAATCAGGCGGTGCGCCGATCCGGCGGGGAGACGTCGCGCGCTTGGCGCGCTGGGGCAGGCTGGGAGCCAGGGTGACCGCGGACGCGTGCGGGCGGCCGGTCCGCAGCGGGCGGACAGGCGCGTAGGGCATCGGCGTCAGGCGATCGGTCAGGGTCATTGCGGAAAAGGATAGGCGGCAGTGAATCGCTTGCTGCCTTGGCGAGCCTGGAAGTGGTGGCTCACCTGCCTTGCTGCGCCGGCTCATGCACCGTGCTGGTGCGAAACCGGAGCAACCATCGTAGCACAGCGTTGCGGTCGGGGTCGTCACCCGTTGGTGGCATGGCACTCGCAGCCCGCCCCCGCTGCCGCCTGCTGCAGGTTCTGCAGAATGCCGCACGCGCTGGCAGGCTGATGATGGCGGCAGGTCTCGCGCAATGCGCGCAGCTGGCGCTCGAGTGCCTCCAGCGCCACGCGTTGGGCATGGATCTGGGCGATCTGGCGGTCCAGCAGCGTGTTGATATCGTCGCAGTCTTGTGACGGGTTGCGCTCGAACTCGCGCAGCCGCCGCACGTCCGACAGGCTCATCCCGAGCGAACGGCAATGCCGCACGAAGTTCAGCTGCACCACATGGCCCTCGTCATAGCGGCGATAGCCGTTGGCCTCGCGCCGGGGCGCGTCGAGCAGCCCTTCGCGCTCGTAATAGCGGATGGTCTCGACATCGCAGCCGCTGGATCGTGACAGTTCGCCGATACGCATATGCCTGTTCCTTGCCATACCCTGTAACGACTACAGGGTTGACGATAGTGTAGGCCAGCCGGCCGCATCCTGCAGGCGGTGGCGAAGCGGCCGCAACCGTCGGTGTGCTACCGCCGCCACGGCGGCGCCCGCCACCTGCCGCATCCTGTAGAATTCCTTCCACTTCCACCGAATAAGCCGTCCCCTGTTCGTGCGCGCCCTGCGGCTGCTCCTGCTGGTCATGATGCTGGCCTTCCTGCCCCTGCCGGGCTGGGCGGCTGCATTCGCGCACGCGGTGGTGTCCACCGCCGAAACCGCGGCCGTACCCGCCGCTGCGCCCGGCGCCGCCGATGCCGCCGACGCGGATCGCGCTGCCGTGACAGGCGACCCGGCCGGCGATCCCCTGCCGCTCCCCGAAGCCGCCGAGCCGCAGTGGCAGTCCGGCGCCGACCTGGCCGAGCAACTGCTGCCGGCCACCCCGCTGCGCCTGGCTCCCTGGGCCGGCCGTGCCGGGCCGCCGCGCTATGCCGGCGCCCTGCTGCCCGAACCAGACCTGCCGCGGCTGCCGCGACCGCCACGCGCCTGATCCCCCAACGGCGCGGCCTGGCCGCGCCCGCCCGAACCCGCGTGCCGCACACGAATGCGGCGCGCGCCTGCGGTCCCACCGCACCCTTGCGCCGCACGGCGCGACCTACCACTGCTCCACACTCACATGAAACGCGTACTGCTTTTCCTGGCGACCAACCTCGCCGTCATGCTCGTCCTCAGCATCACCGCCAGCGTGCTCGGGGTGAACCGCTTCCTGACCGCCAACGGGCTCAACCTGGGCATGCTGCTGGCGTTTGCCGCGCTGATGGGTTTCGGCGGCGCCTTTATCTCGCTGCTGATGTCCAAGACCATCGCCAAGTGGTCGACCGGCGCGCAGGTCATCACCCACCCCAGCACCAGCACCGAGCTGTGGCTGGTGCAGACCGTCGAAAAGCTGGCGCAGCGCGCCGGCCTGCCGATGCCGGAAGTGGCCATCTACGAGGGCGAGCCCAATGCCTTCGCCACCGGCGCCACCAGGAACAGCTCGCTGGTGGCAGTGTCCACCGGCCTGCTGCAATCGATGTCGCATGAAGAAGTCGAGGCCGTGCTCGCGCACGAGGTCGCGCACGTCGCCAACGGCGACATGGTCACGCTGACGCTGATCCAGGGCGTGGTCAACACCTTCGTCATCTTCCTGGCGCGCGTGGTCGGCTACTTCGTCGATTCGATGCTGCGCAAGAACGACGAGGAAGCGAGCGGCCCCGGCATTGGCTACATGGTCACGGTGATCGTGTGCGAGATCGTGTTCGGCATCCTGGCCAGCATCATCGTGGCCTGGTTCTCGCGCCGCCGCGAGTTCCGCGCCGATGCCGGCGCCGCCGGCATGATGGGCACGCCCACGCCGATGGTCGCGGCGCTGCGCCGCCTGGGCGGGCTGGATCCGGACGGGCTGCCGCAGAACATGCAGGCGATGGGCATCGCCGGCGGCAAGTCGTGGATGGCGCTGTTCTCGAGCCACCCGCCGATCGAGCAGCGCATCGCCGCGCTGCAGTCGGCGCGCTGAAGCCAGGGCTCAGTCGAACACCCGGCCGCGCAGCGCCTTGACCTGGCTGCGCTGGCTCTTGCTCTCCAGCCGGCGCTGGCGCGACGCCAGCGTCGGCCGCGTCGGCCGGCGCACGCGCGGCGGCGTGGCCACGCTGCGCACCAGCTCGTGCAGGCGCCGCACCGCCTCGTCGCGGTTCTGGTCCAGGCTGCGGAACTGCTGCGCCTTGATCACCACCACGCCGTCGCGCGTGATGCGGTGGTCATGCAGCGCCAGAAGGCGTTCCTTGTGGTCGGGCGGCAGCGAAGATGCCCGCACGTCGTAACGCAGGTGCACGGCGTTGGATACCTTGTTGATGTTTTGCCCGCCCGCGCCTTGCGCGCGGATCGCGGTAATCAGGTATTCGTGGTGGGGAATGACGAGCTCGTCGACCATGGCCGCATCATAGCAAGCCGGCCCCCGCCGGACCGCACTAGCGCCACGAATAAGCCAGGCCGACGCCATAGGTGATCTGGTTGCGCGTGCCGCGCTGCGTGACGATGGGGCTGTCGGCCGCGTCGCCGGCCAGGCGCTGCGCGTAGACCATCGCGCCGCCATACCAGTGCTTGTCGAACTGGTAAATCAGCGCCAGCCAGCCCGTAAACTGCTCCAGCCCGCCGCCGGGGCTGTAAGCGGGCAGGCCGCTCGCCGCCGAGTCCGCCGGCGTCACGCCGAAGTAGGTACGGTTGAAGCTGCCGCTGACCCAGGTCGCGCCCAGGCCCGCGCCCGCGTAGAGGCGCTGGTGCAGCGGCATCCAGAAGGTGCCGGTGGCGGTGACGCGGCTGCCGCCGTAGACGATGCCCGCATTGGTCATCACGTTGATGCCGCCGCGCAGCCGCCATGGGACACGTCCGGGGTTCAGGTATTCATAGCCGATGTACCCGCCCGCCTCCACCGTGGTGTCGATCTCATGCACCTGCGCCACGACCGGATCGTCGACATTGTTGCGGCCGAGGCGCAGCCCGACGGCCGGGCCCCACTGGAAACCCGTCAGTCCGCCGAAATTGAACTGCGCATACGGCCCGTACCATTCCAGCAGCCGTCCGCCCGGCGTGACATAGCGCAGTCCGGGCACCACGCCGACCATGCGGTCCTTGCCTCCGGCAAACTCGGTGGTGGAGCCAATGCCCAGTCCGGCCATGTTGGGCAAGCCACCAGGCAAGCTCAGCGGCGTGGCAACGGCTGTGGCACTTGCACCGGCCAGTGCCAGCGTAGCCAGCCAGCATATGCGGTTGGTCGGAATAGCCATGGCTGTCTGAGGAACGGCGCCATCGGCGCGCCCGGTTCGGTGGAGTGTGTGAATCTAGCAGCACGGGCGCGCGCCACTGCCCGATCGCGTGCTGAAAGTTTTCGTCGCGCGAGTTAAAGCGGGCCCGCCGGGGTGCGGACACTGCATGGCACAGCTGAGGAAAATTGGCGCGCCCGGCTGGGATCGAACCAGCAACCCCTGCCTTCGGAGGGCAGTACTCTATCCATTGAGCTACGGGCGCACAGACGGTTTTGCAACCGGTTTTGCGGGTACAGCGATTGCGGCGGGCGAGTGCCGCCGCTGGAAAGTCGCATAGGATACCGCTTTTGCCCGGCGCCGTCCATGCGGGGCCGATACGGGCGCTGGTGAACGTCTCGCAACCGCCGCTTTTTGGCACTGGCAGGGGGGCTTTGGCGCTATAATCGCCAGCTATTTGCGTCAAATCGTGCCCGTCGCGCCGTCGGCGCAGCGAGTCGACCGGGGTCAAATCCGGGCGGCTGGTTGTCGGCGACAATCGGGCCCCGGTCCGGGAGACAGTCCGAGGTACGCAAATGGCAACAGACCCAAGTCAGGCAAGGGCCGCAGGGGAGCGCGGGCGGTCCGGATGGGGCCGGATAGTGGTCAGCGAAGGGCCACACCAGGGCCAGAAAAAGCAAGCCGAGCGTAAGCGGCCAGAAGGTTTCCTGCAAAACTGAGAGTTCTGTATGAGCGACGTCCACAACGAACACCCCGAGCACGAGTCTCCCATCAAAACCCCGAAGCAGTTGATCGCAGTCGTGATCGCGGCGTTCCTGGTGCCGATCATCGTGATCATCCTGCTGGTCAACTTCGTCGGACACGGCTCGACCGAAAGCGCCGGCGCCAGCACCGCCGCCGAAGCCATCAACGATCGCATCAAGCCGGTCGCCTCGCTCGAAATCAAGGATCCCAACGCGCCGCGCGTGTTCAAGACCGGCGAACAGGTCTACAAGGAAATCTGCGCCGCCTGCCACGCCACCGGCGCGGCGGGTGCCCCCAAGCACGGTGCCGCCGGCGACTGGTCCGCGCGCATCGGCCAGGGCTTCGACGGCCTGATGAAGTCGGTGCTCAACGGCAAGGGCGCGATGCCGCCGC
The DNA here is from genome assembly GCF_000372525.1 of Cupriavidus neocaledonicus. Lineage (GTDB taxonomy): Bacteria > Pseudomonadota > Gammaproteobacteria > Burkholderiales > Burkholderiaceae > Cupriavidus > Cupriavidus neocaledonicus. The sequence goes on from NZ_AQUR01000095.1 coordinate 97,949, forward strand.
GCGCCGGCAGCACGCCTGACGACTACACCGATTACGAACTGGCCCGCGCCGTGGTCTACCTGGCCGACGCCGGCGGCGCCAAGTTCCCCGAGCCGCCGGCCCCGGCCGCTGCCGCGCCGGCCACGGCCGCAGCGCCTGAAGCCGCCGCCCCGGCTGCCGCTGCGGCGCCGGCTCCCGCTGCTGCGGCGGCTCCGGCAGCCGCTGCCGCTCCCGCCGCTCCCGCTGCTGCCGCGCCGGCCGCTGCCTCGGCCGAAGTGGGCAAGAAGGTCTACGAACAGGTCTGCGCCGCCTGCCACGCCGCCGGCGTGGCAGGTGCGCCCAAGTTCGGCGACAAGGCCGCCTGGGCGCCGCGCCTGAAGGAAGGCATGGATGCGGTCCACAACTTCGCCCTCAAGGGCAAGGGCGTGATGCCGCCCAAGGGCGGCTATGCCGGCCCGGACGCCGATGTGATCGCCGCGTCGGACTACATGGCCAACGCCGCCAAGTAAGCCAGACCAACGCCAACAAAAAACCCGCGCCTCGCGCGGGTTTTTTTTCGTCCGGGCCTGTCCGGCAACGATCTCTGGCGCTACACCACGCGCGAGTAGCGCGGCACGATGCGGATCGGCTGGGCGCCGTCGTTGGCGGCGCGCGCGCCGTTGTCGACCGCCCGGGCGGCGTCGTCGCGCAGGTAGCGGTCGAACACCATCGCCACGCGGCGCACCAGCAGCCGGCCCAGCGGTGTCACGGTGATGCGGCCGGGCTCGCGGCACACCAGCCCGTCGGCGGCCAGGCGCTCGAGGTCGGCCAGCTCCGCGGCAAACGTCCGGTTGAAATCGATGCCATGCCGCGCCTCGATCGCCGCCAGCTCCAGCAGGCCGTTGCACATCAGGTCGCCGATGAGCTCGCGCCGCAGGTGGTCGTCGGCCGTCATCGCCACGCCCCTGGCCAGCGGCAGGCGGCCCTGGTCGAGCGCGCCGTAGTAGTCGTCGAGCGTGCGCGCGTTCTGCACGTAGTGCCCCGCGATCGCGCCGATCGCCGAGATGCCGAGGCCGACCTGGTCGTAGCCGGCGTGCGTCGAATAGCCCTGGAAGTTGCGTTGCAGCCGGCCCTCGCGCTGGGCCACGGCAAGGTCGTCGCCGGGCAGCGCGAAGTGGTCCATGCCGATATAGACGTAGCCCGCGGCGGTCAGCCGCTCGATGGTCGAGACCAGGATGTCGAGCTTCTCGCCGGCCGCCGGCAACGCCTGTTCGTCGATGCGGCGCTGCGGCTTGAACACGTGCGGCAGGTGGGCATAGCTGTAGACCGACAGCCGCTCGGGGCGCAGCGCCAGCACCTGGTCGATGGTGCGGCCGAAGCGCGCTGCGGTCTGGTGCGGCAGGCCATAGATCAGGTCCAGGCTGACCGAGCGGAAGCCCAGCGCGCGCGCGGCATCGACCACGGCGCGGGTCTGCGCGAACGGCTGGATGCGGTGGATGGCCTGCTGCACCTCGGGATCGAAATCCTGCACGCCCAGGCTGACGCGGTTGAAGCCCAGTTCGGCCAGCAGCGCCATGCGGTCGTGGTCGACGCGGCGCGGGTCGATCTCGATTGAGTGCTCGCCATCGGCCGCCAGCGTGAAATGCGTGTTCAGCAGCGCCATCACGCGGCGCATTTCTTCCGGGTTCAGGAAGGTCGGCGTACCGCCGCCCCAGTGCGACTGGATCACCTCGCGGCGCTCGCCCAGCCGCCCGGCGACCAGCGCCATCTCGCGCCCCAGGTAGCTGACATAGCGCGCGCTGCGGCCGTGGTCGCGGGTGATGATCTTGTTGCAGCCGCAGTAGTAGCAGATGTTCTCGCAGAACGGGATATGCAGGTACAGCGACAGCGGCGCCGGCGCGTCGGCGCGGCAGGCGTCCAGCGCGTCGTGGTACAGCGACAGGTCGGGACCGTTGTGGAAGCGGTCGGCGGTCGGATACGAGGTATAGCGCGGGCCGTTGCCGTCGATGCGCCCGGCCAGCGCGCGGAAGTCGGAGAGCGCGCGGCGGTCGAGCGGGGGGGAAGTCATGGCAGACGGGGTCATGGGGGCGCGGGGGAATGGGTGTGCGACACGCCATCGTAGGACCGGGCCGGCGCTGGCGGCTTGACCGCCGTCAAGCGCGGGCCTGGGGCCCACCGGCGCCGTCCCCGCTGACGCACGCGTACGTCACATTGGCGTCATGCGTGCCGGGTACGCTGCGCGCCACCGCGCCCGCCGCGCTCCGTCATCGTCCCAGCCATGCCATTTTCCCGCCGCCCCGCCCCGCCCGCGCCGTACCTGCCGCTGCGCGACCACCCGCCGGCACAGGCCCCCCGGCGCCGGCTGCTTGCCGCGACCGGCCTGGCGCTGGCGCTGCCCGCGTTTGCTCCGCTGGCACAAGCGCCGCGCACGGTGGTGGTCGGGCATCTGGTCGACCGCAACGGCGCGCAGTCCGACCTGGCGCGCGACTACCTGGCCGGGGCCAAGGTCATGTTCGACGCGGCCAACGCCGCCGGCGGCCCGGTACGGATCCGGCACGTGGTGCGCGATGCGGACCCGGATCCGCGCCGCGCGCTGGCGCAGGCCGTGTCGCTGGCCGACACCGAACATGCGGGCTTGCTGTTCGGTCCCGGCGACCGGCTGCTGCCCGTGCTGGCGTCGTCGACCGAACTGGCCCGGCGCGGCATGCAGATCGTCGCGCCGCTATCGGGGCTGGCGCTGGCCGCCGACAATGTCTGGTTCACGCGGGCCGATTACCAGGCCGAACTGGACGCCGCCGTGCAACAGCTGCGCGGCTACGGGCTGACGCACGTCGCGCTGGCGGTGGCGCCGGATTTCGCGGTGTCGTCGCTGGCCCGTCTCGAGGCGCAGACCGGCACCCGCGCGGTGGCGCTGCAAGGCAACGGCGATGCCGCGGCGCGGCGCATCGCGGCATCGCGCCCGGGCGCGGTGATCGTCGCCGGCGACACCCTGGCCTATGCCGAACTGGGCCGGGCGCTGGCGGCGCAAGGATGGTACGGCTTCCTGGTCGGCCTGTCCGCGGTCAGCGCCAATGCCGCGCGCGAGATTTTGGGCCGCGGCTACGCCGGCGGGCTGGTGCTGACCCAGGTCGCGCCGGGCCCGCAGCAGGCCACCTTGCGGGTGGTGAAGGAACATGTGGCGCGCATGAAGCAGTACCTGGACGAGCCGCCGTCGCCGGCGACGCTGGCCGGCTATATCGGCGCCGCATGGCTGGCGCGGGCGCTGCAGGGCGCGGGCCCGGGCGGCGCGGCGGAATTGCGGCGCGCGCTGCAGAGCCGCGTCGACGTGGGTGACTTCACGCTCGACTTCACGCGCGGACAGCGCGGCTCGCAGTACGTCACGCTCGCGGTGTCCGCCGCGCGGTAGCAATGCGATAGCGCCGCAGCGGCTCAGCCGGCGGCCGCCTTGCCGCCGCTGCCCCCGTTCCCGAGCAGGGCCTTGAGCGCGCCAAGACGGTCCTTGGGGCTCATCGCCGGGGTCGCGTCGACCGGCGCGGGCGCCTCTTCCAGCTTCATCTCGCCGATAAAGCGCGACGGCTGGCACGAATAGGTCTCTCTCGCACGCTTGCGCTTCTTGCACCAGCTGACATGCAGGCTGCGCTGCGCGCGCGTAATGCCCACGTACATCAGGCGCCGCTCTTCCTCGATCTTCTCGTCGCTCATGTCCTCGTCCTCGCGGCAATGGGGCAGGATGCCCTCCTCCACGCCGACCAGGAACACATGCGGATACTCCAGCCCCTTGGACGCATGCAGCGTCGACAGCCGCACCGCGTCGGGGTCTTCCTCGCGGCCTTCGAGCATGCTCATCAGCGCCACGGTCTGGGTCAGCTCCAGCAGGTTCTTGCCGTCGCTGCCGAAGCCGTCGGCGGTGTCGAAGCCGGTGGCTTCCGCACCGTCCGCGCCTTCGGGCTTGGTGCCCTTGCGCTTGAGCCAGTCGAGGAATTCCAGGGTATTGGTCCAGCGCGACTGCGCCTGCCGTTCGTCGAAGCTGTCGTACAGGTAGGCCTCGTAGTGGATGCCCGCCATCAGGTCGTCGAGCACCTCGGTGGCCGGGTCCTTCGCCGCGCGGTCGGCCAGCCGCACCATCGATTCGCAGAACACGCGCAGCGGCTCCAGCTGGCGCGGCTGCAGCTTGCCTTCGATGCCGCCCATCATCGCCGCCTCGAACAGCGACACCTTGGCCTGGCCGGCAAAGGTGCCCAGCACTTCGAGCGTGGTGTTGCCCACCCCGCGCCGCGGCGTGGTGATGGCGCGGATAAAGGCGGGATCGTCATCGGGGTTGGCGATCAGGCGCAGGTAGGCGCAGATGTCCTTGATTTCGGCCTTGTCGAAGAAGCTCTGGCCGCCCGACAGCACGTAGGGGATGCGCTCGCGCCGCAGGATCTGCTCGAACAGCCGCGCCTGATGGTTGCCGCGGTAGAGGATGGCATAGTCGCGGAACTGCGCGCGGCGCTCGAACTTGTGCGCCGACAGGCGGAACACAACCGACTCGGCCTCGTGCTCCTCGTCGTTCATCGTGTGGATGGCGATCGGGTCGCCCATGCCGTGCTCGCTCCACAGCTTCTTGTCGAACAGCTTCGGATTGTTGGCGATGACCGCGTTGGCCGCTTCCAGGATGCGCACGGTGGAGCGGTAGTTCTGCTCCAGCTTGATCACCTTCAGGTCGGGGAAGTCGGTCTGCAGCCCGCGCAGGTTGTCCAGCGTGGCGCCGCGCCAGCCGTAGATGGCCTGGTCGTCGTCGCCCACCGCGGTGAAGGCCGGCGCGCGCAGATGCGAGCCGCCGGCGAGCAGCTTGAGCAGCTGGTACTGGCAGGCGTTGGTGTCCTGGTACTCGTCGACCAGGAAGTAGCGCAGGCGGTTCAGCCACTTGAGCCGGACCGCTTCATCGCGCGCGAACAGTTCCGCCGGCAGCCGGATCAGGTCGTCGAAATCCACCGCCTGGTAGGCGTTCAGCGTGGCGACGTAGTTGCGGTAGACCAGCGCGGCCTGGTGCTCGTCGGCATTGGCGGCCTGCGCGATCGCGGCCTCGGGATCGACCATGCCGTTCTTCCACAGCGAGATCGTGCTCTGCACGCCGCGGATCAGCTTCTTGTCGGTGGTGCCCAGCTGCTCCTGGATCAGCCCGAAGCAGTCGTCCGAATCCATGATCGAGAACTGCGGCTTCAGGCCGACATGCTCGGCTTCCATGCGCAGGATCTGCACGCCCAGCGAGTGGAAGGTGCAGACCGTCAGCTGCCTGAGCGGGATGCGCTTGCCTTCGCGCGTGGTCTTGCCTTCCATCAGCTTGGCGATGCGCTCCTGCATTTCCTTGGCCGCCTTGTTGGTGAAGGTGACGGCGGCGATATGGCGCGGCTCGAAGCCCTTTTCCTCGATCAGATGCGCGATCTTCTGCGTGATCACCCGGGTCTTGCCCGAGCCCGCGCCGGCCAGCACCAGGCAAGGCCCGTCCAGGTAGCGGACGGCTTCGGATTGGGCGGGGTTCAGGCCATGGGTCATGCGGGCGGGCGTCGGGGGCGGCAGCGGAATCGAGGGAAAAGAAGGGATTTGCCGGCATCCCGTCACCCGGGCCTGCGGCAAAGCTGCCGATGTTAACACGCTCGCCGCGGCGGGTCAGTCAGCGCACGCCGCGAGCGCGGGCCCGGCTGTGTCACTGGCGTAACACTTCGTAAAGACCGGAGCCAATGGCATGACGCGACACTCTAATCAGTGTGTCCCCCGGTCCGCCGGATCGCCTGGGCATGCATCAATCATCACATCGGAGCCAGCAATGAAAACCCTGCAAACTTTGACCAAGGTGACCCTGATCGGCATGACGGTCGCGGCCTTTGCCGGTTGCGCGGACATGACCCCGAAACAACGTAATACCGCGATCGGCGCAGGTGCCGGCGCGGTGGGCGGCGCCGTGCTGACCGACGGCAGCGCCCTGGGTACGCTGGGCGGGGCGGCAGTAGGCGGTGTCATCGGTAACGTCGTCACCGACGACAAGAAGAAGTAAGCACTGCCGCGCAGCGACGGGTACGGTGGCCTCTGCCTTGGTTTGACAAAGGCGGGGCCCTCCCGTACATTGCGCGCATCCGACCGGGAGAGCGCGCATCGCCTGCGCCGCCGAAGGGGTATCACCCGAAAACTCTCAGGCACCACGGACCGGTCGGATCGGCATGCAACATGCACACGATGCATGCCGCACTCTGGAGAGCGGCACCCGCCATTCGTGGCGAGCGTGCCCACCGAAGGGGCGCGCGAGGGTTGGGGTCCACGGGATCCGCCTCGTAATCTCTCAGGTATCGAGGACAGAGGGGTCATCCGCCGCAGCGGATCGCTTGCCATATTGGCGTAGCGATGGTTGCGGCGGATGGCCCTTTTTTTGTTTTCGCCAACCGAGACTGCCCCCGAGGATTCCATGACGCTCCAGGCCACGCCCCTCAACGCTATCCACCGCGCCCTCGGCGCCCGCATGGTCGACTTCGGCGGCTGGGACATGCCGGTCAACTATGGCTCGCAGATCGAAGAGCACCATGCCGTGCGCAACGATGCCGGCATGTTCGACGTCTCGCACATGTGCGTGGTCGATCTCGCCGGCGCCAATACCCGCAGCTTCCTGCGCGGCCTGCTCGCCAACAACGTCGACAAGCTGCAGACGCCCGGCAAGGCGCTCTATTCCTGCATGCTCGACGAGAACGGCGGCGTCATCGACGACCTGATCGTCTATTTCTTCGCCGAGGACCGTTTCCGCCTGGTGGTCAACGCCGGCACCGCGGTCGGCGATATCGACTGGATCCGCGCCCGCAACGACGCCACCGGCAGCGGCGTGACCATCACGCCGCGCCGCGAGGACGTTGCGCCCGCCGGCGTGGAGCCGCTGGCGATCGTCGCGGTGCAGGGGCCCAACGCCCGCGCCAAGGTGTGGAGCACCTTCCCGTCGACCCAGCCTGCCGACGCGCTCAAGCCGTTCAACGCGGTGGTGGTGCAGGACCCGGCGCTAGGCGAAGTGATGGTGGCGCGCACCGGCTACACCGGCGAAGACGGCTTCGAGCTGGTGGTGCCGGCCGCCAGCGTCGCCGGCTTGTGGGAAAAACTGAATGCCGCGGGCGTGCGCCCGGCCGGCCTCGGCGCACGCGACACGCTGCGCCTGGAAGCCGGCATGAACCTGTACGGCCAGGACATGGATATCAAGGTCTCGCCGCTGGACGCGGGCCTGGCGTGGACCGTCGACCTGCAGAGCGAGCGCGACTTCACCGGCAAGGCGGCGCTGGCCGCGGCGGGTTCGCGCCGGCAGTTCCTCGGCCTGATCCTGCGCGACAAGGGCGGCGTGCTGCGCGCCCACCAGAAGGTCATCACCCCCGCCGGTGACGGTGAAATCACCAGCGGCACCTTCAGCCCCTCGCTGTCGCAATCGATCGCCTTCGCGCGCCTGCCGCAGGGCGTGAACGTCGGCGACACCGTGCAGGTGGAGATCCGCGACCGCAAACTCAACGCGACTGTGGTTAAACTGCCGTTTGTGCGTCATGGCAAGGCACTCGTGAGCTAAGGGGAAAGCCCCGCTCACCCAACGGTCGCCCTCGCCTGCCGGCAGCGTTGCCGGGCAGGCATCACCCAACAAGAATCAGATCTGAATCCGGAGAACCTTCATGAATTTCCCCGCTGACCTCAAGTACACCGAGTCGCATGAGTGGGTGCGCGTCGAAGCCGACGGCACGCTCACCATCGGCATCACCGACCACGCACAGGACGCGCTGGGCGACATCGTCTTCCTGGAACTGCCGGAAGTGGGCAAGTCGGTCGGCGCCGGCGACGCGCTGGCCGTGGTCGAGTCGGTGAAGGCCGCTTCCGACATCTACGCGCCCGTGGCCGGCGAAGTGATCGCCGTCAACGAGGCCGCCACCGCGGCGCCGGAAAGCGTCAACGCCAACGCCTTCGACGCGTGGCTGTTCAAGCTCAAGCCGGCCAACGGCGACGACGTCAACGGCCTGATGTCTGCCGACGCCTACAAGGCCAGCGTCGGCGCCTGATCGCCCGCCGGTCCCGCGTGCGGGACCGGCACACCGCATTCGCGGCGCCGCGGCACGGCTGACCACCTTCCGCCGCGCCCTCCACGAGGTTCTTGCCCATGAACGCCCCGCTGCCCATGAACGCCGCCCAAGCAACCCGGCCCACGCTGGCCGAACTGGAGGCGCGCGACGCCTTCGCCGCCCGCCATATCGGCCCCGATACCCCCGAGCAGCAGCACATGCTGAAGGTGCTCGGCTATGACAGCCGCGCCGCGCTGATCGACGCCGTCATCCCCGCCGCCATCCGCCGCCGCGACGGCATGCCGATGGGCGAGTTCACCGAGCCGCTGAGCGAAGAGGCCGCGCTGGCCAGGCTGCGCGCGCTGGCGGGCAAGAACAAGGTGCTGAAGAGCTTCATCGGCCAGGGCTACTTCAACACCATCACGCCCGGCGTCATCCTGCGCAATATCTTCGAGAACCCCGCCTGGTACACCGCCTATACGCCCTACCAGCCGGAAATCTCGCAAGGCCGCCTGGAGGCGATGCTGAACTTCCAGCAGATGGTCACCGACCTCACCGGGCTGGATATCGCCAACGCGTCGATGCTGGATGAAGGCACTGCCGCGGCCGAAGCAATGACGCTGCTGCAGCGCGTGAACAAGCACGACTCCAATATCTTCTTCGTCGCCGACGACGTGCTGCCGCAGACGCTGGAAGTGGTACGCACGCGCGCGCTGCCGCTGGGCATCGAAGTGAAGGTCGGTCCCGCCGCCGACGCCGCTGCCGCGGGCGCCTTCGGCGTGCTGCTGCAGTACCCGGGCGTGAACGGCGACATCAATGACTACCGCGCCATCGCCGACGCCGTGCACGCCGCCGGCGGCCTGGTGGTGGCCGCTGCCGACCTGCTTGCGCTGACGCTGATCGCCGCGCCGGGCGAATGGGGCGCCGACGTCGCCGTGGGCAACTCGCAGCGCTTCGGCGTGCCGCTGGGCTTCGGTGGCCCGCACGCCGGCTACATGGCGGTGAAGGATGCGTTCAAGCGCTCGATGCCGGGCCGCCTGGTCGGCGTGACCATCGACGCGCAGGGCAACCAGGCCTACCGCCTGGCGCTGCAGACCCGCGAGCAGCATATCCGCCGCGAAAAGGCGACCTCCAACATCTGTACCGCGCAGGTGCTGCTGGCAGTGATGGCATCGATGTACGCCGTGTACCACGGTCCGCAAGGGCTGAAGCGCATCGCCCAGCGCGTGCATCGCCTGACCGCGACGCTCGCCGCCGGGCTGGAGCAGCTCGGCTTTGCCCGCACCAACGCCACCTTCTTCGACACGCTGACGCTGGAAACCGGCTTCAACACCGAAGCCATCCATGCCGCCGCCACCGCGCGCGGCATCAACCTGCGCCATGCCGGCGCCACGCGCGTCGGCATCTCGCTGGACGAGACCGCCACCCGCGACGACGTCGTCGCGCTGTGGGAAATCTTCACGCAAGGCAAGCCGCTGCCGGCGGGCCTGGACTTCGACAAGCTTGAAGGCGCCGCTGGCGACGCCTTCCCCGCCGAACTGGCGCGCACCAGCGCGTACCTGACCCACCCGGTGTTCAACACCCACCACGCCGAGCACGAGATGCTGCGCTACCTGCGCATGCTGGCCGACAAGGACCTGGCGCTGGACCGCACCATGATCCCGCTGGGCTCGTGCACGATGAAGCTGAACGCCACCAGCGAGATGATCCCGGTGACCTGGCCCGAGTTCAGCCAGATCCACCCGTTCGCGCCGCTGGACCAGACCGTCGGCTACCGCGAGATGATCGACCAGCTCGAGGCCATGCTGTGCGCCGCCACCGGCTACGCCGCGGTCAGCCTGCAGCCCAACGCCGGCTCGCAGGGCGAGTACGCGGGCCTGCTGATCATCCATGCGTACCACGCCAGCCGCGGCGAAAGCCACCGCGACATCTGCCTGATCCCGTCGTCGGCGCACGGCACCAACCCGGCGTCGGCGCAGATGGCCGGCATGAAGGTGGTGGTGGTGGCCTGCGATGAAAACGGCAACGTCGACCTGGAAGACCTGGCGAAGAAGGCCGAGCAGCACAGCAAGAACCTGGCGGCGATCATGATCACCTACCCGTCCACGCACGGCGTGTTCGAGCAGGGCGTGCAGCAGATCTGCGAGATCGTGCACAAGCACGGCGGCCAGGTCTATGTCGACGGCGCCAACATGAACGCGATGGTGGGCACCGCCGCGCCGGGCCAGTTCGGCGGCGACGTGTCGCACCTGAACCTGCACAAGACCTTCTGCATCCCGCACGGCGGCGGCGGCCCGGGCGTGGGCCCGGTTGCGGTCGGCGCGCACCTGGCGGACTTCCTGCCCAACCAGGACAGCGTCGGCTACCGGCGCGACGAGCGCGGCATCGGCGGCGTGTCGGCGGCGCCGTTCGGCTCGGCCAGCATCCTGCCGATCTCGTGGATGTATATCGCGATGATGGGCTCGGCCGGCCTGACCGCGGCGACCGAGAACGCGATCCTGGCCGCCAACTATGTCGCCAAGCGCCTGGCGCCGTACTACCCGGTGCTCTACACCGGCCAGCACGACCTGGTCGCGCACGAGTGCATCCTGGACCTGCGCCCGCTGCAGAAGGAAACCGGCATCAGCAATGAAGACGTGGCCAAGCGCCTGATGGACTACGGCTTCCACGCGCCGACCATGAGCTTCCCGGTGCCGGGCACGCTGATGATCGAGCCGACCGAGTCCGAAGCGCTGCATGAGCTGGACCGCTTCATCGACGCGATGATCGCAATCCGCCAGGAGATAGGCCGCGTCGCCGACGGCACCTTCGACCGCGACGACAACCCGCTCAAGCACGCCCCGCACACCGCCGCGGTGGTCACCGCCAACGAGTGGACCCACCAGTACACGCGCGAGGAAGCCGCCTATCCGGTGGCGTCGCTGCGCACGCAGAAGTACTGGCCGCCGGTCGGCCGTGCCGACAACGTGTACGGTGACCGCAACCTGTTCTGCGCCTGCGTGCCGGTCAGCGACTACGTGGTGGACTGAGCCGGCACCCCGGCCAGAAGCTAAGCTGTACTCAGGGGCGCCGCGCAACGCGGCGCCCGCCGGCTTGGTCCGGCGTCAATCTGGAGGCCGTCCGTGGCAGTCAGCGTATTCGATCTGTTCAAGGTGGGCATCGGCCCGTCGAGCTCGCACACCGTGGGGCCGATGCGCGCGGCGCTGATGTTCGCGCAGGGGCTGGAGCGCGACGGGCTGCTGCCGCAAGTCGCCAGCGTGCGGGTGGAGCTGTACGGCTCGCTCGGCGCCACCGGCAAGGGGCACGGCACCGACAAGGGCGTGATCCTGGGGCTGATGGGCGAGGCCCCCGACACCATCGATCCCGATGCCATCGACGCGCGCCTGGCCGCGTTGCGCAAGTCGCGCGAGCTGTCGCTGCTGGGCCGCCACATCGTGCCCTTCGTCGAAAAGGAGCACATCGCGTTCTACCGGCGCGAGGCGCTGGCCGAGCATCCCAATGGCATGAAGTTCCATGCCTTCGACAGCAGCGGCGCGAGCCTGCGCGAAGCGCGCTACCTGTCGGTGGGCGGCGGCTTCGTGGTCACGGCGGGTGCGCCCAACACCCAGGTGCTCAATGCCGCGCAGCAGCTGCCGCACCCGTTCCGCAGCGGCAAGGACATGCTGCAGATGGCGCAGGACAGCGGCAAGAGCATCGCCCGGCTGATGCTCGAAAACGAACTGACCTGGCGCAGCGAGGCCGAGGTCGTCAATGGCCTGCTGCATATCTGGGACGTGATGCAGGCCTGCGTGGCGCGCGGCTGCCGCACCGACGGCGAACTGCCGGGCCCCTTCAAGGTAAAGCGGCGCGCGCCCGAGCTGTACCGCAGCCTGACCGAGCGCGCCGAGCGCACGCTGTCGGACCCGCTCTCGGTGATGGACTGGGTCAACCTGTACGCGATCGCCGTCAATGAAGAGAACGCCGCCGGCGGGCGCGTGGTCACGGCGCCGACCAACGGCGCGGCCGGCATCATCCCCGCGGTGCTGCACTACTACGACCGCTTCGTGCCGGGCGCCAGCCGCGAGGGCGTGGTGGACTTCCTGCTCACCGCGGGCGCGATCGGGCTGCTGTACAAGCTCAACGCGTCGATCTCCGGCGCCGAAGTCGGCTGCCAGGGCGAAGTTGGCGTGGCCTGCTCGATGGCGGCCGGCGCACTCGCCGCGGTCACCGGCGGCAGCCCGGCGCAGGTGGAGAACGCCGCCGAGATCGGCATGGAGCACAACCTCGGCCTGACCTGCGACCCGGTCGGCGGACTGGTGCAGATTCCGTGCATCGAGCGCAACGCGATGGCGTCTGTCAAGGCGGTCAACGCGGCGCGCATGGCGCTGCGCGGCGACGGCACGCACTACGTGTCGCTCGATTCGGTGATCAAGACCATGCGCGAAACCGGGGCCGACATGAAGACCAAGTACAAGGAAACCGCACGCGGCGGCCTGGCGGTGAATATCGTGGAGTGCTAGCGCAGGTGCGGCGTATCATGGCGGCGTTCCCCGGGCAAACAACAAGAGGACGGCCATGCAGACCTTCCACCAGCTGTTCGACGAGACCTCGTCCACCTTCACCTACCTGCTGATCGACGCCGCCACCGGGGACGCGCTGCTGATCGATCCGGTCGACCACCAGCTGGAGCGCGACCTGAGGCTGCTGCAAGCGACCGGCGCGCGCCTGGCGTGGGTGATCGAGACCCACGCCCATGCCGACCACATCACCTCGGCCGGCCACCTGGCCCTGCAGACCGGCGCGCATACCGCGGCACCGTCCGGCTGCGACATCAAGCCCGCGCACAAGCAGCTGATCGACGGCGACACCGTCGCGTTCGGCAAGCAGGTGCTGCGCGCCATCCATACCCCCGGCCACACCGCCGGCAGCATGAGCTACCTGTGGGAAGAAGCCACCGCCGACGGCATCGTGCGCCGCGTCTTCACCGGTGATGCGCTGCTGATCGACGGCTGCGGCCGCACCGATTTCCAGTCCGGCGACGCCGGCACGCTGTACGACAGCCTGACCCGCAAGCTGTTCGCGCTGCCCGACGACACGCTGGTCTATCCGGCCCATGACTACAAGGGCTGCACGGTGTCCACCATCGGCCATGAACGCGCGCACAACAGCCGCGTCGCCGGCCGCACGCGCGAGCAGTTCATCGAGATGATGCGCAACCTGAACCTGCCGCGCCCCAAGCTGATCGATGTCGCCGTGCCAGCCAACCAGCGCCTGGGCCTGCGCGATGGCGAGAGCGTGCCGCACGGCGCCTGAATTCTTTCCCCACACCGAGGAGTCCCTGCATGTCCACCTACACCGCTGAAGTCCTGTGGCAACGCGACGGACAGGATTTCGCCGGCAACCGCTACAGCCGCCGGCATCTGCTGCGCTTCGACGGCGGCGCGGAAGTGCCGGGCTCGTCGTCGCCGCATGTGGTGCCGCTGCCGATGTCCGATGCCAGCGCGGTCGACCCGGAAGAGATGTTCATCGCCTCGCTGTCGAGCTGCCACATGCTGTGGTTCCTGTCGCTCGCGGCCAGGCAACGCCTGGTGGTCGACCGCTACCTGGACGCGGCCACCGGTGTGATGGAAAAGAACGCCGACGGACGCATGGCGATGACGGTGGTGACGCTGCGCCCGCAGGTCACGTTCGGCGGCGAGCACGAACCGACGCGCGAACAGCTCGACGCCCTGCACCACGCCGCGCACGAGGCCTGCTTTATCGCCAACTCGGTCAGGACCGAGGTGCGCTGCGAACCGGTGTACGCCGGCGCCTAGCCCCGCCAGGCACACGGCCATGCCCGCCAGCGTGCTGCCCGCCGCCACGGCACCGTCGACGCCGCCACGGACGGCGCGGACGCGCCTGTGGTGCTGGCTCGCCGCGGCCCTGGCGGGCCTTGCCACGATCGCCATGCTGCAGGACCACTTCCTTTATTTCCCCGAACGCGCGTCGGCCGACGACATGGTTTCGCCCGGCCTGCGCGCGTGGCCGGGTCCGGACGACTTCCGCGGACTGGTGGCCGAGCCGCGCGGGCCGGTGCGCGCCACCGTGATGGTGTTCCATGGCAACGCCGGACATGCCGGGCATCGCGACTACTACGCCAGCGCGCTGGCGCCGCTGGGCATCCGCGTGATCCTGGCGGAGTACCCGGGGTACGGGCCGCGTCCCGGCGCGCTGGGCGAGCGCAGCTTTGTCGCCGACGCGGAACAGTCGATTGCGCTGGCGCGGCGCCAGTTCGACGGCCCGCTGCTGCTGATCGGCGAATCGCTGGGAGCTGGCGTGGCGGCGGCCGCGGCGGCGCGCCAGCGCGACAGCGTTGCCGGGGTCCTGCTGATCACGCCGTGGGACAAGCTGGCGCACCTGGCCTCGCACCACTATCCCTGGCTGCCGGCCGGCTGGGTGCTGCGTGACCGCTACGACAGCGTCGCCAACCTCGCGGGCTTCGGCCGCCCGGTAATGGTGGCGGTGGCGGAACGCGACACCATCGTGCCGGCGCGCTACGGCGAGGCGCTACACGCGTCGCTGGGCGAACCGCGTCGCCTGGCGGTGATCGCCGGCGCCGGGCACAACGACTGGAGCGCGCATGTCGACGCCGGCTGGTGGCGCGACGCGCTGGACTTCCTGCTGCCGCGCCAGCAGCGCTGAGACCTGGCCGGAGTGGCCTTACGTCGCCCAGCGCTCGCAGGCCTTGCGCACGGTTTCGCGCTGGCTGCGCGCCTCGGCGTCGACCTGGCGCAGCCAGTGCGCGTCGCCGTCGCGGTGCGCGGCCAGCGCGCGGATATTGGCCAGCGCCTCGAGCGAGCCGAGCGCCTCGGCATGCGGCACCAGCGCGTCGCAGATCGACAGGATATGGTCCGCGATCGGCATGCGGGTCAGTTCGTTGGGATGCACGTATTCGCCCTCCAGCCCGAAGCGGCAGGCCTGGAAGCGGTTGAAGGTGTACACCAGGTAGTCGTCTTCCTGCGGCATGAACGGGCGCGACAGCAGCAGGTAGCGCGCCAGCATCTGGATATACGCGGCGATATCGCAGGCGCGCTGCACCGTCAGCGGCGTGTCCATCACGCGGACCTCGATGGTGCCGAACTCCGGCTTGGGGCGGATATCCCAGTAGAAGTCCTTCATGCTTTCGATCACGCCGGTGTTGCGCATCTTCTCGAAGTACGCGGTGAAGGCGTCCCAGGTCAGCAGGAACGGCGCGCGCCCGCTCATCGGAAAGGCCGCGACCGAATTCAGCCGCGCCGAGGCAAAGCCGGTATCGACGCCCTGCACATAGGGCGACGACGCCGCCAGCGCGACGAAGTGCGGCACATAGCGGCCGATGGCATGCAGCAGGAACAGCGATTCGTCGGCACTGGGGCAGCCGATGTGCACGTGCTGGCCGAACACGGTGAACTGCTTGGCCAGGTAGCCGTAGAGTTCGGAGATGTACTGGTAGCGCGGCGAATCGGAGATGGTGCGGTCGGACCATTGCTGGAACGGATGCGTGCCGCCGCCGGCAATGCCCAGGTTCAGCGAGTGCGACGCCGCCACCATCAGGTCGCGCATCACCGTCAGTTCTTCCAGCGCCTGCTGGTAGCTGTGGCAGATGCCGGTGCTGATCTCGATCATCGACGGGCTGATCTCTGGCTTGATGTCGCCGGCATGCTCGGCGCCCTTGAGCGCGCGCAGCAGGTCGGGCGCGAACGGCGCCAGGTCATAGTCGTGCCGGTTGACCAGCTGCAGCTCCAGCTCGACGCCGAAGGTCAGCGCCTCGGATTGCTTGAACGGTTCGAGCGACATCAGCGCCCTCCTCCATTGGCCCGCATATCGACGCGGACTTCGCCGGCGTAGCGCAGCGCCCAGGCCGCGATCACGGGACCGAAAAGTTGTTCGATGGCCAGCGCGCACAGGATGATGGCCGTGAGGGGCTGCCCGGTGCCCGGGTACAGGCGCGCGACGTCATGCATCAGCAGGTAGGCCAGGCCCGACATCGGCGCCAGCGCCAGCCCCAGCGCCATGCACTGGCGCAGGCTCAGGCCCGAGAACGATCCCAGCGACACCACCCCGGCGAACTTGGCAACGTGGCGCAGCACCACCAGCGCGACGGCGTAGACGCCGCCCACGGCCCAGTCCTGCGCCGTCAGCGGCAGGCCCAGCGACACTACCATGACGATGATCAGCAGGCTGCCGGCGCTGCCGAAATGCGGCGGCCACACGTGCGGCTGGTCGTCCTGGTGCTTGAACACCACGCCGGCCAGCATCAGCGTCAGCGGCATCGACAATTTTAGTACCCGGGTCAGCGCCAGCGTGAACAGCACCAGGCCCACCAGCACCAGGAAGCTGTAGTGGTCGTCGGCCGACATGCGGCCGTAGATGGCATGGCCGAGCTTGCCCACCACCCAGGCCAGCAGGCACGAGCCCAGCAGCAGGTACAGCGGATGCAGCAGCGCCGCGCCCAGGTTGCCGTATTCCGAATGCAGCCAGCCGGTGGCGACCTGCACGATGGCGGCGGCATAGATGCTGTTGAGCGCGGCCATGGCCAGCAGCCGCTCCGTCACCTGCCCGTCGGCGCGCAGCTCGTTCTTGAGCTGCAGCACGATAGTGGGCGAAGTGCTGACCGCGATGCCCCCGGCCAGGATGGCCACGCCGGGCGAGGCGCCGATCCACTGCAGCACCGCCGCCACCAGGCCCCAGGTCAGCAGGCTTTCGAAGGCGCTGGTCAGCAGCAGCCAGCGGTTGGCGCGCAGCCAGCTCAGCGACAGCCGGTGCCCGAGCTCGAACAGGGCCAGCGCCAGCGCCATATCGATCAGGATACGGGTCTGGTTGATCATGTTCTCGTCGACGATGCCGCGGCCCAGCATGCCCGCGCACAGCCCCGCCGCGGCGTAGCCGACGATGCGGGGGCAGCGCAGCCAGCGCCGGCTCAGCTCGCCCGCCAGGCCGGCACCGACCAGGGCCAGTCCGACCCAGAAGAGGCCGCCGGGCGCGAGCGGGAGGCTAGGAAAAAGTTGGCTCAGTCCATTCATGGCGACATGGTAATGTAAGCACTTCACAATCCATGTCAGTGATTGTCCGACACCGCACCAAACGCGCGCCTTATTTCGGTCATCTTCCCGTAAAAAACGCCATCTGCGGATGGCGTTTTTTACATGGCTGACTTCTTCGGACGATTCGCTGGCCGCAAGAGACGTTTCAGACGCCCCACATCTTCCATACCGGACGGGTGGCCTTCAAGGCGGTCTCGACCTGCCCGTACAGCGCGCGCGTGGCGCCCTGCGCCGCACCGCGGGCGCGGGCCTGATCGAAGTAGCCGAGCGCGGCTTCGCGCTGCCCCTGCCCGAGCGCCGACTGGACCGCGCGCAGGTACACCTCGGCGTCCCAGTCGTCACGCGCGGCAAAGGCGGCGACGAAGTCCGCCAGCGCGGCATCGTGGCGGCCCGCCGCGTTGTGCACCAGCCCACGCTGTACGCGCGCGCCGGCCTGGTCCTGCGGATCGCCCTCGGTCAGCGCCACCGCCCGCTCGAACAGCGGCAGCGCGCGCTCGGGCTCGCCCCGGTCGCGCCAGACCTGGCCGAAACGGTTGTACAGCCAGGCATCCTCGACCAGCAGCGCGCGCCGCTGCTGGGTCTCGATCTCGGCCAGCGCATCGGTGCGGTCGTGCTCGTCCATGCCGTCCATGCGGGCCTGCAACAGCGCGGCATAGTAGGCGCGCGCATGCGCCATCGGGTGCGCGGCCTCGCTGCGGGCTTCCACCGGCAGCGCGTCCAGGCGCGCATCCATGTGCGCCATCGCGGCGCGCGCGGCCTCGGTCGGCTCGGCGCCGCCGAGGGCCTTCCAGGCGGCGATCATGCGGCTGAAGGCCCACGTCACGTCGGCCGGGTTGCGCTCGAGCGGGTAGCGGTTGAGCACCTCGCCCGCCAGCTCCGCCACCTTCTGGTGCTGGCCCGCGTCGGCGTGGCAATCGAGCAGGTCGATCCAGTGCTCGATGAACTCGCTCGCGGCCATGCCCTGGCGGTGCAGCGCGATGCGTTCGTCGGCATGCGCGGCGTCGGCAGGCAGGCTGCGCGCCAGCAGCCGGCACAGCAGCGAGTAGACATGGGGGTCGGCATTGCCGCCATGGCCGGCGGCATCGCCCTCGCCCGTGGCGAAATACCGGTCGAAGCGCGCCACGCCGGCGCGCCCGGCCTGCACCAGCAGCGGCCGCAGCGCGGCTTCGGCGGCGGGCACATCGTCGATGAACTCGCCCAGCGCCATCGCGGCGCGGTAGTAGCCGGCGCCGTCGTCGGAGTGCTCGGTCAGCGTGAAGCGCAGCCACGGCTCGCGCCCGGCCGGGTCGGTGCCGCCGGTGCCACCGGTACTGACCGCGCGCTGCGCCAGCTGGTAGCGCCAGGCCAGCTCGCGTACCTGGCTCTGCGGGTCGGGCACCTGGCGCAGGTAGACGCCGAGGTCGTCGAGCGCGCCCTCCAGGTCGCCGACGCCATGGCGCAGCGGCGCGCGCAGCCGGCGCGCCTCGGGGTGGTCAGGGTGCTCGGCCAGCACGCGCGCGGCCTGGTCGGCGGCGACGGCGTCGCCGGCCGCGGCATCGAGTTCGAGCAAATGCGGGTTGTCCAGCGCGACCCGGCCCAGGCACACGCGCATCAGCGGCTCCGCCGGCACGCCGGCGGCTTCGGTGCGGGCGAGGTAGTCCGACACCAGCGGCGCGATATCGTCAGCGCCCAGGTCGGGGTTGCGCACCATCAGGTCGTGCCAGTAGCGCGCCGCGCCTGCCATGTCGCCCAGCCGCAGCGCCGCCAGGCCGGCGTGGAAATGCGCGGCCCATTCGCCCGTCAGCAGGCCGCTGCGCTGCGCCGCCTCGTGCAGCCACGGGCGGGCCTCGGCATCGCGGCCCAGGCTCATCAGCATGGCGCCGTAGCGGTGCGCGATCACCCCGCGCGAGACCCAGCGGTGCGGCGGCTGCAGCGGCAGCGTGTCGAGCCGCGCCAGCGCCTCGTCCAGCACCGCCAGCGCGGCGGCGGCATCGCCGTTGTCAAAGTGCAGCCGCGCCCGCAGCGTGACGAAATCCACCACCTCGGGGCGCGCCAGCGACAGCTGGTCGGCAATCTGCAGCGCTTCGGCGAAGCGCCCCTGGTTGGCTAGCCCGATGGCGTGGTCGTAGCTGGCTTCCTGCTCGGACACGTACTGCTCCTATGGATGAAAAATGTGCGAGTGCGGGATTATGCGCCAATGGCGGGGATCGGGATTCGGTCCGGCCCGGCGCCGGCGCCCGGAAAAGAAAAAACGCCGCCCGCAGGCAGCGTTCTTCCGATGCGCCAGGCGCGGCCGGCAGCTTACTTGCCGCCCACCGTCTCCAGCACCGTCCACTTGCCGCCCACGACCTTGTAGACCGTGATGCCGCCGTCCTTCAGGTCGCCGCGCGCGTCGTACGCCAGGGTCTTGGTGGTCACGCCCTGCATGTTGGTGGCGGCCAGCACCGGCAGGTAGCGCGCCGGATCGGTCGAGCCGGCCTTGACCATGGCCGTCATCATCGCGGTGGCGCCGTCATAGGCGTACGGCGAATAGGTCTGGACCTTCGAGCCGAAGCGCTTCTCGTACTTCTTCTCGTAGGCGGCGCCGCCGGGCATCTGGTCCAGCGGCAGGCCGGCCAGCGACACCACGGTGCCTTCGGCGGCGGGGCCTGCGAGCTTGAGGAAGTTGTCGGTCTTGGACATTTCGCCCGACACCAGCGGGGCCTTGATGCCCAGTTCCTTGACCTGCTTGGCCATCGGCGCGGACTGGGTCTCGGCGCCGCCGTAGAAGATGATGTCCGGGTTGCTGCGCTTGATGTTGGTCAGCACGGCCTTGAAGTCCACCGCCTTGTCGTTGGTGAACTCGCGGCGCACGATCTTGCCGCCGGCGGCCTTGGCGGCCTTCTCGAACTCGTCGGCCAGGCCCTGGCCGTAGGCGGTGCGGTCATCGACGATGGCGATGTTCTTCGCGCCCAGCTTCTTCACCACGAAGGCGCCGATCACCGAACCCTGCTGGGTGTCGGAGGTCATCATGCGGAAGGTGGTCTTGAAGCCCTGCCTGGTGTATTCCGGCGCGGTCGCCATGGCGATCTGCGGAATGCCGGCGCGGTTGTAGACCATCGACGCCGGGATCGTGGTGCCCGAGTTGAAATGGCCCAGCATGCCCTGGATGCCGTTGTCGACCAGCTTCTGCGCCACCACCGAGCCGGTCTTGGGATCGGCCTGGTCGTCTTCGGAGACCAGCACGAACTTGACTTCCTTGCCGCCGATCTTGGGCTTGGTGGCGTTCATGTCCTCGATCGCGAGGACGATGCCGTTCTGCATGTCCTTGCCATACTGCGCCTGGCCGCCGGTCATCGGGCCGGCGTAACCCAGCTTGATTTCCTGCACCTGCGCGAACGCGGCAGAGGCGGCGGTCAGGCCGGCCAGGGTCAGGGCAACGGTCATTGCCGTCTTGTGGAAAGTCGAGCTCATCAGATCTCCTTGGGTCCCAAATGGTGCCGATGTGGTGCCGATGTGGTGTCGTTACCGGCAGTTGTATTGCGGCGCGGCCTGGCAGTGCCGCGCCGTGCTTTCTCTGCGCGGCGGGGCAGGATCGCCGCCACCGCCGCGCGCTTCGACATGACGCCGTCCGAGGGTTGCCTCAGCCGATCGTCATCAAACTGGCATTGCCGCCCGCGGCCGCGGTGTTGACCGAAAGCGAGCGCTCGATCAGCAGGCGGTCGAGCGCAATGTTCCGTTCCCCCTGCGCCAGGCCCTGCACGCCGATGATCGGACCGGGGCGCGCCGCGACCTGCTCGCACACCGTGCGCAGCTGGTCCGAATCGCCGTGGTGCAGCACCGCATCGATTGCCGTGTCCGCCGCGGTCCAGTCGGCCACCATGCGGACGCGCGATTGTACGCCCTTAGGCAGGCGCGCAAACAGCCCCCGACCGACAGGGTTTTCGAGCCAGACCGCCTCGGCGCCGACCGTCAGTACTGCGCCCAGCTGCAGCGCCAGATCGGCCTCCTGCATGGCCAGGCACAGCACCCGCTCGCGCGCCAGCAGGGTGTAGGTGTTGCGCTCGCCGGTCGGGCCCGCCAGCGTGACCGCCAGGCCCGCGGCCGAGGCCTCGGCGAAGCGCTCGCACGCGGCCGCCACTTCGGGCAGCTCGCGGCGCGCCCACTCGCGGAAGGCCTCGGTGGCGCGCACGGCCTCGTCGTCCGGCCCCACGGTCTGGGCTCCGCCGGCGCCGGCATTGACGTCCGCCGCGCGCACGCTGCGCGCCACCGCGTCCTGCGGACAGACCGACAGCAGCCGGTGCAGGTAGAGCGGGCCGCCCGCCTTGGGACCGGTGCCCGACAGCGCCTCGCCGCCGAACGGCTGCACTCCCACCACCGCGCCGACGATATTGCGGTTCACATACAGGTTGCCCACCCGGGCCCGGCTGACGATGAACGAGATGGTCTCGTCGATGCGGGTATGGATGCCCAGCGTCAGGCCATAGCCGGTGCCGTTGATCTGGCTGACCATGGTGTCCAGTGCCGCGCGCGGGAATCGCACCACGTGCAGCACCGGGCCGAAGACTTCGCGCTTGAGCTCGTCGATGCTGTCCAGCTCGATCAGCGTCGGCGGCACGAAGGTGCCATGGCGGCAGCTGGCGCCCTGCGCGGCGTTGGGGTCGGCCTGGTGGACGCGGCGGCCCTTGGCGCGCATCGCATCGATATGGCGCACGATGCCGGCGCGCGCTTCTTCGTCGATCACCGGGCCGACGTCGGTCGACAGGCGGTCCGGGTTGCCCATGCGCAGTTCCTGCATCGCGCCCTTGAGCATTTCCAGCACGCGCTCGGCCACGTCCTCCTGCAGGCACAGCACGCGCAGCGCCGAGCAGCGCTGGCCGGCCGAGTCGAAGGCGGAGTTGACCACGTCGCCGACCACCTGCTCGGCCAGCGCCGACGAGTCGACGATCATCGCGTTCTGGCCGCCGGTTTCGGCAATCAGCGGAATCGGGCGGCCGGCGGCGTCCAGGCGCCCGGCGACATTGCGCTGCAGGATGCGCGCGACCTCGGTCGAGCCGGTGAACATCACGCCCTTGACGCGGGCGTCGCCCACCAGCGCGGCGCCGACGGTCTCGCCGCGGCCCGGCAGCAGCTGCACCGCGCCGGCCGGCACGCCGGCCTCGCGCAGCAGCCTTACCGCGGCGGCGGCGATCAGCGGGGTCTGCTCGGCGGGCTTGGCCAGTACCGGGTTGCCGGCCGCCAGCGCGGCGGCGACCTGGCCGGTGAAGATCGCCAGCGGGAAGTTCCACGGGCTGATGCAGACCACCGGACCGAGCGGGCGATGGGTCTCGTTGTCGAAGCCGCGGCGCACCTCGGCGGCGTAGTAGCGCAGGAAGTCCACCGCCTCGCGCACTTCGGCGATGGCATTGGAGAAAGTCTTGCCGGCTTCGCGCATGATGATGCCCATCAGCGACTGCATCTGGGCTTCCATCAGGTCGGCGGCGCGCTCCAGCGCGGCGGCGCGCACGTCCGGCGGCGTCGCCTGCCAGATCGGCGCGGCCTTGACCGCGGCCTGCAGCGCGGCGTCGACGTCGGCCTTGCCGGCTTCGGTGACATGGCCGACCACGTCGCGGTGATCGGCCGGGTTCAGTACCGGCGTGGTGATGGCATCGGCGGCGCGCGCCACCTCGGCGCCCAGCATCGGCTCGGCAACGAGGCGCTCGCCGGTGCCGGCCAGCAGCGCCGACGACAGCGACGCCAGCCGATGCTCGTTGGCCAGGTCGATGCCGGCCGAGTTGGGCCGGCTCTTGCCATACAGCGTGCGCGGCGACGGAATGCGCGGGTGCGGCAGGCCCAGCACACCTTCGTCGCGATGCATGGCCTCGACCACGGCCACCGGATCGGCAACCAGCTCGTCGAGCGAGATGGTGTCGTCGGCAATGCGGTTGACGAACGAGGTGTTGGCGCCGTTCTCCAGCAGCCGGCGCACCAGGTAGGCCAGCAGCGTTTCATGGGTGCCGACCGGCGCGTAGATGCGGCACGGCCGGTTGTATTTGCCGTCGGCGGTGGGGCCCACCACCTGGTCGTAGAGCGGCTCGCCCATGCCGTGCAGGCACTGGAACTCATACTGGCCCGGGTAGTAACTGTGACCGGCGATCTGGTAGATGGCCGACAGCGTGTGCGCGTTGTGCGTGGCGAACTGCGGGTAGATCGCGTCCGGCACCGACAGCAGCTTGCGCGCGCAGGCGATGTACGACACATCGGTATAGACCTTGCGCGTATAGACCGGATAGCCTTCCAGCCCTTCCACTTGGGCGCGCTTGATCTCGCTGTCCCAGTAGGCGCCCTTGACCAGGCGGATCATCAGGCGGTGGCGGCTGCGGCGGGCCAGGTCGATCAGGTAGTCGATCACGAACGGGCAGCGCTTCTGGTAGCCCTGCACGACGAAGCCGATGCCGTTCCAGCCGGCCAGCTCGGGCTCGAAACACAGGCGCTCGAGCAGGTCCAGCGAGATTTCGAGGCGATCGGCTTCTTCTGCGTCGATGTTGATGCCGATGTCGTACTGGCGCGCCAGCAGCGTCAGCGACTTCAGGCGCTCGTACAACTCGCCCACCACGCGCTCGTGCTGCGCGCGGCTGTAGCGCGGGTGCAGCGCCGACAGCTTGATCGAAATGCCCGGACCCTCGTAGATGCCGCGGCCGCGCGAGGCCTGGCCGATGGCGTGGATGGCCTGCTCGTACGAAGCCAGGTAGCGCGCGGCATCGGCCTCGGTCATGGCCGCTTCGCCCAGCATGTCGTAGGAGTAGCGGAAGCCCTGCGCCTCGTACTTGCGCGCGTTGGCGAGCGCCTCGGATATGGTCTCGCCGGTGACGAACTGCTCGCCCATCAGGCGCATCGCCATGTCCACGCCCTTGCGGATCAGCGGCTCGCCGCCCTTGCCGATGATGCGCGTGAGCGCCTTGGTCAGGCCCGATTCGGTATGGGTGGCGACCAGCTTGCCGGTCAGCAGCAGGCCCCAGGTGGCGGCGTTGACGAACAGCGACGGGCTCTGGCCCAGGTGCGACTGCCAGTTGGCGCCGCTGATCTTGTCGCGGATCAGCGCATCGCGCGTGGCCTTGTCGGGAATGCGCAGCAGCGCCTCGGCCAGGCACATCAGCGCCACGCCTTCCTGCGACGACAGCGAGAATTCCTGGATCAGCCCCTGCACCAGGCCCTCGCGCCCCGTGCCCACCTTCTGCTCGCGCAGGCGCGTCGCCAGCGCCTTGGCCATCTTGATGGCGGCCTCGGCCTGCAGTTGCGGCAGGCGCGCCTGCTCCAGCAGCACCGGCACGCAATCGGTTTCCGGGCGGCGATAAGCCGACGTGATGGCGGCGCGCAGCACCGACTGCGGCTGGATGCTCTGCGCAAATTCCAGGAAGGGCTGCGGCGCGCCGTCGCCATGGAGCCCGTCCGCGCCGTCGCTGGTCTCGCCCTCGGCACCGGCCGCGCCGGCTTCGTACGGCAGGTGGCCGCGCTCGATCTGCTCGAGATAGCAGAAAATGGCCTGCTTGATCAGCCAGTGCGGGGTGCGGTCGATCGATTGGGCAACGCGCTTGAGGCGGTCGCGCGAGGCGTCGTCGAGCTTGACGCCAAGGGTGGTGGTGGCCATTGCGGGCAATTCTCCGAAAGACTGGAGCCGCCGCCGGTGCTACCTCGTCCGAGCCGACAGGCAGGGGCGCGCGACCGGCCGCAGCCTGTGAGCTGGCGCGATCTTACTCCCGAAAATCACCAAGGTGCAACCTTGTGCAACCCTATCGAAAACCCTAATCCACGGGTTGCACTCTGACTCCACATCGCTGGCCCGCTAGATCCGCAACGGGTCGATCTCCAGCTGCCAGCGCACTCCCTTCACCGCCGTGCCAACCTCTGCGAAAGTCTGTACCCACTCGGCCACGAACCGTTGCAGCACAGGGCGTGCGCTGGCTTCGACCAGCATCTGCGCACGCTCGCGGTTGAACACGCGCACCATCGACATCGGCACCGGATCATGCAGTTGCACCTCGGCCGCCAGGGTGCAGTGTCCGGCATGCCGGCGCGCGGCCTCCAGGAACTGCAGCGCGCGTTCCAGCTGCCCGTGTTCCGCCGTCACCAGCACCTGGAAGCAGAACGGGGGCAACCCGGCCTGGCGCCGCTCGCGCAACTGGCTGGCCGCGAATCCATCATAGTCATGGCGCGTCAGGGCCTGCAATGCCGGGGTATCGGGATAGCGGGTCTGGATCAGCACCTCGCCTGGCAGACCGGCCCGCCCTGCCCGCCCCGCCACTTGCATCAGCGACGCAAACAGGTGTTCGGCGGCGCGGAAGTCGTGGCTGAACATGGCCGCGTCCGGATGGACGATGCCGACCAGCGTCACGCGCTGGAAGTCGTGGCCCTTGGCCACCATCTGGGTACCCACCAGGATGTCGACCTCGCCCGCGTGGACCTCGTCGAACATCGCCTGGGCGCTGCCCTTGCGGCGCGTGGAATCCGCGTCGATGCGGGCAATGCGGGCCTGCGGGAAGCGTGCCGCCAGCGCTTCCTCGATGCGCTGCGTGCCGCGTCCGAGCGGCGCGATATCGACGTTGCCGCAGTCCGGGCAATGGTGCGGCACCGGCGCCTCGAGGCCGCAGTGGTGGCAGCGCAGGCGCCGTTCGGGCCGGTGCAGCACCAGGTACGCCGAGCAGCGCGGGCAGCCCGACAGCCAGCCGCAGCTGTCACAGGCAATCACCGGCGCGTAGCCGCGCCGGTTCAGGAACAGCAGGCTCTGCTCGCCGCGCGCCAGGCGCGCGTCGATAGCCTCCAGCAACGGCACCGACAGGCCCTCGAACAGGGCGCGCTGGCGCTGGCGCTCGTGGTTCAGGTCGACCAGCCGTACCGTCGGCAGCGCCGCATCGGCCTGCGCGCGCTCGCGCAGCACCAGCTTGCGGTAGGTGCCCTGCCCGGCCCGCCACCAGGTTTCCATCGACGGCGTGGCCGAGCCCAGTACCACCGCGATGCCGCGCTGCTTGGCGCGCCACACGGCCAGGTCGCGCGCAGAGTAGCGCAGCCCTTCCTGCTGCTTGTAGGAGGTGTCGTGCTCTTCGTCGACCACGATCAGCGCCAGCGCCGGCAGCGACGCCATTACCGCCATGCGCGTGCCCAGCACGATGCGGGCCTCGCCGCGGTGCGCCGCCAGCCACTGCAGGCTGCGCTCCTGGTCGGCCAGGCCGCTGTGCAGCACCGCCAGCGGCAACTGCGGGAAGCGCCCGGCAATGCGGGCCTGCAGCTGCGGGGTCAGGTTGATTTCGGGCACCAGCATCAGCACCTGCGCCTGCGGGTCGCGCGCCAGCACTGCCTGCATCGCATGCAGGTAGACCTCGGTCTTGCCGCTGCCGGTCACGCCGTGCAGCAGGAACGGGGCGAAGCCTTCGGCGTCGGCAATGGCTTGCACCGCCGCGCGCTGCTCGTCATGCAGCGGCGGCGCGGCCGAGGGCGGCCGGGCGGGGTCGGTCGGCAGCAAGGTGCGCGCGGTGCGGCTGGCCTCGACCCAGCCGGCAGCCTGCCATTCGGCCAGCCGCGATGGCGCGGCGGCGCAGAGGGCACGCGCCTGCGCCAGGGACAGCGCCGCGCCCGTGACAGCGCGGTCGGCCAGCGCCTGGGCAAGGGCACGCACGCTGCGGGCGCGGGGCGGCACGGCTGCCAGCAAGGTTTCTGCATGGCCCGGCAGTACGCGGTATGCGTCGGTGTGGGCACGCTGGGCCAGGTTGGGCCAGCTTTCCGCCTCGCGCAGCGCGGGCGGCAAGGCCGGCAACATCACTTCGCCGAGCCGGCGCTGGTAGTAGCGCGCGGCAAAGGCTGCCAGCCCGATCCAGTCCGGCTGCAGCGGCGGCAGCCAGTCCAGCCGTTGCGCCACCGGGCGCAGCTTGTCCGCTGGCACTTCGGATGCATGTGCGACTTCGACCGCCACGCCCACCATGCTGCGGCGACCGAACGGCACCACCACCAGGTCTCCCGGCGCGACGTCGGCAATGGCGAGGTAATCGAAGCAGTCGTCAGCGGGCGTGTCGAGCGCAACCCGGATCACGGATATCGATGCGGTCGACACCGCGGGGCCGGACGATGGCCCCGCAGGTTCGGCAGGGAGCGCGCCGTTATCGGGCAGCATGCACAACCGGAAAGCGCATCGCCGTGGGGCAGGCATGGGGACACTGACGGCGTGCCATGCCTGGGCGGAAAGTTAGTGTGCGGCGCAACATCAACTTAAAGTAAAACTTCAAATGTGGCCCTAAGTCGATGATAGATGACTGGTTTTCCACTAATTCCACCGCCCCTGTGGATAACTTTGTTGAAAAGTCGCTTGACGCGGCTCGGAAGGCCCGAGAAACAAGGGATCCACTGGTATCGACCCCTTCTTTGCAAATCTTCCAAAGCCTTAAAAATCAAGGGCTTGCAAACATCCCCCAGATAGGTTAGGGAATAACCCTGTCCCGCAGTGCGGCAAACCTATCGGTGTGCATAAGTCAAGGGTCGCCAATCAACTCTGTGCACCTTTTTGGCGGTTCCTGGCGAAAAAGTTAACTTGACACGGTACGGCCGCGCGGCTCGCGCAGCACTGGGTACCGGCGCGGCCGGAACGCTGCAGCGCGGGGCAGCACCGAATCGGCGCGTCCGCCTGCATACCGCCGCCGTCACTTCCCGGTCGCGCGCAGCTGGCGGCTGTGCCGGTGCACTTCGTCGACCAGCACGGAGACGCTTTCCGGCGGCGTGAATTGCGAAATCCCGTGGCCAAGGTTGAAGACATGGCCATCGCTGCCGCCGCCGGAGGCATAGCTGTCCAGTACGCCACGCACCTGCTCGCGGATCGCGGCCTCGGGCGCAAACAGCACGGTCGGGTCGATATTGCCCTGCAACGCCACGCGCCCGCCGGTGCGCCGGCGCGCCTCGGCCAGGTTGACGGTCCAGTCCAGCCCGATGGCATCGGCACCGGTGTCGGCCAGCGCTTCGAGCCACAGCCCGCCGCCCTTGGTAAAGACGATCGCCGGCACTTGCTGTCCGGCGTGCTCGCGCTTCAGGCCGGCCAGCACGCGGCGCATGTAGGCCAGCGAGAACGCCTGGTACATGCCGTCCGCCAACGCCCCGCCCCAGGTGTCGAAGATCATCACGGCCTGCGCGCCCGCCTCGATCTGCGCGTTCAGGTAAGCCGTGACCGCCTGCGCATTGATGTCGAGGATGCGGTGCATCAGGTCGGGGCGGCCGTACATCATCGCCTTGACCGTGCGGAAGTCGTCCGAGCCGCCGCCCTCGACCATGTAGCAGGCCAGCGTCCAGGGGCTGCCGGAGAAGCCGATCAACGGCACGCGCTGGCGCCCGTCCTGCACCAGCGCGCGGCGGATCTCGCGCACGGCGTCAAATACGTACTGCAGCGACGCCATGTCGGGCACGGCCAGCTTCTGCACGTCGGCCTCGGTGCGCAGCGGATGGGCGAAGCGCGGACCTTCGCCCTGCGCGAACGACAGGCCCAGGCCCATCGCATCCGGCACGGTCAGGATGTCCGAGAACAGGATGGCCGCGTCCAGCGGATAGCGGTCCAGCGGCTGCAGTGTCACTTCGGTGGCGTAGGCCGGGTTCTTGGCCAGCCCGAGGAAGCTGCCGGCGCGCGCGCGCGTGGCGTTGTACTCGGGCAGGTAGCGGCCTGCCTGGCGCATCAGCCACAGCGGCGTGTATTCG
The DNA here is from genome assembly GCF_000372525.1 of Cupriavidus neocaledonicus. Taxonomy (GTDB): domain Bacteria; phylum Pseudomonadota; class Gammaproteobacteria; order Burkholderiales; family Burkholderiaceae; genus Cupriavidus; species Cupriavidus neocaledonicus. The sequence continues at coordinate 126,660 of NZ_AQUR01000095.1, forward strand.
GTCGGCTGGCGGCGCAGCGCGCGCAGGAAGGTATCGTTCTGCAGTGCGGTCATGGTCATCCTCGTAAGACCGCCATTCTAAGGGATGGCCGCAGGCGGATGCCGCTCAGGCGTCGTCGATCATCCCCGCGAACGCCGCTGCGGCGCGACGCATCCATTCCCGAGCGCGGTCCGCCTCGGGCTGCAGCCGCGCGAAGCCATGGGTCATGCCGCTGGCTTCGATGGTGATGACCGGGGCGTCGTGGCGCACCAGGAAGTCGGCATAGGCCAGGCCGTCGTCGCGCAGCACATCGTGCGCCGCCACCATCAGCACGGTGGCCGGCGGCCGCACCGGCGGCGCGGCCATCAGGTGCACGCGCGGATCGGCGTGGGCAGCGCCCTGCGCCAGCGCCTCGGCGCCGATGAACTGGGTCCAGAACCAGGCCATCTCGTCACGCGTCAGCCCGGGGCCGTCGGCGAAGGCGCGATAGCTTTCGGTGCTGAGCACCGGTGCCACGACCGGATAAATCAGCAGCTGGGCGTCGACCCGCAAGCCGTCGCCGGCGTTGAGCCGCTGCGCTGCCTGCGCGGCAAGGTGCCCGCCGGCGCTGTCGCCGGCCACCGCCAGGAAGTCGGACGCCAGCCCCAGCGCCTGGCGCTGGCCGGCGAGCCACAGGACGGCTTCGGCGGCGTCGTCGCAAGGCGCCGGGAAGGCGTGTTCAGGGGCCAGCCGGTAATCGACGCTGGCCACGGCACAGCCGGTATCGGCCGCGAGCAAGGCCGCGACGGTATGGTGCGTCTGGGTCGAGCCGACCACCCAGCCGCCGCCGTGGAAGTACACCATCAGCCGCGGCGTGGCCACGCCGGCCGGACGGAACAGCCGTGCCCCGAGCGTGCGGCCGGCCAGCGCGAGGTCCAGCTGCTGCACGACCAAGCCCTCCGGATCGGGGCGCAACGAGGTGGCGGCAATCTCGGCGAAGCGGGCGCGCTGCGCCGCGACGTTCTCCGGCACCGGCGCCGTGGCGTAGCGTTCGGCCAGGCGGCGGTAATAGGCGAGCAGTTGCGGATCGATGGCCATGGTCGGCGGCGGGAAATCGGGAGGGATGAAGGATAGCGGGAATCAGACGCCGCCAAGCTGGCGTGTCAACTCGATCTTGCTGCAACAGTCCTGCACCGCCAGCAGCCCCGCCTCGGTGGCGCGGCGCACCGCCTGGTCGTTGACGATGCCGAGCTGCAGCCAGACCCCGCGCGCGCCGATGGCGATGGCTTCGTCGACCACCCCCGGGGTGTCCTCGGCGCGGCGGAAGATATCGACCCATGCGATGGGCGCGCCGGCCGCCGCGGCTGCAACGGCCGCATCGCGCAACGTGGCGTGGCAGATCTCGCCCAGGATGCGTTCGCCGGCATGGCGCGGATTGACCGGGACGATGCGGAAGCCGTGGCCCTGCAGGAATTCGGCGACCTCATGGCTGGGCCGCTCCGGGCGGTCGGACAGGCCGACCACGGCGACGGTCTTCATCGCCAGCATGGCTGGTATGGCTTGGTGCATCTCAGGCTGCATGGCGTCTCCGGATGTGTGGAAGTGGGCTATGAAGTGCACGGGGGGAGGCATGGAGCAGACTTGTAACCCCGCGGGCGGATCAATCGTAACCGCAATTGTCACGCAGGATTTGGTGCGGAAACGAACATAGAAACCACGGATATAAAGATAATCCCGCAACACCTGGCGCCGCAAAACGTGACGACAAGGCGCGAAAATATGCCGATCACGCCGGATTTTAAGCGCTCCGGCTTTCAACTTCTTTCAAAACGATACATTTTGTTACTGCCATGCCAGGGAGTTTCCCCCACAATGCATTGACACACCCGCGCTGCGGGCGTGGCGCCCCGGTGAATATGGCAGTGCAGACTAAAGGGGCGTGGTGAAGAAAGCCTTTTTGTAGCGTTTCCGGCAGTAACCCGATTTTCCGATCCAGCGTAAAGCGCGCTGGACCGGAGCACCAGGAAGAGCCTTGCAGCGCGTGGCCTTTGCGGCCTGTGGGCGGATATTTGGATATCCGTTGCGCCTTGCTTGTCGACCTGGACCGAACCCGTTCCTTCGAATTGACCCCTCGAAGGGATTTTCCCGTCCGCGCGGAGCCTCCCCGGCCCGCGCGCTTTTTTTTTGTCCAGGCGCGGCAAAAGCATATCGCCGCGCCCATAAAAAAGGCAGCCTCGCGGCTGCCTTTTTTAAATGTCGCATCGAAAAAACAACAATGCGACAGTCCTGCCCGATACTTACTTCTTCCGCCGCAGACGGGCAATCGCTGCCAGTTGCGCGGCGGCCACGGCCAGTTCGCTCTGGGCGCGGGCCAGGTCGAGGTCGCTGCTCTGGTTCTGCATCAGCTCCTCGGCGGCACGCTTGGCTTCCTGGGCCTTGGCTTCGTCCAGGTCGCCACCGCGGATCGCGGTGTCGGCCAGCACGGTGACGTGCTTGGGCTGCACTTCGAGAATGCCGCCGGCAACGAACACGAACTCTTCGCTGCCGTCTTCTTTCTCGATGCGCACCGCACCCGGCTGGATGCGCGTGATCAGCGGCGTGTGGCCGGGCAGGATGCCCAGCTCACCCGACTCGCCCGGCAGCGCCACGAACTTCGCCTGGCCGGAGAAGATCGACGCTTCCGCGCTGACGACGTCTACAAGAATGGTTGCCATATCTGATCCTTTCTCCAATCGCTTCGCTCAGGCGGCAGGCCCGGACCGAACCGGGCCTGCCTTCGCTCCCGCTGGCGCGGGAACGACAAGCAAGGCTTACTGGAGCTTCTTGGCCTTCTCGAAGGCCTCGTCGATCGAGCCGACCATGTAGAACGCCTGCTCGGGCAGGTGATCGCACTCGCCGTCGACCAGCATCTTGAAGCCGCGGATGGTTTCCTTCAGCGGCACGTACTTGCCCGGCGAACCCGTGAACACTTCGGCCACGTGGAACGGCTGCGACAGGAAACGCTGGATCTTGCGGGCGCGGGACACGGCCAGCTTGTCTTCCGGCGACAGTTCGTCCATGCCCAGAATCGCGATGATGTCGCGCAGTTCCTTGTAGCGCTGCAGGGTCTGCTGCACGCGGCGGGCGACTTCGTAGTGCTCGGTGCCGACCACTTGCGGGTCCAGCTGGCGCGAGGTCGAGTCGAGCGGGTCCACGGCGGGGTAGATACCCAGCGCGGCGATGTCACGCGACAGCACCACGGTCGAGTCCAGGTGCAGGAAGGTCGTGGCCGGCGACGGGTCGGTCAAGTCATCCGCAGGCACGTACACGGCCTGGATCGACGTAATCGAGCCGGTCTTGGTCGACGTAATACGCTCCTGCAGCTTGCCCATTTCTTCGGCCAGCGTCGGCTGGTAGCCCACTGCGGAAGGCATACGGCCCAGCAGTGCCGACACTTCGGTACCGGCCAGGGTGTAGCGGTAGATGTTGTCGACGAAGAACAGGATGTCACGGCCTTCGTCGCGGAAGCGCTCGGCCATGGTCAGGCCGGTCAGCGCCACGCGCAGGCGGTTGCCCGGCGGCTCGTTCATCTGGCCGAACACCATGGCCACCTTGTCGAGCACGTTCGAGTCCTTCATTTCGTGGTAGAAGTCGTTCCCTTCACGGGTACGCTCGCCCACGCCGGCAAACACCGACAGACCGCTGTGCTGCTTGGCGATGTTGTTGATGAGCTCCATCATGTTGACGGTCTTGCCCACGCCGGCGCCACCGAACAGGCCCACCTTGCCGCCCTTGGCGAACGGGCAGACCAGGTCGATCACCTTGATGCCGGTTTCGAGCAGGTCAACGGAAGGCGACAGTTCATCGAACTTCGGTGCCTTCTGGTGAATCGCACGCAGTTCGTCCGAGGCGATCGGGCCGGCTTCGTCGATCGGGCGACCCAGCACGTCCATGATGCGGCCCAGGGTGCCGTGGCCAACCGGCACCGAAATCGGGGCGCCGGTGCTCTTCACTGCCATGCCGCGGCGCAGGCCGTCCGACGAGCCCAGGGCAATGGTACGCACCACGCCGTCGCCCAGCTGTTGCTGGACTTCGAAGGTCAGGCCCTTCTCGGCGAACGAGGCGTCGCCGGATTCTTCCAGCACGAGCGCGTCGTACACCTTCGGCATTGCGTCGCGGGGGAACTCGATGTCCACCACGGCGCCAATACACTGCACAATATTTCCGATACTCATTTCGTATCTCCGATAGCTTGAATTCGTGACACCTTAGACCGCAGCTGCACCGCTGACGATTTCCGACAGTTCCTTGGTGATCGCGGCCTGACGGGTCTTGTTGTAGACCAGTTGCAGTTCGCCGATCACGTTCTTGGCGTTGTCGGACGCAGCCTTCATGGCCACCATGCGCGCCGACTGCTCGGACGCCATGTTCTCGGCCACGGCCTGGTACACCAGCGCCTCGACGTAGCGGACCAGCAGCTCTTCCACGACGGTCTGGGCGTCAGGCTCGTAGATGTAGTCCCACGAGTAGGCGCGCTTCTCTTCTTCGGTCTGCGACAGCTTGTCGGCGGCGAGCGGCAGCAGCTGCTCAACCATCGGTTCCTGCTTCATCGTATTGATGAACTTGGTGTACGCCACGTACACCGCGTCGACTTCACCATTGGTGAAAGCGTCGAGCTGGACCTTGATCGCGCCGATCAGCTTTTCCAGATGCGGGGTGTCACCGAGGTGCACCACGTGCGAAACCACCTTGGCGCCGATCCGGCCCAGGAACTGCATGCCCTTGGTGCCGATGGCGGTGACTTGCACATCCACGCCACGGCCTTGCAGGGCCTTCAGCTCATTGGTCACCGAGCGCAACACGTTCGTGTTCAGGCCGCCGCACAGCCCCTTGTCGGTCGTGACCACGATCATGCCGACGCGCTTGACTTCGCGCTCCTGCATGAACGGGTGCTTGAACTCGGGGTTGGCCGTAGCCAGGTGCGCCGCGATGTTGCGCACCTTCTCGGCATAGGGACGGGCGTTGCGCATCCGCTCCTGCGCCTTGCGCATCTTGGACGCGGCGACCATCTCCATCGCCTTGGTGATCTTGCGCGTGTTCTGCACGCTCTTGATCTTGGTTCGAATCTCTTTCGTTCCGGCCATATCTTCCTCTCCATCCGAACCATCGCCGCGCCGGCGTGAGCCAGGCGCGGCGACGATGTCGTGGAATTACGCGGTTAGAACGCGGCGGACTTCTTGAAATCCTCGACAGCGGCACGCAGGGCGGCTTCATCTTCCTTCGAGAGCTGCTTGGTCTCTTCGATGCGGTTGATGAGGTCGGCGTACTTGGTCTTCAGGTGGTCGTGCAGGCCCTTCTCGAACGGCAGGATGTCCTTCACTTCCACGTTGTCGAGGAAGCCGTTGTTGGCGGCGAACAGCGAAGCCGACAGCTGCCACACCTGCAGCGGCTGGTATTGCGGCTGCTTCAGCAGTTCGGTCACGCGGCGGCCGCGCTCCAGCTGCTTGCGGGTGGCATCGTCCAGGTCCGAGGCGAACTGCGCGAAGGCAGCCAGTTCACGGTACTGGGCCAGGTCGGTACGGATACCGCCGGACAGGTTCTTCACCACCTTGGTCTGCGCAGCACCACCGACGCGCGACACCGAGATACCGGCGTTGATGGCGGGGCGGATACCGGCGTTGAACAGGTCGGTTTCCAGGAAGATCTGGCCGTCCGTGATCGAGATCACGTTGGTCGGCACGAACGCGGACACGTCGCCGGCCTGCGTTTCGATCACCGGCAGCGCGGTCAGCGAACCGGTCTTGCCCTTGACGGCGCCGTTGGTGAACTTCTCGACGTAGTCGGCGTTCACGCGGGCGGCACGCTCCAGCAGGCGCGAGTGCAGGTAGAACACGTCGCCCGGGTAGGCTTCGCGGCCCGGCGGGCGGCGCAGCAGCAGCGACACCTGGCGGTAGGCCCAGGCTTGCTTGGTCAGGTCGTCATAGACGATCAGCGCGTCTTCGCCGCGGTCGCGGAAGTACTCGCCCATGGTGCAGCCGGCGTAGGCGGCCAGGTACTGCATGGCGGCCGAGTCCGAGGCGGCGGCGGCGACGACGACGGTGTATTCCATCGCGCCGTGCTCTTCCAGCTTGCGCACCACGTTGGCAATGGTCGAAGCCTTCTGGCCGATTGCCACGTACACGCAGAAGACGCCCTTGCCCTTCTGGTTGATGATGGCGTCGACCGCGACGGCGGTCTTGCCGGTCTGGCGGTCGCCAATGATCAGCTCACGCTGGCCACGGCCGATCGGCACCATCGCGTCGATCGACTTCAGGCCGGTCTGCACCGGCTGGCTCACCGACTGACGCGCGATCACGCCCGGTGCGACCTTCTCGATCACGTCCGTTTCCTTGGCGTTGATCGGGCCCTTGCCGTCGATCGGCTGGCCCAGCGTGTTGACCACGCGGCCCAGCAGTTCCTTGCCCACCGGCACTTCCAGAATGCGGCCGGTGCACTTGACCGTGTCGCCTTCGGAAATGTGTTCGTACTCACCCAGCACCACGGCGCCGACCGAGTCGCGCTCGAGGTTCAGCGCGAGGCCGAAGGTGTTGCCGGGGAATTCCAGCATCTCGCCCTGCATCACGCCAGACAGGCCATGCACGCGGCAGATACCATCGGTCACGGAGATCACCGTGCCGGTGTTGCGCACTTCAGCTTCGGCGCCAAGGCCCGAGATGCGGGTCTTGATCAGCTCGCTGATTTCTGAGGGGTTCAGTTGCATCACAATGCTCCTAATTCTTCAATCCGCCGGACGGCCGCTCAGGCGGCGGTCAGCGCGGTTTGCATGGCTGCCAGGCGCGCGCGCACGGAGGTGTCGAGCACTTCGTCGCCAACCTTGACGCTGACGCCGCCGATCAGGGACGGGTCCACCGCCACCTGCGCGTACAGCTTGCGGCCGAACTTGCGTTCGAGTGCGGCGACGAGGTCGTTCAGCTGACCATCTTCCAGCGGGAAAGCGCTGGTGATTTCAACGTCGGACGACCCTTCGCGGGCGTTCTTGAGCGCATGGAACTGTTCGGCGATGTCAGGCATCACCGTCAGGCGATTGTTTTCCACCAGCAGCTGCACGAAGCGGCGCGCTTCGTCGCTGACGGGGGACTTCAGCACCGACAGGAACAGTTCGGCCAGCTTGTCGCCGGGAACGTTCGGATCGTCGGCGATCGCCTTCATGTCGGGATTGGCGGCAACCTGCCCCATCTCCGACACCAGCTCGGACCATGCACCCAGGTTGCCTGCGCTCGATTCACTGGCGACGCGGAACAGCGCCTCAGCGTAGGGACGGGCAATGGTTGCGGTTTCAGCCATGATTAGAGCTCAGCCTTGAGTTGATTGAGCAGGTCAGCGTGGACCTGCGCGTTCACTTCACGCTTGAGGATCTGCTCGGCACCCTTGACGGCGAGCACGGCAACCTGGTCACGCAGTGCTTCGCGTGCGCGGGTGGCTTGCTGTTCGGCTTCGGCCTTGGCCTGGGCAATGATGCGTGCGGCTTCTGCCTGGGCGTTCTGCTTGATCTCGTCGGCCGTCAGCTGGGCGCGCTTCTCGGCGTCAGCGACACGTTGCGCGCCTTCGGTGCGGGCTTCGGCCAGGGCCTGGTCCACACGCTTGTTGGCGAGTTCAAGCTCGGCCTTGCCCTTCTCGGCAGCGGCGAGGCCATCGGCGATCTTCTTTGCGCGTTCGTCGAGCGCCTTCACCAGCGGCGGCCAAATGAATTTGGCAACAACCCACCACAGGATGAAGAACACGACCATCTGCGCAAAAAACGTTGCGTTCAGATTCATGGTGTGTTCCTTTCGGTAATCAAACTACAGATAAATGCACAAAAGGCGGCCAGGCTGGTGGCCCGCGCCGCCCGTCAGCATCATGCAGACCGAAAAGAATTACTGGATGACAGCCAGCAGCGGGTTGGCAAACGCGAACAGCATTGCAACACCCACGCCGATCAGGAATGCCGCGTCGATCAGGCCGGCCAGCAGGAACATCTTGGTTTGCAGCGGGTTCATCAGCTCGGGCTGACGTGCGCAGGCTTCGATGTACTTGCCACCCATCAGGGCGATGCCCAGGCAGGCGCCGATAGCGCCCAGGCCGATGATGATGCCGATACCGATGGCGGTCAGACCCTGGATGTTGGCGAGAAATGCTTGCATGATGACTCCTTTAATTTAGAGAGACTTAGAACCAAAAAACCAAAAAACCAAAAACCTGAAACTTGCAGTGATCAGTGGTGATCGTGAGCCTGGCCGATGTACACCAGCGTCAGCATCATGAAAATGAAGGCCTGGAGCAGGACGATCAGGATGTGGAAGATCGCCCAGACCGCACCGGCCACGACATGGCCGACAAAGCCCAGCGCCGACAGGTCCGCGCCGAACGTCCAGATCGAACCCAGCAGAGCGATCAGCAGGAACACCAGTTCGCCGGCGTACATGTTGCCGAACAACCGCATGCCCAGCGACACGGCCTTGGCCAGGAATTCGATGATGTTCAGGACCAGGTTGAACGGGGCCAGGTACCACTTGGCGCCGAACGGGGCCGAGAACAGCTCGTGCATGAAGCCGCCCGCGCCCTTGATCTTGAAGCTGTAGTAGATCATCAGCACCAGCACGGCGCACGACATGCCCAGCGTGCCGTTCAGGTCGGCCGTGGCCACCGCGCGGTGGTGGGGGATATGGATGTGGAAAATCTCGAGGACCTTGTTCAGGCCGGTGACCCAGTCCACCGGGATCAGGTCGATCGCGTTCATCATGGTGATCCAGCAGAACACCATCAGCGCCAGCGGGGCAATCCACGAACGGTCGCCATGGATGATGCCCTTGGCCTGGTCGTCGACCATCTCGACGATCATCTCGACGAAGGCCTGGAAGCGGCCCGGCACGCCCGCGGTGACCCGGCGGGCGGCGGCATACAGGAACAGCACGGCGATGGCGCCGCACAGCACCGACCAGAACACCGTGTCATAGTTGATCACGGAGAAATCGACCACCGACGCCTGCTTGCCGCCGACCGAGTTCAAGTTCTGCAAGTGTTCGGCGATATAGCCGGAGGGTGTCAGCACGTGTTCCGCGCTTTGGGTAGCTTCTGCCATTGTCGAATCGAACGGTATATTGCGAAATCTTCGGGCCGCGCGCCGCTGTTTTGTGCAGCGCCCGGTACGCGTCTTGCATTGCCTTCGGCGGATTCGCCGGTCACCGCGATGCAAGCGGGTTTCCAACCTTGGCCGTGCCCGGTGTCAGCGCCATGAAACCCGCCGCAGCCGTCACGGAAACTCTTGATATTCCGTCTTGGTGCCACCACTTGCAAAGGAAGCACCGTTTTCAAGCAGCGGTCCTAGCGCAAGGCCAGGGCCACCACCCAGTATGTCTTCAGCGCCAGCAGGAACGTGACCAGCATCGGCACCCAGCGCAGATCGCGGTACAGCACCACGACCAGCACCAGCAGCGCCACCGTGGCAAAGACCTTGATCGCCTCGCCCAACACCAGTCCGCCTACCGAAGCGCGATCGCGCGCCAGCCACAGGCGGAAGGCGAAGAACCCGCTCGGCACGAAGCACACCATGCCGCCGAACAGCGCCGACCATCCATATGGCCCCGGCTCCTTCGCAAACAGCGCCCAGCACAGTGCCGACAGCAGGGAAACCGCCACCTGCGCCAGGACAACCTTGCCCGGGGTCATGCGCGAAGGACGCAGCGCGCGCTCGCCAAACAGCGTCACCGCTTCGGCATGCGACAGCGGATCGACAGCCTCTTCCTCACGGTCCGCGCCTTCTTTCCAGTCGTCCCAGTCATCTTCCTGACGGGACCCGGCGCCTCGTTGCTGACGGTCTCGCACCACCACCTGCCTGCCTTATCCGGGCCGGAACTTTTCGGCCCGACCAGAATTCAAACCGCACGATTTTAAGGGGAACTACTGATTCGCGTCAATCTGCTTACATTTACCTTGCAGTGCGTTGCGCACAACGGTTGCCATCACGATGGCATGATGGCTGCGCGAAAATTGCGTGGCAATGATGTTTGACGTAATTGGATTGCGCAGTGAACCCTGCGCATGATGGGGGATTACCGGTCCGGCACAAGGTATACCGCGGATCGTCCCGACCAGTGCTGCGTGCGCGCAACAGTCGCCGCAGCAATGGCCGTTAATCGCGCAGTAAATCAGGCAGCCTGCTGCCCTTCGCGCGATTCGCGCAAGCGCGTCAGCACCCCTTCGAGCGCATCGTTGTTGCTGAAGTGGATCGTCAGCTGGCCCTTGCCGCGTGGCGACAGCTTGATCTGCACCGCCAGCCCGAGCGCATCCGACAACTCCTCTTCCAGCCGCGCGACGTCGCGCACATTATTGGTGCCCTTCTGCTTGAGCGACTTCAGATCGAACGGCTTGAGCGTCGAGGCCACCAGCTTCTCGGTTTCGCGCACCGACAGCCGCTTGTTGACGATCTGGTTGGCCAGCGTGATCTGGTTGGCACCGTCCACCGCCAGCAGCGCGCGCGCGTGGCCCATGTCGAGGTCGCCGGCCATCAGCATGGTCTGCACCGGCGCGGCCAGGTTCAGCAGGCGCAGCAGGTTCGACACCGCGCTGCGCGAGCGGCCCACCGACTCGGCCGCCTGCTCGTGCGTGAAACTGAACTCGCGGATCAGGCGCATGATGCCCTGCGCTTCTTCCAGCGGATTCAGGTCCTCTCGCTGGATGTTCTCGATCAGCGCCATCGCCGCCGCGGCTTCGTCGGCCACGTCCTTGACCAGCACCGGCACCTTGTCCAGCCCGGCCAGTTTAGAGGCGCGGAAGCGCCGCTCGCCGGCAATGATCTCGTAGCGGTCGGGCTCGGCCACGCGCCGCACCAGGATCGGCTGCATCAGTCCCTGGGCGCGGATGCTCGCGGCTAGCTCCTGCAGCGCACCCTCGTCCATGCGCGTTCGCGGCTGGTACTTGCCCGGCTGCAGCTGGTTCAGGTTCAGCACGGTGGGCGCACCCTCCTGCTTGACCGACTCGACGATTTCGGCGGGCCCGCCCAACAGCGCTTCCAGGCCGCGGCCCAGGCCCTTCTTCTTTGCAGTGCTCATGCTCTTGCCCTCTCGTTCAGCCCAGCTGCCGGACCCGCGCGATCATCTCGGCGCCGAAGTCCAGGTACGCCTTGGCACCCTTCGATGACGGATCGAACGCCACGCCCGGCATGCCATAGGACGGTGCCTCGGCCAGCCGCACATTGCGTGGAATCAGGGTCTTGAAGACCTTCTCACCGAAATGCGATTCCAGTTGCGCCGACACCTGCTGCTGCAGCGTCACACGCGGATCGAACATCACGCGCAGCAGGCCGATCACCTGAAGGTCGCGATTCAGGTTGGCGTGCACCTGCTTGATGGTATTGACCAGGTCCGACAGCCCTTCCAGCGCAAAGTACTCACACTGCATCGGCACGATCACGCCGTGCGCCGCGCACAGGCCATTCAGCGTCAGCAGCGACAGCGAGGGCGGGCAATCGATCAGCACGAAGTCATAGTCGCCGTCGACCTCCGCGATGGCCTGGCGCAGCCGTCGCTCGCGCTGGTCCAGTTCGACCAGTTCCACTTCCGCGCCGGCCAGCTCGCGGTTGGCCGGCAGCACGTCATACTTGCCCGTTTCGGAGCGCTGGCGCGCCTGCGGGATGCCCGCCAGTCCGACCAGCACCTGGTACACGCTGGTTTCCAGCGCCTGCTTGTCGATGCCGGAGCCCATCGAGGCATTGCCCTGCGGGTCCAGGTCGACCAGCAGCACGCGCTGGCCCTGCGCCGCCAGGCCAGCGGCAAGGTTCACCGTGGTGGTGGTCTTGCCTACCCCGCCCTTCTGGTTTGCGATCACGAATACCTTGGCCATAAGCTCCTGCGGCTCCTGCTTCAAATCATCCGGCCAGCACGCGGCTGGCAGTTCGCGGCGCACATGCGCGCCGCGGCATAGGTCATGCGGGGGTGACCGTGCGGCGCGACAGCACCACCAGGTGGCGCTCCGCCTCCAGTCCGGGCACGGTCAGCCGCGGCACGGCGTCGACCTGCCATTGCGCCATCAGTCCGGCGGCTTCCATGCGGTCCAGCTCGGCCTGCGGATACACCCCCTTCATCGCGATCAGCCTGCCGCGCGGCGCGAGCAACTGGCCCGACAGGCTGACGAAATCCGTCAGCTCGGCAAACGCGCGCGAGGTGATCACGGCAAAGCCGTCGGCATCGGCCAGCTTCTCCACCGGGCCCCAATGCGCGGCGGCATTGGACAGCCGGAGTTGGGCGCGGCACTGCGTCAGGAAAGCGGTCTTCTTCTGCACGATGTCGACCATCAGCACCGACACATCCGGACAGGCGATGGCCAGGGGCAGTCCGGGCATGCCGCCGCCCGAGCCCACATCGAGCACCCTGCCCCGCGCCGGCGCCTGCACCTGGTCAGCACGGGCGGCTTCGGCTAGCGCGGGCACCGCGGCAAGGGAATCCAGCAGGTGATGCGTAAGCATCTCATCGGGATGGCGGATGGCGGTCAGGTTGTAGACGCCATTCCATTTGCGCAGCAGGGCCAGGTACGCGAACAGCGTGTCGATCCGGGCCGGCGCCAAGGCCAGCCCGATCTCGGCCAGACCCGCTTCAAGGCGACGACGCTGCGTGGCGTCGTCGGTCATGGTGTGTCGCGGAGCGGGCACTCAGGCAGCCTCTTCACCGTTGCCGGACGGAGCACCGGCGTCTGCACGGCCGCGGCCGAGCCCCTTCTTCTTCAGGTGTACCAACAGCAGCGAGACCGCCGCCGGCGTCACACCCGAGATGCGCGAAGCCTGGCCCAGCGTTTCCGGTCGATGCTGGTTCAGCTTCTGGCTGACCTCAAAACCCAGCCCGCGCACTTCGGTGTAGTCCAGCCCTTCCGGCAGGCGCGTCGATTCGTTGGCTTCCAGCTTGTCGACTTCGGCCGCCTGGCGGGCGATATAGCCGTGGTACTTGATGCCGATTTCGATCTGTTCGCGGATCTGCTCCGCCAGCATCGGCTCCGCATCCAGCGGGGCCTCCGGCGCATGGCGGCCGCCCTGCAGCGCCATCAGAGCCTCATAGCTGACTTCCGGGCGACGCAGCAGGTCGGCCAGGCTGTACTCGCGTTCGATCGGCTTGCCCAGCAACGGCACCGCCTCTTCGGCAGACAGCATCGCCGGGTTCACCCAGGTGCTCTTCAGGCGTTCTGTTTCACGTGAAACAGCGTCGCGCTTGCGGTTGAACGCGTCCCAGCGCGCATCGTCGACCACGCCCAGTTCCCGGCCGGCCTCGGTCAGCCGCATGTCGGCGTTGTCTTCCCGCAGGCTCAGGCGGAACTCCGCCCGGCTGGTGAACATCCGATACGGCTCGGTCACACCACGCGTGATCAGATCGTCGACCAGCACACCCAGGTAAGCCTGGTCGCGGCGCGGCGTCCACGGATCGCGCTCGCGCACATAGCAACCGGCATTGATACCGGCCAGCAGGCCCTGCGCCGCGGCTTCTTCATAGCCGGTCGTGCCATTGATCTGGCCGGCGAAAAACAGGCCCCGGATCGCCTTGCTCTCCAGCGATGCCTTCAGGCCGCGGGGATCGAAGTAGTCGTATTCGATCGCATAGCCGGGACGCAGGATATGGGCGTTCTCCAGGCCACGGATCGAGTGCACCAGCTCCAGCTGGACATCGAACGGCAGGCTGGTCGAGATCCCGTTGGGATAGAACTCGTTGGTGGTCAGGCCTTCCGGCTCCAGGAAGATCTGATGGCTTTCCTTGCTGGCAAAGCGATGGATCTTGTCCTCGATGCTGGGGCAGTAACGCGGCCCTACCCCCTCGATCACGCCGGTGTACATCGGCGAGCGGTCCAGCCCGCCGCGGATAATGTCGTGGGTACGGCTATTGGTATGGGTGATCCAGCACGGCAGTTGCTGCGGGTGCTGTTCGGGCCGGCCCAGGAAGGAGAACACCGGCACGGGATTCAGGTCACCAGGCTGCTCTTCCATCACAGAAAAATCGATGGTGCGACCGTCGATGCGCGGCGGCGTACCCGTCTTCAGGCGGCCCTGCGGCAGCTTCAGGTCCTTCAGGCGTGCCGACAGCGACACCGCGGCCGGGTCGCCGGCGCGGCCGCCGGTGTAGTTGTCCAGCCCCACATGGATCTTGCCGTCGAGGAAGGTACCCGCGGTCAGCACGACCGCACGCGCGCGGAAGGCGATGCCGACCTGCGTCATGGCGCCCACGACACGATCACCCTCCACCATCAGGTCATCGACGGCTTGCTGGAACAGCATCAGGTTCGGCTGGTTTTCCAGCCGGGTGCGGATCGCCTTGCGATACAACACCCGGTCCGCCTGCGCGCGCGTGGCGCGCACGGCCGGTCCCTTGCTGGAATTCAGGATGCGGAACTGGATGCCGGCCTCGTCCGTGGCCGCCGCCATGGCGCCGCCCATGGCGTCGACTTCCTTGACCAGGTGCCCCTTGCCAATGCCCCCGATCGACGGGTTGCAACTCATCTGCCCAAGCGTCTCGATGTTATGGGTCAGCAGCAGCGTCTGGCAGCCCATGCGGGCCGCGGCAAGGGCGGCTTCAGTGCCGGCATGGCCACCGCCGACGACGATGACATCGAATTCTTTCGGGTAAAGCATGGGACACCTCCTCCGGGAGGCTGGCGGGAAAATACGGGAATGCGAAATTATAGCGGCATTCGAGTTATCACTTTCCGGCGGACACCATGTTTCACGTGAAACATGGCGCTTTCGGTACGTCGCCAGTCGCCTGGAAACGACGTTGTGTTTCACGTGAAACGAAAAGGCCGGGCGCAAGGCCCGGCCGTATGTTTCACGTGGAACAAGCGCCTCAGAGCTGGGACCGGATATAGGCCGCCACTTGCTCGGTCAGCTTGCCCAGGTCACGTTGCAGCACGGCGAAGCCGGCATTGCGCTCTCGAGTCACCTCATCCATATACAGCGGTCGCCGGATCTCGATCTGCAGGCTGTTGCGCCGCTCCGCCGGGCGCCCGATCTGCGCGATCAACTGCACGCCTTTATACGGATCATTGCGCGCCACGGTGTAGCCCATGCCGCGCAGTTCGCGCTCGACCAGATCCACCACTCCCGGCTCACACGTCGTGCCGTCGCGATCGCCCAGCACAAAGTCCGCCAGAGGATGCGGGCTGGCGATCTTCAGGCGCTCATACGCGTTGTTGGGCATGGAGTGCAGGTTCAGGTGCCAGAGTGCGCCAAAGCGGGCATAGGCGCCCTCTACGGCCTCGGCCAGCGCCGCATGGTACGGCCGATAGTAGCGCGCGATACGGGCCTGCACTTCCGCGACGGACAGCCGGCGATCGTAGATCGGCGTGGCCGCGTCGATCCGGCTCCAGATCAGCCCGTAGCCCAGCTGCGTCTTCGGCCCCGGAGCCAGCGGTGTCGGCCAGGTCCCGTCGACCTGCGCCGGATCGATGTCATCGACCATACGGTTGGGGTCGATATAGACGCGCGGAAAGGTCGCCGCGATCAGCGTGCCGCCCGCCGCGGGCACGGCCTGCCACAGTGCGTCCACATGCGTATCCTCGCCACCGCGCAGGCGCGCGGCGGACACCGCGGCGCCGAAGTCCGCCGGGTAAACGGTCCCGCTGTGCGGCGAATCGCACACCAGCGGCAGAGCCTGCCCTTGCGGCGGGCACACGATCACCGGCGGCAGCGCGGCCGCCTGGTTGCTTGCTTCCGTCATGCCTTAGTCCAGCTTGATCTCGGCGGCCTTGGCGACGCGAGCGTAGCGCGCCATGGCCTGCTGGATCTGTGCCTTGAACTGCTCCGGCGTGGTCGGCACCAGGGTGCCGCCGGACTCTTCCACCTTGCGCTTGAACTCGGGGTTCTGCATGGCCTTGTGGATCGCCTGGTTCAGCCTGGCGACGATGGCAGGCGGCGTATTGGCGGGCGCGACAATGCCGAACCAGCCGCCCTCACCCATGTCCTTGAAGCCCAGCTCGGCGTAGGTCGGTACGTTGGGCAGCTGCGGGGAGCGGGCAGCACCCAGCACCGCCAGCGCGCGCAGCCGGCCCGCCTTCACGTGCGGCAGCGTCGACGACAGGTTGTCGGTGATGGCATTCACCTGCCCGGCCACGGCGTCGTTCAGCGCCAGCCCTGCGCCCTTGTACGGCACATGCAGCAGGTCGATCTTGGCCAGCATCATGAAGTTCTCGATGTTGACGTGGCCCAGCGAGCCGGCGCCAGGCGAGGCGAAGCTGTACTTGCCGGGGTTGGCCTTGGCGAGGGCGATGAACTCTTGCATGGTCTTGGCCGGCACGCTCGGGTGCACCGCGAACACGCTGGGGATCGCGACCACGTTAGTGACCGGGGCAAAGTCCTTGATCGGGTCGTACTTGAGCTTGGGGTAGACGGCCGGGTTGGAGCCATGCGTGCTGACCGTGGCCATGCCGATGGTGTAGCCATCCGGCGTGGCATTGGCGACCTGCTCCATGCCCAGCGAACCACCGGCGCCGCCCTTGTTCTCCACGACGATCGACTGGCCCAGCTCACGGCCGGCAAACTCGGCCACCAGGCGCGCCGAGAGGTCGGTGGAGCCGCCGGCGGCAAACGGCACGATCAGACGGATCGGGCGAGTCGGGTAGTTGGCCTGCGCCAGCGCGCTGCCGGCAAAGACCAGCGTGGCGGTGGCGGCGGTGCCGGTCAGCAGCAGCTGGCGGCGGGACATCCGGGCTCGGATCATGGGGTTCTCCTGTTGGTGTTTTGTGCATGAACCGGGCGAGTGTCAGCCGTTTACCGGCCGCGCGCAAACGACTATATTGCACCTTTGCATTACCAAAGATCATCCTTGCGCCGGGGGCGGTAAACCGCCCTGCCCGCTCTGCGCGCCCTCTCCTCCGCCATGCGGCTGCATTCCCCGTCGATGTCCGAGTTACACGCCTTTGCCACCGCGGCGCGGCTGGGCAGCTTCACGCGTGCTGCGGAGGAACTGTGCGTGACGCAGGGGGCGATCAGCCGCGCCATCGCCCGGCTGGAAGCGCATTTCGGCCAGCCGCTGCTGCAACGAAATGCCCACCGGCTGGGACTGACCGACGCCGGGCGGCAACTGCTCGATGCCGTGGCCGAACCCCTCGCCGCGATCGAGCACGCCAGCGCCGCCTTGCGCGCCGGCGATCGCCGCCACCACCTCACCCTGTCGGTGGTGCCCACCCTCGCCAGTGTCTGGCTGGTGCCGCGGCTGCCGGATTTCCACCGCCGCCACCCGGAGATCCGGCTGGACTTCGTTCCCTACCAGCGTGACGAAGACTTGTCCGGCCCCTCCCCCGACGCCGCCATCCTGGCCGGTGAAGCCGGCAAATGGCCCGGCCTGCAGGCCGACTACGTGGTCGGTCGGGAAATGGTGCCGGTCTGCCACCCGGACCGCGCGCGCGCCCGGCGCGAGGCCGGCCGCTGGCAGTCTCCCGCGGAGCTGCTCGACGAGCCTCTGCTCTACCACACCACCGCGCCGGCGAACTGGCAAAACTGGCTCCAGGCGGCTGGCGTACCCAACGCTGCGCCCCGGTTATCCACAGCGTTCGACCAGGTCTCGATCCTGATCCAGGCAGTGCGCGCCGACATGGGCGTGGCCGTGTTGCAGCGCTGCCTGGTGCGCGAGGAAATTGCGGCGGGACGCGTGGCGGCACCGTTTGACCTGCCGATTACGCTGCAACGCGGCTATTTCCTGTGCGTGCCAAGGGAACGGCGCGATCATGCAGCGTTGCATTGCTTTCGCGCATGGCTGCTGGAAACCGCGAGCGCGGATACCGCCAGGGAGAATGCCAAATTATTCGCTGCATGACTATTTGTATGCTGAAGATGAAAGTCTCCATCCATCATATGAATCTGTGACACCTCAGTATCAGAACAATGGATGTTTAAGCCACATCTATCTGCGACTTCATCCATACGACGAATAAAAATCGTCGTTGATGCTGGCTATCCAGCGGCAGGGTTAAAAAGCCTTGTGAAATCCGGTTATCCCCAAAGTTATTCACAGCACCAATAACAAAGGGCCCGCGAATGCGGGCCCTCATTCCTGCGGCGAACAGAATGCTTTTCAAGCCGCTTTCTTAGCCAGCCCAAGGTAGGTTTCGATCACCTTCGGGTTGGCCGCCAGCTCATCGGCCGGCCCCTCCATCGCCATGTCGCCGGTCTCGATGACGTAACCGTAGTCCGCCACCTGCAGCGCCGCGCGCGCGTTCTGCTCGATCAGCAACGTGGCCACGCCGGTCTGGCGCAGGTTGCTGATGATATGGAAGATCTCCTTGACGATCAGCGGGGCCAGGCCAAGGCTGGGTTCGTCCAGCATCAGCAACTGCGGCTTGGCCATCAGCGCGCGGCCCACCGCCAGCATCTGGCGCTCGCCGCCGGAGAGCGTGCCGGCGTCCTGGCGTGCGCGCTCGCGCAGGCGCGGGAACAGGTCGTAGACCACCTCCATCTGGTCCAGGTAACGCTTGTCGCCGGCGCGCTTGCGGCGAAAGGCACCCAGCTGCAGGTTGTCCTCCACCGTCATCGACGCGAATAGCTCGCGCTTTTCCGGCACCAGGCACATGCCGCGCGCAACCCGCCCTTCCACCGGGATGCCGGCCAGGTCATGGCCCAGGTAGCTGACCGTGCCGCTGGACGACCCCGTCACCGGCAGCGCGCCCATGATGGCATTGAGCATGGTCGACTTGCCGGCACCATTCGGGCCGATCACGGTGACGATGCGGCCGGCCTCGACCTTCAGGTTGGCACCGTGCACCGCCTCGACCTTGCCATAGCGCACATGCAGGTCCTTCACTTCCAGAATCAGGCTCATGTCGGGTTCCTGCTCCACATTCATTCCACGCCGCCCAGGTAGGCTTCCAGCACCGCCGGGTTCTTCTGCACCTCCTCGGGCACGCCCTCGGCGATGCGCGAGCCGAACTCCATCACCACCAGCCGGTCAGTGAGGTTCATCACGAAGTCCATGTCGTGCTCGACCAGCAGCACGCTCATGCCTTCGCCGCGCAGCTTGCGCAGCAGTTCGGCCAGCGCCTGCTTTTCCTTGTAGCGCAGGCCCGCGGCAGGCTCGTCGAGCAGCAGCAGCGCCGGGTCGCAGCACAGCGCGCGCGCGATCTCCAGGATGCGCTGCTGCCCCAGCGCCAGGCTGCCGGCTTCCATGTACATGCAGTCGGCCAGGCCGACGCGCTCCAGCTGGCGCTTCGCCTCGAACAGCAGCTTTTCTTCCTCGGCCTTGTTCATGCGCAGGATCGCCGCGCAGACGCCGCCCTGCGCGCGGAAGTCGCCGCGCAGGTGGGCGCCGATGGCGACGTTCTCGAGCACCGTCATGGTCGGCAGCAGGTGCACGTGCTGGAAGGTGCGGCCGATGCCGCGCTTGACGATCTCGCGCGACGGCAGGCCCGAGATCACCTCGCCGCGGTAGCGCACCTCGCCGCCCGAGACCGGCAGCACGCCGGTCACCAGATTGAAGGTGGTGGACTTGCCCGCGCCATTGGGGCCGATCAGGCCGATGATTTCGCCGGCGCGCACCTGGAAACTGACATCGTTGACCGCGACCAGCCCGCCGAACTGCTTGCGTGCCGCACGCACGTCCAGGATCAGCTCGCCCGCCTCGGGCTTCTGCCGCACCGCCAGCCCCGCGGCCTGGCCCGGCGCCAGCACCGGCGGGCCGGACGGCACCAGGCGCCGCAGGAACGGCCAGATGCCATCGCGCGCGTACTGCAGCAGCAGCACCAGCAGCACGCCGAAGACGATGATCTCGAAGTTGCCGTTGGCGCCGAGCAGCTTGGGCAGCACGCCCTGCAGCACATCCTTCAGGATGGTCAGGATGCCCGCGCCCAATACTGCGCCCCACACGTGGCCGACACCGCCGACCACGGCCATGAACAGGTATTCGATGCCGTAGTTGAGCCCGAACGGCGTCGGGTTCACCGCGCGCTGCAGGTGTGCGTACAGGAAGCCCGACACGCACGCGAGGATCGCCGCGACCACGAAGATCACCACCTTCATCCACGCGGTGTTCACGCCCATGGCCTCGGCCATCACGCCGCCGCCCTTGAGCGCGCGGATGGCGCGCCCGGGGCGCGAGTTCAGCAGGTTCTGCATCGCCAGCACCGCCAGCAGCACCACCGCCCAGATCAGGTAGAACATCGAACGCCCGGACTGCAGCTCGATGCCGAAGAACGACAGCACCGGGATGCCGTTGAGGCCGTCATACTTGCCCAGGAACTCCAGGTTGCCGAACAGGAAGAACAGCGACAGGCCCCAGGCGATGGTGGCCAGCGGCAGGTAGTGCCCGGACATGCGCATCGTGATCAGCCCGATCACATAGGCCGACGCCATCGTGATCACCAGCCCCACCAGCAGGCCGAACCACGGCGACAGCCCGAACTGCGTGGTCAGGTACGCGGTGCTGTACGCGCCCAGGCCCACGAACGCCGCCTGCCCGAACGAGGTCATGCCGCCCACGCCGGTGAGCAGCACCAGCCCGATCGCGACGATGCTGTAGAGCCCGATGTAGTTGCCCAGCGTGATCCAGAACTCCGGCGTCGGCAGCACCGGCAACAGCGCCAGCACCACGATCAGCGCCAGCACCAGCAACCGGTTGCGGTTCAGCCGCGCGCGGCTGCCGGCCTCGGCGCCGGCCACGCCGGCGTGCTTGTCGGTCAGCATGGTCATGGCTTATTCCTCCTCCTCGACATGCTTGCTCGTCAGCGAGCGCCACAGCAGCACCGGAATGATCAGTGTGAAGACGATGACCTCCTTGAACGCGCTGGCCCAGAAGGACGAATACGATTCCAGCAGCCCCACCAGCAGCGCGCCCAGCGCCGCCACCGGATAGCTCACCAGCCCGCCGACGATGGCGCCGACAAAGCCCTTCAGGCCCACCAGGAAACCCGACTCGTAGTACACCGTGGTCAGCGGCGCGATCAGGATGCCGCACAGCGCGCCCATCGCCGCCGCCAGCGTGAACGACAGGCGCCCTGCCTGCGTGGTGCCGATGCCGACCAGGCGCGCGCCCAGCCGGTTCACCGCGGTCGCGCGCAGCGCCTTGCCCTGCAGCGTGCGTTCGAAATAAAAGTACAGCGCGCCGATCAGCAGCGCCGACACCGCCACCACCCACAGGCTCTGCCCCGAGATGCTGAGCGCGCCCACCTCGAAGCGCGCATCCGAGAACGGACTGGTGCGCGAGCCCTCGGCGCCGAACATCACCAGCCCCAGCCCCACCAGCGCGAAGTGCACGCCCACCGAGACGATCAGCAGCACCAGCGTGCTGGCCTCGGCCAGCGGCTGGTAGGCGAGCCGGTACAGCATCGGCCCCAGCGGGATGATGATCAGCAGCGTCAGCGCGACCTGCGCCAGCATCGGCAGCGGCTGCGCGCCATATTGCTGCACCACCCAGTGCACCGCCAGCGGGAACACCAGGTACTTGCCGGCCAGCACCGCCAGGCGCTGGCCCAGCGTGCGCCGCAGCTCGGCGCTGCGCAGCACGGTGACGGTCTCGTAGAAAAAGGTCAGCACGCCCATCGCCAGCAGCAGCCAGCTGGTTTGCGGCGCGTGCCCGGCCTGCATCGCCGCCAGCGTCAGCGCGCCATAGGCAACGAATTCGCCCTGCGGAATGAAGATGACGCGAGTCACCGAGAACACCAGCACCAGCGCCAGTGCCAGCAACGCGTAGATCGCGCCCGAGGTGATGCCGTCCTGCGCCAGGATGGCGGCGATAGATAGATCCATTGTCTCCCCGTCTTGTTGGAAAACCTGCCTGCATCGAACGGGGTCAGCGGGGCGCCGACGGGCCGACAGGGTGGTGCGCTTCGGGTTACGAAATAGTAAACGGGTTGCGCATTGCGGAAATACAGAGCAACCCTAGGTTGGCGCGCAGGCGCCGGGCCGGCGCCAGAAAAAAGGGCGCATGGTCAGCCATGCGCCCTGCTTCACTGCGACTCCGGCTGGCCCTGGCCAGCCGGCGCCAGACGCCGGGGTCAGCCGCTTATTTCAGCAGCTTCCACTTGCCGTCGACGATCTGCACCATTACGCGCGCGCGCTGGTCGAAGCCGAGGTGGTCGGTGGCGCTCATGTTCATGATGCCGTGCGACACCGGCAGGTTCCTGGTCTGCTCCAGGGCGTCACGCAGTGCCTTGCGGAACTCCTTGGTGCCCGGCTGGCCCTTCTTCAGCGCTTCCGGGATGGCGTGCTGCAGGATCAGGCCCGCGTCCCAGGCGTGGCCGCCGAAGGTCGAGACCTGTCCGCCGAAGGCCTTCTCATAGGCGGTCTTGTAGGTCAGCGCCGGCTTCTTCACCGGATTGGTGTCGGGCAGCTGCTCGGCCACCAGCAGCGGACCGGCGGGCAGCAAGGTGCCTTCGCAGTCCTTGCCGCACACGCGCAGGAAGTCGGCATTGGCTACGCCATGGGTCTGGTAGACCTTGCCCTTGTAGCCGCGCTCCTTGAGCGTCTTGGCCGGCAGCGCGGCCGGCGTGCCCGAGCCGGCGATCAGCACCGCGTCGGCGTTGGCGCCCATCATCTTCAGCACTTGCCCGGTGACCGAGGTATCGGTACGGGCGAAACGCTCGTTGGCGACCACCTTGATCTTGCGCAGCTCGGCCACCTTGGCGAATTCCTGCGCCCAGCTGTCGCCGTAGGCATCCGCGAAGCCGATGAACGCCACCGTCTTCACGTTGTTGTTGCTCATGTGCTCGGCAATGGCGGTGGCCATGTGCGAGTCGTTCTGCGGGGTCTTGAAGACCCAGGCGCGCTTGGCGTCCATCGGCTCGATGATGCGGGCCGAGGCGGCCATGGTGATCATCGGCGTCTCGTTCTCGGCCACCACGTCGACCATCGCCAGCGAGTTGGGCGTCACGGTCGAGCCGACCATCACGTCAACCTTGTCCTCGCTGATCAGCTTGCGCGTGTTCTTGACCGCCGTGGTCGTGTCCGAGGCATCGTCCAGCACGATGTACTCGATCTTCTTGCCCGCGATCTCCTTGGGCATCAGCGTGAAGGTGTTCTTTTCCGGAATGCCCAGCGAGGCCGCCGGACCGGTGGCCGACACCGTCACCCCGACCTTGACCTGCGCCTGGGCGGCCCCGGCAGCCAGGCTGGCCGCAGCGATTGCGAGCAGGCTGGCGCGCTTGAAATCCATCTTGTCTCCTTCGGTTCCTGAAACGGAAAGGCATCCGTCCGGCGTCCGCCGGCGGATGCCCCATTTTTTTGGACGACCCCTCGGGTCAACGCAGGCACAGCGCCGGCACCTGCGCTACAACCAGGAACGGCACCAGGCCGCTCCCCATTTCCCGTCCACGCCACTCCCCCGGAAAGGCGCTTCGGTGATTCACCGACCGTGCGGTCGGGAATGCGGATCGAGTCTATCACAGGGCCCTGGCGCGAACAGCGAGGATTAACCCGCATCGCCCGCCCCGCCTGGCTTTGCGGTCAGCGCACGAAGGCGTCCCAGGCGGTCTTCAGGATCAACGCGCTGACCACCACGATAAACACCTTGCGCACGAAGGCGCTGCCGTGGCGCAGCGCCAGCTTGCTGCCGACCTGGCTGCCGGCGACGTTGGCCACCGCCATCAACAGGCCCAGCTGCCACCAGATATGGCCCTTGCTGGCGAGCAGCAGCAGCGCCGCCAGGTTGGTGGCCAGGTTGACCAGCTTGGTCGACGCCGCCGCGTGCAGGAAGTCATAGCCGAACACCCGCACGAACACGATCATCAGGAAGCTGCCGGTGCCCGGCCCGAACACGCCGTCATAGAAGCCCAGCACGGCGCCGGCCAGCAGCGCCGCACCGCGTTCGCCCCAGCGGCTCAGGGTGGGCGCGTGCTCGGCGCCCAGGTCCTTCTTGGCGACGGTGTAGACCAGCAGCGCCACCAGCACGAACGGCAGCGCCTTGCGCAGCGGCTCGGCCGGGATCATGGTCAGCGCCCAGGCACCGGCCATCGAGCACGCAAAGGCCGCCACCACCGCCGGCGCGGTCGCGCCCCAGTAGATGCGCACGCTGCGGCCGTAGCGCAGCGCCGCGCTCGCGGTGCCGGCGATCGAGCCGACCTTGTTGGTGCCGAGCAGCGTCGCCGGCGCCAGGTTGGGATAGGCCGAGAACAGCGCCGGGATCTGGACCAGCCCGCCGCCGCCGGCGACCGCGTCGATCAGGCCGGCAAGAAAGGCGGCAACCGCCAGGAATGCGAATTCCGTCATTGCAGGAAAGCGAAAAGGGAAAAGGAAAGGAGGGAAGGCCAGCAATGGCCGCGACAGCGGCGCCGGCGTACAGCCGGCGCAAAGCGGATCAGCCCAGTACCTTGGCCGCCGGCACCAGGCTGGCGTGCCACATGCCGTTGCCGTGCAGGCGGAAGCCGGGCGGCGCGCCGCCGTGGCCGGCAACCAGCCCCGGCGCCAGCAGCGCGTGGCGGATGCCGTGCGCGCGGCCCCAGTCGGCCAGCGTGGCGCAGCAGGCTTCCAGGCACGCGCGGCGGGTGGCGGCGTCCAGCTCTGGCCTTACCCACCACTCGCTGGCGCAGGCGGCGAGGCCGGCCAGCTCGAGGCTGGGCAGCAAGGCCACCGGCAGGCAGGCCAGCAGGCCACCGCTGTCCGGCGCGTCGCTGGCCAGCAGGCAGACGCCGCGCCCAGACTGGGCCAGCAGTTCGCCCAGCATCAGTTGCCGCGCGCGTGCGGCGGGCACGGGCAAGGGCCGGATCCGGTCCAGCCAGTCCGTCACCGGTGCCGCGTCGGCGCCCTGCCCCAGGCGAACCAGGACCTGCGGCGCGACATGGCCGCCCGCTTGCGGGACAGTGGGGGATGGATCAGGAGGGACCGTGGCAGACATGGGCGGGCAGCAAGGAGCACCCGCATTGTCGCATGGGTGGGGCGGCGAGGTGATGCCGATGCGGCATGAACGCCCCAGAATGGTGCGAAAGCGTCACTATGCGCGCGGGACGCCCAATGAAAAAAGCGTTGCCGAGGATCACCCGGCAACGCCCTTTATTTATAACGCTGCTACCCGACACCGGGTGCGCGCCTGTCGTCTCCTCGCTTCCGCCTCCATTTAACCTGCGAAAACCGTATATGGAATGTAACGAAGCGGTGCATGGAGGACAAGCTAGAAAAAACCCTAGCCCCAGAATCGGGCATGTCGACCCGCGGTCACTCCTTGCGCGCCGCGTGGCCGCCGAAGCGCGCCAGCAATTCGCCCATGATGCCACGGCGGAAGGTCAGCACGCAGATCACGAAGATCACGCCGGTCACCATCGTCACCGACTCGCCCAGCGTGCCGAACCACGAGATGCCGGTCACCGACGCCAGGAAGTTGCCGATGTCGCCCAGCTTGTTCTCGAGCGCGACGATCACGAAGGCGCCGACGATCGGGCCCGACAGCGTGCCCAGGCCACCGACCAGCGTCATCAGGATCACCGAGCCCGACATCGACCAGTGCACGTCGGTCAGGGTCTCGAAGCCGAGCACCAGCGCCTTGATCGAGCCGGCCAGCCCCGACAGCGCCGCCGACAGCACGAACGCGGTCAGCTTGAAGCGGTCGACGTCATAGCCCAGCGACACCGCGCGCGGCTCGTTCTCCTTGATCGCCTTCAGGATCTGGCCGAACGGCGAATGCACCGTGCGCACGATCAGCGCGAACGCCGCGACGATGATCACCAGCGCCACGTAGTACAGCGTCAGGTCATCCGACAACGACAGCACGCCGAACAGCTTGCCGCGCGGAATGCCCTGCAGCCCGTCCTCGCCGCCGGTGA